>CAZUEO010000049.1:0-4592 GCA_964619675.1 uncultured Planctomycetaceae bacterium | reverse complement strand
GGATAGAGCAACGGATTTCTAATCCGTAGGTCGCAGGTTCGAATCCTGCCGGGCGCGTTATATGAAGCTCTTCAATGATTTTATTTACCTGCTCGCTCTTATTGCTATAAGCCCTAAAATCCTGTTCAGGATGATAACACAGAACCGTTACAGGCAGGGCTGGAGCGAAAGACTCGGCAAAATCAGCAGAAATTTTCCTGCCAAAAAATGCATCTGGATTCACGCCGTAAGCGTAGGCGAAGTCAACGCCACCAAAACAATTATCGCCGAGCTTAAAAAAAATCTGCCCGAATACGAAATTGTCTTAAGCGCAACAACCGACACCGGCATCCAGCAGGCCCGCAAACTTTACGGTCAGGAATTAAAAGTATTTTATTTCCCCGCCGATTTCTCGGCCGTGATAGACCGGGCATTTGAAAATATCAGGCCGGACATCTGCCTGCTTATGGAGCTTGAGGTCTGGCCGAACTTTACATCAAAGGCAACCCGGTTAAAAATTCCCGTAGCAGTGGTCAACGGCAGAATCAGCGACAGAAGCTTCCCGAAATACAATCTTGTAAAGCCTTTTGTAAAACCTGTTTTTGAAAAGGTCTCGCTCTTTCTGGCGCAGAGCGAAGAATACGCCAGGCGTTTCATATCGCTCGGCGGCAAAAAAAATACAACCATTATCACCGGCAGCTTGAAATACGATACCGCCCAAATAACTGAAAAGGTCGAAGGAGCCGACCTGCTCGCAGAGCAGCTTAACATTACGGATAATCGCCTGCTCATTGCAGGCGGCACAGGTCCAAAAGAAGAAAAAATCATACTCGATGTCTTCAAAAAATTAAAAAAACAGGACAACTGCAGCGATTTAAGACTTGTTATCGTACCGCGCAAACCAGAAAGATTTGGCGAAGTCGCAAAACTTATTAAAAAATCAGGCTTTCAACTCATTAGATACAGTAAAGTAAAGTCAGGTCAAAAGAAGGCGGAAAATCAGGATGCCATAATACTCGGCGATACGATGGGTGACCTGAGAAAATTTTATTCATTGGCGACCGTCGTTTTTGTCGGCAGAAGTCTCGTGCCGATGGGCGGCTCAGATATGATGGAATCGGCAGCAATGGCTAAATGCACAATCTTCGGCCCGCACACGTTCAATTTTAAGGAAACCGTCAAATCGCTTTTGCAGGCACAAGGCGCTATTGAAGTGAAAGATGGAGATAAACTTTTCAAAACAATTAAAAAATGTCTCGATGAACCGGCCTTTGCTCAGCAAATCGCCGCTAATGGTCAACAGGTAATTAAAGCCAACCAGGGCGCAACGCAAAAAAGCATCGCAGCTATTGTCAATCTGCTCAAGGAGCCAGTTTCAGCATAGCGGTTGCCGCCCAAAGCAACGCAGCCTGGCCGTGCGAATTGCCCGTTTCTCTGGGCCTGTCTAAATAATAATCGTAGTTTTTGCCTTCGCCGGTCCCGACACATATATCCGATAATTGGCCGTTCTTGACTTTCGTCAACAGGCCGTTGAAACCCCTTATCGCTGTTTTGCGGAAAGAATCATCCAGCCAGCCGTTTTTAACTCCCGTTGCGATTGCATAAGTGAACATCGCCGTGCAGCTTGTTTCCTCAAAGCTGGCCGGGTCTATAATTACCTGGTGCCACAGGCCGTTTGCGCCCTGATATTTTTGAAGGGCACTCATCATCTTTTTATAAACAGCCATTAGCTCCCGGCGTTTCGTATGCTCCTGCGGCATACTTTCCAAAGTCAGCGTCAATGCCACAGCAGCCCAGCCGTTAGCCCTGCCCCAGAAAACCGGGATATTGGCTGTATGCTGAAACAAACCGTACTTGCGTTGAAGCTCTTTGGCATAAGCCAATAGCTGCGTTACAGCCCTGTCGAGATAAACATCTTTTTTCAGCGCCCTGCAGGCCTGCACCTGGAGCGCGCCGACCATAAACATATCATCAGTCCACATCCGCGTATAAGCAGTCAGCCCGTCCGAGCGAGGCCGCGCCCACTCGTCGTCGGCCAGTTCCGTTGCAAGTTTAAGGTACTTTTCATCTTTTGTTTGAAGATATAATTCAAAAGGCAAAATGCCAAAGACATTCCAGTCAACATGTCCGGGTTTGACTTTGTCGGGAGAATTTTTCATAAAAGCCGCATAGTTAGCCTTTACGTTATCTATCAATTTTTGGTCGTTCTGCAATTCGGCCAACCTTAACACTCCGAAATATGCACACGCTGTCGCATAGTGTTCATCGACAGTCTTGGATAAAACGCACTGAGCCGCCTGGCCGGCGATTTTTTCAGCAAGCTCTCTGTCAAATTTGTCCGCTGCGCCGCACCTGCCCGCCGTCAACATAAAAACCAAAGAACATATTAAACCTATCGTTACCACCTTCATTTTTTATCTCCCATTGGACAATAATCATTTTTGAATTTTAAGTTTTTCTGTCATCGTTTTAATATGCTGTGGCCCTGTTCCGCAGCAACCGCCGAGTATTGACGTTCCTGCTTTATGAATTTTATCTGCATACTCAGCAAAATCCTCCGGCAAAACTTTATATACCGCCCTGCCGTCAGCAAGCTCAGGCTTTCCAGCGTTAGGCTCCGCGAGCAATAAAATATTTTTACCTGCCAGCAGTTTCGCAAATTTCTCAGCCAAAGCAAGATATTGCTCCATCTCCAAAGTCCCACAGTTAAAACCGATTGCAGTAACACCCAGCGATGAAATTTCGGATACAATCGTTTCAACGCCTGCCCCCATCATCGTTTTAAAATCGCCCCCTGCAGGGTCAAAAGCAAATGATACAAATACCGGCAACGAGCAGACAGATTTTACGGTCTCAACTGCAATTTTTGCCTCGTCAACTGCTGTGAAGGTTTCTATGATAAAACCGTCCGCACCCCCATCGCAAAGGGCCTTTGCCTGTTTTGCAAACGCATCCTTAAGCCTTGCAGGCTCAAGACTTCCAAGCGGCTTTAAAAACTGGCCGCTCGGCCCTATATCGCCTATTACATATTTATCCTTGCCGGCAGCCTGCCTTGCAATTTTTACAGCGGCAGTATTTATTTGCTCGACCTTGTCTGCCAGATTATGGCGGGCCAGCGTAATTTCATTTGCGCCGAACGTATTGGTCAGGACTGCATCACTGCCTGCATTAAAATATGCACGGTGAATATCCATTATAATCTGCGGCGATTCGATATTAAGATAATCGCTGCATTTTCCCACCGTAACTGGCTTTGCTATAAGCTGTGTACCCATCGCGCCGTCGAGAAAAAATAATCCTTCAGATAATTTTTGTTCAAGACTCTTTTTCATCGTTACTTTGCCTCCTTCTGAAATTTACCCGCATCTGGCGGAGTAAACAGCGCCTTCAGTTGTGCAGGATTAGGCTGCCACAATTTTACAGAATTAAGTTTAATCTGTCTTGAGTCGACGGGTTTTTGGCCTCGAAAGTATTCGTAAGTCAGCCTGCGCGGAAAGGAAAAACCTTTTTCACCTGCCACGTTTTTATAATCATCAAGTTCGACAACAACAATAGGATTGCCGGAGCAGTTGAGGTACTCGATTTTTTCCACAAAACGGCTGCAGCGATCTATAAAAATCTTTTTCGTCCTGCACCTTTTACTGTCCCCGCAAATCAGTATATTGTAGTCTTTT
This sequence comes from uncultured Planctomycetaceae bacterium, assembly GCA_964619675.1. Taxonomy (GTDB): domain Bacteria; phylum Planctomycetota; class Phycisphaerae; order Sedimentisphaerales; family UBA12454; genus JAPLMW01. The sequence goes on along the minus strand of CAZUEO010000049.1, from coordinate 939 downwards.
TCGGCATCCGCCATATACAAACTGTCGCAGTCCGCACCGACAGGCTGCAAAAAATCGAGGAATATCGCAGGCCCGGCAAGATAGTCCCCCTCTGCTTCACTAATTTTACCCGTTACATACACTTCGAACAGCTTCGCGTAAACCCAGAAATCATCGCCGTCTAAGGCAAAACTCATCCCTTTAGGGTCAAACGCCACATCACCGTAAAGACAAAATTTGCTGCTGTTTACAAACCATATCCTGACGGGAAAAGTCTGTGAAATCTTTTTTCCCTCCTTGTCCGTGTAATTCATATTGGAGTTACCTGTTGCCTTAAAGGCCTGCAGACCGTTTGAATATTCCTTTAAAATTGCCGCAGCCTCTGCTGTCGTCGTTATCGGCGGACAGCTTCGCTTCTGAACCACACAACCGGCCAGAAAAACCGAGAGGAGAAATAAAAAGAATAAGCTGCCAACGGCTTGCCGGAATAAGGACGTTTTATTCATTAACTCAAATTGACCGACCTGGAATTTTACGGGTATATAAATTATTTTCATATATATTAAAACAAACATCGACAACCTGTCCTCTGTCCCCCTTCTTGCTTCACAAGAAACAGAGGGGGCCGTAGAGGATGGAAGCCGACCTCATAATACCAACTACTAATAACTAAATCTACAGGTAACCAGCTTTTTCTCTAAGAGCGTCTTTTCCTTAAGTCCTCAAGGTATTTAGCTGCGACATCTTTACCGCCCAATCCAAACGCAAGGGCCAATGCAAGACAAACACCGCCAAGGATAATATTGAAAGTAGCAGTTACTAAAAGCGATGCAATGCCGAGCTGTTCCAGCGAAATAGTTACTGCGAAAATTAAAATTGCCCACCGGCTTACAGCAGCAAAAACTTCCGGTTTGGGCAAATTGGCATTGCCTGCAGCCGTGCGAACTATTCCTGACACAA
>CAZUEO010000048.1:0-5567 GCA_964619675.1 uncultured Planctomycetaceae bacterium | reverse complement strand
ATAAGCAAAATGTTTCCAGCAATAAGAACAAGTAATTTAGCAGAATTTTTATTTGGGATTGGCATCGTCTCAATAGTTATTTACATCATCACATATTTTATACGATTCAAATAAGTTGATTCATAAAATGTATGGACAAAACATTATCCAGTCCTAACAGAATGGTGTGGCAATATTTTAATGCTCTTCGTCGATTATGTTATCGAGTAGCCACAAATGAAAACAAAGCAGAGATACCGCAGGATGCTGCCCTATGTGTAATTTTGGCTGTTACCGGTGTGGAAATTTTCCTAAATACCTATTTTCTTATTATGATTAACGAAGAACCGTATAAACATGCAAAAGAACAAATTCTTAACGACTTAATGAGGCAAGCAAGTCTGGATAAAAAAATTAAAGAATGGCCAGAAAAGGTACTTGGAAAAAAAATACAGTTAAATTCCGGGATAGGACTGGAATTTACGAATCTTAAAAAGTTGAGAAACAAACTAGTACATTTCTCTAGTTCTTATGAAACGTTTAAATTTTCAGGTGCAACAATAATCGGATTGGCAGATACAACGGTTTATGATTCATTAGACACCAATTCTGCTCTCAAAGCACTTGAAATAGCAGAGCAGTTTATTTGTGAAGTATTTCGTTTACGAGGAATAGAAGACAGAAATATTTGTCACGAACTTCATTCGTGGACCGGGATAGCTCCGCATTATAGTGAATAGTGGCTGTTTACCTGTTTTTTTCTAAGTTTTCAGTGTCCTCTGTGGTGAAAAATTAGTGGTTAGCCCCGCCATCACGATGGCAGGATTCGTTAAAAACATTTTGATTTTCTATTTGTAATTTTTATTTTTAATTTTTGATTTTTGATATTGCCGTGTAATCTGTGTTTAAATATTTTTGTATTCGTGTTCATTCGTGGTGAAAAAATAAATCTGCGAAATCCGCGTTCCGACGTCGCTAAAGCTATGTCGGACAAGAATCAGTGTTTAACAAAATAAAAAACTTTGTGTCTTTGTGCCTTTGTGGCTACGGCTAAATAAAACTTTCTATTTTTGCCCTGCATACCGTTTTTGTCAGTTTTTGAAGTTTCTTTACTCTGGCCGCCAAATATTCAAGCTCTGCCTTTGTGATTCTGTATTCAGGAATATAACGAGCCTCGACATAAATTTCTTTTCTGTTTCGGCAGCTTTTTTAGCATTTTCTTCATATAATAATACCCAATACGGCCTGCGGTCTTGTTTACGAATTTTATGCGGCATTCGCCACGCGCTATTTACCTGCCTTAAGGCAGTTTTCACAGGACAAATTCTATCCCTTTTCTTTCCACACTCAACGATAAAATTTGCCTCACCGTTGTTTAGCCCTGCCATCACGATGGCAGGGTTCGGCCGCCTTTTGGGCGGCGTTTTTTCTGAAATTTCAAATCTCTAATTCCAAGTTTCTCCTCATCTTTGATTGATAGTTATCAACTATCATTTTTTTTTAATCTGCCGCAGGCGGGCTCCACAACTTTTGCATTTTGAATTTTGGTTTTGCACTTTAAACTTTGAATTTTAAACTCTATCGCTCTGTGGTGAACAATTCAGCCGCATGGTTTTTTATTTCAACAAAGGCTGATGGTATCGCTTTAAGGTATATCTGCGCAGCAGTAAAATTCAAAGCGATGTGCCGGCGGCAAGCTCGCTTGTAAGTAAGGCACTCGGTTTGAATTCAATGTCCCTAAGGGACGCCTTAAAGCAAATCCTCTGTGTCTTCTGTGAGCTCTGTGGCTCGGTGGTGAACAAAAAATCGATAAAACTTGCCCGCCATCGTCCTTCGCGAGTGCATTTTTCGCAGCCATTTTTGATTTTTTCTCTGTCGTTTTTATATTTTATTTTTTAGTTTTTATTTTCTTACTGCACCTTTGCTTGATAGTTATCAAGTATCATTTTTTTAGAAAATCCGCCGCAGGCGTTCCACAAATTCTCAATCTACAATTTTCATTCTTCAATTCTGCTACTCTCTACACCTTTGCTTGATAGTTATCAAGTATCATTTTTCAGGCTGGTTATTTTCTATTTGTCGGTTTTCTCTCATTTTGATTGATAATTATCAACTATTGTTTTTTAAAAAGACCGCCGCAGGCGGCCTGCCCTTCGTAGCACGAATGTGCGAAGTCGGGCTCCACAAATTTTCAATCCGCGCAGCATCGCGACGAAGTCCCGATTCAAAGGACGAAGGCGGACTGCCGTCTTAAATCCCACCGCTTTTTTAACCTTTGCTTGATAGTTATCAAGTATCATTTTTCAGGCTGGTTATTTTCTATTTGTCGGTTTTCTCTCATTTTGATTGATAATTATCAACTATTGTTTTCATGCTAAATATCCGCTGTTTTTTATATGTCGGCTTTCTCTCATTTTGCTTGATAATTATCAACTATTGTTTTTTAAAAAGACCGCCGCAGGCGGGCTCCACAAATCTTCAATTTTCAATCTTAAATTTTCAATCCCTTGGGAATATCCTTCCTTTTTGCCCTGCAATCCTGTATTTTATTGCGCGATGGGAACAGTTATCTTAAAAATGGCCGAGCCGCCAAAGGCAGGCGACATTGAGAATTTGAAAAAGGCCGCTGCCTGCGTTGACAGCGGTGGTCTGGTCGTTTTTCCCACTGAAACCGTTTATGGAATCGCATGCAGAGTTGACAAGGCCGGTCTTGCCAGACTCGACGAATTAAAACAAAGAGATTCGGACAAACGATATTCCCTGCACATAGGCGACAAAGACAAACTGGCCGATTATGTACCGACTTTGCCCTTGCCTGCAAGGAAACTTGTAAAAAACGCCTGGCCGGGCCCGCTTACAATAGTTTCCCAAATCGAACAGAAAGACATCTATCGTCTTGAAAAAAAACTCGGGCCCCAAACAGTAAAACTGCTTTATAAAGACAACACCATAGGTATTCGCTGTCCTGAAAATGCTCTTGCCCGACAGCTTCTAAACCTTTGCGGATTTCCCGTTGTAGCGCCGAGCGCAAATACGGCAGGCAATGAGCCTGCGACCGATGCAAAACAGGCAATTGAGCAGCTTGACGGGCTGGTCGATATGATTTTGGACGCAGGGGCGTGCAAATACAAAAAAAACAGTACGGTAGTAAAAATCTCGCCGACCGGCTGGCAAGTTTTGAGAGAAGGAGTATATAGCGAACAGCAAATCCAAAAGATGCTCACCGTGAATATCCTTTTTGTCTGCACAGGCAATACGTGCAGAAGCCCGATGGCAGAAGGTTTTGCGAAAAAACTGCTGGCTGAAAAACTCAAATGTGATATTGACCGGCTGGGACAAATCGGTTATAAGGTAAGTTCTGCTGGCACTATGGCGGTCAGCGGCATTGACGCAAGTGCCGAATCTATAAGGTATTGTGCTTCAAAAGGTGTGAGCCTGGCAGGGCATAAAAGCAGGCACATAACGGCTGAAATGCTCGCAGAGGCTGACCATATCTTCGTAATGTCGGCCGGGCATAAAGACGATATAAGTCGGCTTTTGCCTGAAAGCGGGCAAAAATGTATACTATTAAACGACAGCGGTGATATAAACGACCCGATAGGACAGGGCTTTGAAACATATGAAGGATGCGGCTTGGTTATAGAAAAAGCCGTTAATAAAAGGATAGGTGAACTGTTGAAATGAAAGTAGCGGTAGCAAATGACCATAGGGGTCTTGAGGCCAAGGAGCAGATAAAGGCCATAGTAACCGAGCTGGGCCATCAGTGCATCGATTACGGCACCAGCGTCGAAGGCCCTATCGATTATCCTGACGTCGCCTATGTAGCGGCGACCACCATATCAAAAAAGGAAGTTGACATGGCAATTTTGATATGCGGCACGGGAATTGGGATGTCGATTGCAGCGAATAAAGTTCATGGTATTCGCGCCGCTCTTTGTTACGACGAGCTGAACGCACGAATCTCCCGGCAGCATAATAACGCCAACGTCCTGTGTCTAAGCGGCGATCTGCTCGGGACCCAAGCACTGCGGAAAATCGTCGAGGTCTGGCTGTCAACCGAATTCGCAGGCGGCAGACATAAAAGAAGAGTCGATAAAATAAAGGCAATTGAAGAGGGACTCGACCCAAGGACCATTAAAGGCGGTCAGCAGTAAAAAGGAACAGCAATTTTTTTCATACCTTTACTTTATCAGGAGTAACCTGCTCTATTTTTCCTGCTTTGATGAATTTTTTCGCAGCTTGTTGTATCTTTGCCTTCGAAGGAGGAATTTTCTGCAGCTTCGTAGCCGTCGAGCCGACGGCCCGCAATTTCTTGTACCTGCTCTCAACAAGGTTCGCAATCTTCATTCTCTTGAGCTCGCGCAGTGTCTTGACGATGTACTGCTCAACGTTGTAAACGGTATCGTGGATATTCCTGTGCGCTCCGCCGAGGGGTTCGGCAATTGCGGCATCAGCAAGGCCGAGCCTGAGAAGCTCCCTGCTCGTAAGCTTAAGCGCCTCTGCTGCCTGAGCAGCCGCTTTGCCGTCACGCCATAATATCGCCGCACAGCCTTCAGGTGAAATAACCGAGTAATAAGCATACTCAAGTATCGCAAGCCTGTCGCCGACGCCTATGCCAAGCGCGCCGCCGCTGCCGCCTTCGCCGATGACAATACATATAACAGGCACACGCAAACGGCTCATTTCCATCAGGTTTACCGCTATCGCCTGGGCCTGGCCTCTTTCTTCGGCGCCTATGCCGGGATAAGCGCCGGGCGTGTCTATCAGAGTTATCACAGGGATATTGAATTTTTCGGCAAATCTCATTTTGATAAGCGCTTTTCGATAGCCTTCCGGATTAGCACAGCCAAAATTGCATTTTATCTTTTCCTTCGTATCGCGACCCTTGTTCTGGCCGATAACAAGGACTTTTTCCCTGCCGATATAGCCCAGCCCGCAGACTATCGCGGCATCGTCGCCGAAGCACCTGTCGCCGTGAAGCTGACGGAAATCCTTCACCATCAGGTTCAGATAATCGCCCAGCAGCGGCCTTTTGGGGTGTCTGGCCACCTGCACAGTCTGCCAGGCGGTCAGGCCGTCGTAAATACGCCTGAACTCGGCAACCTGCTGGCGCTGCAGCTTGCGAATCTCGGCAGAGTAATCTATGCCCTTGACGGAACTGAGCCTTGTAAGCTCGGCTATCTGCCGGTCAATGTCGGCTATCGTATTTTCAAAGGCCAGATAACCGCCGTTATTTTCAGTCTTCGTATTCGCCATTAAAATTCAGTAACCAATATTTGCCGTTAATTTGCGGATTGAAATATTTTAGCAGGCCGACATAGTACCAGTTTTGAGCTATTAAAGAAAGAAAAAAATTAGGGAATAAGGCACATTATACCCCTTATGTCGAGTTCATCACGGTATATTTTTTATGATTTTATTAAAAGGCAGATAACCCCGCAAAGACCAGCGGTGCAAATAACCATAGCTATTTTTTAAAATACGCTGCCGGACAGGCGGCGATATCGACAAACTTCTAAAAAAATTCCACCAAAGTGACAAAAACGGCTGCGGAACTGTCACTGGCGCAAAATTTTTAGAAATAATTT
>CAZUEO010000047.1:0-8661 GCA_964619675.1 uncultured Planctomycetaceae bacterium | reverse complement strand
GTCCGTTATCGCCGCCTGACCAGTCCGGGCCGGCCCATGGCGACCAAACCACGCCGTAGGCATCGGCGTCAAATTCGCCTGCGGTGGTTGAGCCGTTCCAGCCTTCTGTCGGCCGGGTTTCCCCACTCTGGCCGCCATTGAGGTCCACTGACAAAATAGCGCCAGCCAACGGTTCTGTAAACGATCCCGTCGTCGCCGAAGCATTCATCGCGAACACCGCAACTAATGCAAGACAAAAAACAAATCTTTTCACAATCCATTCCTCCTTAAAAAATTTAGGAACACTTCTTCTATATTATTTATTTATACCTATAATACAATTGCCCTCGATATGCACCCAAACTCTGACCGCATTAGATGCCTGTCTTATACCTTTTTTTGGGAAAATTGACTTCATCCTCCTCCGCTGGTGGACTCATCAAAACCCATGTATTACATATAACTGTTAATTTAATCATATCATTCTAAACTGAGTATGTCAAGACTTTCCCCCGCTTCTCCAGATTCGCCAGAATGTAAAACACGATATAGAAGGTATGGTATGATTAATCTCAAATATGTGCAAAAAAAACGCCTCGACAGCCTGCACATTTCCGTGCCGTCCGATAAAAGTCCGGCAAATAAAATGCTGCAAATAAGCAGGTTACAGCAGCTTTCGCACCTTATCAACCAGTTCTTTTACGTGCTGAACCGAAGCGGCAAAATCCCTCTTTTCTCCTTCATCAAGGTCGAGCTCTATGATTTTTTCAATACCTGAGGTACCGAGTATCACAGGCACGCCGACAAAATATCCGCCGACGTCATATTCCCTATCACAATACGCACAGCACGACAGATGCATCTTTTTATCAAGCAAAACAGCCTGTGCCATTTTAACCGCCCCTGCCGCCGGTGCATAATATGCGCTCGTACCCATAAGATTGACAATTTCAATGCCGCCCATTCGCGTCCTATGCACAATATCCTCAATTGCTTTTTCATCAAGCAGCTCCGTCAGCGGTTTTCCCGATACGGTGGTAAATCTCGGCAGCGGCACCATATCATCGCCATGCCCGCCCAGAAGGACACATTTGATATCGGCGGCGCTTACGGAAAGTTTCTCGGAAATGAAATATGCAAATCTTGCCGCATCGAGCAATCCTGCCATACCCATCACCTTGTTTTTTTCAAAACCGCTTACCATCGCTGCGACATTAACCATTGCATCAAGCGGATTGCAGACGACTATAATAAAACTATTCGGAGAATATTTTACAATCTGCTGCGTCACGCTTTTGACGATTTCGGTATTCTTCGCAAGCAAATCATCCCTGCTCATTCCCGGCTTTCTCGGCAGGCCGCTTGTGATTATGACTATATCGCTGTCGGCAGTTTCAGCCCAGTCCGTAGTGCCGGTGATTTTGCAGTCATAGCCGCAAAGACTTCCCGCCTGTGCCATATCGAGAGCCTTGCCTTCTGCAAGTCCTTTGACAATATCAACGAGGACAATATCCCCAAGCTGCTTTTGAGCCGCTAAAATAGCCGCCGTTGCACCGACGTTGCCAGCGCCTGCGATTGTGATTTTTTTTCGTGACATTTCCTTATACCCCGTAAATTAAAACCCGCCATTTGGCGAGGTCTCGTCTTCGGCGGACAAATTACTTTTACCACATAAACAGAGAGAAACAAAGGAAAAATTCATTATAAAAGTCTTATAAAAATATAATCTCTATCGTTCAATAGAACTTACATTTGCATAGGATCACGGTACGGGTCTTGATTCTCTGGAGGCCTATAACTTGAATCGTAAAATGAATTCTTGCAAATCTCGCAATACCATCGGCCTGTTTCACACAATTGAAGTCTTATCAATTTTTTATTGTTGTCATAACATGGTTGGCAAAACGGCCCATCTTTCTTTTCTTCTTTTTTTATCCAATAATATGGTGCTTCATAGATTAACTGTTCTTTTAAAATAATTTGCTCTTCAAGTCCTCATACCTTTTCTTTCAATTTGATATTTTCTTCTTGTAAAGAAATCATGTTTTCCTTCAGCTCTACAATTTTTTGTTGAGCTTCCAAAGTTGCGCCTTTTTTTATTAGGTCAAAAATTTCTTTAATATTTGGGATTTCCATTTTCCTCTTTTCAAATTCTACCATTCTACATGCGATTTATTCTTCGAATAATTTGATAATTAAAAGAATTATCATAACTAAGTTGCCCCTCAAAGATTTTGACAAATTATAGTCTTAAAACCGGCGGAAAACAATATAAATAGAGCAGGCGAACAGTAGAGCAGGTGAGTTTACTGTTTACGGTTAACAGTTTACGGCGGGAAATTTATTTTATCGCATTTTTCAATTATCCTGTCGTCTATGAAGGTCGGCTCCTGCTCGTCATCGGCAGTTGCGAAAACAAGGACAAAATTCTCGCACATTTGCCCTGAAATGCCGCAAAAGCCCGCATGGAAATCTGTGGAGTTTTCATCATTGCCGCTATAATTTACGGCAATCGCATACGCCCTGCCGGGCTTAAGTTTTTTCACAGGTAAAGTCCACCGGACGCCGCACGGGTCAAAAGACGGCTTGTCTGCCGCTATCGGCAGCGGCAGCGGTGAGAAAGAAGAATAGAACCAATCGGTTTTCTTCATCGGCTCGCTGAAAGTAATCGTAATCGATGCTGTATTAGGGTCCACATCCTGTGAATAAAGCCCGGGAATGGTATCAATAACAAACGGAGGCTCCTTGGGGCCCTGTTTCTTTTCATCGGTTTTGCCGGCACGAATATTCTGAAGCATTTTCACAGACTTCAGGGCGGCATTCCGCTGCAGAGAATGATTGGTTATAACATATTCAAATTGTGCTTCAGCTTTTTCTTTGTCGCCCATTTTGAGCAGACAAACGCCTATCTGGTAGCTTGCTGCGGCTCTGTATTTTTCACCTGCGTCGGCGTCATCTATGACATTTTCATAAATTTCCAGGGCTTTGTTGAAATCCTTTTGCGCTTCAGCCGCAAGGCCGCGCCGCATCCGGCTGTTAAACTCACTTTTAAGACTTGATTCTTCAGTATCTTGAGCCGCGTCAGGGACCTGAATTTTATTCAATATTTTCTCAAATTCCTTTTTTGCATATCGAACCTGCGACTTGTAATCGAACAAATCCCTGCCTGCCGAGGCCAGAACTAATTTTATCTCCCCTTTATTCCTGAAGTATTCACTTAAACGGCCCCTGGCCGCAGCTTTGGCGCAATCTGTGCCCTGGATGACAAACATTGCGGTCTGCCGGTCGAGCAATTCAAAATTCTGTGCCTCTTCGATATCGGCGGGCAAGTTGATAACGAGATTTATACTAAGCGATGTAAAAAGAGCAGGCGGCAACGACTCCATTTGCTGATTTTCAGGAATGGTATCGTCCGGCAGATATTTTAATTCAAGTACCGGCTCTCGGCCCGCGTTAAAGACTATTCTTAAATTGCTTTTAATCGAACCTATAAAGAAATCCGTTTTGTTTATATCCTTAAAATACGCCGTGCCTTTGAAATAATACTTGCCGCCGTCAAGCAGCTTCCAGCTTACCTCATCCCAGGCAGCAAAGCCGCCGCTGGTCAGCATCTTTTTTATCTGGCCGAGGAAAAAAGGCTGTGCAGCAACACAGTCCGTATTAGTAACGGCGCAATAGGCGGGATAATCAAAAAGTCCTTCGAAAGTTACCTTGCCGCTGCCGTCGTTATTCATACTGAGTACGGCTACGCCATCGATACAGCCGCCAATAGTAAAAATCAAAGGCAAAGTAATAATTAACAGGTATTTTGCTTTTTTCACAAAAGACAGCCTTAAAAAAAATCTTTTGCGATATTTCAAAAAATATTTCAACAGCTCAGGAGTTTAACTGAGCGGTATATTTTTCTCAACCTTTTTGCTTACAGCCAAATTTTGGAACATTTAACCGTCTATTAATAAAGCACTAATAAAATCTTAAATAAATATCGCAAAACCGGATAAATAAAACCCAGATATTTATAATAACAATAAAATCAATGCTTTTTAATATATTCTCAATTAAAATTTTTTAAATCTTGACAAAGTGATGACTTGGCAGTTAAATTGGGAAGATAAGGCAAATTAGGAGACTGTAGAATATGGATATTCAGAGTGAGGGAGTGAGCATGGACACGACAAAAGAGCTCTATACGACAGGTGAGGCAGCAGAGATTTGCAACCTCAGTCAGCAAACAATTATCCGCTGTTTTGATTCCGGCAGGCTTCGCGGTTTTCGAATTCCGGGTTCGAAGTTTCGTAAAATTCCGCGGGACAATCTGCTGAAATTTATGAAAGACAACAGTATCCCGATGCAGAACCTGCTTTCGGGCAAGAAACGTCTGCTTGTTGTGGATGATGACGCCGAGATTGTGGAAATGATGACGGACGTTCTCAGCCGCGACGGCAGATTTGAGGTTAAGACCGCATCGACAGGTTATGACGCCGGTATTATGACGCAAAGGTTCCGGCCTGACCTCATACTGCTGGACTATATGCTGCCGGACGTAAACGGCAATATCGTATGCAAAACAATCAGGGAAAACCCGGAATTTACAAATACAAGGATAATAATAATCAGCGGTGTAATAAATCAGCCCGAGATAGATGAACTGCTCAAGTCAGGAGCGGAGGCTTTTTTGAAAAAGCCGTTCAGCATTACCGAGCTTATTAGCAAAATCGCCGCTGTGCTTGAAACCTAACTCATACATCGGAGGAAGAAGCACGGTCAATGACGCAGCCTGCGCCAAACATCTCTGCCCAGAGGACCAAGCTGGCGGTGTATCAACTGAACTGTTTAACTGCACATCCGGCCTGTGCTGCACGATGCGCCAACCGTTTGTCCGGCGCCGGTTCTTATGAAGATATATCCATTTTTCCCGAATCAGACCCTGCCATCGCCCTTGCCGTAATCAACCTCTGCAGACAAAAAAACATACCGGTAGATTTCAAAAAGCTCGATTTTCCGGCACTGATAAAGCGACTGTCTAAAGCCGAACTTCTCAAAACGATACTTACACTGAAAGTTTATGATACAGAGGATACGAACTTTCTGTCTTTAATAGCCTCTTTTGTCCGGCGCAGCGGCACGAGGGCCTTTGCTGCAAAACTTATCGCACAAAAGGCGAATTTTCCCGGCACATCCGAGGCATTTATCGCCGCCCTCTTTGCCGATACCGGCTTGTTTGCCCTCGCACAACTCTTCAGCAAAAGCCTTCTAATGCTTTGCCGCCAGGCCGAAGAGCAAAAACTATCTCTGGCGAATCTTGAAAAGGAACATCTCGGCATAACGGACAATATTCTTTCGCAAATGCTTATGGAAAAGTGGCAGTTCAGTTCTTCCATCGCCGATACCGCCTGGCTGTATAAGACAGATGCAAGTATCTTAATGGATAAACTACCTGCAGGCCAAATTGTTTCTATTGTCCGCCTTGCTGATATACTCGCCTCGGCGAAGCCTGGGTTGACAGGTTCAGAACTTACGCAGGACATCGGGGATTTGAAACAGCGGTTATCTCTTACAGATTCCGATATAAATGAAATCAGGGAAAAGGTGCAAAGCTTTGCGGGACAACTCAGTGAAACGCTCGGCCTTGAAATTGAAAATCCCGGGCAGCTTTACTATGAAACCGTAAAGCAGATATATTTGAATCAATTGACCGCTCTTCGCAGCGAGGATGTATTTTCGCAATTTATGCAGAAATTTACTGCTGCCTTAAACCCGCAACTTCCCCCAATCGGCATTGCGGAAATTTCGGCAAAGATAATTTCCGAATGTTTTCTCGTCCAAAGCATTTGCGTTTTCACAACCGACCCCTGCCAGGCCGACATATTACTGGCTTCGGTAATCGAAGGCCTTTCTGCGAGGTCATTGCTGATAAACTGCCCCGCGGGGTTTTCAATACAGGATGCACAAGCACAGGATATGCTTGCGTGGTTTTATGAACAGGCAGGTATAAAGAGCGAGAATAGCTGCTTTGTCCCGATTAGAAACGAGCGGCAGACAATTGGCGGCATTATTCTTAGCGGCCTGATGCCTGATGAAAATTTATTTGAACAGATAACCAACGTTCTCGGCAGGGTATTCGCTTTAAGCGGCAGAAGCGAACGCGAAAAATCAATCGCCCAGTTAGCAGTGGATTGCCTGACACAACCTAATGGCTTCGACAAGCTCACCGCCAGACCGCAGACGCCTGCTGTCCGGCAGGCCCAGCCAAAAGATGTCCTTGCTGAAACGGCAGCGGAGCTTGCGGCAGGCGCCGCACATGAACTGAACAACCCGCTTGCGGTAATATCCGGCAGAGCTCAACTGCTTGTACAAAGCGAAACCGACGAAACCAAGAAACTCATTTTAAGTCAAATTATCGAGAAGGCCGGCGAAGTTCATGAAGTCGTCGGCCAGCTTATGAGTTATGCAAGGCCCGCCAAGCCTTCGATTCGAACGGTCTCGCCATTTGTCGTTATTAATAACTGTCTTGAAAAGGTAAATATTCATTACAATTCAGAGCCGCTTGACATCAAGCTTGAAAACATTGAAACACTGGGCGATATTGAGGTTGATGCCGAACAGGCCGCTGAGGCGATTGCCCAGATAATTTACAATGCACTTGAATCTTACGAAAGCGGCAACGGCTCGGTACAGATTACCGGCAGCCAGCCGCCGCAAAGCAATTTTGTCGAAATCCGTATAAAAGACCAGGGCTGCGGCATGAGCGAAGAAACTCTGCAAAAGGCCGGCCAGCCGTTTTTCTCTGAAAAGAGCGCAGGCAGGCAAAAGGGTATGGGGCTGTCGCTTGCCGAAAGTTTCCTGAAGAACAACGGCTGCAGTATTAACATAGAAAGCCTGCTCGATAAAGGCACGACGGTAACCATAAACCTGCCGGGCGCCGGTTCGCCGCGGGGAGACGGCGTCGCAACGGGCAAGTCCGAAAAATCCTGAAGCTCACTACTACAATCCTCGAAATCCATAAAATATCGCCCTTATCAGGCACCGGCAACGCCTTTATGGGACCAAGACGTTAAAAAACCAAACTTCAAGCCTATATTAAACTGCCGTTTCCTTTATGTCGAAACCAAAAATGAAGACAGTATAGACTCACTTATGGAGATGCGCTATTGAAGGAAGAAAGAAATTCAAAACTACGGCAGCTTATCAGGAAGCTGAACAATATCAGGAGGATTCAGAAGCAGAAAATCGATATCCTCTGCAATGATATCATAGCAGCACATGGAACTTTTATAAACCATTTGAAGAGTTTCCGGTTTGCAGCGGATTTCTATGAGAATCTTCTGGGGGCAACGAACCTCGATTCGCTCGCCGGCTCGGCAGGCGCATTCTTCGCTGAAAATATAGCCGATTGCAGCATCGCAATAATTTTTACAGCTGGCGATGCGCTTCACCAGCAGCAAAGCGAGGCGAGTGCGCCCCAGATTCATTTCTATTCGAAAGACTCCCGGCTTGAGGATATCCCCTCCCATATCGGCCCGGTGCTGACGGCAAAAATGGTCGAGGCTGTCTGCCAGAACAGTAAGGTCTGCAGTGCCGATGATTTGTGCAAAATGGGTTTTTTCGCAGGCCCTGCCGTTTTAAAAAGAATTTCGCTTGCGGCAATCGGCCTTAACAATACAGGGCCGGCTCTGGGTATGATTTTACTCTACCGCTGTGCGGACAGTCCTCTTTGCGATTCGGAACTGTCTTTGGTTTCATCGGTTGTCAAAGGACTTGCAAAAGCCGTAAAAGCATTGCAGACTTCGGCAAGCTCAGTCGAGCCGCACACTGATAGTATCGCTTAAGGGGAGCACAACAGCACAAGGTATCAGTTATCAGAAAAACTGTGTGGACTAAAAACCACCTCACAACAACTCAAGCAATAGTGAATTTACCTTTACTATAAATAACTTCGCCATCGGCGAGAATTTGGCCGTCATTCATATCCGCAAGCAAATCCCAGTGTATTGCCGATTCGTTTTTCCCGCCCGTTTCAGGATATGCCGCTCCAAGAGCCATGTGAATTGTGCCGCCCATTTTTTCATCAAACAGCATATTCTTCGTAAATTTGTTGACCCTTTCATTGTTGCCGATAGCCGCTTCTCCAAATCTTTTTGCTCCGGGTATTTCAAGAATTTTGTTCAGCAGGTCCTGTCCTTTTGCCGCCTGCGCCTTTACGACCTGGCCGTTTTTAATCTCAAGCTTTATATCCTCTATCTCCTGACCCATATAAATTCCCGGATACGAGAATCGAACCATTCCATTTACGGAATCCTCGAGCGGGCTTGTAAAAACTTCCCCGCTGGGCATATTGCGTTTGCCTGCCGAGTTAATCCATTTTTTGCCGCTGGTGCTGAATTTGACATCAACGTTACTGCCCTTAAAATGTATCCGGCTTTTAGTATTCAGCAAATCCACTATTTTCTGCTGCTGTTTTTCCAGTTTTTTCCAGCAGTCAAGCGGACTGGCTTCATGTAAAAAACAGGCGTTATAGACAAAATCAGCGTATTCGCTTTGGCTCATCCCGCACTCCTGCGCCTCGGCGCTTGTTGGAAAGACGCATAAAGTCCACCGAAGCTGGTCGGCAGCGGCTCTATTCATAAATACTTTATTTAACTGTGCTCTTGCGGCGCTGCATTTCTGCTTTTTCAACAAGCG
>CAZUEO010000046.1:0-10858 GCA_964619675.1 uncultured Planctomycetaceae bacterium | reverse complement strand
TTTATTTATTTGATTTGCCAGATTAGACATGACCCATCTTTTCTATCGGGCTTGGGGCCGGGACTATCGGCGGTTATCGCACGGTCCTGCGGATTAATCCTGAGATAACGGTCAGTAACAAGCGAAAGCAGCATCAGGTCGCCATAGACATTCTCCGTCCATTGAAAGGTTTCAGCGTCAGTGGGCTGCCCTGCTTTCAATGTAACTTGTCCCTCACCGCCCGGCGCCGTTACAGAAACAAATTCATCGCCACACTGCAGGCCGGCGCGCCCTAAGCCGCGGTCAATAACTTTGAATTGACTCGCCGAGCTTTCGACTAACGGCTCTTCCGCTGAAACAGCAGTTAAAACACCGTCTTCTGCCGCCAGGACAGATTCGCCGCTGAAAGTTGACAGCGTAATCGTCTGACCAAAAGGAATCGGTTTCATCAATCCCTGAGTATAGACTCTGTGCACGATAAAGTCATCAAAATCCGCCCAGCCGCCGCCAGCACCTGCTGTATTATAATGAAACAGTGAATAACGAATTCCCTGAAACGTCTTGAGCTGAAAAATCATCGTAAATTTAGCGCCGAAAGGCCCAAATTTTTTCCCGTCAATGCTGTAGCTGAACCTCGCCTTTCCCGTAAGAAAATTACAATAAGCCCGAAGCCATATCCGCACCCCTTTAAAGGGAATGCTTGATGTCTTTCCGGTAAGCTGGTCGAACTGTTCAATGCTCAAGCCGTCGGCCTTACGACTAACACCTATCCATGCGTATGGAAAATTCATCAGCGCCAGCCCTGCAACGTCTCCGACCTGCATCCCGCCTGCATCCAGAATAACTGTAGGTGCTGATATCGGCCCAATTGCTCGCTGTGTCAGCGTATTGCGCGCTAACCATAAATCTGCCGAAGGCAATGAGTGCAGCCGAAGAAAGCCGGGGCGCTCTGACAATGACCATTTGCTGTCATCAGGCAGATGATTCCATTGCCAGATGGGCTCGAGTTTATCGCCGGCAAAATCGTCATTGCGTCTATAAGGCGCTCGCACCTTGCAGGCCTGACCGGTATCAGGCTTGACCCACGTCCGCGGCGTGCGTTTGAGATTGCCCGGCAGGCCAAAATATGGCCAGCCGTCCTTCCAGGTAATCGGTGAAAGACAGGTCAACCGACCAAGCGCATTATAATCCATCATTGAAAAACCCCACCACTGGCCCCTCTTCGTATCGATTATACCACCCTGATGCATTGACATCCGCCCGCCGTCATTCGTATTCGGCAAAATCACATTAAAAGGCGGTGACTGGCGACCAAGACCTTTAAGCCGATAACCTTCAGCTAATCCAAAATCTTCATCTATGCTGATTGCAGGATTTACTTCATAAGGCCCTTGCGGCTTATCGCTCCGCGCACATGCCATCCGCATACGCCCGTCCCAGCAGGCGCTTGTAATTATGTACTTGCCGTTGATTTTGTAAAAATGAGACCCTTCACCCATCCCCGCATCTTTTTTAATAATAATTCGTTCGCTGCCGGCAACTACATCCGTAAGCTCATCATTGAGCTGGGCGAAATGAATTTCCTGATATCCCCAGACAACGTAAACTTTGCCGTCATCGTCGAACAGGACCGACAGGTCATGAAACGAACGTTTCATCGCGGTGCGCGTCCATGGGCCTGCGGGGTTTTTGGCACGAAACATCTGCGTTGTTTTCCCGTTGATATTGCTGAAAATATAGTATGTCCCATCGTGATAGCGAAAACACGGCGCCCATATCCCCTTGCCGTAGATTTCTCGCCCCTCTTGGAGCCGAAATTCCGGACCAAGGTCCAGCCGCTCGAACGCATAACAGACAAACTCCCAGTTAACCATATCTCTCGAATGCAGAACCGGCAGTCCCGGCATACTGTGCATCGTTGTGCCGGTAAGGTAGTAATCGTCGCCGACCCGTATCATATCCGGGTCTGAAAATTCCTCATAGAACAGCGGATTCGTAAATGTTCCATTGCCGCTATCCGCGACCCACCCGATAGCCTCCGTCGTAAAAATAAGGAGGATAGCAATAATAAAAAATCTAATCTTTTGTGCGTAATTCAGCATTTCAATAATGCCTTTCTCGGGGTAACTGATACCGCCTGTATTTCCAAATATTTTACCTGTATTGTTGCTCTACAATAATCGGTAATTGTTTTATAATCAAGAGTTTATTTATTCTTTTGGAGCAACCCTTCGTATAAATCTTTCCATTCAGGATTGAGCTTTTCAATCAAATTAATCTTCCATTGCCTTTTCCATCTTTTAATCTGTCTTTCTCTCGTTATTGCCTCCTGGAGACTATTATATTCCTCGTAATATACAAGATTATGAATGCCGGTATTCTTTGTAAAACCGCCGAAAATATTACTCTTATGTTCGCCGACTCTGCCAATCAAATCGCTTGTGGTGCCGACATAAATATCGCCGTTCCTTTTATTTGATAGAATATATAAATAATATCGCATCATATTTTTATATTTTGATTCCCGCCATAGTTTATCCCTGCAAAAGCTTGCCCTCGAGTAGTCGGGGGACAGGGAGTGGGAATCAATAGTTAAATCTAAAACTTTCCATCTGCTTAAATTTGCCAATTTTATCCTGCCATTATACTAATATCATTAATCATCTGTTGGTATATCTAACTTTACTCCAAAATACCCCTTATCCCCATCACCTCTGTCCCAACCCCCAACTATCATGGCAGAACATGTTGCTATCATGCAGGGATAGCCCGCTTCTCTTAATTTCTCACGATACTGCCTTGCATTCTCCCGACTTAAATAGCCTACAGTTTTTCCTCGTATATCAACTCTGATCGCTTTGTTATCGTATGGATTGTCATCTTCATGAATCAGGGTTGCTTCTACCAATTTTTCATGACCATCCTCGGTGCACCCACCACAAATGGCCGATAGTACAGCTTGATATTTGGACTCCCCAACGATATCTAGAGAATATGTTCCGGGTCCAGGCAAATTGGCAATTAATTTCGTTTTCTTTTCCTCACCGAAAACCCATGAAAACAACCCCACGTTGAAATCTCCTTACTATGTATCAAACATAACAATTTACATCACACTTTCCACAATTTTATCCTGCCATTATACTAATGTCAACTGATTAAAAATTTATCCGCCTCAGGCGGACCTTGCAGGGGTCATTCCGACCCGTGCGGAGGAATCCGGCGAAGCCGTTCCGAACAGAGTGAGGAATCTATTCTATTTTCGATTCTCTATTTTCTCGCCCTTGGCGACCTGTTCACCTGTCCACTGTTCTCCGCTTCGGCGACCACTTCATCGGGGTTCTGTAATTCCAAAATTAATCATATATCTTATCCGGCACCAATTTATTATTCTTGTTTGCCTGTCCCGCGAAGTGCTCACCTGCCAGTTCGTCTATATCTTTGTTTTTCTATATCTACGGGCACAGGTTGGACATTCTCTCCCTTTGCTTCTGTTTGCCACCTTCTCAAGAACTAAGTGCTCCGATAACTACACTTACAACGATAAGTACGACAAGTCCAATGAATATGCCAGCAATTATTTTGCCAGCAGTATCGAGTTTTTTAGTGTCTTGATATCCTTCTGGACATATGGTACATTTAATCCCGACGAAAAGGTTTGCGACCGGCACGAGTATAAGCAATGACCACCAGCCACTCATCCCGATGTTGCGCAGACGATTCACAACCAGAACAAACGAGACCAAGAAGGTTATTATTAGTCCGAGAGATGCTATGCCAGATTCACTTTGTCCGGCGGCATCGAAAATGCCATTGATAACTGCAACCCCAAGTATGCCAAAGAAATATCCAGTGCGATGTATTCCTCCATAGTTCTTTTCCTGCTCGTCCTGTTGTATGAGGTCAGCTGCGGACTCATGTTCGGTATCAGCACCATCTTGAGGCAGTATTTCCGCAATTGGAATTTCAGTTTCGGTTTTACTATTGATGATTCCTATCGTCTGAGATTCGCCCTCCAATAAAATTTTGCATGCTTTACAAACAACATTGCCTTGAAAAGAGAAAGGTTCTTGGAGATTCCCTATGATTTGCCCACAATTGTGACAGTTCTGTATTGTCATGTTACAGTTCTCCTTATTATTACCTAGTTATAAATTAAAAGGTTCATTGGAGTTTATCATAATCTTGGTATCGCCATTCTCAAATTTTATTTGAAACCATAATACTTCAAAGAACAAGTGTACTACTCTTGACTGAACATATAACGCAAAAGATTTCCAGCTGTAATTTTATCTTCCGCTAAGATTAGCCCATTGAGCTTAATTATGGCATCACAATGTCGGCTATAATCGTCCGTGTTTTGTAAGCCTTCTAATTCCAGATAATCGGCGTACTCTCCAAGTTTGGGAACTAACTCCTCCATTAGGAGTTCGGCAGCCTCTGTATCTACACTAGGGTTATTCTTTTCATAGGCATCAACGATGACTTTATTCATTGCTTCTAACATGAGATTTGTCTCGTCATCAGAGAAATATTCAAGAAAAGAAACAGGCCCATATTGTTCAGGGTGAAGTGCTTTCAAACCAAGAAGTGGGTTTATCTCCTTAAGTTTCTTAAGAGCATCAGTGAACACTTGAAAAAACTGTATAGATGCCTCGTTGCTTGTTCGTGATAAAGCAGCAAAAGCCAGCGATTCTATAATATTTGCCCCTGACTGTTGCAACTCAACCATAGTAGCACCTTTTTTGATTTGTTTGTCAAATTCCATCTTAATTTTGTTATAAGTATCAGGTTCGTATTGCTTGATGGTTTTGTAGACGGGAATATTGAGTAACTCTTCCTCAATTTCTAAGAATGCTTCGTCCATTTCTTTTGGAGTGGAACCGTATTCTATGGGCAATAAATCAGATGGATTAACAACCCCATGAATGACACCAGCATCCAGCATTTCATCAACTGTTGGATACCAAAAGTCATCAGAGGATGCATTAAACAGTTTATCTAAAAATTCAGATTTGATTCCTTGCCGCCGGAAAATAAGCAAATCCTTCGCTTGTTCTTCTTTCATATCTACAAAAGAATCAAGACCTTCATGCCCCGCTTTATATTGATGATAAGCCAAATTGGCCCCCATTCCTAAAAATCGCCTTTCCCCTGCGATGAAAGCAACTGCAGCTGCTGAATAACAACCTTTGAGAGAATATGTGTCGAGACCATAAGCAGATATTAGTTTAGCTAGTTTGCGACCTTCATAAATTCTCCCTCCAATACTATCCAATATAATGCCTTCGATTCCAGGATTCCGTTTTAGAATCTTGGAAACTTCTTTTGATACGCCCAAATTTAACCCGCCCTGCAAGTGAATGAGGGTGTTGTTTTTCTCTAATGTGAGTGTGCAGTTTCCAAAGTCATTATCTTTGACAAAAGCCATACGGAAACAGCCTTTATAAATTGGCCAGTACGAATCTAGACTACCTAATGTTGCAATAATCCCCAGAACGACAAGTACTTGAGCGGTACGTGCCCAAAAATATTTGCCATATATTTCTATGTGACGTTTACAGGAACGCCATAAACCTATAATTTGCCAAGGGTAAACAATAAGAAAAACAAAGGCGCCAAAAATGATTGCTGCACGAGCAAGAATTACTGGGTTTTCAATTATTCCATTATTTGCAAGCAAAGCATCCAACAACCAGATGACAATATTAAGCAAAAAAACATTAATCCAAAATGATACGGATAGTAAAAGTTCGCCACGCCAGTGTTTTCGAATGTAACTTATTTTGGGGCTTGGATTTCTTTCTATAGCTTCAGGAATCTCATTCAAACTTTTTTGTTCTGAAGATGGCAGGTATGCAACTTCTTTATCTATAATATTTTTGCACTTTTTGCAAACAACATGCCCTTGATAAACAAAAGATTCTTCAAGTCTTCCGATTAATTGTTCGCAATTTTCGCAGTTTCTAATGGCCATATTATAACTTCAATAATTAAAGTATATGTCTCGGGCTTAACATTCATAACCAGCCTTCAAGATATTCTTTCCTCCTTGTTTTTGTTTAGTTTTTTATGGCATTCAGCACACACCACATGTTCATTGAACTTAAACTGTTCTTCAAGCTTTCCTATATTCTTTTCACAATTTTCACATTGATGGGCATCAAAACCTTTTAATACAAACCAAAACCCCCAATAGCAAATCCATATAAATACTGGGCCAAAGATGCCTATTGTAAGAGCAACCTCTTCATCACCTCCGGCAGCACCTATCATTACGCCAAACATAACAGATAAAATAGTTAAAACTATTGCAAGTCGCAATATACCCTTTTTCCTGTTCATAATTTCTCCCTATTAATCATTCGCCTAAACTCCACCAACTATACATTCGGGGTTATCCTCTTTGCGATTAACAATGCTTATCTGGTATTTCCCATATCAAACTCTTGGCTACACAACCATATCCTTAAACTACTTTTTATTTTTGATATTTTCTCCTGTTGCCCTTCCTCGATGCCAATAAAAATTCTACCCCTGCTTTTTTCAAAGTCAACGGAAAACTTCAGCTTTTATGGAGGCAGTTGCCGCCTTCGGTTCGGCAATCTTTTATCTTACTCCGGCATTTTGTGCCTGCGTAATACTGTCTGTTCCTCATCGCAGCCCTTGGCGGCAACAGCGATTTGTTTTTATCCGCCGTCCGGCGGTTCCCTTCTTCTGTCTCCTGCCTAATCTTCATTCTGCAATCTATAATCTTTTCTTCTTGGTGTCTTTGCGCCTTAGTGGCTACGAATCCATTTTCCCTCTTCCGGGCCTTTTTGTCAATCCCTTCTTTTCTTTAATGATGAAGGTGGTATATTTGTTTTAAGGCGCGGTCGCACAGCGGCAGAAATTCAAAATACAAACCCGGTTGAAGCTTGTTTCAAAAAGGGTTTTGTTTGAATTTTACAGTGCATTTTATGCCTGCCTTAAAGCAATCCTTCGTGCTCGGAGTTTACCCCGCCTGCCCTGTGAAGTGTCGCAACTACTTCATCGGGGTGAGATGACCCTTGGGCTATCTCATCGGGGTGTTCTTCGTGGTGAAAATACAAAAACAAGGTCTCGGCCATTGGCCGAACTCCACAATTTTAAATTTTGAATTTTGGTTTTGAACTTTCAACTT
Source organism: uncultured Planctomycetaceae bacterium (assembly GCA_964619675.1). Classification (GTDB taxonomy): domain Bacteria; phylum Planctomycetota; class Phycisphaerae; order Sedimentisphaerales; family UBA12454; genus JAPLMW01. The sequence goes on along the minus strand of CAZUEO010000046.1, from coordinate 3,717 downwards.
TGAATTTTAAACTCTCGTTTCTCCCTGTCTTTGCTTGATAGTTATCAACTATTGTTTTTTTTTAGAAAATCCGCCGCAGGCGGCTCCACAAATCTTCAATCTACACTCTTCATTCTTCAATTCTGCTGCTCTCTGCATCTTTGATTGATAACTATCAACTATTATTTTTTGTCCGCAATTTTTGAATTTTGATTTGTCATTTTGCATTTTAATTTTTGATTTTTGATATTCTTTACTAGCGACCAGCGACTAGCGACTAGCGACTGCATAATCCGTGGTTACTTTTCAAACACAACGATAAAATTCTCCGTTTAAACTATCTGCGAAATCTGCGGAAATCCGCAGTCAAAAACCGTGCTGTAACCGTGTTTTGTTTCAACAAAGGCGCAGCCTCAAATTCAAAGCTACAGGCCGACGGCAAGTTTACTTGTAAGTAAGGCTTGGAGTTTTGAATTCAGGGCAATGTAATTGCCGTTGAAACAAACGGTGTAAATCTGTGTCTAAAATTCTCTGTGTTCTCGGTGCGCTCTGTGGCTCGGTGGTAAAAGTAACTCGTGGTTTCAAACTCAAGCGAAATTGTCCGCAAAACCGGTAACAGATAACCGAGTTTCTGATAACTGATAACTGTTAGCTATTTTTACAAAATGCGCATCTTTTTTTACAAAACGCGCATTTTTTACCGTTCAAAATCGGTGAAATCCGTGTAATCCGCGGTTAATTTACAAAACGCGCACGTTTTTCGACCAAATGCGCAATTTTCTACCCTCATTTTTGGCCTGATTTTTAAAAGTTGCGCGAATTTAAAAAAAACATGCGCTTTTTGTTAAAAAATTTATTTGTAACTCTTTTATTTTCGAAAAGGAATAAGGACTTACGGCAATTTTTCCATCGCATTTAAACGACTTACGTAATTTTTTCTATACAAATAATTCTGCCTTTGGCGGCTCCGCAAATTTTCAATTTTCAATCTTCAATTTTTTAACTTACCCCTTCTTTGGTACCCCCCGGCTTGAGATCGTCGATTTTAGAATTTATAGGCCTCGTTTTTGCTATCAAAAATGCCGATTTTTTGAGGTTTCTGAAATTTAAACGGGCCTCTGTCGTTTTAGCGGATTTATCTCTATTTTTTAACCTAAAAGCCCAACATCTATATTGACAAGGCCTTACGTTTTATCGTAGAATAAGGAATTCTAAATCAGCCTGAGCCTTTGCGGCAGGTCTTAGCCGCAAATATTAATCATCGTAACTGCTTTTTTATCAAGCATTTACAAGCTGGAGCAGCAAATGGCCGACACGAAACAGCCCATTGACAGTCACGTCCATTTGGAGGTGGAGCCGGAGATTAACAGATACTTCAAGGCTGCTATAAAGGCACATGCAAGCGATTTGCATTTGAAGGTCGGCCAGCCGCCAAAACTGCGTTTAAATGAAGGAATTAGAAGCACAACAGCCAACCCTCTTACGCAGGAGAAGATTGAAAAACTCGTTTTTGAAATTTTAAGCGATAAACAAAAACAGTTCTTTCTTGAAACCGGTGATATCGACTTCGCTTATGATGTCAGCCAGACAGACAGATTCAGGGTAAACGTTTTCAGACAAAGATCCAAAATCAGCCTGGCAGCAAGGAGAATAACAGCGCAGATTCCGCCATTTGATAGTCTTCATCTGCCATCTGCTCTTAAAGCTATCGCCGATAAATCTTACGAAGGTCTAATCCTCGTAACAGGCCCGGCAGGCTGCGGCAAAAGCACTACAATCGCATCTATGGTGGATTATATAAACCTGACTCGTTCCTGCCATATAATTACCATCGAAGACCCGCTTGAATTTGTTTATACCGACAAGAAAGCCATAGTTTCACAGAGAGAAATCGGAATTGATGTCAAGGACTATGAAGGAGCGTTAAGCTCACTATCGCGGCAGGACCCCGACGTGGTCGTGATTGCCGAAATGCGGGACAAGGAAACACTCTCAGCGGCAGTAACATCTGCGGAAACGGGCCAATTAGTCTTCAGCACAATGCACTCCGGAAACGCAACACAATCCGTGCAGAGAATTGTCGATATGTTCCCGGAGGCAGAAAGAGCTCTTGCCAGACATTCATTCTCTCACGCCTGCAGAGCTATTATAAGCCAATTTCTCATGCCAGGCTTTAAAAAAGACGCACCAATGGTTCCCGCAGTTGAAATACTCATCTCCAACCCTGTCGTCCAACAGCATATAATCGAAGGACGTGAAACCGACCTTAGCGGAGTTATAAGAGCGAGCCAAAGTGAAGGAATGCAGACCTTTACCGAAAGCCTAAGAATATTGATTGAAGAAGAACGGATTGACCTGAAAGTGGCACTGCAGTATGCACCTAACGTCGAAGAACTGAAAATGGCTCTTAAAGGAATAACGCGGAGCAGTTAATGCCGACAATTACAGCGACATTACAGATGGGGGCATACATCTCAATTTTCAAGCTTGTTGCCTTTATAATCGGCTTTTTTTTGTGGCTTCCTCTGCTGAACTGGGTCAATCAGGATGCCAAAAATGTGCACACAAAGGTACAGAACTGGACGATAACGGTTTTCCTGGCCGGCATCATAGGGGCATTGGTTTGGCTGCTTATCCCGCTTTTCATCATAGGTCTGCTGATTTACACAATTGCGGTGGGAACTACTGCAATAATATACGTTATGCATCGCAACAGTCTTGTGGACGAATATCAAAAAGTCCTTACTGTCGAGCACGTAAAGGGATTGTTCATCAACCAACAAAAACAAATTGAAAAAATAAACAAGGGACTCATCTTTATAACGGCAAACAAGAATAAAGTCCCTCCGCCAGAGCCGAAGACGCCGGAATTCTACGGTTTCAAAACAGCACAGGAGTTTTTTGACGACGCCATCCGCAGACGAGCAAGCGATGTCGCCCTGATACCGGCAGCACAGCAATATCAAATACACTTTGTCATCGATGGTGTGGTTGAACAACAGCAGCCCAGAGAAAGAGAGGAAATCGAATACTTCATAAGATACCTCAAGAATCTTGCAGACCTCGATGTAGAGGAAAAACGAAAGCCTCAGACCGGCGGATTCATCATTCAGAAGGACGGCCTGCCTTATGAATGGGAACTTACCACGGCAGGTACAACTGCCGGCGAGCAGGTAAAACTTAAATTGCTTGCGGCACATAACATTCTTAAGCTGACCGAGCTGGGATTCACGCCCGAGCAGCTCGAGCAATTCCAGAATCTCGGCAACGGCCCTAAGGGCGTCTTTATCATATCAGGGCCGAAAAAAAGCGGCGTAACTTCAACCTTCTATGCCCTTGTACGCAATAATGACCCGTTCCTGAATAACATAAACATCCTTGAGAAACAGCCTATCGGCGAACTGCAAAATGTTACTCAGGTTGTTTATTCACTAAGCGACACTGGAACAACATCCTACGCAAGAAGATTTCAGTCGATACTTCGAACCGGACCCGATATTGTCGGCGTTGAACACTGCGATAAGGAAAAAGACATTGCCAAGCTGGCCTGCTCTGCAGCGAAGGACAACAAGATGACTTATGTAACAATGGAGGCGGCAAGCGTCACCGACGCAATAGGCAAGTGGATGGTCCTTGTGGCCGACAAAAATACGGCAATTGACTGGCTGGTCGGCATAAGTAATCAGCGGCTCACAAGAAAACTGTGCGATATATGCAAGGAACCTTATGAACCCAACA
>CAZUEO010000045.1:0-12475 GCA_964619675.1 uncultured Planctomycetaceae bacterium | reverse complement strand
GGTCTAAGAAAAAATTACAGTTGCTGCCAAGGGCTGCGATGACCCCGATGAGATAGTCGGCGCCAAGGGCGGGAAAATAGAAAATCGAGAATCGAGAGTTGATATCGATGAGGTGATTTCATATCTCACGGGGCAAGGGAGTCCCTAATGGGGGTCGATTTTTAATTATCTTTCCGCCAGATTTAAGGCTATAATTTATCCGACTTCCTTGAGGAGGCAACAATGGAAAATACATAATCAATAAAATTATTGTTTATATATACTGTCAACGAAATGGTAAGAAATAATAAACATAATGATGTTTATAAAAAGTTTATAAACAATACCTTTGTACTTTTGGCAGGTTCTCTGTTGGTCATATTCTCGCTTTGCGAATTAGTTCTTCGTATCTTTAGGCTTTCACATTGGATGCCTATTATTACATTGCTTGTAGGTATTGTATTCATCTGGATACCTCTGATCAAAGTAATCCGGCTTCATATAAAGGATTCACCGAAAATACGAAATTTCATCGAATGGGGAATAAATATAGTCATTTTAGTATTTGTATCATTCTTATTTGGATATTTTTCGGCTCATGGTTTTAAGTCAAGTATTTCATGTGAAATAATTGATGCAACTCGGCAGCTTGAAGACGTAAACGTAGATACATTTAAAATACTATTACAATATTTTCCACCCGGTGTAGAGAAAGAATACAAATTTCCAGAAAGTTGTATCAAAACAATTCTTCAATTTAAGAATGAAGATAGTCAACCGCGATCGATAGAAAGTATTAATCTTATAGCTAATATGAATCTTGGAAAAGCACAAAATATTCTTGCATCACGTTGGTATATAGAGTTGCTAAATGGGTCTGTTTTATTTAATCCTATAATAACAGTAGGACCAAAAGAGATCTTGCGTAAGGAAATTCACTTTTTTTACCCATTTTTGCCTAACAAATATAACTGTGATCTAAAAGATAACCTCTACCCCCAACTTAACTGCTTCAAAATAGTTTATCAAGATTCGGTATCTGCAACAGGAGAATCAAGCATATACGGTTCAAAGGGATATTCACTTAAATTTAACGGTTCAGGTTTAGATTGGATGGCTAGTCCTAATGAACTTAGCACGCCAGAAGTAACTCAAAAGAAGATCGAAGATGCAAGAGAAAACCAAAAACGCCTCTATGAAAATTTGGAAAAGAATCGGGAACTTCGTCTTAAAAAAGATAGTAATTCTCAGCCACAGAATAAATAGAGGGCATTGGAGCTGTTGAAAAATTAGAAGTAAATAATATGACAACAAATGAAATATTAAAGCGATTTGATGAGTTAATAAAGTTTGGGAATGAAGTTTTATTAACAAAAAAGCGCGAATCAGAGTATTCGTGGTCGGTGAGTCATAGCAAGTATGTAGGTTTCCGTTCTGCGTCACTTTCGTTCCTAAAAAAAATATTTGGAGATAATCATTCATATTGCGAGGCATTGGCTGCATATACATCATCTAATAGTCCTACAAGTACTGAGGCTGGAATTAGCATACTCCAAGCAGCCAAAGGTGAAGTTAAGGGAGGGTGGTTATCTACAGTAGAAGGTCAAATATCTGCTGAGATATTTGCAGATTTTACAGCTCTGGCAAAAAAAGCGTTGGATGAGAGTAAAGACGTTGCAGCGGTTCTTGCCTGTGCTGCGCTCGAAGATGCATTAAAACGTTTGGCGATAAAAGAAAAGTTGGATGTAGAAGGTAAAGATATGTCCGATGTTATAAACGCTCTTAAAGCCAAAGGTACAATTAAAGGAGCACAAGTTCCAATAGTCCAAAGCTATGTTAAACTCAGGAATAAAGCTTTTCATGCAGAGTGGGACAAAATCGATAAAGAAAGTGTCAGCAGCGTAATTGGATTTACAGAGCAGTTTTTGTTAACAAACTTTAGTTAATTTTTTTCTCACTATCTTTAACAAAGTGGAATAAACAGCGGCCATTGGTTCAGTTGCAAAAAGTGAAAAAGAAAACCCCGGCCCCCGCCCCCGACTACTCGAGGGCAGGCTCTGCGCGGGGGTAAACTCCATGTCGGCAGGGCTAACCCAAATTTAAGGAAAATTACAGTTGCTGCCAAGGGCTGCGATGAGGAACAGACAGTATTACGCAGTCCTAAAGGGACGCAGTAAAATAAAAGAATTCCGAACCGAAGGCAGCAACTGGTTGCATCGCCAAAGGCGGGAGAATAGAAAATCGAAATTTGAGAATTGAAACGAACCCTGCCTCCCCGCCTCCGCGGGAGTAAACTCCGTGATGGCAGGGCTAACCACGCCCCCCGGCACGGGTCCGGGGGCTAACCAGAAAAAATCACTTTTTTAACAAAAAAAATGATTTTTTCCTTGACTTTTGTTATGTAAAATAGTAAAATAATAGAATAATTAAGTAAAAAGTTAATATTCAACATAAGTCCTTATTCCGACGCAGGATAAGCGAATAATCGCATTTCAGATTATTCCATCCCTAAAATCCCATTATCATTTTTTGAAGAGGAATTATTATGTCCAGAATCAAAATTAATTTTCAAATTTCGTACCCAACGTTCATCGAAAACAGCACTGTATATTTTCTTTTACGCTACAGGAAAAAACGATACGGATATCCATTCCGTAAAATCAAACTGACACAAGGCCAATACGCAATCGTTGACCCGGAAGACTACGAATACCTTAACCTGTTCAAATGGTTCGCAAATCGAAGCAGGGATAGTTTTTACGCCAGACGGGTAATATATATCAACGGTAAGATTAAAGTTATCCATATGCACCGGCTGATTATGAACTACGACGGCGAATTGGTCGTTGACCATGAAAACCGAAACACCCTTGATAACAGAAAAGCCAACCTGCGAATCGCAACGGCGGGGGAAAACAGGGCCAACAGCACAAGAGAAATTGATAGTAAAAGCTCAAAATACAGGGGAGTATCCCGCAAAAAAGGACATAAAAAATGGCTTGCTGCTATAGGATACCGCGGCAAACATATACACTTGGGATATTTCGAGAATGAAATAGAGGCTGCAAAGGCTTATGATGAAGCGGCAAAGAAATATTATGGGGAATATGCGGTTTTAAATTTTGAAGAAAATGGCCATATAGTTCAACTACAGAAAATCTTTTAATATCGCAGCGGTGTGCATTGCAAGGAGCATCAGATAGTCCAAATCGCTTAAACTATAATGGTCGTGCACCATAGCATTGTCCACATACAATACGCCGAAACAGCCCTTTGGACTTTTGATGCTCGCTATCATCGCAGAGCGTATCCTTTCCGTTTGTTCAAGCTTTGCGGAGACCTGAGGAAGGACAAGGGACTGACCCCTTTCAAACGTTTCCGTGATTTTATCGCGAAGTCTTATGTCTTTTAGTTCCACAGGCTTGCCATCGCGCCTTTTGCCGGCCTGGTAAGTAATCGGGCCGGTTTTCTGGCTTCTTAGGCCGCACCAGACGCGAGAGGCAGTAAATTGCTTCAGTGTGGTATCCAGCAGGGAGCGCACGAGCTGGTCAAGGTCCTTGGCTTCGCCGAGCGTCTCGACGGCCTGGGAAAAATCCGATAGTCTTCTTGCTGCCAGCCTCATCGCAGGAGCGTGCATGCCGTCAGGCTTTCTCACAATTACCTCGTCGCGAGGGGTTGAGAGCGATGCGGCCTCTCCCGTCTCTAAAGCAGCAGTGTCATCGCTTGCAGAGGCAAGCTCATCTTTGTTGGCGGCGCCGTCTTCCAAATCAACTTCTATGATAAAGTTCGCTATTTTCAGGACGTCACCGCTTTTGATAACGGCCTTGCGGATTATCTGGCCGTTAAGATATGTCTTGTTGGCAGAATCCAAATCCTCGATAGCCCATTTGTCTTCTTTAGCAGAAATCATCGCGTGTTCGCGCGATACCGCCATATCGGACAGGATGATCTGGAGGCCTGCTTTGCGGCCAATATAGATGGGAGTGCTGTCAAATGTGAGTTCGTTCACAATCTGGTTATTTCGCTTCACAATTAGATGTATTGATTTTGCCATACCTATCTACACAACTAAACCATACCATCCTGCCGCATAAAAGTACCAAAATCCTGCCCGCAATGCAATAATTATTATGTCCCTTTAGAAGTCCCGCTAAAATAGAGACTTAAACACCTGCTGCATTTGCAGGAAACGGCATTCCACACTATGGTTTATTTGGTTCGACAATGTTGTATGTTGCAGAATGGGCCCTCATATGCGATGCCGCTTTGTCCAGTCGCTGCTGCTTTGTCGGCATACGAGTCGCCATCATGGTTATTGATGCCCAGGCAATGAGACAGGAGATAATACCTGCAACGAGGCCGACCTTGAGCCATTCAAAGAACTTGATGGATGTTCGATAACGCTTCTCGGCCATTCCAATTGCAACAATGTTAGCAGTAGAGCCAATCATCGTTATATTGCCGCCAAGGCAGGCGCCGTGGAGCAGCGCCCAGATTAAAGGCGTTTGCCCCAGCTTGTCCACGACCGGCACAAAAGCCGCGACCAGAACTACGTTATCCAATAAGGCTGAGCCGGCGGCGGACAGAGCGATAATTACCGGCATAAGAAGCGAAGGCCTGTCGCCAAAGACGTTCTGAAAATGGCCTGCAATCTCCTCAGTTACGTGCGTATGCTGCAGCGAGCCTGCGACGGCAAAGAGCATCATAAAAAATAAAAGCGTCCACCATTCGACATCGTTCTCAATATAGTGCCTGGCTCTGTCCTGGCGTAGTACCATTAAAAAGCCTGCAATGACCAGCGGGGCAACAATTAGGGCCGTATTCGGCGCAAGGCCGAGCTTTACTTCGATGCTATGATGCAGACCGATTAAACATATCATACCGACAAGAATCGCCAGCCCCATTTTGTAAGGGACATTTACCAGCGGCCCCAGGCCCAGGCCCAATTGGCGTCTGGCGGCGAGCCTTTCCGAAAGCAGATTAATTTCCCTGCGATACCACCACAGAAGTACAACCATTGTAACCGCCAGTGTAACAATCATAACAGGCAGCGACCAGACTATGAAATCTATGAAACTAAGCGGCGGCGTGACGTTCTGGCCGATGACAATGCCGACGGGATTGCCGAGCATTGTGCCGCTTGAGCCGATGTTGGTGGCTATAACGGAAATTATCAAAAAGGGTATCGGCGAGAGTTTCAGCGTGTCGCAGACCTGGAAAACAAGCGTTGCCATAAAGACGATGGAGGTAACTTCGTCAACGACGCAGGCCATAATCGCGCTTAAGAACATAACTATTATGATGAATAGTCTGCCTGTCATCCTCGGCGTTTTTATCACGCTCTGGATTATCCAGGTAAAAAGGCCGAGCTCCCTTAATACGCCGACAGTTACCATCATGCCGACGAGGAACAGAATCACGTCAATCTTGCATTCCCTGACGAATGTCGGCAGGTCGAGGGCGTTTGTGCCCATAAGCACGCCGATGCCGATGAATGCGATGGCCAGCCGGAACTTCCAGAAAAGCAGGGTTGCCATTACTATCATAACGAAAATCGAGGAGGCAACTACCTGCTGATTGTTCAGCTTGAGCATGTGAGTGAGCAGGGCAATGGTGGAACTGACGGCCAGCATTATCAGGGTTCTGAAAATGGTCTGTTTTATTTCTTCTTTTGTAGCGGCCCAAATCACGTTTTGTTACTCCCGCAGAATTTTGTTGAGAAACACGGCCAGTGAGATGACGCCGACGAGTTTTTTGCCCCGCAGGACATAGGCATGGTCAACGCGTCTTCGAGCCAGTTCCTTTGCCACCTGAGCGGCAGGAGCGTTTTCCGAAACGGTTGCGTAATCGGTCGACATTATTTCCGTCAGCCAGGTTTTGCTTTCCTTTCGCAGTATCTCGGCAAAAGGTTCGAAATTTATTATGGGTGTCAGGTCCTCAACCCAGAGGATATAATCCGGCAGGCAGACCCGCAACAATTCGTGCGTGGTAACTACGCCTATGAAATCGCCGTCCTTATCCACAACGGGTACGTCTCTGACCTGATGACGCACGAATAAATCTATCGCATGTTCGAGCGTGTCGTGCTCCTGAAGCTTGATAGTAACCGGCATCATCATATCGCAGGCGTGCAGATACTCGGAGAGCACCATGCCGCCGCGGTCAAAAAATCGCCAGATTTCTTCGGGAGTCGTAAGGCCGGCAACTATATCAGCGGTGGCGGGGTCCTGACAGATTTTGGCCAGGGAGCTGACGGCCTGAAGATACGCACCCGGCGCAGCCTTAGGCGCAAGTGTCAGAATGATAAGTTTAACAGGATTGTCGATGTTGTCAGCATATTTGATTCCCTGCTTAGAAGTGGCAATGCCGACAATAATCTGTTTTATCGTTGTCAGGCGAACATGAGGCATCGCGATACCGGGACCGACAACCGTCGGAACAGCGTTTTCCCTCTCAATCAGAGCATCGTAGGCCTTCTCAACATTTCCAATGGCCTTTACCGTCGCCAGGTGGCGAAGCATCTCCATCAGAAGAGGATTACGTTCGGTCAGCTCAGTCTGACAAATTACATAAGCCGGCGTAAAAAGCGAAGAAAAACGAACGCCGTTGTTACCTTTACCTTTCTCAGCCATTAGACTCCAAACCCGAACTGCTGTAATTAGAAATTAGACCCGGCAGTATAACACTACGATGCGGGTATGGCAAGAAAGTAAACCCGTAATCGGGTTCTTTCCTTACAGAGTATCTAAATTCAGGATTTAGCATCTGAAGATGCGATGCAAAAACTGCACCAAAAATCAGGAATTACAGTGAGATAATTGGGAAATCAGGCGTTTCTCTTTTTTGTGTAGCACTCTTTGCAGTAAACCGGCCTGCCTTCCTTCGGCTGGAAGGGAACTTCGCACTCCTGCCCGCACTCTGCGCAGGTGGCTTTGTACATTTGGCGTGGTCCAAAATCTCTTCGCGGACCCCCTTTGCTAAAATCTTTCACTTGTCTTTCTCCAAAACTATATAAAAAGGTTTAAAACATTACAAGTATATGAATATAACCGGAACGTATCTGTTTGTCAAGGCAGATTTTTTAAAAAAACATTCCATTATTTTTCGAGAACCGCGATATATAACCTTCTAAACCACGTTGAATTTTATGTCGTATATTGTTATAATGGATTCTATACATAAAACCTTATAAGGAGGCCTAAAATTTAGTTGGGGAAATTACGGGAAAATATAGCGGTAAGAAGGGAAAAAGCCATACTTGTAGGGGCTTTGTTTAAAAATACCTGTGCAGATAACCTCGCTGAGCTGGCGGCGCTGGCTGAAAGTGCCGGAGCTATAATCGTTGATAAACTCCAGCAGAAAATCACCCGCATTCATCCTGGAACGTATATCGGCAGCGGAAAAGCCGAGATGATTCGCCAAAGGGCAAAGAAAACCGGAGCCGAGGTTATTATCTTTGATAACGACCTTTCGCCTGGACAAATCCGCGAGCTTGAGGAAATTGTACAGGTGAAAGTCATTGACCGCAGCGAACTGATTCTCGATATCTTCGCCACCAGAGCGAAAACCAAGCAGGCCCAGCTGCAGGTCGAACTTGCACAGCTCGAATATACCTACCCAAGACTTACAAGAATGTGGTCGCACTTAGATACGGTAACAGGCGCAGCAGGGGGGCCTGCAGCAGGAGCGGTCGGCGGCATCGGTACACGCGGCACAGGTGAAAAACAACTCGAAATCGACCGCAGAATAGTCAGCAAAAAAATAATAGAACTGAAAAAAGAACTTGCCGAAATAGACAAAAGAAGGGTAAGAGAAATAAAGGCCAGAAGCGGAATGTTTAAAATCTGCTTAGTCGGCTATACAAACGCAGGCAAAAGTACCCTTTTGAACGCACTTACAGACGCAGACGTTTATGTGGCGGACAGGCTTTTTGCAACTCTCGATACGCGGACAAGGCAGTGGTCGCTCGGCGGAGGCTCCAAAGTGCTGCTGAGCGATACCGTGGGATTCGTAAGAAACCTGCCGCACCAGCTTGTGGCGTCCTTCAAGGCAACTCTCGAAGAGGCAATCAACGCTGATTTGCTGCTTCATATCGTTGATGTACCAAGCAGCGATGCTGAAAGTCAGGCTGAAAATGCGAAAAAAGTTTTAGATGAAATAGGATGCAAAGAAAAAAATATACTCATTCTGCTCAATAAGGCCGACATTGTAAAAAATCAGGCACAGTTCGAGCTTCTTCAAACAATCCATCCTGACGCCATAAGCATTTCCGCAAAGACGGGGATGAATCTTAACGTGCTGAAGGATAGAGTGCTGGCGATTTATGCCGGCGGGCAGGTGGTTTTGAGAGTAACGGTAAGCGCAGCCGACGGCAGGCTCCAAAGCTATCTGAAATCGAACGCGGCTGTGCTGCAGCAGCAATTTACTGACAGCACCGTCATACTCGATGTGAAAGTCGGTAAGAACCGGCTGGCAGAGCTGGAAAAACTCAAGCCTGTCAAAATAGAACAAATCAGTTAACAAAAACTACTGATAAAATCTGCTGCCGAATACTTTTTTAAGTTGAAAAAAGGCATTTTTGTCCTGTCCCCGCCTTCGCAAGGACAAGTTTTTCTTGATTTACAGATTAAAAAAAGATATAATTAAGTTGCTTCTCGGATTGCTGCTGCGCGCGATGATAAGGTGAAAATAAATAATAAGTACTGACAATTTTTGGAGGAGGTCGAAATGAAAAACCTAATATTAATATTCGTCTGTTTATTGCCGCTGATGCCCTGTCAGGCGGCGGAAAGCCGATCCGCACAAGAGAATCAAAACCGGCAGCAGCTCGAAATAGAAAAGTATATTTCACGTCTTAGGGGCCAGATAGAATACTATTATGCAAACCAGCTTATCGAATTGAGCCAACGGGCACAGGCACAGATTAGACTGCTCGAAATCGCTGATAAGCCGGTCTATGCCAGCCTTGCTGAGCAGGCTGAAGTAGCTAAAACTGTCTTGCACATTGATGATTACGGGTATCGAGCGCCTTGGTATCTTGAAGCTAAAACTGAAAGAATACTGCAACTTGCAGATGGCTTTGATGAATCCAAATCATATAGCGATTTTGTAGACATTATCAAAAGATCGCCTAAGTGGTTTACTATGGCACGCAGTTACTCGGTGGCCGATACAACCAGGACAACCGACGGTAATGATACCACTGGTTCTATCAGTGGCTCTACAGCTTTCCTGGGATGGAGCTGGATAGATTACGGTGATTTTGCAGACATCATCAAAGAATCACCTAAGCGATTTGCGGCGGCACATGGCCGGATAGCTGAGAGAAAAAACCGTATATTAGCGCACCTGGAGTTTGAAACTTTAAAGCTCCAGCGGCAAAGACAGTATGCCTTAACTGTCGGGCTGGCGCAGCTTGAAAAGCGGCTGAGAGAAGATGCGCTAAAACCGCAGCCCCAGGCAGCACACGGATTGATAACCGGCATCCTTTATTCACAGGACAGGCCCGCCGCTATCATTAACCGCACAATAGTACACAGCGGCGATACAATATATGGCGTAACCGTTGTCAAAATACGCAAAGACAAGGTTGTGTTCGAAAAGAACGGCAAAAAGTGGGAGCAGCAAGTACAACAGAAGCCGCAAGCTTACTGGAAATAGCAGGTAAATCAGCATTAAGAATGACTGAATTTCCAATTGCGAGGAGATGACAAGCGCATTGCAATTTGGGGATTTGACACTATAATTTCCTCTATGTTCAAAAATATTTCCATAATAGGCGACGGTGCAATGGGCAGCGTTTGTGCGATACTGCTCTGCGAAAAAGGTTTTGCAGTGCGAATGTGGGGTTATGACTCACAGCAGCTTGCGCAGTTTGAAAAAAGAAGGGAAAATTTCAAATTCCTGCCCGGCTACAAACTGCCGCAGGCACTCGTTTTTGAGTCTAAAGATTCCGGAATTCTTAAAGGAGCCGATTTAGTCATCTCGGCAGTGCCGTGCCAGTTCATCCGAAGCGTCTGGCAGAGATTGAAGAATTATGCCAATGACTCCGTGCCGATAGTCTCTGTTGCGAAGGGTATCGAGAACGGCACATTGCTGCGGCCAAGCGAGATACTGGCGGATGTCATAAATAAAGACATCAGGATTATCGCATTTTCAGGACCCACGATAGCGGATGAAATCGTAAGAAAACTGCCGGCAACCGCAACAGCGGCCTGCGCTGACGAACGGCTCGCAGGGGCCGTGCAGGAAATCTTCAACACGCCGTATTTGAGGGTTTATCGAAACAGTGATATCGTAGGCGTTGAGCTGGCAGGGGCTATGAAAAACGTCGTAGCTATTGCCGCAGGCATCATTGACGGCATAAAGGCAGGAGACAATGCAAAGGCGGCGCTGTTGTGCAGAGGATTGGCTGAAATCACACGACTGGGAGTTACGATGGGCGCAAAAGAGCAGACTTTTGCAGGCCTCAGCGGGCTTGGCGACCTTGTTACCACCTGCATATCGCCGACAGGACGAAACAGAAGCTTCGGACAGAGAATCGGTAGAGGTGCAGCCATTAAAGAAGCTCTTGCAGCAACCGAATCTGTTGTCGAAGGCGTTGATACGTGCAAATCCGTTATCGACCTTGCGCGCAAATACGCCGTCAATATGCCTATAACCGAGGCTGTTTATCAGATTCTGTTCGAAGGCAAAAGCGTAACAGCGGCAATTGAAGAACTTATGGCAAGAAAACTCAAGGCGGAATAGGTGACCGCTTTTGATGCCGAATTAGATGTTATCGCACAGGTAGCCGCCATCTATCGGCAGCGTAGTACCGGTAACAAATTCGCCGGCGTCAGAAGCGAGAAATATCGTTGCTCCCGTCAAATATTCCGGCTGACCGAACCCGCCGAGAGGAGTCCTGGCAAGCACGGCTTTTCCTCTTTCAGTCGGCGTGCCGTCGTCGTTTAACAGCAATTTCCTGTTCTGCTCGGCAATAAAAAAGCCCGGCGCAATCGCATTGACCCTTATGCCGTATTTTGCCAGTTCCTTTGCGTGAGCTGTAGTTTGATTTATAACGGCTGCCTTGGCTGCCGAATATGCCCAAACGCCGGACAGGGGATTAAAACCTGCCATTGAAGCAATGTTGATAATATTGCCTTTGATTTTATTGTCTATCCAGTATTTTGCAATGTGCTTGGTTGGCAGGATACAGCCTGCAAAAAGATTAAGTTTCAGAACAAAGTCGAAATCCTCAGGTTTCACATCGACGAGCGGCCCTTTGCCGCGATTGCCGCCGGCGCCGTTCAAAAGTATCTCAACCGAGCCGTAAATATTCACCGATTTTTCCAGAGCTTTGGCGATTGAGTCTTCCTCCATCAGATTTACTTCAACTAAGGAGACCTTCTGCTTGTCGCCGCAGGCCTCGGCTATAAGCCGGGCTTTTTCCTTCATTGCTTCTGGTCTTATATCCCAGAGTATTACGTTTGCGCCGCCGCAGGCAAAGCCCTCTGCGATTACGCTGCAAAGCGTGCCGCCGCCGCCGGTTATAATTGCTGTTTTACCGCTTAAACTGAACTTTTTGTCAAGATAAGACATTTTTTTACTCCTGTTCCTTTGCTTTTTAAAATAACTTTTTTATTATACCAGTTTGTGATATAAAATTTGTAGAAAAAAATGAGGTAATTACAAATGTTTGTAGTCCATATAAATGTTCAGGTAAAGCAGGAGTATATTGAGGCCTTTAAAAAGGCCTGTGTTGAAAACGCGCAAAACAGCATAAAAGAACCGCTTATAAGGCGTTTTGATGTCCTTCAGCAGTCCGACGACCCGACGCAGTTTGTCCTTGTCGAGGCGTATTTGGATGAAAGCGGCGCAGCGCAGCATAAACAGACGGCACATTACAACAAATGGCGAAGCGAAGCAGAGAAAATGATTGCCGGCGAAAGAACGAGGACAAGATTTGTGCCCCTCTGGCCGGAAAAATATTAGAAGAAATTCAAAAATCAAAAAGCAAAATTGTGGAGTCGGCCTCCCCTGAGGCGAGCAAGCTTTGGCCGATGTTGATTTATAATTAACCGGCGGTTTTTACTCTGCAAAATTGTAAGTAGTTTTTACAGGAATAAAATCTTATGGCGACAAATGATATTATTAAAAAATATGCAAGATTGCTGGTTGACTATTCGCTTGAACTGAGAGCCGGCGATAAACTTCTTATCCAATCAACGTATCTTGCAGAAGAGCTGCTTAAAGAGGTTTATACTTGTGCTCTAAAGGCCGGTGCGTATCCGGAGTTTAAAATATCGCTTAACGGAACTGAAAAAATCTTTTATGACAACGCCTCCGACAGTCAGCTCCGGTTTATCTCGCCGCTGAGCAAATATGTCTATGAAAACTATGATACAGTTTTAAATATCATTGCGCCGTTCAATGTCAAGGAGCTGCAGAATACGCCTGCGGAGAAAAAGCAGAAATGCAGCGCCGCAAGAGCACAGTTAAATAAAGTATTTATGAA
>CAZUEO010000044.1:0-12793 GCA_964619675.1 uncultured Planctomycetaceae bacterium | reverse complement strand
TATAAATCGGGCCATCGAACCCGCGGCCATAGCGGCAGATGGATATACCCGGTGGCACTGCCGAACGGCGGAAGAACTGTGTTATTTAAAACGCTTATCTCAAACGTCTGTTCAAGCGATTGTAAATACTGTCCTCTCCGACAGGATACCGACGTTGCCCGCTGCATGCTCAACTGCAGCGAAATTGTCCGCTCATTTCTCGATTACTACAACAGAGGTGAAGTTTTTGGCCTGTTTTTGTCCAGCGGAATAATCAGCTCAGCCGATGCAACGATGGAAAAGCTTATTGCCCCTGCCGAGGTCCTTCGCAAAAAGCACGGTTTCAGAGGCTATATTCACCTGAAAGTCCTGCCCGGCTCGAGCCCTGCCGCGATAGAAAAAGCGATTTCAGTTGCCGATGCCGTCTCCCTGAACATCGAAACGCCGGGAAAGGAATTTCTCGAAAAATTGTCTAACAAAAAAGATTTTTTGCGGGATATTGTCGAACCTATTAAACTTATGAGCAGGCTTACCGCAGGCAGCAGACGCAGAGTTAAACAGACAACACAGTTTATCGTCGGCGCTGCCGACGAAACCGACCGCCATATAGTCGATTATACAGCAGCCCTTTATGAAAGGGTCGGCCTAAGCAGAGCCTACTTTTCAGCTTATCAGCGGCCCGATTCAGATGAGTTTAAGGAACAAAGCGCCAATTCCCCGCAGTCCTTTATGCGAGAACACAGGTTGTATCAGGTTGACTTTTTGCTCCGCAAATATGGATTCAATCAATCTGACATATTATACGACAATTCAGGTCGCCTATCACTTACAACCGACCCTAAAGAGGTCTGGGCGGAAAGTCATCCCGAATTTTTCCCTGTAAATGTAAATAAAGCAACGAAATATAAACTTTTACGGGTGCCAGGCCTTGGCCTTAAAGCGGTTAAAACAATACTGAAAAAAAGAAAATTGGCAAAAATCCATTCGATTGACGATATTGATAGGGTAACTGCCAGGCTGCTTAAAGCCGTAAAATACCTCGATTTTGGCGGCAGTGCTAAAAATAAGGGATATTTGTTCAATTTTTAGCTTGAAAAAAGCCGCCAAATCCATACTATTCAGGTTTCTGCTATTTTGAGATAAATCTCATTTTTACAGTGAAAGGTGTTGTTTTTTTATGATTAAGGTCAAGGCCCGTCTTGGCGAATCTGTTGAACAGATGGTCAAACGCTTCAAAAAGATGTGTGAAAAAGAAGGCGTTATCCGCGATATGAAGCGGGTCAGTTATTATGAAAAGCCGTCTGAGAAGAACCGCCGAAGAAGGCGAAAGGCCGCAAGGTCAGCAAAATTCTCAACAAGATACTAAAAAATTCGAGTTTAGCGAAAATTACAAAGCCGGGCGTATTTTCACCCGGTTTTTTTATGCCCGTTGTTGACAAACCTCCGCCTCTGGCCTATCATAAACAGGCAGTGGTTTTGAAAATTAAACGGAAAAATCTTAAAATCGCTGCGGAAAATTTGTGAAAATCATAGCTGTTATACCTGCCCGCCACGAATCTACAAGATTTCCCGGCAAAGTTCTCGCCAGAGATACAGGTAAATATCTCATTCAACATACGTGGGAACAGGTTCGCAAGGCCAAACTGCTCGAAAAAGTTATCATCGCAACAGACAGCCGGATTGTTCTTGACGCCTGCAAAACTTTCGGCGCCGACTGCGTTATGACTGCCTCGATACATAAAAGCGGCACAGACCGCATTGCTGAAGCAATTGAGAAAATCAACACCGACATTATAATAAATATCCAGGCCGACGAACCGGAAATTGAGCCGGCAAATATAGACCTGCTTGCACAACTGATGATTGACAATCCGCAGACAAAAATAGCTACCCTGATTGCGAAATTTGAAAATAAAGAGCAAATTTTAAATCCGAATATTGTCAAGGTCGTCATCGGAAAAGACAGATACGCAAAGTATTTTTCACGCTCTGTGATTCCTTACTGCAGAAACAGCGCCGGTATCGGCGACCTAAACGATTATTACAGGCATCTGGGCATTTATGCCTATACAAAGGATTTTCTTTTGAATATAACAAAGCTGCCAGCCGGCAAATTGGAGCAAATCGAGCAGCTTGAGCAGCTTCGCGTAATTGAATACGGCTATCAGATACTCACCGGCCTTGTAAACCACGCTGCCGATGGAATAGATACTCCGCAGCAGTATGCGGAATTTGTAAAAAGACATAATATTTCAATTAAGATTGGCAATGACTGAAAAAAACGAATTACTCGCAGGCACAAGTGAATCTTCGGTAGAAAGCGAATATTTTTCTCCGCTGCCGAAAGGCTATCAGAAAGGCCGGACAAAATATGTCATCGTGATGGGCACGGTGATGAGCGGCCTGGGCAAGGGCATTTTTTCTTCCTGCCTTGCAAAACTGATGCAGGACAAGGGCCTGAAAGTCGCCCCGATAAAGCTCGAAGGCTACCTGAATATCGACTCAGGCACATTAAACCCATTCCGTCACGGCGAAGTCTTCGTCCTCGATGATGGAATGGAATGTGATATGGACCTTGGCACTTACGAGCGGATGCTCGACCAGAATTTAACAAGGGATAATTTCTCAACCAGCGGCCAAATTTACCGTGATGTACTCGAAAAGGAGCGTCACGGCGATTATCTCGGCAGAGATGTCCAGATGATTCCGCACGTTACCGGCGAAGTGAAGCTGAGGCTGCGAACTTTGGCGATGAAATCCGATGCAGATATAGTATTCGTCGAAATCGGCGGCACGGCAGGCGACCTTGAAAACGCCTTCTATATCGAAGCAATGAGAGAGCTTGCTTATGAAGAAGGCCCTCATAGCTGCTGTTTTGTAGCTCTGACTTATATATTAGAACCGAAAACGCTTGGCGAACAAAAATCAAAAGCCGCTCAGCTCGGGATAAAACAATTGATGCAGTCCGGCATCCAACCAACCATTATCGCCTGCCGGGCGGCAAGTGCCGTCAGCGAAAAAGTCAGGCAGAAAATCAGCGTTTACAGCAACGTCCCCATCGGCAGAGTCGTCAGTCTCGCCGATTCGGCAAGTATATACAAGATACCGGCAATACTGCGCGACTGCGGCATGGATTTTGAAGTGCTGCGACTTCTGCACATAGAAGACAGAATTGACTTACGAAAGGAACGTATCGAATGGGCAAAATGGTGTGACTTTACCGACAAAATCGGCAAAGAAAAACACGAAGTTACTATCGGCATTACAGGCAAATATATTTCTGTCCGCGACAGCTACGCTTCCATTATTAATGCTTTGGAACATTCCGGCATCGCTCTCGGCTGCAAGGTCAAAATCAGCTGGATAGATACGACTCTGATAACCGACAAAAATGTTGCACAGAATCTGAAGGAGGTTGACGGCATCATAGTCCCCGGCGGTTTTGGCACCCGCGGCACCGAGGGTAAAACAGCCTGTATTAAATATGCCCGCCAAGAAAACCAGCCGTTTCTGGGGATTTGTTTCGGCTTTCAGATAGCGGTCATAGAATTCGCAAGAAACGTTTGCGGCCTGAAGAAAGCCAACAGCACCGAAATAGAGCCGGCCTGCGGCGAGCCGGTTATTGATATTCTGCCGGAGCAGAAAAAAATCGAAGGTCTCGGCGGCAATATGCGTCTTGGCGGCCAGGATATAGAATTAAGACCGGACACCCTTGCATGGAAGCTGTTCAACAAAGCTGACAGAACAAAATTGCGTTTCAGGCACCGTTATGAAGTTGACCCGCGTTATATTGAAATGCTTGAAAAGGCAGGCCTGGTTTTTTCAGGCAAGGCTCCAAATCAGCCGATTATGCAGATACTTGAATTGTCCGGCCATCCGTATTTTATTGCGACTCAGGCTCATCCCTGTCTGACTTCACGTCCGCTGCATCCCCAGCCGATGTTTGCCGGTCTTGTCGCAGCGGCAATGAAGAAACGTTCTCACTCTAAAAGCACTCTTGACGCCGCCGACGTTGCCGGATTATAAACTCTAATTCGCAGGCGGCTCGTTTGGTGAAGGTGTCAATGACGATTGTTCCTGCTGACCGCATTGTCTCAGCGCCTCTTCAAGCTCGATAATTTTCGCTGTCAGCTTCGTGTTCTCTTGTGAAAGTCTCGCAGCGTCATTTAACAGGTCCCTCGGCAGCTCATCCATAAGCCATTTGGTGGTTTTGTCGGATTGTTGCGAGACTTTATCATTCTCCCGCCGGCACTGTTCAACCAGATTTTTCTGGTTTTCTACTTCGCTTCGGCACTGAGCCAGCTCATTTTTTAGGCCCAGATTCTCATTGGCTACAAGTCTGTCTCTTCTCGAAATACCGGCAGCTTGTTTCTGTCCGCTGGGGGATGCCTTACGGCACTGCGACTGCTGGCAGCCTGCAAGAATAACAACTAACAATACCGCTAAAATACGGCTCAGCCCTGTCGTGAGCCTGTCGAACTGATTTTTCATAACCTATCCTTTAACACTGCACTTATTCAACAACAACTACAGTTACAGCAAAAGACTGATTATATCAGAAAATCCCTATACATCAACATGTTATGCGGGTGACAATAAAACAAAAAAACGGAAGATTCTGTCGTGGCGTTAGAATCTTCCGTTGCCTTGTGAGCTGAAATCAAAATTTTGAGTTACGGCTCACGGTTCCTTATTCGTCGTCGCCAAACTTAACCGTGGCGAAATCTGCTGCTGCGACGACTAAGTCCCGGAACTATTTTTTCTTCTTTGCTACTTTCTTCTTTTTTGCAGCTTTTTTCTTCTTAGCCATTATTATTCACCTCCTTTCGGTGAAAAAAGGATTTCGAACAATATTTTTTTACACTACTTTAAATTTAAATCAACAAATTTCTGCCATAACTTGGTCCGTTATACAAATTTATCGTCAAATAAGCTGAAAATTCTTCACAGTTTTTTATAACTTCATCTGCTGTGCACAACCAAGTTACTTTGAAGCACAAGTAAATCATAAATCAAAAAATATCTCTCTGAAGTTTCCACCGCATTATAACACCGCTGCAAATTAACTCAAAATGCCTGATATTTTGCGAAAATCAGCGATTTTCCCGCCTTAAAATGCTGTTTTTAATTTTCATTCAAAGACGCCGATTACACGGTTAAAGAACCAAAAGTTACTGATGTGAAAAACCTTTGCCTGACAAGAGTTTTTTCCTGAAATTTTCAAAAAAACAGGTAAAATTCGCATTTCAGGAAACTTTTTGAGGAAAATTTCTGAATTTTTATTAGAATATGCAACAGTTTGTTTGTGAAATTCTTCATCTACAAGGTAGTTTTTGCATTTACAGCGGTATTTTTTATAGTATTCTATTTGATTCTTCAATTTACTAAAGGTTATCAATGTCGGAAAGAATAATTCTGTTTGGCGGTACATTTGACCCTGTGCACACCGGCCATATTATAGTTGCCGAGGCAGCAGCAGAAAGCATCGGTGCATCGATGGTTTACTTGATACCTGCAAGGCGCTCCCCACATAAGGAACAAAAGCCGGTTGCACCGGACAATGACCGGATAGCTATGCTGAAGCTTGCTGCTGCAGGCAAGAGTCTTTTCCAGGTAAGCCCTGTTGAACTTAACAGGGCAGAACCCAGCTATACAATCGACACCATCGCACATTTCAGGCAAACGCTCGGGCCGGACTGTCAGTTTTACTGGCTCATCGGCACCGATATGCTCAAGGACCTGCCGAGATGGCACAAAATAGATGAGCTGCTGAAAAAATGTACGATTTGCGTAATGAACCGCGGCGGCTTTGAAAGACCTGATTTTGACACTTTAACCGGCAAGCTAATCGCTGAAAACATTGAAAAGCTGCGGCAGAATATGATTGAAACACCGCTCATTAAGATTAGCAGCACCGACATTCGCCAAAAAGTTTCGCAGAACCACGATGTCAGCAAATTTCTGTACCCCGATATTTCAGATTACATAAAAACTCACAGGCTTTATCTGCCATCCGACCAGTGATTGTATTATCCCACCGGGAAAATCATCGCGCTGGCAAATTCATCCTGAAAATTTCTGTCAGCAGACAGTTCTATATGCTCTGTTTGTTCGGCAAGTTCTTCGGCTTTTTGTCTTGCTTCAATTGACAGCAGTGCAAGTTTGGCCCCTGCAAGTGATGTATTGCCGACAAATAAAATTTTCTCATGGCTGATTTCTTTAGGCAGCAGTCCTATCCGCTGTGCGTGGTTTCTTCGAATAAAACTACCAAAGCCCCCCGCAACGAATATTTTTTTAAGTTCGCCGGTTTTAATGCCGGCCTTCTTTAGAATTATATTTACTCCGGCCCGTATTGCTCCAACCGCAAGCTGGATTTGCCGGATGTCGTTCTGTGTAATCTTAACTTTATCAGCAATAACAAATTCAGGTCGGCTCATTCTGCCTAAGGAATCAACAATACCTGCGTCAAGAAGCTGGGCGGTAATATCAATAAGTCCGCTGCCGCATATACCTGCCGGTTCGACATTGCCTATGACGTTATACACCCAGTCTCTATCAAACCTTACTTTCTCAACTGCACCTGCCGCAGCCCTCATCCCACAGGATATTCTCGCCCCTTCGAATGCAGGGCCTGCTGCCGCCGACGCCGCCATAATTTTGTTATTGTTTACCAGCACAATTTCACCATTAGTGCCGATGTCGATAAATAACACCGGCTGCGGTTGATTTAATAAATTCATCGCCAGAATTCCCGCCGATATATCACCGCCGACAAAGCCGCCGATAACGGGGAATATATAAACTTTGCCTTTGGGATTTATGTCTAATTTCAATTCTGAAGCATCTATCAAGCTTGCACCCCGATAAACCGGCTCAAAAGGTAATTGTCCAAGCGGCGAAGGGTCTATACCACAAACCAGATGCTCCATTGTCGTATTACCCGCAATTATAATTTCATAAACATCTTTTTTGTCAATACCGCCCTGCTTGCAGAGCCGGCTTATCATCGCGTCTATTTGTCTGATAACCGCCTTCTGCAACTCGGCAAGGCCGCCGGATAAAGAAGCATATTTTATCCTGCTGATGACGTCATCGCCGAAGGAAATTTGCGGATTGACCTCGCCCATTACGGCAATCTCACTTCCATTTTTAAGATTAACAAGCGATGCTGCCAGCGTTGTTGTGCCAACATCGACAGCAATGCCAAAATACTTATCACTTTTGATTTGCCGCTTATCAGGGACAATCGTATGAAGGATATCCGACTCGATAACTATTTTTTTAATATCTGAAAGGAGCGACTCGCAGGGCACTTCAATAACGGTATCTTCTGAAATAATCTGCCGGCACGCAAGATATTCTCCCTGCCTTTGCTGTGGCAGAACTATTTTTACTTTGCACTTGCCGCAGGTCCCCACCCCGCCGCAGGGCGCATTTATTATTATCCCTGCAACCGCCGCAGCCTCGATTATTTTTGTACCGGGCAGAACATAAACTACCCTGCCCTGCGGCTGAAACGTAACTTTGACCTGCCGTTGGTTCATATTTACTTCACAGCCTTATAAAAAATCCTGTCCTCTTGTCTTGTTTGCTCGATTCTGCCTGATTTAATCAATTTTTCAATATACTTCAAAACTTCGATTTTCGATATTTTCAGGCCGACCACAATATCATCCACAGAGCACGGTCTGCGTTTTAGCATTTCGACAATATCGCTGCTTTTAGCCTTAAAATCGCTTGCTTCCTCACTGCTTTTAAAATCAGCAATTATCTCGGCATTTTTGTATATCCTTTTTGCAATCTGTTGCAGTCTTTGACTGCCGACTGCCTTTACATTCTCAGCAGGCGGCCGGCTGACGGTATTAAGCTGAACTTTATCAGGCCGGATTTTCTCTATGCAGCCTGCAATTTTTTCAATCTGCTCGTCGCTGTCGTTCAAGCCTTCGACCAGGAAGACCTCCAGCCAGTATTTGCCTTTAAATTCCCTGCGAAAATCAATCAGGCCCTGCAGCATCTTATCGAATGATATTTCAGCCCGCGGGCGATTTACTTTTTTGAATGTCTCCTCGTCGCCGGCGTCGAGCGAAGGTATAACAACATCGGCACCAAGCAGCTCTCTGCGGACTTCAGGTTCAAATAGAAGTGAGCCGTTGGTTATTACCGCAATGGGTATATCGGTAACCTGCTTGATTTTTCCTATCAGCAGACCGCAGCCGCTGTGCAATGTCGGCTCGCCAGAGCCTGAAAGCGTAATATAATCCGGTTTTGTCGATAATTTATCTTTCAACTCAGCAGTAATTTCATCTATGGCTATCCAGCTTTTTCTTTCTGTCGTTTTTTGAGTTGTGCGTCCTAACTGGCAGTACAAGCAGTCATAAGTGCAGGTTTTTGCAGGAACAAGGTCGATACCGAGCGAGCGGCCGAGCCTTCTCGAAGGCACTGGTCCAAAAATATGTTCGCTTTTTTCTTTCGATTTATTATTCATATTTTTCATTTTATAACTTTTATCGAAAATTTTACCATTTAAAAAAGCAGCCAAAATGCCTGTAAAACAGTCCCGTTGCTCTCATAGTAAAAATCGCCAGGATTTGTATTGCCCCCGCAGCGGCAAGGTTCAGCAAAATCATGGAATCCGGGCTGCCTGCGATATCTCCGTAGTTAACGCTCATATACTGCAGCTGCCAGGTAATGATGAAAAGCCCTGCAAGGAACAAATAATGGCGAAAGGCTTTTTTTATCGGCCTAAAGAAATAATCAGGCCGCAACAGCATCGTCAGGTCCCTGCCGATACTCATCGTCAGCACTGCCATTGGAAACAGAAACATTCCAAGAACGGCAAAGGGGAACACCGGCCATTTCGACTTAATCCCAACGGCGCTGAAAATCATATTGGTGGCAATTGCCGGCAGAAGAACCATAATAAGTGCGACGGCAAAAGAGTAAAAGGATTTGAGAACTGAAATCACATACCCGGCGCCTCCGCCGAAAGTAACCTGCGGCAGCAGCTCAACGTCAAATGCGGTTGAATAGATAATTTCAGCATAGCACCAGAATATCCCGCCCCAGATAAATACGGCGATTATCTTGCCTACCGGCAGATAAAAACCGAATTTCGCACCGCTCCTGCCGATTATAGTAAAAGAAGAGTCCAGATGAACGGTAAAAAATTTCAAAGCCGTCATAACAAGTATAAAAAGAAGCACTGCAAGACTTTGTTTATTGAAGATGGCAGACAATGAATTTTTGAACACCGCCCCATAAAAGCCGCCCAGAGGCTCATCAAATTCTTTTGGCGGTTTAATCTTGCGGGCATGTGCTCCATTCTTGTCCGGGATTATAAAGACCTGATTACATCTCAGGCACCTTGCACGTCTGCCCGAGTAAATATCTTTAAATGCACATAAGTACTTGCAATCAGGACAATTAAAGGTAATCGTAGCCATTTATTTTCATACTGTAACTGTGTTCATCGCATCGAGGAAGCACTTGTAGTCGTTGGCCCATTTCTGCGCCTCGAGCAAATCGATTTTGCCGGTTTTGACTAACTTTGCGAGATGATGCTCAAAGGTTACCATTCTTTCTTCGGGCTTATTCTTGGTCTTTGTCTGAAGCTGTGAGTAGAGTTGCTCGAATTTGCCGGTTCTGATGATATTTGCACAGGCATAGTTATTATTGTTGAGTATCTCCATAGCAATAATTCTTCCCGTACCGTCCTTTTTCGGAATGAGTTTCTGGCTGATAACATAAGCAAGCCCCAGTGAAAGCTGGTTTCGCACCTCATCCTGCCTTCCGGACGGAAAATAATCGAGTATCCTCGTTATAGTTCCCGTAACGTCGCGCGTATGCAGCGTCGAAAAAACCAGATGACCCGTTTCGGCAGCCATCAGCGTCATCGCAATTGTCTCAGCATCTCTCATTTCACCGACAAAAATGATATCCGGGTCCTCGCGCATCATAGCTTTCAAACCTGCAGTGAACGAAGGAACATCTCTGCCAACCTCACGCTGTGATATTACGGAGTTTTTCTGCTTGAGAATGTATTCAATCGGGTCTTCGACTGAAATTATCCGGCAGGCCTTTATTTCGCTTATCCGATCAATAAAAGACGCTATGGTGGTGGACTTTCCTGCGCCGGTAATGCCGGTAAGCAGAACAAGCCCGTTCTGCATTTTGACAATATCCTTATAGACATCATTTGGAAATCCGATTTCTTCGAGCTTCGGCACATCGCTTCCCAGTGCCCTGATGGCCGCAGCAATACCATTATTATCCTTAAAAACGTTGATTCTAAATTGCAAATCGGCATAATGGTACGAGCAGTCTATGTTGTTTTTGGCCTTGAATTCAGCGATATACTTCTCGCCCAGCAGCGGGAAAATCAGCTTTTCGGCTATCTCTCTTGTTACTATCTCGCCTCGCAGTTTCATTAAATCTCCGTCCACACGGAATGTCGGCTGAACCCCTATCTTTATATGCAGGTCGGAGACCCTCATAACGCCGTGTTTTTTGAAATAGCTCAGCATATCCTCGATGCCCCAGTCGCCGGCATCGGTAGTTCTGTAAATCTTCGCATTTATGGAATATTCCTGTGCCATAACTCACCTATTCCTAAAGTTTCAACACTAACAAACACAATTATACAAATTTATACCATAAATCAAAAGAAATAGTTACAATACAGTCATCTGGTTATGGCCGAAAAAAAAGAGCAAAATTTCGTCGAGATGTCCCTTGGTGACCACCTTGAACAGTTGCGGGCAAGGATAATCCTTGCACTTGTCGGCATCGGCGCAGGCCTTATAATTTGTATGTTCTTTGCGGGCTTTTTCCTTTCGCTTCTGGCAAAACCTTATCTTGGCCTGCACGAGCAATCCGGTTTTCCTGCGATGCTCCAGGCCATAACTCTGTCCGAAAAATTTCTCGTATATATGAAGACCGCGCTTCTTTTCGGAATTGTGCTTTCCTCGCCATGGGTGTTTTATCAATTGTGGAAGTTTATCTCTGCAGGCTTATATCCGAATGAGAAAAGGCTTGTATATATAATATCGCCTGTTTGTGCGGCACTGTTTATTGCCGGAGCGTTATTTTTCCTGTTTGTCATTGCCCCGGTTATGATAAGGTTTTTCATCGGTTTTGATACAGGCATAGAATCCGTACGAACGCAGGTAACGCTTTGTAGCTATGTAAATTTTATGTTCTCGATGATGCTCGTATTTGGCCTGTGCTTTCAGATGCCTGCCGCGATTTTCGCGTTAAACAAGATAGGAATTGTCTCAGTTAAAGCCCTTAAAAAAGCAAGAAAGTATGTTTTACTTGCGATTTTTATTGTTGCTGCCGTTGCCACACCTTCTGCTGATGTGATAAGTCAGATTGCCCTTGCCGTCCCAATGTATCTCTTATATGAACTGGGAATCCTCTTTTGCCGGCCTGATTAGTCAAAATTTCAATCTTTTTCTACTTCCTTATCCTCGCCAGGCTTTACCTCTTTTTCAATCTCGTTTTTGGTCTCCTGCATTCCTTTTTTGAATTCTGTAAGGCTCCTGCCCAGCGAGCGGGCTATCTCCGGCAGGCGTCTGCCGAATATCAGCAGTGCGATAATCAATACGACCAGTATTTCTGCCCACCCGATTGAACCCCATATCAACACTTTTTGAGCCGATTCGATAATCATATCATACTCCATCTCTTTATATTATATTCGTTTAGCCGTCGCCGGCATTTATCCTCCGAAGCCTTGCTTGGCGAAGGAGAACGGCGACGGGGTTACAACTTGACCTTGAAGGTCTATAACAGTATAATTACTGCCTGTTAATGTTGCAAGCGGGTATATTTATGCCTCAATCTGTCCAAAAAAATCATCGGCAGACAATTATAAGCTATGCTTTAATAATCCTGCTTATTCTTATTGCTGCTGCCATCGGCTTAAAACAGCAGTCTTACGAAAAAACTGCTTCGCAGGATATAATCCTTTCAGATAATCTCTTTGGCAGTGATCTCCCCCCTGCCGGCAAAAACGCCTTTGCCTTTTACAGCCTCCAGAAAAGAAACGAAAGCACCCCGCTCGACAGAAAATTTGTCCCAACAAAATACCCATCGGCTCTCTGTTGAAAGAAGCCTGTAATCTATTGGTATAAGGAAAAGGCCAGTGTCTTTAGGACACTGGCCTTTAAAAAATCCTGGCGATGACCTACTCTCACCCCTAAGGACTACCATCGGCCCGACGGTCTTAGCTTCTGTGTTCGGAATGGGAACAGGCGTTGCCCCGCCGGTATTGTCACCAGGAAGTTCGTTCAATCAGGCAAGGCCTGATTGTAATTCAAAAATCAAAATGCAAAATTCAAAATTAAGGAAGTCATCCCGCACCAGATATCTGGTGCGGGATTCCACAATTTTTCATTTTAAACTTTCAACTTTGAATTTCTTAGCGTAGATGCCTTCGCGTCTCTACAATCTGCAGTCTGTAATCTGCAATCTGTCATATCAATCTATGATTGATATGGTCAAGTGTTTGAGCGTTAGTACCGGTTAGCTTAAGCGATTTCTCGCCTTACACACCCGGCCTATCAACCTCGTAGACTTCGAGGGCTCTTCATTTTGATTGCTCAAAAAAGGAATCCTCATCTTGGGATGGGCTTCACGCTTAGATGCTTTCAGCGTTTATCCTTTCCCGACGTAGCTACCCGGCCGTGCTCCTAGCGGAACAACCGGTTCACCAGAGGTCAGTGTTTCCCAGTCCTCTCGTACTAAGGAAACATTCCCTTCAAGATTCCTGCGCCCACGGCAGATAGGGACCGACCTGGCTCACGCCGGTCTG
>CAZUEO010000043.1:0-12881 GCA_964619675.1 uncultured Planctomycetaceae bacterium | reverse complement strand
GAATATTCTGATAGCGTTCGCCTTTGGGCCCTACCAATTCTGCGCCTTCTTTTTTCAGAACAACAATTGTCTGGGTACCGTCATCTTTCGTAATTTCAAAGCTTAACTCGCCCTGCTCGCCTGTGCCGGCATCTGAACCATATAACAGCTTGAGCTGCTGTTCTGTCGGCAGACCGGTATATTTTTCGCCTGCCGGTCCGATGTAATCTGAACCATCCTTTTGCAGCGTTATCGGTATTTTGGAACCATCGCTGTTATTGAGCCAGATTACAGTGCCGCCGGAGGCAGCCTTTTTGGGTTTGTCGCCGTAAATCATTTTGAGTTGCTCTTTCGTGGGAATACTTGCGTAATGCTCACCCTTTGGCCCGATGTATTCAGAGCCGTCTTTTGTCAGCACTACAGGACTTTCTCCATCAAGCCAGACTGTAACACTATCTTCGCTCGGCGCATTGGAACGCAAGCCGTACAAAGCCTTGAGTTGTTCTTCTGTCGGCATATTCGGATAATACTCTTTTGAAGGACCGATGAAACCCTCGCCCGCAGGAGTAAGCGTTACAGGCGTTAGCGAACCGTTATCGTTGGTAATCCAGACCGTAACACTCGTTCTTTTCGCTTTTTCAGACCTTACCGCATACAGCGTTTCCAATTGTTCCTGCGCAGGCATACTTGAATAATATTCACCTCTTGGGCCTATATATCCGCCATCGTTTGTTTTTGTCAGTCTTACCTCCGTTTTGGAACCGTTATCGTTTGTAACCCAGACAACAACCGTTTCTTGTCGGACAACTTCTTTAGTAACAACTTCCCTTGTAACTGTTGATGAGCCGCCGAGGACGATGGTCGGCCTGATTACTATCCTTCGCGGCGGGAAAATTATTGACCGTCTTATTCGCGGCGGAATAATTATAACGCCCGACCTGTGATGCCTGCCATCCCATCGACGCCCGCTGCCTTGCGAGCGCCCGCCGTCTCGGCGCCCGCCACCTCGCGGCCCGCCAAATGTATTATCAGTAAATGCCAATAACGCAATTCCAGCCAACACGATCAATATTAATTTCTTTGCCATTGTATACTCCTTTCACTCCAATATTCCTTTGCCAACTTTGCATAACTTTATGACACGAATAAAAAGCCTTTTATCGCTGTCTGTAATAATAGTGGTTCATTTTCGTAAAAGGTAACAGTTTGGTGAATCGAAGAAATGCTTTTATGCCGTTTTTACTTGACGAGTTTTTCGAACTCTTTAATCAGCGATTTCGTATATTTGCCGACTTTGCCGTCTGAAACGGCAATTTCATTAAATTTTATCACCGGCACAATATCCCTGCTCGATACCGCGATAAAAAGTTCATCTGCTTTTGCCGCATCCTGGGCCTTTATTTGTTTCTCTTCAACAGAAAGCCCGGCATTCGCTGCAATTTGAATGACAAAATGTCGTGTTATTGACGGCAGAATATTTATGGCAAGCGGCGCCGTCTGAAGTTTACCTGCGAAAATCGCAAAAAACGCGCTCGACGCCCCTTCGGTTATTCCACCTTTTTCATCAACAAATATCGCTTCCTGACAGCCTCTTTTTTGTGCCCTGCGACTGGCAATCACATTCGCCAGCAGGTTCAGTGATTTGATATCGCATCTTTTCCATCTCGTATCGGGTACGGTCATTACCGAGATACCTCCGTTTTTTTGCTCGCTGTAATCTTCAACCTTTGTAACCGTTAAAAAGAATCTCGGGCGCAGGCCTTCTTTTGCGTGGTCTCTGGGACCTGCTCCCCTTGTAATATGAAAATAAATCTTCGCATTTGCTATTTGGCTCTTCTGATGTGCTTTTATAACCCTATCGCGGACAGCGTCAATATCGACGCCTTCTATTTCAATTTCTGCCAGGCTTCTTTTGAACCTGGCCAGATGCTCTTCAAGCGCAAAGATTTTGCCGTCGTAGCTTCGCAGAACTTCATAAACCCCGTCGCCGAAAAATGTGCCGTAGTCAAGATACGCCAAATCGAGCTTTTCCAGCTCGACGAATTTGTCGCCAACCATTGCAAGCTGCATTTGAACAATCCTTCTCAAGCTCAATTATCAAAGCAAGTTATTATCCTTATCCTGCTGTTCATCATCGTCGACCTTCCATTTATCGCTTTCGTCAATATCGCCGATTTCACGCTGCATATACTTGAGGATTTTGTCCTGCAGCGGGGCGAGCTTTTCCTGCCACTGCTGCATCCCTCTGTAACTTACAAGCAGCATATCGAGCCGGATAAGCTGCCATTTGGCGATGCACTCAGGTTCTTTGACGTTCACGAACGGGTCGCATTTGAAGGTTCTGCGGCCGTCAGGGGCCATTTCGCAAAATTCACAATCTTTGCATTGAATCATTACCGCACCAGGAAAAAAACATTTACAATAAACAAACTCTTGCAAAAACGAATGATACCATATATTTTATCCGTTTAGTAGTTTTTAAAATAGTTAAAAAATTTGGTTTGGAGGCTTTTTATGGCTAAACCGAGGCGGCGGCGTAAAAGGGGCAGCAAGAAAAGACATCAGCGGTGGAAAATCAGGCATCATAAGCAATAGGAGGCAGATTTCTGATTCTGATGCATTTTCTGCCTGACCAATGGTTTGAGTTTATTGCGGCAAAGGGCATTTTCTGGATTTTCTGCACCCTTGCAGCGGGTTTTTTTGCGCTGTGCAAAGGCTCAGACTGGTTTGTGCAAGGCGCTGCCGGAATCGCAAAAAAGCTCGGCATCCCCGCCGTCATCATAGGAGTTACCATCGTAAGTCTCGGCACAACCAGCCCCGAGGCGACAGTATCGATAATGGCAGCTTACGCCGGCAAATCAGACATCGCCCTCGGCAACGCTATCGGCTCAATAATCTGCAATACCGCTCTCATCTTCGGATTAGGCTGCGCGCTGGCCAAAATCCCCACCGACAGGTTCGTATTCAAAAGACAGGGTATGGTCAAACTAATCTCGTGTATGAGTTTTGCCGCCTTGTGTTATGTTCTTTTGATTTTTAACTGCCGATACCTGGCAAGACCTTTCGGCTTTATTCTGCTCGCCGTTCTCGTTTGGTACATATTTATTTCAATCAAATGGGTAAACGAGCGTCACGAGGCAGGCATAATTGACGAAAAGGACATAAACGCAAAAAGACCGCTCGTGATTCTTGCGTTAATTTTTCTCGCGGGCCTGATTATTGTGATTATCGCCAGCCGGGTCCTTATCGCTTCAGCAACGCAAATCTGCCTGCGATTCGGAATACCTGAAGATGTCATCGCGGCAACGGTCGTCGCATTCGGCACATCGGTCCCCGAGCTTGCGACAGGTATGGCAAGTCTGATTAAAGGCCATAAGGGAATACTTTTAGGCAATATAATCGGTGCGAATATATTGAATATTTTTGTTGTTATAGGCGGAGCGACAAGCGTTGCAGGCCTTAAAATCTCACCGGCTTTTTATTATCTGCACTTGCCCTTTTTGATACTGGTTGTCGGCCTGTTTACCATTTTTTCAGCAGTCAGCAAAAATCACTACAGCCGTCTCTTTGGCCCGGTTCTTCTGACAATTTACGCCGCTTATGTAGCAATTCAATACCTATACGGATTGAATTAAATCAAAACTACTCGTTTTTCCCGCTCTACTGTTCACCTGTTCTACTACTCAAAATTTCTCTACTTCTATGGTCTACGACAGGGCCGCCAAAAGACTCTTTGGCGAAGGCATTTCCTGTTAAAAAATTTCCTTGCCAGGCTTTTCCAAAATCCGTAAAATTAGGCAATCAAATTAACTGCGGAAAATACGGAAGAAATAGAATGGCGTATGGGTTTTTTGTAAATGATTAGCAAAAGCAGATTTTTATTCACGGGCAAATACGCGTCATGCGATTATATCTCATCAATCCATCCAATCCGCTTGTAAGCATCGTCAGGGTCAAGGATAGCCGCTGGAACCGCTACCGCGTATGGAAGCCGCTGGGTCTTATGGTCCTGGCAGGCCTGACTCCGCGGGAGTGGGAAATTTCAATCCTGGATGAGAATCTCGGCTTGCCGGATTATTCGGCAATGCCCCTGCCGGATCTGGTCGGCATTACCGCTTTTACATCGCAGGCAAACCGTGCCTATGAAATAGCTGCTTACTTTAGGCGCCTGGGCGTAACCGTTGTCATGGGCGGCATTCATGCAACTATGTGCCTCAGCGAGGTTATGGAGCATGTGGATTCAGTCGTCACGGGTGAAGCCGAGGGCATCTGGCCGCAGGTCTTAGACGATGCCCGGCAGGGCTGCCTGAACCGCCGTTACGACGGAGGGTTTGCCGAGATGAACGATGTCCCGCTCGCCCGCCATGATTTGCTGGCTGAGGAATATGCCTTCGGAGCCATTCAGACCACACGCGGTTGTCCCCTGAACTGCAGTTTTTGCAGTGTGACGGCGTTTAATGGGGCCCGCTACCGGCAGCGACCCATTGCGGATATCGTGCGGGAATTCCGGTTGATTCGTGAGAAAGATGTCCTGGTGGTGGACGACAATATTATCGGCACGCGCCCTGAACACATTGCCCGTGCCAAGGATATGTTCCGCGCTATGGCACAGGCAAATCTGCGAAAAAAATGGGTAGCTCAGGCTACCATTAACTTCGCGGATGACGAAGAACTTCTATCGCTGGCCGTTAAGGCAGGCTGCAGAGGCGTCTTCATCGGCTTTGAATCCTCAAAGCCGGAAGGGCTTCATGAGGTCGGCAAGAAATTCAACCTTCTTAAAGGCCGGCATTTCCGCGATTCGGTTCGGCGAATACAACGGCACAAAATTCTCGTAGTTGGTTCGTTTATCATCGGTCTGGATATAGACGAACCGGGCATCGGTAAACATATCGCCGAGACAGCCTGTCAGTACGGCGTGGACAATCTCAACGTGCTGTTTTTGACTCCTCTGCCCGGCACGCGGCTGTGGGACCAGATGAAATCTCAGAACCGCATCGCCCTCGACACGTTCCCGCAAGACTGGAGATATTACACGCTGACCTTCCCGGTAGCTCATTATAAGCACCTGTCCATAGACGGTATAATCGAAGAAATGCTCTCGTGCGACCGGCATTTTTATTCCATATCGCGAATTCTGCGCAGGGCATTGGACAGCCTATGGCATCGCCGCCAGCCGCTAATCAGCCTGGTGGGCAATCTCTCATACAGGAACAATCTGAGGCTGAACTATAAGACATACGCGGATTTCAAGCATTATTGGGGCAGCAAACACAAAGAACCCGGCCACGAACCTGTCGTCCGTCGCAGCTCCGGCAAAATCGGAAGTGTTAAGCACAGGCCGATGAACCCCGTCAGCGACAAGTCATCAAAGACGCCTGATGACCGCTAAAGGCGGCCTGTCTCTAACGGGATGAACACGAATCGGCACGAATAAAAAATATTCAGCCCGCCGTCTTTGACTTAATTACCAGCAGTCTTCCTGGAGGGCATAATTGCATTCAAGCCAGTGCAATGCGAATACCGCAAAATCTTCAAAATCGACCCTGCAGTCACCGTTGAAGTCGCCGAAAACGGGGCCTAAACAATAATCATGCTGCGTGTATTTAATCGTGGCGTAGTCATTATGACCTGTGTCGATGCCTTTGCTACGGCCCGTCACATAGACGTTGCCTGAATCATCCATTTCGAGGTCATAAACCTCATCGGAATCGTTAGCAGGCCCGTCATAACGTACCACCCATAACTGGTTGCCGTTAGGATCATACTTGACCGTAGCGTAGTCATAGGGATATTCAGATGTGCCGCTGCCAAAACTCCCTCCTGACACATAGACATTACCCAGGTCATCTACTGCCAGGTCACGAGCAGCATCAGTGCCATTAACCGGCCCATTGTAACGTGCCAGCCATAACTGATTGCCATTGGAGTCATATTTGACCGTGGCGTAGTCGTAACCCGTACCGCTACCGGCACTCTCGCCTGTCACATAGACATTGCCCGAACTGTCCACCGCCAGGGCTGTAGCATAGTCGCTGCCATTGCCCGGCCCGTTGTAATGTGCCACCCATAACTCATTGCCGTCAGGGCTGTATTTAATCGTGGCGAAATCATAACTTCCGCTGCCGCCGCTGCCGCTAAAGCCCGTAACATAGACCTGGCCCGCATCATCTATTACCACGGCAGTAGCATCGCCGCCATCGTGACGTGCCACCCATAATTGATTGCCGTTGGAGTCATATTTAACCGTGGCATAGTCTCTGCCATAGGGATCCCGGCTAAAGCCCGTAACACAGACATTACCCCATTTATCCACCGCCAGTGCATGAGGACTGTCATAGTTGCTTGGGGGATGATTATAACGTGCCGCCCACAACTGATTACCGTCAGGGCTGAATTTAACCGTGGCGTAGTCGCAGCTTGTGGCGCCACCCTGGCTTTGGCCCGTCACATAGGCATTACCTGCGTCATCCACCACCAGAGCCAAGGCATTGTCGAAATCGTTCGCCGGGCCATTATACCGCCCCACCCATATCTGATTGCCGTCAGGGCTGTATTTAACCACGGCGTAGTCGGTGTCTGTACCGTTGCCTTCGCTATAGCCTGCAACATAGATATTACCCCAATTGTCTATCTCCAGGCCATAAGGATTGTCGCTGTCATTGCCCGGCCCGTTATACCGCCTCTCCCATACCTGATTGCCATCAGAGGCATATTTAATAGTAACATAGTCACTACTTGCCGGGCCGCCGTCACTCTCGCCCGTAACATAAACATTGCCGGAGCTATCTACTGCCAGTGCCTTGGCGGCATCGTAAGAATCATAAGGGTTGTTGTATCGCGCCACCCATCGCTGCACCGGCGGCGCCTCGCCGAAGACATAAGTGCAAATAACAAGAACCAGAATAATCGTCAGAAATGCGTAATTCCTCATCTTTTCCGTCCTCCTGAAAACCATAAATAATTATATATCAGTTCCATATTATGCAGGTTTTTATGCCGCGGTCAATTAAAAAAATGCTGACATTGAAGAAATGGCGGGTCTTGCGCACTCTGCGGTTACTTATTATCGAAGCGTTTTTTCAGATGGTTATCGACCTTTTTGTGCTCGAATATCGTCAGGTGTTTTTTCTTATCCGTGTTTTTTTGCCTTTTCGATTTCCAGCTATAATTCCAGCCGAGCGAGATAAAGAGTTTAATCAGCCATACACCGATAACTATCGCCGCCAGCCGCTAATCAGCTTTGTGGGCAATCTCTCATACAGGAACAATCTCCAGTTGAACTATAAGACATACGCGGATTTCAAGCATTATTGGGGCAGCAGACACAAAGAACCCGGCCACGAACCTGTCGTCCATCGCAGCTCCGGCGAAATCGGAAGTGTTAAATGCAGGCAGACTAATCCCGTTAAAGACAAGTCATCAAAGGCGCCTGACGGCCGCTAAAGGCGGCCTGTCCCTAACAGAATGAACACAAATAATGTCATTGCGAGGTCAAAAACCCTGCACCACAGGGGTGCAGGCTAACCGCAATAATTATTGTCACGAATAAAACTTGCAGATATTATTTGGTTATGTCAAAAAAATTAATTGGATATATGATTACCTGGACAACTTATGGTTCCTGGCTGCAAGGCGACAAAAGAGGATATGTCAAAAACGGCCAAATTATGAATGGTGATGATAATATCAAAATAATTTGTCAAAAACTGCAAAAAGGTGATACTATAATTTTGAATCCGGCTGAAAAAGAAATCGCCAAACAGGCAATTTTAAAGGAGGCCGAGAAAATCAGGCAGACCATAAAGGC
This sequence comes from uncultured Planctomycetaceae bacterium, assembly GCA_964619675.1. Classification (GTDB taxonomy): domain Bacteria; phylum Planctomycetota; class Phycisphaerae; order Sedimentisphaerales; family UBA12454; genus JAPLMW01. The sequence continues at coordinate 5,095 of CAZUEO010000043.1, read as the reverse complement.
CATAGAGGTTTGTAGTAATCATGTTCATATCGCAACCGAATCCTGTAGTGAGTCGATAGAGCAGATTGTAAGCAGGTATAAGAATATAGCAATGTTTGCATTATATAAAAATGGCAGACAAGGAAGAATTTGGACGCAGGGATTCGATAAGCGTTTTTGTTTCAATCAGGAAGAGTTAGACCGAAAAATCAGGTACATTCAAAAACATAATGGTTAGTGGTTAGCCCCGACCCCTGTGGTCGGGGGTTGGTTAGCTCCTGCTATCCTGCCAAATTATAGCCTTGACCTGCGAAAAAACAATTAGAAAATCACCCCTTTTAGAATTCCACAAATTTTCAATTTTAAATTTTCAATCTTCAATTCTATTTATCTTGTTCGCCTGCGGCGACGCCGTCCTGTGCCGCCTGCAAAAGCTTTCCGTATATGCGGCACCGGCCGAGATTTGTATTCCTGTTTTTGCGGCGGCGCTGCGGCGTAAGCAAAGTCGGTAAATTTTTCCAGCTTGAATTTACGGCCGATAAATCTTTCAATCTGACGAAGATATTTCTCCTCATCGCGAGAAACGAGCGTAATCGCATCGCCTGTGGCTGCGGCCCTGCCTGTGCGGCCGATGCGATGAATGTAGTCTTCCGCAAATACGGGTACATCAAAATTTACGACGTGCGAAATTCCCTCAACATCTATGCCGCGTGCGGCGATATCGGTTGCTACCATAACCTGGTATTTGTTTTCTTTAAAGCCCTCCATTGCCCGCCGTCTCTGGCCCTGAGTGCGGCCTGAGTGTATCGCGACCGATTTAATGCCCGCCCGCTCAAGACGACGATTAATCCTGTCGGCGCCGTGCTTCGTGCGGGAAAAAACAAGTACGCTGTACATCCCGCCTTTTTGGAGCATGTGCAGCAGGATATCCATTTTCTGCTGGCTTTGGACGGGGTAGATGTACTGTGTAATGGTCTCGATTGGTATTTGCTGCGGACCTACCTGAATTATTTTCGGATGATTCATTACCCCCGCGGCCAGGGCCTTTACTTCGGGCGGTATGGTAGCGGAAAAAAGCAGCGTTTGACGTTTTGCGGGCACAGCGGCGATAATTTTTCGCACATCGTTGATAAATCCCATATCGAACATACGGTCGGCTTCATCGATAACAAGCACTTCAACATGCCTCAGGTCGATAGTGCGCCGCTGCATATGGTCGAGAAGTCGGCCAGGCGTGGCAACAATAATGTCAATGCCCCTGCGAAGCGAGGAAAACTGACCTCCAATATTCACACCGCCGTAAACGGCAAGAGTGCGCATATGCAGGAACCGGCCGTAGCCGATGATACACTGTTCGATTTGCAGTGCCAGCTCGCGAGTCGGGGTAAGAACCAGCACTTTTATATTTTTGCTTCTGGTCGCATGCTCGTGGCTGAGCCGGTTTAAAATAGGCAGCACAAACGCGGCAGTTTTGCCTGTGCCGGTCTGGGCACAGCCGATGATATCTTTGCCTTCCATCACGGCCGGGATTACCTCGGACTGAATCTCGGTAGGAGCAATGTAGCCGGTGGCAAGAATACCCCGCACCAGCGGATCGGAAAGACCAAGTAATTTGAATGGCATTGTTTAAACTCTTCCCACTACCAGGCAGGCGTTATGGCCGCCGAAGCCGAACGAATTGCTCATCGCGTAATCAACTTTTCTCTCTTTGGCGACCTTGGGCACAAAATCGAGTTTCGGGTCGCACTGTGGGTCGATGTTATCGAGGTTTATCGTGGGATGGATAATGGATTTTTCTATTGTTTTGCAGGTCACTACAATTTCGATTCCGCCGCTTGCACCTAACGAATGGCCAATAGCGCTTTTCGTCGAGCTTATGGAAAGTTTATAAGCGTGCTCGCCGAAGAACTTTTTTACCGCCAGTGCTTCGGAAAGGTCATTAAGCTGTGTGCTTGTCCCATGCGCGTTTATATAATCTATTTTCTCCTTTGCGATACCCGCCTGTTTCATCGCGTTTTCCACTGCCTTTACGGCCCCGCCGCCGTCGGGCGGAGGCGCGGTTATATGATGTGCATCTGCCGTTGCGCCGTAGCCTAAAAGTTCAGCATAGATTCTCGCCCCGCGCTTTTTGGCATGTTCGTATTCTTCGAGAATGACAGTCGCAGCACCTTCAGCCATTACAAACCCATCGCGGTCGATATCGAACGGTCTTGACGCCATTTCGGGCGTATCGTTTTTGGTGCTCAGTGCCTTCAGCGAACAGAAGGAACTCAACCCGACCGGCGAGACAGCAGCTTCCGAGCCGCCTGTTATGATAATATCGCTGCGGTCGGTAAGGATGTTATAAAACGCCTCGCCGATTGAATGTGATGCCGATGCACAAGCCGTAACCACGCAGAAATTCGGGCCTCTAATGCCGTACATCATTGATATTGTCCCGCTAGCCGCGTTGGCCATAAGTTTCGGTACGGTGAAAGGCGAGACGAACCGAGGCCCCTTATTCAGCAGTCTGATATGCTGTTGTTCGATTTCCTGGATACCGCCGATACCTGTCCCGTAGATAACGCCGCAGCGGTTGATATCTTCTCTTGAGAAATCGATTCCGCAGTCTTTGACGGCCTGCACTGCTGAGGCCACAGCGAGCTGACAGAACCGGTCCATTCGCTTACCCTCGCGGGCATCGACAAATTTGGTAATATCAAAGTCTTTTGCTTCGCCGGCGAATCTCGTGGCGAACTGGGAAACATCGAAGCTGGTAATAGTTGAAACCCCGCTTTTGCCCTTGCAGATGGAATCAAAAAAACCATCTACGGAATCACCAAGCGGCGTAACGCAGCCCAGGCCTGTTATAACCACTCGTCGTTTGTTCATTTCGCCAGCCTGTTTTTCAGCTCTGCTCTTTCTTTTTTAACGTGTCAACAACATAATCGATTGCTGCTCCAACAGTCTGGATTTTTTCGGCCTCTTCGTCTGGAATACTGGTATCGAACTCATCTTCAAATTCCATCACCAGCTCAACCGTGTCGAGGGAATCAGCGTTAAGGTCGGTAATAAACGACGTTTCACGTGTTATTTCCGATTCGTCGGTGCTCATCTGGTCAGCAACAATTTTTATAACCTTCTTTTCAATAGCCTGGACATCAATACTCACAATAAGTCTCCTAATACAAAAAACTCCTTTTCTTACACCTTAATCAGGTATCCTGTCCGTCATTTGGGCAGGTAATATACCTGCCAACAACGGCCATTGCAACTCTTTTTTTATATTAACTCACATTGCCATACCGCCGTCAACCTGGAGGATTTGGCCGTTAATATAGCCAGAATCATCACTTGCCAGAAAGGCCACGGCCTTTGCCACATCCTCGGGCGTGCCTAATTTTTTCGCAGGAATGACGGCTAAAGCCGCCTCCTTAACGAGCTCGGGCAGGACACTGGTCATTTCCGTAACAATAAAACCCGGCGCGACACAATTAGCGGTAATACCCTTCTTGGCCACCTCCCTTACTATCGACTTAGTCATACCAATAAGTCCGGCTTTGCTGGCGGCATAATTTGCACTGCCAGCCTGACCCATAATACCCGCCACTGAGCTTATACTGATAATCCTGCCAAACTTGTTGCGAAGCATCGACCTTAAAGCCGCCCTGCATGCCATAAATGCAGCCCGCAGGTTTACCGCCATTAAAAGGTCATACTCCTCATCGCTCATCTGTATCATAAGCCTGTCGCGTGTGATACCTGCGTTATTTACGAGAATGCCTATCCCGCCATGCTGCTTAGCCAGCTCCTCTATGCAATCATTTAACTGGTCGGTTTTTGTAATATCAATGCATTTGGTAATAACGCTATAGCCGGCATCGGCAACGACCTTTTGCAGCTCTGCGAGCTGGTCGGCATTTATATCAAGGCCTGCAACGAGCCTATCCTGCCTTAGAAGCTCAAGCACAATCGCCCTGCCGATACCTCTTGCCGCACCTGTAACTACCGCAAGTCTCTTTTCATCCGCCATTTTTGTAATTCTCCAAAATACCGCTCATTTACATTCGCGGCTCTGATTCTTATATTTTGAGATTATCTAAACTACTAATATTTATAACTTCCGCCTTGCGATTGATTCTTCGCATAAGGCCCATCAAGACCTTATTGGGCCCTACTTCATAAAATTTGGTAACGCCATCAGCTAAAAGTCGTTCCATACACTTTTGCCAAAGGACCGCACCAGTAAGCTGCTTAGCCAGCCCCTGTGCGATTTGCTCTTTAGTTTTATAATATTCTGCATCCACATTAGATACAACAGTTATATTTCCGATATCGTTAATTTTGCACTGCTGGAGTGCTGTTTTAAGCTCCTGAGCGGCAGGTTTCATCATTTCACAATGAAATGCCCCTGCAACTTTGAGCTCAATGGCCTTTATCGCCCCGTACTTTTCAGCGAGATTTACAGCCCTTTTACAGGCCTCTATATCACCTGTAATGACAATCTGGCCGGGGCAATTAAAATTAGCACAATTCAGGACCTCGCCCTGCGCGGCTTCGGCGCAAAGTTTCTCAACGGCAGGTGCGTCAAGCCCGATTATGCTGACCATAGAGCCGCCTGCCGCGTCAGCAGCGGCTTGCATAGCCTGGCTTCGCTTCTGGACGAGTTTAAGGCCATCTTCAAAACTAAAACAGCCTGCTGCGTAAAGTGCAGTATATTCACCCAGACTCAAGCCTGCGGTTACATCAGGATGTTTAATCGTCCCTTTTGCCTTGAGACAATCGAGAATGGCAACTGATGTTACGAAAATAGCAGGCTGAGACATGGTCGTCGAGTTAAGCTCATCCTGGGGTCCTTCAAAACAGGTTTTGGAAAGGCTGAAGTCAAGTATTTCATCTGCTTTATCAAAAATCTGCTTTGCCGCAGGCTCGCTGTCGTAAAAATCCTTTCCCATACCCACTATCTGAGCGCCCTGGCCGGGAAATATGTATGCTATTTTTTCAGCCATTATCATCCCTGAAAAAGCTTTCAACCGTTACTTAATTTTTCATACGATAGCATACTTTTAGCAAATTACCATCAAAAAAATCCGCCCAGTGACAAAAACGGCTGCGGAACTGTCACTGGCGCAAAATT
>CAZUEO010000042.1:0-13233 GCA_964619675.1 uncultured Planctomycetaceae bacterium | reverse complement strand
CATGGCCGGGTGTGTCGATTATATTGATTTTATATTCATCGCCTTGCGTGTCGGTATAGTTAATCGCACAGTTTTTACTCAGGATTGTTATGCCTCGCTCACGCTCGATTGGGTTCGAATCCATAATCAAGTCGTGCTCGCTGCCGGCCAGCTTGTCAAGCTCCTCCATCCGAAACATTCCGGACTGGTACAGGAGCCTGTCCACCAGCGTTGTCTTGCCGTGGTCAACGTGAGCAATTATCGCTACATTACGAATATAATTTGAATACATAAAAAGCTCAAAAAATCTAATAGCCACCAAGATACTAAGACACCAAGAAAAAATATATATAATTCAAAACACTTCGTGCCTTTGTGCCTTCGTGGCTACGTTTTATTTTAATCCCTATTATGAAAGGGGCTATTTTATACAACCGGACGGCAAATGTCAACCTGATACTTAATCCAGGCAATTAAAACCAAAATAACATAATCAATTTCTGATTCGCTTAACGGTTTGTGCGGGGCAATTTTATGCCATTTTTGCAGGCATTTGCGGCAGCACGTTGCGGTAGCGTGCTGAGCGACAAAAACAGGATGGCCCTTCGTCGGCGTCTGCCTGCCGTCATTTTTCGGCTCGGCAGGCGCGAGACGCTTTGCAATAAAATCCCTCGCGTGCCGCTCAACAGTCTGCAATCCTTTTATGTTTATATACTCAATATCAGCAGGTCTGAATTTAAAACTGCTTCTGAACCTCGACTTTAAAAGCTTTTGAAAAATCTTTTCCAAATCCTTCATTGCTTTACCAGCATCGCCTGGGATAATTCATCGCTTTTTTGTCTGCCGAAAAGAAGTTCAACCAGCTTTAGCGAAAACTCAAGTGCTGTGCCGGGCCCCTGAGAAGTTATGCAGTTGCCGTCAACGACGAGACGCTGATTTATCGCCTGTTTGTTTTTTAGCCTTTCAGCCATTGCAGGATAACAAGTTGCTTTTTTATCCGCCAATAAACCGTGATATTCAAACACAATCGCAGGCGATGCACAAATCGCTGCGTAAAGTCTTCCGGATTCCTTCTGCTTTTTCAGCATTTCGACAAGCTCTTTGCTGCCTGCCAGATGTTCTGCACCTGGCATACCGCCCGGCAGGGCGATAAGGTCGTAAGTCTCGCTTGTGCAATCCGTTATCAAATAATCAGCGATAATTTTTACCTTTCGGCTGGTTACTATTTGGCGATTCTGCACCGATGCAATCGTCAAATCGGCACCCGCCCGCCCTAGACAATCAATTATCGTTATTGCCTCCAATTCCTCTATACCATCCGCAACGGCTATAAGTGCTTTTTTGCCCATAAAAACCTCCTTAAAAACAGACATTTATCATTACGAGATCAGCAAAATTCTAATATAATATTAACAATCTGTTAATAAAAATAAAATAAAAGGCGTATATGCCGAAAGAAGGTATTTTTCTTAAAGGAATAAGAAAATGCTGGACAGAATTTTTAAACTCCGTTCAAAAAACACTTCCGTAAAAACCGAAACAATCGCGGGCGCCACGACATTTCTCACAATGGCCTATATTATCTTTGTAAATCCCTCGATTTTAGCCGATGCAGGGATGGACAAATCCGCTCTTATAGCGGTTACCTGCCTTATAACCGCGATTGCAACAATCGTAACAGGCCTGTTTGCCAACGCTCCCATCGCGATGGCGCCGGGCATGGGCCTTAATGCGTTTTTTGCATACACGCTCGTAATCACGCAGCAGATAAGCTGGCAGACCGCACTTGGCGTAGTGTTTTTGTCGGGCCTGTTTTTTCTTGTTCTGACGCTGGTGGGCCTACGAAGAAAACTCGTCGAGGCGATTCCTGTCTCGCTGATTTCAGCCATATCCGTCGGCATCGGTCTTTTTATAACGTTCATCGGACTGAAAAATCTCGGCATTATAATCGACAATCCTGAAACGCTGGTCCAGGCCGCCAACCTGAACACAACTATAATGATAGGCCTTGGGGGCCTGGCTGTAATGATTTTTCTCGAAATGAAAAAAATCAAAGGTTCTCTGCTAATCGGCATAATTTTTGCCACTGTCCTTGCGGCGATTTTTGGAAAAATAGATAAACCGCAGGCATTTATATCGGCTGACATAAACATCGCCGCGGTTGCATTTAAGGTCGATATTTTAGGAGCTTTGAAGTGGGGTCTTTTCGGCAGCATTTTCACGCTGATGTTTATGGATATGTTTGACAGCATCGGCACTCTCGTGGCCTGCTGCAGCGAAGCAAAAATGGCCGATGAGAACGGCAAAATCAAACAGCTCGACAGACTGCTTGCCATCGACGCAGGCGCTACGATGCTCGGCGCGGCACTGGGCACCTCAACCACAACCTCCTATATCGAGTCGGCAGCAGGCATTGAAGAAGGCGGCAGAACGGGCTTGACAGCTGTTGTTACCGGCCTGCTTTTTTTAATCGCTGCACTTTTTGTGCCGGTCGTGGGAATTGTGCCGAATTATGCAACGGCGCCTGCCCTGATTATGGTCGGCCTTTTTATGATAAAGGAAATCAAAAGAATAGATTTTACTCAGATGGAAAACGCCTTCCCCGCGTTTATCATAATAATAATGATTGCCCTGTCCTACAGCATCAGCACAGGCCTTGCCTTCGGCTTTATCTCATTTACGCTGCTCAGGACAATCGCCGGCAAAGCCAAAGACGTTAGGCCCACAATGTGGCTGATAACCGCCCTGTCGATACTCTATTTTGTGGTTCCTCTGCTGACTAAAGGTTCCTGACAAACGCCCCTGCCATCAGTGAAATAAGAATCAGATAGTCAAGGTCGTTCAGGCCGTAATGCTCATGGTCGAGTGAACTATCGGCGTAAAGAACACCAAAGCATTCTCCTTCGCACATTACCGGCGCAATTATTGCGGAGCCGATTTTGTCGCCTTCTTCCTGCATCGGCAATCGCGGGATAAGAATATACTGGTGGTTCTTGGCCGCATCGGCGATTCGCGAGCCGAGCTGTAATTCTTCAAGTTTGACGCCCTGGCCGCTGATTTTCCTTGCCTTCGACGCGTCCATCACACCATCAGGACTCTTTCGCACCGCCGCATAAACGCGAAAACACCCGAACTGCTGAAACAGCAAATCCAGCAGCGTATTGACAAGGTCGTTCATATCGCTGCTTTTGCATATAGCCGCAGCCGCGTGTGAAAAATCCCTGCAGCGCTTCGCCTGCATCCTTATAAGCGGAGCTTCGGTACCCTCCAGATTGCGAAGCACAACCTGCGGCTCGTGCAGTGTCGTATGAAGAGTATCCTCAAGGTTGATGGCGGTACTCTGCTTATCGGGTTCTTCCATATGAACTTCAATGTGAAAATCGGAAATTTTTAGTATATCGCCGTTCTTTATCTCGGCCTTGTGCACCGCCTCATTGTTAAGATAAGTCTTGTTTGCCGAATCAAGGTCTTCAACAATCCACTTGCCGTCTGTGGTGATATAAAGAACGGTATGCTGACGTGAAACAGACCGGTCAGGCAGGAAGACCTGGCTGCCAACCTGTCTGCCGACGTAAATCGGACCTCGCGAAAATTGCAGCTCGTTCACCAGCTCCTCCCCTCGCTTTACAGTAAGTCGCATTTATAGCCTCCGCTAAATTACCCGCCTCAGGCGGGAATCACAACTCATCATATTAAGCCGGCTCGGCATTGTCAAGTCCTTATGACAAAAACAAAACAGCCCTAAATTCCCTGTTGCATAAAGAATCCGTTGCGTTAGAATTATGCCTATGTAAGCATTAAATGTTTTAAATTGAAAGGAGTCAGATATGACTGAGGAGGTTATTGGAAATGTTTCGGATTTCTTTGCGCACCTGGTCGTTGCAGGCATTGAATTGACTGCTGCCCTGAAGGTCGGCGACAAAATCCGCATCAAGGGCCATACTACAGACCTCGAAATGGCAATCAGCTCAATGCAGATCAACAACGCAAACGTTACGGAGGCAAAGGCAGGCGACTCAATCGGCATAAAGGTCCCCGACCGCGTCCGCAAAGGCGACAGCGTTTACAAAATTACTGAATAGCTCGTGAACGGTTAGCGGGCGTTTGACAAGGCCATGCTCGCCGCCGAAAGGCGGCAAAAGGCGGCCTCCGCCAACATACAGAAAGGCATTGAGTCGGGACGGCTAATATTTTTCTTGCTTTTCAGTCTGCGGCCGTTTATAATAGACATATCCGGTTGATATTCATCATCGAGGTGATTTGACTTTAATAAAGACAGCGAGGACGGGCATCGCGTGTGTTGATTGATAAGGAGGAAATGGTATGGCTAAAGTCAGATTATCAGTTGCCGTTATTGTAATATTCACTCTTGCCCTGCCGAGCGCTGCTTACACGTCTTTTTCAGACGACTTCGACGACGGTAATATAAGTGACTGGACAATCAGTATAAGCGGCGATGCGGCGTTTGAAATTACCGAAGAGAAACTTGCCAGCCCGCCCTACAGTGTCCATATAAACTCCACGGGAAATTACAGGGCTGCGGGCACCTCGCCTGTTTACGACCTGAATATTATGGATGACTACGAGGTATCGTTCGATTTCCTGATACCGAATGCGAACAATCAACTCTTTGAAGTGTTTAACAATCACCAGGTCTGTCTCGTGATTGACTACCTGACCGCCCTTTGCTGGTATATGGAACCGGGCCCGTCTCAGGCAATAGCGACACTGCAGGAGAACCGCTGGTACAGAATAGGGCTCGATGTTCACCCGCTCGAAGGCGAAGGCATTTATCATGTTTACATTGACGGGGATCTCATAGCAACCTGCCCCATCTGGCCACACCCCGGCTTTGAAAACACCTTCAGAATAGGAGACAGTGACGATGGCTCCACAATTAAGGGAGCAGCTTATTGGGACAACACCGTAATCACGCAGAAGAAAGACTCCGACTCAGACGGCATCGTCGACCAGAACGACAATTGTCCTTTCGAACCCAATCCCAGCCAGATGGACTCGGATAATGATGGCGTAGGCGACCTGTGCGACCGCTGCCCGCAGACGGTATTTTATGCGAGAGTGGATGAATTCGGCTGTCCGCTCGGCCTGTTCCGCACCGACTTCGACGGCGACCGCGATGTTGACTTAAAAGACTTTGTCTTCCTGGCGTCCTGCTGGCTGACCGAGCCGGGCCGGCCCGGCTGGAACCCTGCCTGCGATATCAGCATCCCTGCCGACTTTCACATAGACACAAATGACCTGTCTGTAATGACCGACAATTGGCTGGCCGCCGCCCAGAAGTACGCGATACTCATCTGCGGAGTTACTGACAGTTGGATGGTTACCGCTCTCGGACAGGCTTATAATACAGTAACCAACACCCTGCACTATGACAACGACCACATTTACTTTGTGGCTCCTTATGTATACGACTACACCGGCTCTCATTACTATGGCGGCTCCGGCTCCGTCTCCAAGGCCAACATTCAGACTGCAATCAGCGATGTCGCCGCCAGAGCAACCGCTAACGACAATGTATTTATTTACATCATAACGCATGGCGATGCGAACGGCTTATGGAATCCCTTAATGTCGGGCGTCGAGCTTGACGATTCAGTGGACGCAATAACCTGCCAACAGATGGTTATTACCTATGACTCCTGCTGGGGCCAGAACATGATAGATGATTTGAGCTACGATGCCTGCACCCCCCACAAGAACAGAATCATAATCACTGCCACCGGCCCTGCCAACAAGATGTGGGAAGCCAATCCCGACGCCTACTATTATCCGGACGGCAGGAATGGCGACAACAACTCACCGATGAAAGGTTCAGACCCGAATCCCTGGGACGATGGCTCCGAGTACAGCAGCGGCTTTTTCGAATCTTTCTATATGACAGGTTGGAACTGGAATATCGGGTGGATGAATTACCTTTGCGCGCAGTCAGGCCTTTGCTCAGGCACATTGCCTGCAGGCCCGCCGAGTTGGTATTCAAGAATAAATCCTGCTTATCCTCTGGCCGCCGACCGAAACCACGACGGCGCCATTTCCATAAACGAGGCGTTCATCTATTCATCCTGCGTGGACGAGTTTAATCCGACACTGCCTTTCTATGATGATTTGCATCCGTCAGGCTGTGCAAATCCTTATTGGAGTCATGCACACACTGCTCAGCCGTTTATGTGGAGCGCCCGTGGCGACGGCTACAATGATGGTATAGACCCCAACAATGCTTATTTGGATTGAAAGAATAACTAACCCCGCAGCCTTGACGGCAGCTACCCAGTGCCGGCCAGCCAATCCTCGGCTAATTTCTCCAAATCGCTAAAATCGACATTCCCATCGCCGGTAAGGTCGGCCCCGCCGCAAAAACCACAGCCTGTTTTAAGCCATTGTTCTGCAAACCTGGCAAAATCTATCATATTTACAGGCCCGCCGCTAACGCGGAGAACCCACTTGTTTGCGCCGACAGCCGTCTGCGGAATCGGGCAGAGCAATTGAATCAAACGTCTGCCGGCCCCGCCCAGCTCCAGCGACTCGGCCTTGCCGGTTACGTTATACCACGAGTGCGGCAGCTCTTCGAACGTAGCGCCATTATCCTGAGACAACTTCACATCCAATTGCAAATCGTTTACGTCCAGGCCCAGAACAAGCACTGCAGGCTGATAATACGTAAGCGCCGATGCAACCGACCCGCCTCGCATCGCATCAAACGCAATCGCAGCGGTATTGTTCACATCAGCAGCAATATGATAAGCGCCGCTCGGTATATGATAGCCGTAAGCTGATATGCCGGCGCCCGTCTGCAATGTCCCTGTGCGGGCCTCGGCATAAGGATGCCGGTAATCATCGGCATAAGGCAGTGCGTCAGCGACGCTTTTGATACGGGGCAGCACCTGGCCGTTTTCAGTCCCGAGATGCGCCATGAAATGACGATGATGCTCTTGGTATACAAACTGTTCATATCGACCCACCTGTGTATACGAAAGGTCCCCGTAGCTCTCATCGTTGAAGACCGCAAAATTAGCGCCGGCATAAACTTCGTTAAACGCCAGCAGACCGCCGTACCCTCGCGGCGAACGGGTCCAGTGCGCATAACAATAATCGTTCTGCACAGGCGGGTAGTCATTTCTGAACTTATCGCCATAACCGCCGTTATCATAAAGCGGGTCGCCATCGCTTCCTCCCTGCCAGTAGCTTGTGTGCGGTTCAGGGTTCGGGTCGCCGTCGGCGTGGATTGAGATGGTTTCCTCTGTGACATAAGGCCGTCGAATCGTAAAATCGAGGTTCGTACCTGAACCAACAGATGACTCCAGCTCCAGCGTGCTTTGGTTCACGCGATCGGCAATCTGTACAGGACCCCATCCACCGGTTGAGCTTTCAATCGTATCGCCATGCGTCACCCACGGATACAGAAAATTCGTTCCATTCGTTGCCGTTACCGTAGTACCGCTTGTGTTGATACCTTTACCGCCGCCGCCCGGCCCCTGTGAAACAATCCCGTTCCAGTCTTCAGGCACCACCGTATCAAATTTGATATTGACCCTGCCAATTGGATAAAAAGTCCAATCGGTAGTCGCCTCGACCATATCGAGCTCAATAAACGGATCGCCCGGCGGGCCATCACCGTTATTCAGTCTTGGGTGACAGAATTGCCTGACGCGCAGCCTTACAGGCGTATTTTCCAAAATCTCAAGCGTAGCTCGCGCAGGCGAGTCGTTCCTGCCGACAGTCGTCATGAACTCCTGACTACCGAGAAGATAGATGTCGTAATCGAAGATGCCGCCCTGGCTGTACCACGGCCCGCAGGCAAGGTTATCCTGCTGATTCGGGTCAAATACCTTATCGAACATTCGGTAGATGCCGCCGTTATAAAACAGGCTGAATATGACCTTCCATTCGTTTGTCTCGATGACTATTTCCTTATTCGCATCTGCCAGATTATTCGTAACAACAAGCCTGGCCTGTGCAGGCGTCCATCCATCGGGAATATCTAATGCATTTGCAGGAGCAATGAATCCGAGAATTAAACCAACCCCTGCTAAAATGGCTGATATTTTCATTTCATCTCTCCCTTCCAGTCCGCATAAAACGCCAAAACCTGCCCTCGCCTGCCTTTGGCGGCAAACAGACTTTTATCATTATAACAGGTTTTCGACACTTTTTCAATACTCGTCTGGCGGCATTCAGCAGGAAAAAAACCTGCCGGGCGATGAACTGCGATTTAGAAATCACAGCCAAAACCCGGCAGTTTGCCCGTCGCAGGCCTTCCGTGAACGTGAGATTCACGGGCCGTCGCAGGCCTTTCCTTGAGCGCCAGACAAGTGATACTTTATGCAGTTGCCCTTAAAACTTGTAATCACCTTTAAGCAAAATATCTCTGCTGAAAAATTCCAAAACGTTTAAAATCATTGCGGGGAGTGCAAATAAAAAGAGCACCGCCGCAAATCACGCTCAGTCAGGGGCTGGAACCCCTTAAGGACGTGATAGCAAACGGTGCTCCTTTCACACATACACAGTATGCATAAACAAGAGCACCGAGCCTTCCATACGTTCCTTAATTTGGTTTTCCAGCTTTGACTGAAACGTCTGAAATCTCAGTGATTTCGAATTAATATTTAGTTTTTAGTCGTTGGTCTTTAGTTAATTTACCCTTATAAAGCTTTTAATAATTTTAAGCAGTCTTGTTGAAAATCCCTGTTGAAACCTGTTATATACCATATCGGACAAATATCAACAAAAATTGAAAAAATTTTATACCTGCCCGGTCATTTCCGAGAAGATACTTCTTTGAGATGCTAACATAAACGGCTAGTCATGACACATTTAACTCATTAAAAGGCGCACTTCCTTCAGGAAATACTTTCATTAGAGTATCGACAGATAGTTTACTATTAAAAAAATCTTTTGCATTCATATTATAATGGACAATATTCCCAGATGGTTTGATTCCAAGAACCTTTTCGATATTTGCAACAATATCATCTTTATTCTCGTCAGGTAACACTGCTAATAACTTTCGTTCTTTGTTATTGTTTAATGCTTGGGATATTATCCCATTAATATGGTCATCACCGAATCCGTAGCCAACACAGATAATAATCTTAGCATTGCTTAGAGTTCTTTTTCTAAATTCGTATGCAAAAAATAAAAAGGGATCAATATACTGAAGTTTGTAAGAAGTACCAAATATAATTTCAATATTATCAGGTGATATATGACCATCTTGATAAACCAAACAACCATTTTCATCTCGGGCCCAGTCAACTGAACCATGTAGCTTGTAAAGAAATATACTACTGTTTATTTGTTTCTCATTATCGAAAATTCTCCAGTCCCATCGTTTATCATCCCCAAAACCTCTTTCAACACCTGTGTTCCTACAAGTCTTTTCTATGCAAAGGTCATAATTTAAAGTAAAAATTCGTAAGGGGTATTGATATTCTTTTTGGAATCTTGACAAGCCAGTATAATATCTGGCATCTTCATCATATTTCAACTGAACCCAATGCCGACTTAATTGTTCGACAATCTTTCCCCTAAAACTACGAAGTTTTGAAAAATCATTCCCTGATACTTCAGGTAGTTTAGGAGTCCACGAACCTATGAAGGGGAAAATTGGATGTTTGTCACTTTTAAGCAATTCGTCAAGGGTGTTAACCAATCGCTCAATGTTTAAATTTGAATTATCAAACTTGCCTTGAATGCCATCTGCATATACAATTGCGCTTTTAAGGAAATTGTATAAATGAACGAATTCTTTCCATGAGCCACCTTTATCTATTAATCTTTCAAGATCTTTTATCATTCCGCAGGATGTGAGAATTCCGGCATCAAAACTAGCTCCTGCTCCTAGTAGGAACACAATTTCATCTTCTTTAAACATCATGATCATTTCCTCTTATAAAAACCATGGAGGCAAATTTTCTATGTCAATTTCTGGCAAACGAAGGCGGTCAAATTCCCGAATATATACAGCAATCAACTTTGCATAATAAACAGATACTGGCAATGTCTTAGCATTAAATCCCCTCCAGTTTGCTCCGGATAAATTGATCGCATCTTGTAGATAACTTTTCTCATCATCATATGTAAGCTCATTATTTGTATATACAAATTCAATGTGCATAGGTCGAGCTATACGTCGTCTTATCGTAGGATTATGATATTGGAGACCTTCGAACCATATCAGATACTGTTTTTTCCCCAAAGAAATATACGAACTTTCATATGGAACTTTGCTATTATTATTAAGAGCAAAACCAAAATATTTACTGTTGTCATTGAATTTTAAAACAACAAATATTTTTTCTCTCGACTCATTCTTTACTCCTTCCAAAGCTTTTTGGATTGCTTGCATCTCATCTCGTTTTAACTTAAACGGAGTATGGATTACAAATCTTTTGTACTGCTTAGACGATTCGTTAATGACAGATTTGATTTTCTCCGTCAACCCATTAAGATACTGTTCTTTGTCTTCAGACTTCGAAAGAATTCTAATACTGTCGTACAAACCGCTCGAATCCGATAAAACTGAATAAGCGAAGTATCGCGAGATATTTTTACCCTCACGTCTGTGAGCCTGCCCAATCCCAATAATTAAACATCTCTCATGATTAGTCGCCAGCTTCCATGGTTTACCACCTAACTTACTAAATATAGCGAGGCCAATATTTGATATTGACCACTTTAATCCATCTCTGTCACGTATTCTTTTGAGACTAACAAATTGTGTGGGCATTTTCTTGGCAAGAAATCGATGCTTAATTTTATAATAAGTGTCAATTCCTTTCTGATCCGGATCTAATCGAGTCCACGGAAACAATAAAACTGGAAGAACAGGTTTATTTTGAGCGAATGTGTAAATTTGTTCAACTGCTGCATTTATACTACTATCATCATATCCATAAAGTGGTACACCCATCACATGCTCCTTATCCAAAGAAAAAGAAAACATTGTTTCCATACCAGGAAAAGTAGCATACTTTTCTCCTCTCAATGCATGATATAACTCATAAGATAAAAGTTTTTCTTTAGGAGGATACATAAAACAGATCAACGAATTATCCTGAACAGATTGTAATGGTCCATACTTTTTTATCCCTTGAAACTGTGAAACATCATGGTTTTCATTAGCAAACATATAAGATTTAGTATTGAGAAAATCAGCTTCTATCTCTCTTGGTGGCCAGACAAGTTCAATTTTTACATCGTCCTTAATGTCCAAGGGAAATATTTGTGAGTAAAATCTTTTCATGAATTCTTCAAGTTTTTGGTAGTTGTCAACGTAATAATTTACATTCTCTCTACCGTCCGGACCAAGACTTAAACTTTTTTGCAAAACATCTTTATTTAGTTTTTGATCTCCTTTAACTCTGAAATGAAACCCGAGTAAAAATCCAAATTCCTGAGTCTTATGCAGAAAGTATGGTTCAAGCCATATGGTTTCATTACCAATATTGGTTTCGGCCATAATAAAATTCACTCTGTTGTGAAAATTTTGCTCGATGAAAAATTGATTGCTTTTTAAGACCTTTGCACATTTTTTACAAAGGTATGAAAAAAGGACATATTGTGTTAAGTAGTAATTTGTGAATGACGCCACATTTTTTTGGACAAAACCCCTTTTAGATTCTAGGGATATCTGATAATCACTATATTTATTCTCTGTAAATTCAGCAGTAGATGGTGAAGAATCTTTACGAATATTTACTCGACCACGATACCAAAGAGGTTGTTGAGCGGTATCAGAGGGCAGAGGATATTTGCGAATATCTTCCTCTTTTGTATTAGTACTCTTGTTCTTGGGTAGCTCATAACACTTTGTGTAGACAGAAAAAGAAAAATCATGTTTGTCAAGAGGAAGAAAGTTCAATGCAATTTTTAGATTGGAATAATTCCTATTCATAGGAGTTTCCTTCTAATTCTTTCTTCTAACCACCTCTTAAAATCTATTAATCTTATCAAGCTAAAATTATATTGTATTTCCCCATTTTCTACCATTCTCATCTCTTTGTCAAATCCTCTTTTTACTAAAAAAATCAGCGAAATCAGCGTTTATTTTTAAATTTTGCTTTGTCATTTTGATTTTTGATATAAAAAAAGCCCCAATTCAAAAAATCTCTCAGTACTATGCTTGTATGCAGTATACTGCATAGTAGTATATCCCTTAGGGGCATAGTTCAGGCGACTAATTTGCTTTAAGGCAAACCTGCGAAGCAGGAAAATTCGAAATGATGTGCCGACGGCAAGCCCTGCCCTGAGCGGAGCCGAATGGGTCGCTTGCAAGTAAGGCACGAGTTTTGAATTTAATGTCCCTAAGGGACGCCTTAAAGCAATTCTGCCGTGTAAATCTGTGTTAATCCGTGTCTAAAATTCTCTGTGTTCTCTTTTTCTCTGTGGCTAATTAATTCGTGGTTAACTAAAAATCTGCGTAATCCGTGTAATCCGCGGTTAAATAAACAAAAAAAGCCCTTCTGTTGCCGACAGGGTTTCAATTCTGTGAACGGTAAACTGACAACTGTTAACGAAAAAGGCCTGTCGATTTCTCGACAGGCCTTCAATTTTAGCAGTTGCACCTGTGCAGCGAAAATGTCTGACGAACCCCGATTTATCGGGGTTCTAAGGTTTTCCCTTAGAAAGGAGGTGATCCAGCCGCAGGTTCCCCTACGGCTACCTTGTTACGACTTAGCGCCAGTCACCGAACTTACCGTAGGCAGCCGCCTCCCTTGCGGGTCAGCAAGCCGACATCGAGTATTTCCGGCTTCCATCGCTTGACGGGCGGTGTGTACAAGGCTCAGGAACACATTCACCGCGACATAGCTGATTCGCGATTACTAGCGATTCCAACTTCATGAGGGCGAATTGCAGCCCTCAATCCGAACTGAGGCGACCTTTTTGCGATTTGCTCCGCCTTGCGACTTTGCTTCGCTTTGTGGCCGCCATTGTAGCACGTGTGTTGCCCTGGGCATAAAGGCCATGAGGACTTGACGTCATCCCCACCTTCCTCCGGTTTAACACCGGCAGTCCTGTTAGAGTCCCTCCCGCATCCACTTCATATTCTTTTACAAGAATACAAAGTGGATGCGGGGCTGGTAACTAACAGCAGGGGTTTCGTTCGTTATGGGACTTAACCCGACATCTCACGACACGAACTGACGACAGCCATGCAGCACCTGTGAAAGTTTCACCCTTGCGGGCAGCCTACTCTGTTTCCAGAAAGGCATCCAACCATGTCAAACCCAGGTAAGG
>CAZUEO010000041.1:0-14113 GCA_964619675.1 uncultured Planctomycetaceae bacterium | reverse complement strand
AGCTTTAAAGCATTTGTCTCTTAAAGTCTTCAACTCCAGATTCAATTTGACAAGTAAAATACGAGTCCGATATAAAACAATCAAAGGAAACAAAAGGCATATGATTGTTAAAACAACCCACCATTTTGATACTAGTTGGTTGTTAATGGTAAACTTATCCAATATGCCAACAAACCAAAGTAAAGCCCCAGTGTTGATAGCCAGCAGCCAATTAATGTGTTCAAAACCGTATGTTCCAGTAAATAACTGGTCGACTGAATCCAAAAGTTCAATCATGCGTTTTTTTATATTTTCATAATTTGTCTGTTCATCCATATTGTTCCCCTTTATTAAATTATCAATTCCTATTGATTGCCATGAATTTTTATTGGAACATTTTAAGCCAATTTGTAGGCGATTTGTTTGGTCTTCCCTCATCATTACCGCCTCAGATTTCTTTGCCATAAATTTTCCTTCTTGGATGATGAGAGTATATCCCCTAAAAGACGAAAAATCAAAATGCTTTGAAGAAAAAATAGACCTGCCGAATAAACCCCGCCAGAGCGGGACAGGTCGGCAGGCTTTTGGATTTTATGGATTGCCGTTTCCACGGGAATGACCCCGATGAGATAGCCGAAACGGCATCTCACGGGGTAAACTCCAGAAGAAACCCCCCACTGAAAGTGGGGGCTAAACCAACCCCTGACCGCGGGAGTTGGGGCTAACCGACCATAATAACATTTTTTTGAAAAATTTTGGCGTTTTAACCCCTTATTTGTTAGATGTTTATAAAAAATTAGAGAAAATTTACAAAAAATGCTTGACTTTTTCAGAAATTATAATATAATACTAATAAATTAAACGTTTATCTAACTTAAATAAAAGGAGAAAAAGATGCATCCAGTCAACAATCCGGCCGGCTTAAAAAGCAGGAAAATCGCGCGTAAACTGAAAGATATCCCCCAAATGTACCGCAAAATCTACGAACAGGCCGTAAAAGGCAGTAAACCGGCTGCAATAAAAGCCTTCTGCTTGGAGTGCGCCTGCTGGGAAAAAAATGAAATCGTTAAATGCACCGCAGCAGCGTGCCCGCTATATGCCGTCAGACCGTTTGTAAAATCGCATGGGAAAACAAAGAAGAACTGACCCCGCCAACACTTTGGCCGGGCTAATCGCGCCGCCGTGCCGGCGGCGGCTAAACATATTGTTAATTTCAGGGATAAAAAAATGGGCGATAAAAAGGCGAAAATTTTCAGGATAAACTACCCGTTCGGAACATTAATCGTCGACGAGGATATCTACTACAGAATAATCAAAGACAAAACCAAACGGCCTTACTGCAGATTCAAAACCATCAAAGCCGTAAACTTCCTGAATAAAATAATACGCTGCCGAATAGGAGATGATAAAACGTACTCGCTCGCGAGACTGCTGATGCAGCCTGCAAGAAACGAACTTGTTGACCATATTAACAGAAATCCCTTAGACAATCGAAGATGTAAACTGCGAATCGTCAGCCCAAGGCAAAATTCACTTAATCGAACAACTAAAAGCAGCACGGGTTATATCGGCGTCAGTATTACAAATAACAGAGGAAAAATACGATTGAGAACCACTTTTCAAGCCGCAGGCAAAAGGCTTAATTTCGGCATGAACGATGATACGCCTGCCAACAGGATTATCTGTGCCCTGGTTCACGATAAGTTCGTAATCGAGTCCGGCGACGACGAATATGCGCCGCTGAATTTCCCGGTCCTGAGAAAAGAGCCCTTCAAAAGCAGGCTGCTGAAGATGGATATGAGCGAATTCAGGGAGAAACGGCCAGGGTATTTTGCCAAGAAGCTGGGCGCAAGCTTGCGCAAACCAAAAAAGGGAAAACGTAAAATTTCTATTTGATTCTGCCGTGATTTCGCTTAAATTTTGCAGCAATGGCAGATGCGAAAAAGACAGTATTGTTTGAAAAACACGAATCGCTTGCAGGCAAGAGCCGGATAGTTCCCTTTGCAGGCTGGCTGATGCCGCTCTGGTATCAGTCGATAAATACCGAGCACAGCGCAGTCCGAAAAACCGCAGGGCTTTTTGACTGCACGCATATGGCGGTATTGCAGATAAAAGGCAAAGGCGCACAGGATTTTTTAAATGTCCTGGCCACAAACGATGTTTCAATGTTAAAACCCGGCAGGGCACAGTACTCGTATATTCTTAATTCAGACGGCGATGTCATTGACGATGTGATAATCTACTGCGTAAGCGACAGTAATTATATGATGGTTGCCAATGCCGCCAACGAGCAGAAGGTAAAGAATTGGATAAACAATGTTGGCCATACCGGCACCGAGATTAAAGACCTTAAAGAGCCGTTCCTGCCTGATGCGAAGGTTGATATTGCGCTGCAGGGGCCTGCATCGGCACAGTGTCTGAAAGATATCTTCGGCGTCGATTTCGGCAGTGTAAATCCGTTTGCATTTGTACAGGCCCAGGATTGTATCATTTCCAGAACCGGCTATACGGGTGCTAAGGTTGGTTTTGAAATTTTTGTCCATCCGTCAAAGGCGCCGCAGCTTTGGGATATGATTCTCGAAAAAGGGAAAAATCCCGGTATCGTTCCCTGCGGTTTAGGCGCGAGGGACAGTTTGCGAATTGAGGCGGGACTGCCTTTATACGGCCATGAGCTTAACGGCGAATTTAATATCTCGCCTTTTCAGGCAGGTTACGGCTGGGCTATAAAATTGCAAAAGTTGGGTTTTTTAGGCAAAGAAGCGATTGAGAAAAAAGCCAGCGATTACGATACGGAAGTCGCAAGGCTGAAATTTGCAGGCGGCAGAGGAATAAGACCGATAAGGCGATTCGATGGGATATTAAATAATGACGGCATCTGCATCGGTCAGGTTTTAAGCTGCGCATCGGCAGGAGACAGGCAGATTGTGCTTGCTCTTATTGAGAAAAAGTACAATATTATGGATGCCCCGGTCGGCGTTTATTATCTTGCTCGGAGTCAGGAGCATATCCGGCAGGGCAGGCGGCAAAGGATAAAAATCGGCGACAGTTTGACGGCTGACCTTGTCGGCAAAGTTGTTGAAAGATTTGAGAAGTTTTGAAACGGAGTTCTGTATGGTACCGCAAAATCTTTTGTTTACGAAAGACCACGAATGGGCACAGATTGACGGCGATGTGGTGACAGTGGGCATAACCGACTACGCGCAGCAATCGCTGGGCGAGATTACGTTTGTTGAGCTGCCTGCAGTAAAGAAGGAGGTTAAAGTGCATGATTGCCTGGCGGTTGTGGAAAGCTCAAAAGCTGCGAGCGATATTTACAGCCCGCTGGCGGGCAGTGTGCTTGAGGTCAACGGCGAGCTTGCCGCAAAGCCCGAGCTTATAAACCAGGACTGTTACAAGGCAGGCTGGATTTGTAAGATAAAACTTGCCGGGCTGGACACAAAACACCTTATGAACGCAGCGCAGTATGAGCAGTATCTGAAAAGCGTTTGAACTGTAGAGAGTAATATGTCTTTTATTGCAAATACGCCTCAGCAGCAGAAGCAGATGCTTGACCAAATCGATCTGACAATGGACGGTCTGTTTGCCGATATTCCGAAGGAGCTTTTGGCGAAGGATTTTAATCTGCCTGCAGGCAGAAGCGAATTTGAGGTACGCAGCCGGCTTGCAGAGCTCGCTGCAAAGAATTATACCGGCCTGACGTGCTTTTTAGGCGGTGGTTTTTACGACCATTTCATACCTGCCGCTGTTTATTCCATTATCAGCAGAAGCGAATTTTATACTGCTTACACGCCTTATCAGCCTGAGGTTTCGCAGGGCTCGCTGCAGGCGATTTTTGAATATCAGTCGGCCATTTGCAGACTTACCCAAATGCAGGCGGCAAACGCATCACTTTATGACGGCGGCACCGCTCTGTACGAAGCAATGATGATGGCGCTGCGGATTACAGGCAGAAATAAAATTCTCATCGACGACAGCGTCAACCCGATTTACCGCGTGATGATTCATTCTTATACGAAAAATCTCAGTATCGACCTTGAAGAAACAAAAAACAGCGAAGGGGTTGTTAACAGAAAAGATTTGTTAAACAGGCTCGATAATAGTACCGCTGCGGTGATTGTGCAGAATCCGAATTTCTTTGGCTGTGTCGATGATTTTACCGATATCGCGCAGGCCGCTCACAGCAGAGGCGCTCTTTTGATTGTCTCCTGTTATCCGGTATCGCTGGGGATTTTAAAGACGCCCGGCGCGATGGGCGCCGATATTGCCGTCGGCGAAGGGCAAAGCCTGGGTTTGATGATGTCATTTGGCGGACCTTACCTCGGTTTTATGGCGACTAAAAAGGAATATGTGAGGAAGATGCCCGGCAGAATTGTCGGCAGGACAAAAGACGGCCAGGACAGGGTCGGCTTTGTTCTGACGCTTCAGGCGCGTGAGCAGCATATCCGCAGGGACAAGGCTACATCGAATATCTGCTCCAACGAGGCGCTTTGCGCGCTGACGGCCATTGTTTATCTTTCACTGCTCGGCAAAGAAGGTTTGAAAAAGACGGCGCAATTGTGTGCAGACAAGGCCAGTTACGCATGGCAGAGGCTGACTTCTATTAAAGGTGTCAAGCCTCGCTTTAAGACGAAATGGTTCTTTAATGAATTTGTGCTCGACCTGCCTGCGAACGCGGCGGAGACGGCGGGCAAGCTGATTGAAAAAGGCTTTGCAGCAGGTTTTCCGCTGAGCAGGTATTACGGCGATATGGAAAATTCACTGCTCGTTGCCGTTACGGAGAAAAGGACAAGGCAGCAGATAGGGATGCTTGCCGAGGCGCTGGAGGCCGTTTTATGAAATTGATATTTGATAAAACTGTGCCGGGCCGCTGCGGTGTTTTACCGCCTGCAAGCGATGTTCCCACGACGATAAACATAAAAAAAGAGCTGCTTCGAGATGCGGATGCGAACCTGCCTGAGTTGAGCGAGCTTGATGTTGTAAGACATTTTACGCAGCTTAGCCGCAGGAATTTCGGCGTTGATACGAATTTCTATCCGCTTGGCTCCTGCACGATGAAGTATAACCCGAAGGTTGCCGAGCGGGTTGCATCATACCCGGGTTTTGCGCATCTGCATCCGCTTATGCCGCAGTTGAGAATGGGCGGGCTTCTTGCGCAGGGCGCTCTTGAGGTGCTCTATGATATGGACAAATTGCTTTGTGAAATAACGGGAATGGCGGGCTTTACGATGCAGCCGATGGCAGGCGCTCACGGCGAGCTTTGCGGCATAATGATTATGGCTGCCTACCATCGCGACAGGGGCAATAAAAAAACGACAGTTTTGATTCCCGACAGCGCCCACGGTACAAACCCCGCAAGCGCAGCGATTGCGGGCTATAAAGTTGCTTCTGTGCCTTCCGACAGTGCAGGTATGATGGATATTGATGCTTTAAAAAGGATGGTCGGCAGCGAAACAGCAGGCCTGATGCTTACCTGCCCAAATACGCTGGGCATTTTTGAAAAGAATATCAGGCAAATCTGCGATTGCCTGCATTCCGTTGACGGCCTTTGCTATTACGATGGCGCTAATCTCAACGCAATAGTCGGTAAAGCCAAGCCTGCCGATTTCGGCTTTGATATTGTTCACTTGAATCTGCACAAGACTTTCTCGACACCGCATGGCTCAGGCGGGCCCGGCGCGGGGCCGGTGGGCGTTGCCGGGAAACTGCTCGATTATCTGCCTGTATCCATCGTTATTAAACGAAACGACGGCACTTTTGCGCTCGAGTATGACAAGCCTAAATCCATCGGCTATATCGCCCCGTTTTACGGCAATTTTGCGGTCATACTGCGTGCGTATGTCTATATTCTTATGCTCGGTAAGGCCGGTTTAAAAGAGGTTGCTGAAAACGCAGTTCTTAATGCAAATTATATTAAGGAAAAGCTGAAAGATTATTATGACCTGCCATTTGATGGTCTTTGCAAACACGAATGCGTCTTCAGCGCCCAAAGGCAGGCCGCAAACGGCGCGGGTGCGATAGATATTGCAAAAGCCCTTATAGATGCAGGCTTTCACCCGCCTACGGTTTATTTCCCGCCGATAGTCAAAGAGGCGATGATGATTGAACCTACCGAAACCGAGAGCAAAGAGACGCTCGATGCGTTTATCGAAGTGATGAGAGCCATTGCCGAGACGGCACAAAAGGATGCTGCAAAGCTGAAAGCCGCACCTATAACAACTCCTGTCGGCAGACTTGACGAGACCGCAGCAGCAAAAAATGTCGATATAGCAGAATTATAAAGAATACAGAACTCAGAACACAGTAGACAGAAGAAAATCAAAAATCAAATATCAAAAATAAAAAAGGGCTGCTGTATTAACAGCAGCCCTTTTATTCAATAAAGTCTTTATGAACTTAATATATCTGCCAACCATTACTACTTCGGCACGCAGGATGGATTGCCCATGTCTGCGTAGCAATCGATGAGCCAGCTGCCTGCAAATTCTGCGAAGTCGGTAAAGTTTACCCTGCAATCGTCATTCAGGTCGCCCGCCAGGCTAAAGGGACATTCGCTGCGCCGCAGGGCAAGAGAGAAATAATGTCCTGCCGAGATGGCGGCGAAGTTGTTTTCTGCGGGGCACGTTATCTCACCAGAATCATTGCGGCCCCAGCCGACGACTGAGCCATCGGATTTGAGGGCAATAGAGTGGTGATTTCCTGCCGCGATGGCTATAAAGTCGTTTCCTGCGGGCGGTATCGCCTGACCATAATTGTCCCAGCCCCAGCCGACAATTGAACCGTCTGACTTGAGGGCAAGACAGTGGTTAGTTCCTGACGTGATGGCGACGAAATCATTTCCCGGGGGCACGTTGCACTGACCATAACCATTGCCGCCCCAGGCGACGATTGAGCCATCTGACTTGAGGGCAAGACAGTGGGTATTTCCTGCCGCGATGGCGGTGAAATCATTTCCTACAGGCGGTGTCGCCTGGCCATCACCATCGTTACCCCAGCAGACGATTGAGCCATCGGACTTGAGGGCAAGAGAATGGAAAGAGCCTGACTCGATGGCGGTGAAATCGTTTCCAAGAGGGGGTATCGCCTCACCATAATTACCACGGCCTCCCCAGCCGACGATTGAGCCGTCGGACTTGAGGGCAAGCGAGTGGTAATTTCCTGTGGCGATGGCTATAAAGTCGTTTCCTGCAGGGGGTGTTACCTCACCAAAACTACTGTGGCCCCAGCCGAAGATTGAATTGTTTGACTTGAGGGCAAGAGAGAATTCATGCCCTGCCGAGATGGCAATAAAATCGTGTCCCATAGGGGGTGTCGCATCACCATAACCCCAGCTGACAATTGAGCCGTCGGACTTCAGGGCAAGAGAGTGGTTATATCCTCCCGCAATGACGGCAAAGTCGTTTCCTGCAGGGGCTGTGGCCTGACGGTACTCGTCACGGCCCCAGGCCATGATTGAGCCATCGGACTTCAGGGCAAGAGAGTGTGCCCATCCCGCTGAGATTGCGACAAAATCGTTTCCTATAGGTGACATCGCCGCACCGTCCCAATTGGCACCCCAGGCGACGACTGAGCCGTCAGACTTGAGGGCAAGAGAATGAAAACATCCTGCCGAGACGGCTATGAAGTCGTTTCCCACAGGGGCCGTTGCCTGATCAAATTCATTGTGGCCCCAGCCGACGATTGAGCCGTCGGACTTGAGGGCAAGACAGTGGAAACCTCCTGCCGAGATGGCGACAAAGTCGTTTCCTTCAGGCGGCGTCGCCTGGCCGTAATGATCGCGGCCCCAGCCGACGATTGAGCCGTCGGACTTGAGGGCAATAGAATGTCGGCTTCCTCCAGAGACGGCGGTAAAGTCGTTTCCGCCAGGGGCCGTTGCCTGACCATCATTATCGAGGCCCCAGCCGACGATTGAGCCGTCAGACTTGAGGGCAAGAGCGTGGTTGTCTCCCGCATCGATGGCGGTAAAGTCGTTTCCTTCAGGGGGCGTCGCCTCACCATAATAATTATAGCCCCCCCAGCCGATGATTGAGCCATCGGGTTTCAAAGCAAGAGAGTAACCCTCTCCTCCCGTGATGGCGGTAAATTGCATGCCGACAAGGGCGTTGCCGTCGACAACCATATAGCCCCAGCTCGTGACAGAGCCGGCGAAAAGGGCGGCCGGCGATACCACCAGAATGCAGAAAAACAAAGCAGCTGTACAAAGAACAGCCCCCGGTGAAGTAAGAAATGATTTTTTTGTTTCCATCTTTCCTTCTCCTTAATGCATTATTATTTTTTGA
Organism: uncultured Planctomycetaceae bacterium; assembly: GCA_964619675.1. GTDB lineage: Bacteria > Planctomycetota > Phycisphaerae > Sedimentisphaerales > UBA12454 > JAPLMW01. The sequence continues at coordinate 5,858 of CAZUEO010000041.1, read as the reverse complement.
AAGTACCTGCTGCGACACACATCGCGGCAAACGTGCGTTATCTTCGTTTTTACTGATGATTCTCTAGACGCACACCCTATCTCACGATTCAATTTATAAACTACAGATTTCTGAAGTTTTGTCAAGAGAAAACTGCGGTAAGATGAACCCTGCTTTCGTGATGGCGGGGCTAACCAAGGTTTGCAATATTCAGTGGGACTTTTTAAAATGATAGAATGAGCGATAAGCCATCTATACTTCTTGTAAACCCGCCGATATATGATTTTTCGGCGTTTGATTTCTGGCTAAAGCCTTTGGGAATACTTTCCGTTGCAGGCAAAATTGCAAACAAAGCCAACTTTAAAATCTTTGATTTTTTAGACCGCTCTCATTCTTTCTATTCGGATAAACCTCAATTCAAAAGCGACAGTTGGGGACGAGGCAAATTTTTCTCTTCCGTAATACCAAAACCGCAAGTTTTTGAAAGAATCCCGCGCTATTATCGCAGGTTTGGTCTGCCTGCTGAGATTTTTGTTGAATTTTTGAAAACAAACAAGCCCTGCGATTTTGTTTTTATTCAAACTGTTATGACTTACTGGTATTTGGGCTATCAGGAAGTGATAAGAGGGCTTAAGAGATACTGGCCGGGCACAAAAATCATACTCGGCGGGCCTTACTCGATGATTTGCCCGCAGCACGCAAAAAATCTCGGCGCTGATTTTGTGTTGACGGAAAATAAATTCGATACGTTGTGGAATTTTTTGGGTATTAAGCCCGATGATTCGTTTTTGCCGGCGTGGGATTTATACAAAGGGGTTGAAACTGCTGCAATGAAGATAACCAGCGGCTGTCCCTTTAAATGCACATATTGTACAGTGCCGCTTTTTTGCGACGGCTTTACCGCAAGGTTGGCAGAGCAGGTAATCGAGGAATTAAAATACCTCGTTTCGCTTGGCGCAAAGAATATCGTTTTTTATGATGATGCGCTGCTTTATAAAAGCGATGAAGTTTTAGAGCCTTTGCTGCGATATATAATCGAGAATAAAATTGACGTGTCTTTTCATACGCCCAATGCGCTTAACGCGAGGTTCATCGGTGATGAAGCTGCAGGGTTGATGGTAAGGGCAGGCTTTAAGAGTTTTTATCTGGGCTTTGAGAGCAGAGCGAGGGAGTTTCAAAAGCAGACAGGCTCAAAGGTTTTTGATAATGAGTTTGCAGATGCCGTAAAACTGCTTATTGCCGCAGGTGCGAAAAAGAACGGTATCATCGCTTATTTAATGCTGGGCCATCCGCGATTTGAAATTCAGGATGTCGAGGAATCGATGGAATTTTCCGGCGGCCTGGGCGTAAAGATTATGCTTGCGGAATTTTCGCCGATACCGGGCACGCCGGACGGCAGGCTTTGCGAAAAATGTGTCGATATGAATGAGCCTCTGATGCATAACAAAACGGCATTCCCAATAATCCTTTTCGGCAAGGAAAAAGTAAACCTCATAAAGGATATGTGTCATAAATTGAACAATCGCAGGTCATAGCCGAAGAATTTTTGTGCCATCAGAGGGAATGGCGACGTAAGTTTCGCAGTCAATTCCGAAGTGTTTTTTATATTCGCCTGCAACCTTTTCACTAATTTCCGGAGCCGATATGCTTTCAGCCAGGCCGATTGCTGCGCCGCCGAAGCCGCCTCCGCATAATCTTGCGCCTAAGACGCCGTATTCAATTGCTTTTTCAACCAGAAAATCAATTTCGCTGCAGCTTATCTCGTACAAATCGCGGGCCGAGCAGTGCGATTCGTACATCAAAGAGCCGAATTTTTTGAAATCAGCTTTTTTAAGTGCATCTGCAGCGGCGAGAACCCTTTCATTTTCACCGACTATGTGATTTACCCGTTTGAACAACGTGGGCCTGAGGTCATTTTTAAGGTCTGCAAGTTTTTGAGTATCTATGTCGCGGAGGGCTTTTACGTTTGGCTCTTTCTTTCGGATTATTTCAAGGGCCTTTTGGCACTGCTGTTTTCTGCTGCCGTAATCGCCTGCAGCTACCTCGTGGCGTACCATACTATTAAATACCATTATACAGAACTTTGCGGTATCAAAGGGCAATTGCTCAATAGTCAAACTGCGGCAGTCGAGAAGCAGTGCATAATCTTTTCGGCCGCCGGTCACCGTCATCTGGTCCATTATGCCGCAGGGACTATTTGCATATTCATTTTCCGCCTTCTGGCAGAGCGCGGCAAGCTCGTTTTTACTTACGTTGTTTTCATTGCCGCCCAGGGCTAAAAGGGCATTTGCAATTGAAACCTCGAGTGCTGCTGATGAGCTTAATCCTGCGCCGACGGGCACATTGCCTGCTATGAGAAGCTCTGCGCCGCAGGAGAGTAAATCGGCCTGCGCCAGCAGAGACGCGATGCCTATGCCGTAACTTGCCCATTTAAATCCCTTTTTAGTTTTAATTTTCTTTGAAAGTTCAAATTCAACACCTGTCTTTACCCAGTCTGAATACATTATTATTTTTTTATCGTTTCGAGCGCGCGCTGCGACGTTAAATGCCTTGTCAATTGCGCAGGCTATGACAAAACCTTCGTTATAATCGGTATGTCCGCCAATCAGCTCGGCTCTGCCGCCTGCCGTGCTGATGATTTGGGTGTTTGTCCTGAAAGTATCGTGAAACTTTTTTAAAACAGATTCCTTCATATAAGCTCAGGCTCTGTTGACTTTTTAAGCTGGTCCTGAAATATCCCTAAAGTCTTGTCATCGAAAAGACACATCGTTACTTTTTTAATACCAGTATCGCCTTTAAGGTATTCGATTATTGTCGAGAGCATAATTTCAGCGCATCTGTCGGTTGGATAGCCGAAGATGCCCGTGCTTATCGCTGGAAATGCTATCGACCGCAATTTGTGTTCATCCGCAATTTTCAGGGAATTAAGCGTTGCGTTTTTCAGCTTGTTATCTTCGTCGCCTTCGCCCATTCGCGGGCCGACAGCGTGAATTACGTGTTTTGCCTTTAAATTTCCGCCGCCGGTAATGACGGCGCCGCCAACATAAGTACCGCCGATTTTACTGCACTCGGCTTGTATTGCAGGCCCGCCTTTTCTGCGAATAGCGCCTGCAACGCCGCCGCCGAGGATAAGCTGTGCGTTGGCTGCATTTACTATTGCATCAGTGTCAAGTTCCGTAATGTCGCCTTTTACGAGTTCGAGAGTCGAATTACTTATTTCTGTCTGCATTTTCAGGTTCACTTTGATTCGTCTGCCAGTCGTATTCGGCGTTTCCGCCGTCGGCGGTCATTAAAAAAAGTTTGCCTTTTGCTGAAAAATCCTTTCGTATCCAGCCGACGACGTAAATTATTTCTTCGCTGGGCCAGCGGTTTTTGGTTGCTTTATCTGTTTTTACCTGCTGATATTTTCCTTTTGTGATAAAGTACAGCAGTTGTTTGTTTTTGCCGGTTTTGTCTTCGTATATTTTGGTCGGGTCGATATTGCCTGCAAATTTAGCTTCAATTACATAATCACTGTCGGGATATTGATATGCACAGTTCCATTGGCCGCAGGCCCTGCCGTTAGGGTCTATGGTTATTTCGATGCCGCCTCTGTCTTCATCTTTTCGCTGAACATCGCCGGCAATGATGGTCTTGTCCTTTATAACTACTTTGCCTTTTTTGCCTGCCTGTTTAACGGGAAGATCTTTTTCAGCCAGCAGTCTTTTTTCCTCAAGCCAGGGGCGTTCTGCGTAGATATCGATACTCCCTGTCGGCCCAAACATCGCAGTCAGGTCAATCATATAAAGCATTGCTAAAATTACTATGCCGATTAAAAGAACCAGCAGCACATAACCGTTTTTGGCATCTGGTTTTCGCATATGATAATTTTACATTCCGGAGGATATAATGCAAGGCAGGAAAGACATTAATTTGACAGCGTTCATAAACGCGATTATCCTATTAGAGGACGTAGTCATAGCTTAAAACCTTATTAAAGGATTAAAAAATGAAAGCCGTAGCACATGCATGGGTCGGTTTAATGGCGCTTGCCAGGCTGACTAAGTTAAGCAAAAAATTTAACAAGTATTATAAGAAACAGACTGCGGACTTCGTACAGTTCTTCGATAAACATAAAGACGCCTTTGTGCAGGGTGCGTGGTTTCCCGACTCGGTGATACAGGACAATCTTTCAGGCGGCCATACTTATAAACTCAAAGAGCCCGACGGTAAGCGTGAAAAAGAGGAAGCGAGAAAAATAACCAACAGAACGCCAGAGCATTTAAGCTGCCGAAGCCTGGTAAAAAACCCGTCGGCGTTTAACAGGAAACTGTATAATAAGTATAAATACACCCTGCCGGACAGATGCGAGGCATTGAGCCATTCAATAAGGGATATGATACTCATTCAGAGAAAAGAACCGAAGGGCTCCGATATAATGTTTAACGATGACCAGATTACGCTTTATTTTCTTATGCTTAGCCATTACCTTGCTGATGCGCACGTGCCGATGCATTCTGATGCGAGGGATTTTTACGGCCCCTCGACTATACATCCGGATGCGGAGGGTTTCTGGGACAAGGAAATATTAAAGTATTATGTTTTCGACAAAAGTAAAAAGTGTTTCGATTACGATATCGATGGTATGCCGGAGCTTAAAGAAAAGAAAAAAGACGCCTTTGCAGGTTCCTTTTTACATAAGGCATTAAAAATACTCGATAAAAAGCAATGGGACCCTGCGGATACAAAAATATTAGGCAGCGGAAATAAAAAGATATATGACTATTTGAAAGCGGTTTGTCTCGTATCTTATGTTCTCGATTGCCAGTTTATACCGCTTTCAATGCAGCCAGCGAAATACAAAAAATTAAAAATCCTGGAGGAAAAGCCGTACTTCGATGAATTGGCAAGGATAAGCCCGCACATTTTTGCCGATGCTATCGATTCCATCGCCCTTGTCTGGCTGCTGACGTGGGATAGGTATAATAAATTGAAGGCCGAAGCCGCCGAAAAGAAAAAAGAGATAGCGAAGGCCAAAAAGAAAAAATAAAAATAAGGTACCGATAATCAGGAAACTTGTTATATTAAGCGGTAACAATTTATCCGGAAAGGAACTATTATGGATGCTGTATGGGAACAAATACCTATAAATAAAGTCAAAGCAACTTTAATACTTGTTGTTGTGTTTTTAGTTGCTTTGATTGCTCTAATTGCCAGTTCAATTGTGAAAATTGACGGCGATGAAGTTGGGATTGTAGAGAAGAAGCTGTTCGGAGGAGACCTTCCCGAAGGAAAGGTTCTGGCGATAAACGGCGAGAACGGCGTCCAGGCCCAGATTCTGCCGCCAGGCTGGCATGTCAAATGGAAATGGCAGTATAATGTTACCAAAATTAAAATGACCGAGATAGAGACAGGGTTTGTTGGTCTGATACAGGCGGCGGACGGACGAAGCCTGCCTGCCAGCTCAATTTATGCGCCCGAATGGGAAGAACCGGAGAAAATGCTCAATGCCGAGTATTTCCTCGGCCAAGGTAAAGGTTACAAAGGCCCCCAGCTTTCAGTGCTTTCGCCGGGCAGGTACCGCGTCAATACCAAGCTGTTTACTATAACATCTGTGCCAATAACAAATGTTGCGGTTGGCACAGTTGTAGTTATTAAAAGTAACGTGGGTGAAGTAGTTGAGTCTAAAGACCGTCTCGTGGAAGTAGGCCAGAGAGGAGTATGGAACAAGCCATTAACGGAAGGAAAATTCAGGCTGCATACAAAAGCTTATGAAGTGACTCCTATCAGTATTCGGCAGGTCAAGGTCAGCTACACCGCTGAGCAAGAACAAGGTGAAGACGGAGGGTATCAGCCTATGAAGCCAATAACTGTTCGCAGTAAGGACGGCTTTACGTTTC
>CAZUEO010000040.1:0-15322 GCA_964619675.1 uncultured Planctomycetaceae bacterium | reverse complement strand
TAATCAGACCATTCGAGTCGAATTTCGGCTCAAATTTCGTCTCTAATTCTACTCGTTTATTCGCATTCATCTATTACTCCATAATAAGTATTTAACGACCAATTTATGCTCTTGCCGATAGATGTTTTACACGTTACTATATCCAGATTCAAGGTTTTTAAGGATAATTATTTGGCACAAACGAGCAAAAAAAGCAAACATATTTCGCATCTTATCAGAATAGCGGTAGCCGCAGCGGCATTGTATTTTGCCTTCAGGGGCGAGAGCATAAGGCAAATAATAGAGGCTTTCGGCAGTTTGAATATTTTTATATTTGCTTTTGCAGTTGTGCTTTATGTCGCTGGGAATTTGGTTTTTGTCCTGCGTTGGCTCGTACTGCTGCGGGCGCAGGGAATACGTGTGTCTTATTGGCCTGCACTTAAGCTGCATTTATTAGGTCTTTTTTACAATAACTGCCTGCCCGGCTCGGTTGGCGGCGATTTGCTGCGGGCCTGGTATGTTACGATGCATACCGAAAAAAAGATTGAAGCCGCCCTTAGCGTTTTTGTCGACCGTGCCGTCGGTCTTGTCTGTACCGTGACGATGATTTTTCTGGCTTATTGGCTGATGCCTAAAGGCGGTTTGGAAACGCAATTTACGCTGGGAGCCGATTTCAATTTTGCATCACTTTCACTCAAATTTCTGCTCGGCATTTTAGTTCTTGTCTTATTAGCGGCTATTGTTATCGCGGTTATGTATTTCAGCAGGAAATTGCGCCCTGTACTTTTAAAATACGCTTTTATTTTTTCGCTCAGCTGGAAATTATGGGTCAGCCGCATCATCAAAGCCATAAAACTTTACTGCTGCAAACCCTTTACCCTGCTTTTGGCGGTTGCTCTTACCTTTACCTGCCAGTCGCTGCCCCTTTTCGGCCTGTACCTGGTAGGCAAAAACCTCGGTATCCAGGCCCATTTGAGGTACTATTTTATGTTCTTTCCGCTTTCCTGGATAATAGGCGTTATCCCAATAAGCGTCGGCGGAACGGGCGTTATGGAGCTCGGCCTTAAAGGCCTGTTCGGCAAGGTTGCACAGGTAACGGGCAGCCAGGGCCTTATACTGGCGCTGGCTCAAAGGCTCACCTGGCTTATAGTGGCTATCCCAGGCGTTATAATCCACCTTACCGGCAGGCATCTGCCTGACAAAGAGGAAATTAAAAAGGAAATAATCTCCTAACCGCGGATTTCGCGGATTACTCAGATTTTTATAACACCAAGATGCGAAGTCACGAAGAAAAGAGATAAATAATTTAAAACTTTGTGTCTTAGTGCCTTTGTGGCTATAGTTGTCGAAGTTTAGTTTCGCAAACTCGCCAAAATATTTTTTGGCAGCCTCGTCATAAGCTCCTGCAGCATCGATTTCATTATCGAAATAGCCGAGATGTTTATATTTTGAGTTGATATTAATATATGCGCGCCATTTATTATTTTTTTTGACTTTGGAGACCCCTTTATATTTTGAGCTGCAGGTTTTTGTTCTTTTTCGCATATTATAACTATTTTGAGCAGCGGTAACAATTCGCAGATTTGCTTTGCGGTTATCAAGGCCGTTTCCGGATTTATGGTCAACCAAAAAACCGGCGGGAGCGTTCATAACGACTCTGTGCATTTTGACCAGCAGTCCATTTTCGCTTCGGACAGCATAAAAATTGCCGCATTTGCTTTCGTAAAGCTGCCAATCATACCGGGCCAATTTCTCGTAGTCCTCAACGTCAACGGTCGCATATCGGCCTTTATTAAGTTTTATACGCCTAAATGTACTGTTGTGTCGTTTTCGCCTGTACCACAGAACAATTGCGACGATAGGCCATTCGATTAGTTTGGGAACGTAAACTTTGATGTGAAAGTTAAGATACATTGTTTTCTCCTAAACCGATGTTCAATATATTTTGGGGGTTGACCGCTCCATTACTGTCGCGGCTCTGTTGGTCAGGGACCAACGAGTCCCCCCGTATTACCTGAAAAAATGCGCGTTTTAGCAAAAAAATCGGGTAAAATTCCGGGGTCAAAATTCATAAACCCTTGTCAGATAAGGGCGAAAAAAATTTTGGATTTTCAAAACGCGCACGTTTTTTTTTGCGCATTTTGTAAAAAAATTGAAGCCACAGAGGATATAGAAAGTATGGTTTTAACCACGGATTACACGGATTTTTTCACCACCGAGGACACGAAGAAAATTAGACACGGATTAACACTGTTTGTTTCAACAAGTCCTCCGATGAGCCGGAGTCCTTTGTGTTCAAAGCAAAGGCTGTGCTCAAAGCGAGCTTTTGTGCCAGCCGGTTTGCTTTGTCCACGGGCTGAAAAATCAGCCTTTGTTGAAACAAAACACGGTTACATCATAAAGTCACCGTTTTTAGTCGATAGTCGTTAGTTGCAGGAACGGCTTTGCCGAGTTTTTCGTTGTTTTTCGCCTGATTTTCTGCCTTTTTGACGTATAAACTCCATCCAAAACTGCCATTTTGGCGATCTGAAAGAACATCAATGCCTTGTGTTCTGAATGGGTATATTGCGCAACATATTGCGTTTAAAGAAGTTAAGAAAATAAATCCATTATACCTTTAATTGGTACATTATTTGCATATTATAGGACATATATAGTGCCGTCGGCCCGGGGAGCCGAAAGCGGCTTAAAAACCACTTCCATACTCTCCTTGCCGGGCAGCCGGTTTACAAAAAGTTAATAGAATAATTTTATTTTGAAAGGATTCCAAAATGGGAAAGAAAAGGGTGGTAGTTACTATAGAAAGCGATACAGGAAGAAATGAAAGATTTCATGACAATCGAACAAGCCAAGATATGACAAGAACTCAATTCGTCAATAAGATCGAAAATAACCTGTATCCAAATTATCATATACGAAAAATAAACGGAGTTAAAACGCCCGTGTCAAATCCAGATAATACTACAAACAATAATTTGGATTGAGAGCTGACTATGGGCAAAAAGAAAAAAACCAAGCGAAAGATTAAAAAACAAGCAAAGAAAATATGCGATCGATGTGGTAGAGAAAATACTCGAAATGCAAGTGAATGTGTAGAGTGCGGTTCTAAACGTTTTGCACCGAGTTGGATTTTGGCCAAGCGCCCAGTTAATCGACAAGTAGGTGTTGAAGTTACAAAATCAAATCCAAATTATGGTGAGGTAAAAAAGCGAATTACTTTAAGCAAGTGGTGGCCAGGTGGTAATACTTCTTTTCATATTCCTAGTATGACTCAATGGAAATGCATAGAAACAATTGTCAACAATGACCTCGGTCCGTTTCTCGGTTGGAAAACAAAAAAGGAAATCCTCACTACTATAAAAGAAAAGAAGAAAAATGACAAAGCTGTCAACAAAGACGTAAAAAAACTTGTAGGAGATTACCCTGAATTTCTTAAACAAGTTGTTTCAGCTATTGACGCAGCCGCACTTGGAAAACAAGATATGGAAAGCTTAGTTGGTGTTCTTGGACAGCTAGCTGATGCTGTTACAGATGCAAATGCGGGATTCCGCAAAGCTTTTTTGTCTGTAGTAGCTAAGTTGCCACAACAAGGCCAAAGAGCTTTGGAAGATTTGGAGTTGCTTCTAGAAGGATGGTCTTTGCAGCAGATTACTTCAATTGCTCAACAAGTTCAATCTCGTATTGGAACTATCGAATTGTTTAAGAAGCAAATCAAGGACAAACGTACTTATGAAATAAGGGGTAATAACTCAATCCACCGCATTCTTGAGCAGGCAATGTGGTTAATAAATGAACACTATTGGTTACTCCAATCAGATTCAACATTGAGGACGTTTATTGGTGAGGAGATGTCGAAAAAAGATAGAAAAAAGTATGGTGAAAAACGTCCAGACTTTGTATGCGGGACTGTAGGAGAAAAACTTATTATTGTTGAATTAAAAAGACCTTCTCATGAATTGAAAACCGATGATTTAAACCAATTGGAAACTTATTTAACAATTGCGGAACAGTATAAAAGATTTCGCAGTTTTGAGGCATACCTTATTGGCAATAAGAAAAACCAAGACTTAATTCGAAGATTGAAACACAGATCAAATAATTTCAAAGTTTTAACCTATACAGATCTAATCGGTGATACAGAACATCGGTATAGAGATTTTTTGGAAACAATTAGATCTGATAAATGAACCATAACACGACGAAAAATCTGGAACGAAAAGTGGAAATCCAGAAATATATAATTGGATGTAAAAAAGGTGGATATTTATGAAAAAACAAAAATATATATGTAAAAACTGCGGCATGAATTTGTTATAGAAATCTTTGAAGAAGGAGAGGCTAAGGATAAAAGATTGCCAGCATATCCGGTTAGATGTAAACATTGTGGCAGTGACAATCTTAAGAAAATATAGTCATAGAAAAAGAAAATTTAAGGAGATAATTATGGAAAACCTACCATTAATTAAATGGCACGCTCAGGAATTGCACAGGCTTCTATCGCAATATCCTAATGAAGCACTTACAACTCGGATAGCAGTAGATTTAGAAACAGTTTTTTTAAACAGTTCACCATTCAAAAATATTAAAGCCGAACCGCCTGAAAAACCGGAATAAATAGTGGCCATTGGTTCAGTTGCAAAAGGTGAAAAAGAAAATCCCGGCCCCCGCCCCCGACTACTCGAGGGCAGGCCATGCGCGGGGGTAAACTCCATGTTGGCAGGGCTAACCAAAATTTAAGGAAAATTACAGTTGCTGCCAAGGGCTGCGATGAGGAACGGGCAGAATTACGCAGGAGTGAAACGACGGAGTAAATAAAAAGATTACCGAACCGTAGCCAGCAACTGATTCCAATTTTTCGGTTGAGTTTGCAAAAAGCGGTGATATAATTGTGGGAAAGCACCGAGGAACGGCAGCAGATGAATTAAAAGTTCTTTAATAGTGTGGCGTTTTTAAATAGTCCAGTTGATCCTATTTATTATTCAAAGAGTTATTTATAATTATGTTAAAGCGACCCAAAATAAGCAGGTTAAGTAAAATTCTCGGTCTTTTCATCGGAATTTTTGTTACTACGCTGGGCAGCCTGTTTTTCTATACAGGAGCCAGAAAGTATGTAATAAGTATTGTGATGGGCTCAGTACTTATATTATTGTCACTGTTTTGCAAAATGGATGACAAATAATCAGGAGAATAACAGGAAATTACGATGAGGAACCTTTTGCATTGATGATGTTTAAGGTGAACGGCGGGAAATTTTAGTTGTTCAATTTTTTAGTTTCGCTGGCGTCATCGCGACCCCTTAGGGGGCGGCAATCTCTTTGTAAAATTTTAAATTTTCAATTTTAAATGTTATTTTCTCTCCCGCACTATCGCGGTTTATCCGGCTGAGTTTAACTTTTCTGCACAATGTAATTCAATCGTACCATTACTTTTATTCTCCGTTCACTTGGATAGATTATAGGCAATAAGGGCGGGGAAGCAAATAAAATAAATCCTAAATCCGAATATCGAAATTCGAAACAAATCCAAAATGCCAATTACCAAAGGTTCAAAACCCGCGGGAATAGAGAATCGAAAATTGAGAAGTTGAAATAAATCAGCGAAATCTGCGTTTAAAAAGATTGCTTCGTCGCTTCGCTCCTCGCAATGACACAGAAAAATAAAACCACGAAGAACGGAAGAATCACGAAGAAGAATATTATATAATTAAAAAGATAAAATATTATAATACTTCGTGTCCTTCGTGGGCTTTGTGGTGAAAAAATAAATCTGCGTAATCTGTGTAATCAGTGTTTAAATAAACCCTGCCGAAGTGTCGGCAGGGCTAACCAAAATTTAAGGAAAATTACAGTTGCTGCCAAGGGCTGCGATGAGGCCGATGAGATAGTCGGCGCCAAGGGCGGGAAAATAGAAAATAGAAAATCGAGAGTTGATATCGATGAGGTGATTTCATATCTCACAGGGCAAGGGAACGGGCAGAATTACGCAGGAGTGAAACAACGGAGTAAAGTAAAAAAATGCCGAACCGCAGGTAGCAACTGCAACCGCCGATGCGGAGAAAATCGACCCCGCAGTAATTTGCCTAAGGTTTTTATCCGCTGTTGTTTTGCCGTGTGGAAAATGTTATTCGAATATCTTATTTAGCTGGGTGACGGGCAAAGTCCATACGTTTTTTTTGACGGGGTAGCTTTCTTTGCCGGGATATACAATCCAGGTTTTTGAGAAAATATTACTGTGTTCCTCATTATGCTTGCAAAATCGGTATTACACTCCTAAAAAACAATCAAAAAATGGCATTTTTGCTTTTTTAAGGGGAAAAATTCGAATATTCAGGACAAAAACCCACTGAAATTTTGGTTAAGTTTGAAAAAAGCGGGGGTATAATTGATGAGCGCCGAGCCCCGATGAGATAGTCGGCGCCAAGGGCGGGAAAATAGAAAATCGAGAATCGAGAGTTGATATCGATGAGGTGATTTCATATCTCACGGGGCAAGTAGAAAATTGAGCAAGAGAGCATTTTTTGGGATTTATAGCCCGCAGCCAGTAAGAATTTAAAAAAAATTGAAATGGCACTCCGACAGCTTTCCAAGCATTTCAAACCCAATTTTAGCGATAATATGTAGCGACGAGGCAAAATAGGGAAGATTTTGTGTTAATATATGGTAAAAAAATCTGCCGCCAGTGCCATTTTGAATTGTATCGCCAGGCAGGAAAATCCAAACATTCCCTTGAAAACAGGGTGTCTAAATAGTTTAATTGTCCCTTAAAGTACCGGCTAGGCTGCAATGTGCAGGGCGTTAAAAATTGGTAAGGGGGGTTTATATGCCTTTATATAAGGCTTGTATTGCTGGTTTCAGAGGTGAGTATGGATTTAATTATGGTTGCGTTATCTGAGGATGCCTTCCAAAAACCTTGGTCCCAGTTCGTCAGTAAGCAAAATGAATTTTATTCCTACCGCAGGAGGTTTTAACGATGTATAGAAAGCATTTAACAGGTTTGCTTTTAGTCGGTTTATTATTAAATATATCCGCAGGCTTGCCCGATGACTTGTCCGGCGCAGCATTGACGAAGGCGGATGATGTAAAGCAGGCACAGGCAGGTATAATTGCTCTGATTAAATCTGGTCAGACAGAATCGGCCGGCAGGAGCGTAGATAAACTTCTCATTGATTATTCTCAATCGTCTGGCCTGCCGGAGGCGCTTTACTGGATTGGGCGGCATTACGGCTGGACAAGTAAATACGAAGAAGAAAAAAACATTTATCAGAGATTAATACAGGGCCATCCCGCCAATTCTTATGCTAATAAGGCAAGGTTGGGATTTTGCAGGGCGGAGGTTCAAGCGCTTATAGCATCGCAAAGGTTCGATGAGGCCAAAGCGGCTTTTGATAAACTAACTGTCGATTTTTCCAGTCATCCGGATCTGCATGACGCACTTTACTGGATTGCATGGAGATACGGATGGTCGAACAGATATAGAGAATCGAGAGATGTTTTTCAGCGGATAACGAGACAATATCCCGCCAGCAGCAAGGCCGACGAGGCGAGGATGGGAGCTTACAGGATGAATATCTGCCTGCTTATCGTCTCCGGGCAGGCAAAAGCTGCTCAAAGCGAGTTTAATAAAATGACAGCGGAATTTTCAGGGCATCCGGACTTTGCGGAGACGCTCGATATTATCGCCTTGAGATGGGTGTGGGCCGGTAATTACCCGGCAGCGAGGAGTATCTATCAACAAATAATGCAAAACGGGCCCGGCAGTTCATATGCTGAAAAAGCACAGGCGTATTTTCAGATTACAGGCAAGGGTATAGACATATTTTCTCTTGTAGAGTCGGGCCAGGTGCAGGAGGCTGACGGGGCTATCGAGCGGCTTATGAAGGACTTTGGAGGTAATGATTTGCTGGCTCAGACGATAATTTTGTGCGGTGAGCGGTATTTTGCCAGGGCCTCGCAGGAAAGAAACAGCGGGTCTGCAGCCGCATCCAAAGAAGATTTTGCAAGGGCATTGGGTATATTTAAGAAAATAATTGAACGGCTGCCTGCTTGTACAACCACACCTTACGCATATTATTATTCAGCAGTCTGCTATGACGAGCTGGGTGAATATGAAAAGGCCATAGAATGCTATAAAACGATAGTGGAAGTTTATCCTGATTATTATATGGCCTGGAACGCTCAGTTTATGGTCGGCTATGATTACAAAAGGATGCTGAAGGCCGGCAGGATTTCCGAATCGCAGGCCAGGCCGCAGATTAAAGCCGCCTACCAGAAGGTTCTTGCGAATTATCCCGACTGCAAGGCGGTGAAACTCGCGAAGAAATGGCTCGGCCGCAATGGTAATTAAAGAATTATTGACCAGAATACAGGGTGCCAAAATGAAGCCAAAATGGATTATTGTTTTCTGTATTATTTTAGTAACATTTGTTTTTGTTAATAATAATGTTTTTGCGTGTCCGCACGATGATGATGACCCAAATCAGGTCAATTCGCCGCCTGTGCCTGACGAGGACCCTAATGTAAGTCAAAGCAGGAATCCAGGCGACCCGAACGCGGACCCGAATCTTCCATCGCCGGATAAAGACCCAAAAGATAAGGATACCGGCGGAGACCCCGTCAATCTTATAAGCGGCAAAATTGCCTATTCTGCGACGGATTTGGTTGTTAAAGGCAGAAAACTTGCCGTTGTAATCGGAAGATTTTATCAGAACGGTTTTACGACGTTCGGCACAGTCAGTTTTGACGGCAGCGCTTCTTATGACTCCGACGGTACTATTGCCGAATATGACTGGAGATTTCCGCAGGAAGCTTATGATATTGCAAATGCATCTGAGGCGATATCAAGCTGCAAATTTACGGTGCCCGGAATATATAACTGTTCATATAGAGTTAAAGACAACCAGGACACGTGGTCGGATTATGTCTATTTCGATGCGGCGGTCGATGTGGATGTTAAGACATCCCGTTTCGGATACAACTGGGATATGAATTACAATTTAAAAGTGGCTGAGGTGAACGAAAACGCTATTATCTTTTATAACGGCAGGACATACCGGATTGGTTACAATAAAGTCGGCGGGTCAAGCCCTGCCAAATATGTCAGCCCGACAGACATTTCAAATTATTTTCTAAAGGAAGACGGCCTTTTCACGCTGTATAAAAAGTATGGGATAAAATACAAATTCGATTCCGACGGCTGCCTTTGGCGAATAGAAGACAGTTTCGGCAACGCTGTCGGTTTTTCATATACCGGAAGCGGGCTGTATAAAAAGCTGACCACAATAACAGATGATTTGAATAGAGATATCACATTGACGTATAACGATGACGGTCTGCTTTGGAAAGTTACAGATGCCGGCGGCAGGGTGTGGGAATATATTTATAACGGCAATACCAACAACCTTGTTTCGGTAAAGAACCCTGCCGATTTTGCGACTACATACAGTTACGATAGCAGGCATAATCTCGTTTCAGCTACGGACCCGAACGGCCAGACGTGGCTTATGAATACTTTTGATTCCTCTGACAGGGTCGTTTACCAGAAGTACGGCGATGGCTATTATGATTACATCTTTGAACCTGAGCACAACCTTACAATTGTAACTGACCGTACTGACGTTAATAGCCTTAATTTTTATGATGATAACGGCAGTGTTATCAGCAATATAGTATATTCCGAGAGCGACCGAGGCTGCGCCGCCTATTCAACGAGGGAGCCGAATCTTATTTCTTACTGGACGTTCGATGAAAATCTGCCTGCTTCGGATTGCGGCTGCCAGGACCCCTGCATAATCACGAGCCTGGCTCAATTGCAGAATATTAAAGACGACCTTGCCGGCTGTTACGTTCTTGGCTGTGATATCGATGCCTCTGATACGGTTACCTGGAACGGCGGTGCCGGATTTGAGCCGATTGGAAACTCTGCCAGTCCTTTTACAGGCTGTTTCGATGGAAGAGGCTATACGATAGACGGTCTTTTTATCGACAGGCCGACTACTGATTGTGTGGGATTTTTCGGAAAAACGGCCGGCGGGGCTGTAATAAAAAATCTCGGTTTGACAAATGTTGATATTGCTGGGCAAAATTATGTCGGGGGTTTGGCAGGCTATTGTGATTCAGGGTCAATCGTAAAATGTTACACGAGCGGGGCCGTATCCGGTTCAGTCGATGTAAGCCCTCCAAGCTATACCCCGACTGCAGAGGGTGTGTGGGCTGTAACGCCTTACTCCTATTATAGCAGCCCATACTACTATCATTATATGGAAGCGGTTACAGCCACAGACGACAGTCCGCCGGTTGAATACTATTTCAAGTTCATAACCGGTGGGCCCGGCATTGGAGACCGCGGTTGGAGTACAGACCCGACTTATACGGTAGGGCCGTTGATTGGTGAATGTCTCAGTGCTTACCAGACTTCTATACGAGACCAGGCAGGAAATGGAATTGTATCTTCAATATGGCATACATACTATGGAAACATTCAGGATGGCTATACATATACCGCGCCTAAAATCGGCGCCGGCGGCCTTGTCGGTTACAGCAATGGTAATTTGTCGCAATGCTATTCTGTTGTGGATATTTACGGTTATGACTGTATTGGCGGCATGGTCGGTAGACTTGAAAGCGGCCTGGCGGAAAATTGCTATTCTGCAGGTGCAGTGTCGGGCACAAGCAATATTGGCGGTTTTTGCGGTGCGAAAAATACCGGCACTGTAACTGATTGCTTCTACGATTCTGATACTTCCGGTTGGTCTGATACCGGCAAGGGAACGCCCAGGACAACTTCGCAGATGATACAGCAGGCTACTTTTGCTAATTGGGATTTTAATGATATTTGGGAAATTGATGAAGGCGTCAGTTATCCGTATTTGATTTATGGAGATTCGGTAGCCGACTCTGCCGGCTGGAATAATGGCAAGGCATATCTGCCGCAATCGACAGCAGGTAAAGTTGGCGGCGCCTTTAGATTTGACGGTGATAGTGTTCGTATCAGAGATAGTAACAGTCTGGATTTGGAAAAATTTACTATCTCTGTCTGGATATATAAGGAGGCAAACACCGATTATGCGGGAATAGTTACCAAGTGCGATGTAAGTTGGGCAGAAGGCTTTAATTTTGATTTAAGAGAAGCAGCAGGCGGCAAAGTAGAAATAAGATTTTATACCGGTTCAACTCTGGAGAGCGTCATCAGTAATAATGCCGTCTCCACAAGCCAGTGGCACTATATAGTTGCAACCTTCGACGGCGATAAATTGCGGCTGTATATCGACGGCCAGGAAGCGGGAGCCGCCGATTCTGTTGCAGGACACCCCAATACCGGAGACAGAGACCTTTATATCGGCGCGGCCTTTTGTGACGGCAGTATTGATGAAAGCAGAAGTTTTAAAGGCATAATTGATGAGGTAAAAATCTACGGCAAAGCTCTGCTTGAATATGAGATACACCAGCTTTACGAGTTTAACGGCCGGTATATTACAGATTACGAGCACGATTCCAACAGGAATGTTACAAGAATAATCTATCCTGCAGGCAACTGCAGTGATTTTACTTATGATGCAGTCGGCAATGTAACCAGCGTTTGCCAGAAACCCGCTGTCGGCGTCAGCGGCCCGAACATTGTTGCCAGTTATACTTATGATGCGAATTTCAGCTTTGTTAAAACTGTTACCGGCCCCAGAGGCAATGTAACGACCTTTAATTACAACGATTCAAACGGCAGCCTGCAAAGTATTGTCCTGCCGCAGGTACAGACGCCTGACGGCAACTGCAGCCCTGTTGTCAGCTTTACTTATAACGAGCACGGCCAGGTTGAGACTTCTACTTCTCCGGACGGCATAATTACCAGATATGTATATTACAGCGATAACGACAACAACGACCCGAACTGCGGCAGGTTGTGGAAGGTGATTGCAGATGCAAACGAGACTGATGGCCTGAAGATTACAACTAAGTTTAGCTATGATATGCAGGGCAATGTTATTGAAATAAAAGATGCCAATAACCAGCTCGCGAAATTTGCTTATAACCAGCTCGGCCTGCTGACCCAAACCATATCACCTTTAAACTATGTAACCGACCTGTCATATAATGAAAACAAACAACTCCAGAGGCTCGAAAGAAAGATAACAGATGTAAATCAGGCAACTACATATAGTTATGACATACTGGATAACCTGAAAACTATCACAGACCCCCTCGGCTTTATTACCAGCTACAGCTACGACCTGAGTGAAAACCTCTCGGATGTAAACGATGCCGAAGAGAATAATACTCACAGCGATTATGATGAAAGAGGCTTGCTGTGGAAAGTTACCGATGCTAACGGCAGTGTAACTGAATACTGCTATGCGCCTAATGGCCAGCTTGCAAAAATCAAGGATGCCAACGGCAATGAAACAATTTACGATTACGATAATTTTGACAGGCTTACGACGGTAACTTACGCGGCCGGGTCGCAGGAAAGTTTTATTTATGATGCGGCGTCGAATGTAATCAGCTTTACAAACCGCGGCGGCCAGACTATCGATTATACATACGATGCATTAAATCGAGTCCTGACAAAAACTATGCCACAGGAAGGCCAGGGGGGTTATACGAGCGGATGTGATGAATATACTACGTTAATGCTCCATCTTAATACATTTCCATTTGTAGATGAGGCAGAGCATTCCGTTACGAATAATGGCGTTGATTTGGATACCACACAGAAAATGTTTGGAGCGGCGAGCGCCGCTTTATTAAATGCGGGGGATTACCTCGGCCTGGCTGCATCAGACGATTGGAATTTTGACGGTGATTTCACAATAGAATTACGGTTCAGGAGGACATCAGGTAATAACTGTTGTTTAATAAAATCCACTTCAACAGGTGACTGGGATACGGCATCTGCCGGGGATTGGTGTTTGGAATACGATGGTAACGGCCGTTTGGCCTTTGTGATAAAGGGCCGGCCCTGGTATGGGGCTAACACTGATTTTTCTGATAGTAACTGGCATCATATCGCGGTAACCCGAAGCGGTTCTACTTTAAGATTATTTCTGGATGGCGTTATTGACGGGACGTTTACAAATAGCGGGACTATAGGCAACTCACAGGCTCTTTATATAGGCAAGGCCGAGATACATCTTTGCTTTGGAATGGCAAACGGCAATGTTGATGAAATCAGGATAAGTAAAGGCATAGCACGCTGGACATCCAATTTTACTCCGCCATCAGAGGAATATACTTCGCAGCCGGCTTCCTCTGTGCGGACTATTGCCTATACTTACGATATTGCAGGCAGGATTTATGATGTAAACGATAATGGAAAAATGACAAGCTACAGCTACGACCGTATCGGCAGGCTTGAGGAAGTCGTCGATACGGAAAACAGAAACATCGGTTATGAATATGACAATCTTGGCAGGCGGACAAAGCTCATTTATCCTGACGATAGCGAGGTGACTTATGAATATGATGCCGAGTCGCGTCTGACTAAAGTCAAGTATCAGGGCCAGCAAATAGCCCAGTACCAGTATGATGAGTTATCTCGAAGGACGCTGCTTACTTACGGCAACGGCACAAGTATCGCATATCTGTACGACCTTGGCGACAGGCTCACGAGGATAACAAATAATATGAGCTCCGCCATTGATATTGAATACAGCCAGTACGACAACGTCGGCAATCGGCTGAATATGCTCGTCAACGGCAGCGAATATCTGTACAGTTACGACAATTTGTATCAGTTGACTTATGCAGATTATCCCGCAGGGCTGGGCAGTGATGCCGATTATTACTACGATGCTGTGGGCAATCGCACAAGCGTAATTGCAGGCTCTACAACGAGTTATCTGCACAACAGATTAAATCAATATGACTCTATTGATTCTGTGGTTTACAGTTATGATGCCAGGGGCAATTTGACAAATGACGGCACGTATAAATATTACTACGATTGCGAAAATCGCCTTACCGATGTAAATACTATTGCAAATACAAAAGTTGCGCATTATAATTACGACTTTACGGGCAGGCGAGTATCCAGGACAACTCACAGCGGCGGTACTGTAACCGTCAAATATGCCTATGATGGCGATGATTTAATAGCCGAGTATAGCCTGAGCGGTGCGCTCCTTAAAAAGTATATATATGGCCCGGGCACAGATGAGCCGATAATGATGCTCGTCGTCAATGGCGGTGAGACAAGGTATTATTATCATTACGATGGCTTAGGTAGTGTCGTAGCTCTTTCAAATAATAACGGTGCTTTGGTAGAAAAATACTCTTACGATGTATTTGGTGCAGTAACGATTCGAGATGCCAGCGACCAGATACTAACGACCAGCAACTTCGGCAACTGCCGAATGTTTACAGGCAGGGAGTACGATACTGAAACCAGCCTGTATTACTATCGCGCACGATATTACAAACCGAGTATAGGCCGATTCCTTCAGACTGACCCCATCGGCTACAGTGGCGGCATAAATCTTTATGCTTACTGCAGCAATAACCCGCTTAGGTGGCGTGATCCGTGGGGGTTGTGCAAAAAAGATGGCGGTCAATTTCAAGGATTTGGAGAAGATCTGTTACAAGCCTTCTGGGATGCCGTAAATATTGCTTCAAATGCAATGTCTGCACATATGTTTGAGGGAAGGGGGATTCCCGGCTGGGCTGATAGTGGTCCTGCCCTGGCGAGGCAGGGAACGGCAGGACAAGTCACGCGGGTATTGGGGTATATTAGTGGTGCATCTGCTGCAGCGGCTGTAGCGCTTGAGGCTCTCGGATTGGATATTGTTCTGTGGGGGACTGGGGCTGGAGAGGCAGCCAATAATCTATCTGGCAGAGGTGGTATCGGTCCGGTTCAAATTGGGCAAGCCGGCGAACGTGCGGTAGGGCTTTCCGGACCTAAAAAAGCCATAATGCATGGGGGAAGAAAATTGTTTCCGGACCAGGTAACAAAAACCACCCTTACAGAAGTAAAAAATGTAGCTACGCAAAGTTTTACAAAACAGTTACGCAATTATTCCAATTTTGCAAAAGAGAACGGACTAAAATTTGAGTTATATATACGTTCAACGACGCAAATGTCCAAACCATTAAAACAGGCAATTGATAGCAAATTAATAATTCAAAAGCCTATTCCAGGTGGGTAATAATGAAAAATAATGAGAGTAAGTGGAAGGCGAAAACTGCAGCCGAGTTCATGGCGATACTTGAGAAAGATCCTGAGTATCGGGAACGAACGAGAAAATATGAAGAAAAATTTGCTGCCTTGGAAGCAAGACTTGACAAAGAAGAAAAGCCGCTTGTTGATGATTTGCGAAAAGCGGGAGTTATTGTCAGTTCGGTTTATGATTTAGTTAATA
>CAZUEO010000039.1:0-19800 GCA_964619675.1 uncultured Planctomycetaceae bacterium | reverse complement strand
TAATCATTCCGCGCTTGCTGATTATACTACCTTGAACAGCCCCATAATCAGATTCTGGAATACTGACCTCAAGTTTCATAATAGGTTCGAGTAGAACCGGCCTTGCTTTCTTAAGTGCTTCACGAACGGCAATGTCAGCCGCCTGCTCAAAGGCTATTTCTGATGAATCAACCTGATGAAATGAGCCGTCAATTAACGTAACTTTAGCTCCAACAACAGGATAGCCTCCTATCTCTCCACTGACAAAAGCCTGCTTTACACCATT
Organism: uncultured Planctomycetaceae bacterium; assembly: GCA_964619675.1. Classification (GTDB taxonomy): domain Bacteria; phylum Planctomycetota; class Phycisphaerae; order Sedimentisphaerales; family UBA12454; genus JAPLMW01. Next base: position 19,535 of record CAZUEO010000039.1, on the reverse strand, counting down.
TTCCACAGCCGGTATATATTCTCTGGGTATTGCCCCTCCGGTTATCTTGTTTGCGAATTCTATTTCCTTCCTGTAATGGCCGGTTTCGTCAATCAAAGGTTCGATGGTAATAACAACATGCCCATATTGGCCTCGCCCGCCGGTTTGGCGAATAAATTTCCCTTCAGCTTCGGCCTTGGCAGTTATTGCTTCTTTGTAAGCAACCTTGGGTTTTCCAACTCTGACGTTGACTTTGAGGTCTCTTACAAGTTTGTGCTGGAGTATTTCGAGATGCAGCTCTCCCATTCCGCTGATAATGGTCTGTCCCGTTTCAGCATCGTATTTGCACTTGAAAGTCGGGTCTTCCTTTCTCAGTTTCGCAAGCGCCTCCGACAGCTTGCCCCTGTCGGTGGTGCTGTAAGGTTCTATCGACATACTAATGACTGCCTCAGGAAACGTGATACTCTCAAGTATTATAGGACTTTTTGTATCGCAGAGGGTATCCCCTGTGAGGGTCTCCTTTAGGCCGATGCAGGCGATGATATCGCCGGCACGCGCGGAAGATACGATTTCTCTGGTGCTGGCGTGCATTTTGAACAGTCTTGTAACGTTTTCTTTGCAGTCTCTGCTTGTATTGAGAACCCTCGTGCTGCTTTTCAATGTGCCCTGATATATCCTGAGAAAATACAAGTCTCCGTGTTTGTCGTTGATTATTTTGAAAGCCAGGGCGACAAGACTTCTGTGCGGGTCGCATTTGACGGCTATTTTCTTCTGGTCGTCTGACGGTTTGTGTCCTGTCATATCTGGTTTGTCTAAAGGCGAAGGAAAATACCTTCCCACAGCATCGAGGAGTCTCTGGACGCCGATATACTTCAGCGCCGAGCCGACAAAGACGGGATGTATTTTTCCTGCGCAAGTCCCTTTCCTCAGTGCCTTATGTATCAAATCTTCATCCACAGGCTTATCGTGAACGTATTTGTCCATCAGATGTTCATCGAACTCGGCGAGGCTTTCGAGCATATCGTGCCGCCATTTTCCGGTCAGCTCAGCATACTTGTGCGGTATATCAAATTCTTCAAAACTTGCCCCTAATTTTTCAGCCTTGTAGTAAACCGCCTTCATTTTGATAAGGTCGATAATGCCCTCGAATCCCGACTCGGCACCAATAGGAATCTGCACGCAGACAGGATGTGCAAGAAGTTTTTCTTTTATACTGCTGATGGACCTCTCGAAGTCCGCACCTGTCTTGTCCATCTTGTTGATAAAGCACACAGCCGGCAGATTATATTTTTGGCCCTGTCTCCAGACCGTTTCGCTTTGGGCCTGCACACCCTCGCTCGCGTCAAACACGGCAATGGCGGCGTCGAGGACCCGCAGTGAGCGTTCGACCTCCGCGGTAAAATCAACGTGCCCCGGTGTATCGATGAGGTTGATAGTCCATTGTTTCCACAGGCAGGTCGTCGCTGCGCTTGTTATGGTAATGCCGCGCTCTTGTTCTTCTTCGAGATAATCCATAACAGCGGTGCCATCGTGTACCTCGCCCATTTTGTAGGTCTTGCCGGCATAATAAAGGATTCTCTCTGTAAGAGTCGTTTTACCGGCGTCGATATGAGCCATTATTCCTATATTGCGAATTTTCTTAAGTGATTCGGGCATAAAATTTACAATTAAATAAAAATGCCACGGTTAAATAACTGAATTTGACCGTGGCATTATATTTCTGATTTCTTACCACGCGAAGTGGGCAAATGCCTTGTTTGCTTCTGCCATCTTATGGATATTCTCGCGGGTTGTCATAGCGCCGCCCTGCCTGTTGAATGCGTCCATAAGTTCGGTTGCGAGTTTTTCGCTCATAGCCTTGCCTTTTTTGCTTCTTGCCGAGGCGATAATCCATCGAAAGGCCAGTGACTGCTGTCTTTTCGAATTGACAGGCATCGGTACCTGGTAGCTTGCTCCGCCGACGCGCTTCGAGCGAACTTCAATGTACGGTTTTACATTATTGACGGCGGTCTCAAACAGCTCAAGCGGCTGGGCGTCTTTTACCCGCTTTTCTATTATTGACATAGCATCATAGAAAATTTTCTGTGCGATGCTTTTTTTGCCCTTCCAGATAAGCATATTAATAAACTTTTGAGCCAGCTTGCTGTTGTATTTTGCATCCGGCTTTAATTGTTTTCCCGAAGCTGTCCACTTTTTCGCCATTATTTACCCTTTCGTATCTCGTATTTCGTGAAGCATGAAGCGAAAAAAGATACGCTTCACGAGATACGCTTCACGTTTTAAGCTTTCTTTGCTCCGTATTTACTTCTGCTGCGTCTGCGGTTAGCTACGCCGGCGCTATCCAGAACGCCGCGAACAATATGATAACGAACGCCGGGCAGATCTCTTACTCTTCCACCTCTGACAAGAACGGTGCTGTGTTCCTGCAGATTGTGGTCTATGCCGGGAATATAAGCGGTAACTTCTTTGCCGTTTGTAAGTCTTACACGTGCGATTTTACGCAGTGCAGAGTTCGGCTTCTTGGGCGTCTGGGTTCTGACTATAAGGCACACTCCGCGTTTCTGCGGCGAGCCTGTAATATCAGAGACACGCTTTTTGCCTTTTCTGCTTCTGCCTTTCTTCACTAACTGATTTATCGTCGGCATATCTAACCTTTCGTATTTCGTATTTCGTGAAGCGTATCTTTTTTCGCTTAACGCTTAACGTTTTATTCAAGTCCTAACGCTGCCCTTGCCGCTGCCTCGGCCTGAGCCTCGGCATCGTGCGTTTCCTTAAGCTCTGCGAGTTCTTTCGGCAGCGGAGCTTTCGCAAGGTGTTTTACGCTCATTTCGAGGTGTGGCTTGAACGCCGTGCCTGCGGGAATCAAATGTCCCAGGATTACGTTTTCCTTCAAACCGAGTAATTCATCCACTTTACCAACCAAAGCCGCCTCAGTCAATACCTTGGTTGTTTCCTGAAAACTGGCGGCGGAGATGAAGCTTTCGGACTGCAAAGCGGCCTTCGTAATTCCCATCAGGATAGTTTTTGCAGTTGCCGGTCTTGGTTTTTTCCCTTTTGCAGGCTGGCCGCCGAGCTTTCCAACTTTTTCGTTGGCCTGTTCAAGTTCTGCCCTGGTGCAAACCTGCCCGACGACAAGCTCGCTTTCGCCTGCGTCAGTAACCTTAAGGCCGCTGGTGATATCTTCGTTGGCCTTCCTGAAAAAGTATTTCGCCACAATATCGCCCAGCAGAAAATTACTGTCGCCGATTGTTTCAATCTCGACCTTCTGCAGCATTTGCGAAAGGATAATCTCGATGTGTTTGTCATTGATGGTTACATTTTGCGAACGATAGACGTTCTGAACCTCAGCCAGCAGATACCTTTGCAGGGCCTCTTCGCCTTTGATTCTCAGTATATCATGCGGCACAAGAGGTCCGTCTGTCAGCGGGTCTCCCGCTTCAACGGTATCGCCCGCGTGTACGTTGAGGTGTCTGTCGCGGGGCACGTGATGTTCCTTTTCCATCTTTTCGCTTCGGATGATAATGGTCATCTTGCCGCGCCTTTTATCACTTTTTAATTCGACTTTGCCGCTGATTTCCGCCATAGCGGCAGGCTCTTTGGGCTTTCTTGCTTCAAAAATTTCGGTTACTCGCGGCAGGCCGCCGGTAATGTCCTGTGTGCCGCCTGCTCCGCGAGGTTGTCTGGCAAGCAGCTGGCCTGCTTGAACTTTATCGCCTTCAATGACCTCAATTCTTGCCTTTGCCGGCAGATAATGAACGTCAAGAATTTTCCCGCTATCATCTTCGATAATAACCTGCGGATGCTTGTCGCCTTTATGCTCGATGATGACGGGTCTGCCGTGCTGGCCTTTGCGTTCTTCCTCGACCCGCATCGTCTCGCCGTCTATCACGTCAACAAAGCGGATATTGCCGGCGATTTCGGCCAGAATCGGAACCATATGCGGGTCCCACGAGAATAATCTCTGGCCCCGCTCGACTCGCTGTTTATCAACTACCTGAATACCTGCGCCGTAAGGCACCTTGAATTTGTCGAGCTCACGCCCTTTGTCATCAAGGATTGCCAGTTCGCCGTTTCTTTTCAGAACGATCCCTTTCGATTTTATAGGTCGCAGCTTTTCCGGCAGGTCTTTCATATCAGCCTGTTCTGCTCCGGAGACGGCAGGGTCAGGCACTTCATTCAAATCACGAAAGTCAACAAGGCCTGCCTGAGTGGCTTTCTGGTCGCTTTCGAGAATTTCTCGCGAAGCGACTCCGCCGGTATGGAATGTCCGCATTGTAAGCTGAGTTCCAGGCTCACCGATGGACTGAGCCGCAATGATGCCGATAGCCATTCCCTCTTCGACGAGTCTGCCGGTGCTCAAATCCCAGCCGTAGCACTTGGCGCAGACGCCTAATGGGCTGTCGCAAGTAAGCGAGCTTCTGATGCGGATTGATTCAAGCCCGAGTGCTTCAATCTTTTCCGCCGCTTCAGACGTAATAACTTCGTTTTCCCGCACAATCATCTCGTCGGTTATCGGGTTTCTGACATTATCTCGCGCCGTTCTGCCGATGATAAGCTCTTTTAAAGGTACATCGACCTGTTCGCCCTTGTAAAGTGTGGTCTTCGTAATGCCCTGCAGTGTGCCGCAGTCGATTTCGTTGACGATAACGTTCTGAGCAACATCTGCAAGCTTCCTTGTCAAATAGCCTGAATCAGCCGTCTTGAGAGCGGTATCGGCAAGACCTTTTCGTGCCCCATGTGTCGAGCTGAAATACTCCAGCACGTTAAGGCCTTCGCGGAAGTTCGACTTGATGGGCGTTTCGATAATCTCGCCGCTTGGTTTTGCCATAAGGGCTCTCATCCCTGCAAGCTGCTGAATCTGGTCAACACTTCCTCTTGCACCGGAATCGCTCATCAGGTAAATCGGGTTAAGATAAGGTCTGCCGCCTCGTGTATCGTTTTTCAGGCCCTGCATCATCGCATTTGTAACGGCGACACGGGCGTGCGTCCAGGCATCGATAATCTGGTTATATCTTTCGCCCTCGGTCAGTACGCCATCGTTGTAATTTTTCTCTATACGGTCGACTATCTTCTGGGTTCGGTCGATGATTTCCTGCTTTTCAGGCGGCACTCTCAAATCGGCAAGACCGAAGCTCAGTCCTGCCAGTGTGGCGTATTTAAACCCAAGCTCTTTTATATCATCCAGCAGTCTGAGACTTGTTCTGCCGTCCGACAGGCCAAAGCAGTCATTGATAACCACCCTGAGCATTTTCTGATTCATCGTACAGTTATAAAACGGTAGTTCTTTCGGCAGTATTTCGTTGAAAATACATCTTCCCGGCGTAGTTTCTGTTAAACTGCTGCTTTCTTTCACCTTTTCGGCGGTAGCGATTTTTCTTCCTTTTGGCAGTCCGACTTTTACTTTTGCGTGTATGGTAACCTTCCCCATTTCGTAGGCTGTAATTGCCTCACAGGTGTCCCTGAAAATCATACCTTCGCCTTTTTCCCCTATGTGCTCAACGGTTATATAATAATTGCCGAGCACTATATCCTGTGACGGCCCTACGATTGGCGCGCCGTTGGCCGGCGAAAAGATGCTGTTTGTTGACATTATCAGCGTATGAGCCTCGACCTGAGCCTCGACGCTAAGCGGCAGATGTACCGCCATCTGGTCGCCGTCAAAATCTGCATTAAACCCTTTGCAAACAAGAGGATGCAGCATAATAGCGTTTCCTTCAACCAGCACCGGCTCAAATGCCTGGATACCCATCCTGTGCAGTGTCGGAGCGCGGTTCAGCAGCACAGGGTGCTGATGAATGACTTTTTCGAGGATGTCCCAGACCCGTTCTTCACGTCTTTCGAGCATTTTCTTTGCGCTTTTGATAGTGTCGGCAAGTCCTCGCTCCTTCAGTTCACGAATGATAAACGGCTGGAAAAGTTCAAGAGCGATTTTCTTCGGCAGACCGCACTGGTGGAGTTTGAGATGCGGCCCGACAACGATAACGGAACGCGCTGAATAATCGACTCGTTTGCCGAGCAGGTTTTCTCTGAATCTGCCCTGCTTGCCCTTAATCATATCTGTCAGGCTTTTCAAAGGCCGGTTGTTGCTTCCCAGCACGGGTCTTCGGCACCTGCCGTTGTCTAACAGTGCATCGACAGCCTGCTGCAGCATTCTTTTTTCGTTGCGTATGATGACCTCTGGTGCATTAAGGTCCATAAGTTTTTTGAGTCTGTTGTTTCTGTTGATGATTCTCCGGTACAGGTCATTGAGGTCGCTTGTAGCGAAGTTTCCGCTTTCGAGCATAACCAGGGGCCGCAAATCCGGCGGTATTACCGGCACCACATCGAGTACCATCCACTCCGGTTTATTTGGGCTTGCCTTTATGGCGTTGACAATTTTAAGTCTTTTTGTCAGGTCTTTTATTTTTTGTTTGCTGCTGGTTTTGGTCATAGCGACCCTCAGTTCTCCGGCCAGATGTTCCATATCGAGTACTGCCAGCAGGTTTTTAATGGCCTCGGCTCCCATTGCCGCCTTGAACGAGTTGCCGTACTTGGCGATAGCTTCGCGGTATTCTTCCTCATTGAGCAGTTGTTTTATCTTCAGCGGGCTTTGCCCCGCGTCTGTAACGACATAATCCTGGAAGTAGATGATTTTTTCAAGGTCGATTGTCTTCATCGCAAGCAGCGTTCCCAGCCTTGACGGCATAGCTTTGAAGAACCATATATGCACTGCCGGCGCCGCAAGGTTGATATGTCCCATTCGTTTTCTTCGCACCCTGCTGTGCGTCACCTTTACCCCGCATCGGTCGCAGATGATACCCTTGAATTTTGTTCCCTTGTATTTTCCGCAGGAACATTCCCAGTCTCTTTCCGGCCCGAAGATACGTTCGCAGAAAAGCCCGTCCTTTTCAGGCCTGTAGGTACGATAGTTAATCGTCTCAGGCTTTCTTACCTCTCCAAAGGACCAGCTTCGAATGTCGTTCGGGCTGGCAAGACCTATCTTTACCGAACCGTAATCGTTTATTTTATCATAAATACTTTCGTTCATTTAAGCTCGCTCCTGAATTTGGAGGTTTTTAAAGCTTTTATTTTCATAATGTTTTCTAAAGCGTTCTTACGCCTATTCTTTTCTTTTCAAGCTGGATATTGAGTCCCAGCCCCCGTATTTCGCTGCACAGCACATCGAATGAAATCGGCGTGCCTGCCTCGAGCGTATTTTTGCCTTTGACCATTGATTCATAGATTTTTGTTCTGCCTTCAATATCGTCGCTTTTAACCGTAAGCAGCTCCTGCAGCGTATAAGCGGCGCCATAAGCTTCCAGCGCCCAGACTTCCATTTCGCCGAATCGCTGTCCGCCGGTCCTTGCCTTGCCCCCGAGCGGCTGCTGTGTGATAAGGCTGTAAGGCCCCGTCGAGCGGGCGTGAATCTTGTCGTCAACCAGATGATGCAGCTTCATCATATATATGTAACCGACGGTAACGGTCTGCTCGAAAGGCTCTCCGGTTCTTCCATCATACAACGTCGCTTTCATATCCGCCCCGATATGAGCAAAAATCTCGTCCGCAGGCGGTGTGGTACTGCTTTGCGCCAGCTCTTTGCTGCGCTTCAGCACATGCTCGTTTGTCTCAACCAGCAGTTGTTTTATTTCTTCTTCTGTCGCGCCGGCAAAAACCGGGGTAAGAGCATCGAAGCCGAGCACCTTTGCAGCCCAGCCCAGATGTGTTTCCAGAATCTGCCCGACATTCATTCTGCTTGGCACGCCCAGCGGATTAAGGCATATATCCACCGGCGTTCCGTCTTCAAGATACGGCATATCTTCCACAGGCATAATTCTCGCGATAACGCCCTTGTTGCCGTGTCTGCCTGCCATTTTGTCGCCGATAGACAAAGTACGTTTGGTGGCAACGTAAATCTTTATCGTCTCAAGCACACCGCTGGGCAGTTCATCGCCGTGTTTCATCCTCTCAACTTTTATTTTTGCCTCCTGGGAAATTTCCGCAATTTTCGGCATATATTTGTCTGCGACAGCCTGCACCTGCTGGCGGACAGCGGCTGGTTTGACCCATGTGATATCGAAGTTTTCAATCTGCTCGGAAACAACCTCCATTTCCTCGCTTGCACCGACCTTCTGTCGGGTTGTCGGGTCAATAATGGTAACTTCAAACTTTTTGGTTATTTCATTTATCATTTGTTTGAAGACAAGGCTTCGTCGTTGTTTCATCTCGGCTTCATAATCCCTGATTTTTTGCCTGTATGCCTTCTTTTGTTCATCGCTGCCGGCCCCTTTTCTGGTGAACCTGCTTGTCTTGATGATGATGCCGTTGTAGCCGCTGGGCAGTTCGAGCGAGTCGTTCTTGACGTCTTCGCCGGCTCTGCCGAAAATTGCGTGAAGCAGCTTCTCTTCCGGCGTAAGTTCCGTCTTGCTCTTTGGCGAAACCTTGCCGACAAGCATATCGCCCGCGTCAACACGAGAGCCTTCGCGCACGATTCCGTTTTCATCGAGATTTCTCAGCGCCTTTTCGCCAACGTTGGGAATATCCCTTGTGAATTCCTCTCTGCCGAGTTTGGTCTCGCGGACCTCGACGCTGAATTCATCGATATGAATACTCGTAAACACATCGTCTCTTACGAGCTTTTCGCTTATAAGAATTGCGTCCTCAAAGTTAAACCCGTCGAACGGTATGAAAGCCACGAGCACGTTCTTGCCCAGCGACAGCACACCATGGCCGCTTCCGCCGCCATCTGCGATGATGTCGTTCTTTTTGACCTTTTGCCCGACAGAAACTATCGGTATCTGATTAAGGCATGTTCTTTCGTTGAGCCCCACGAATTTTTCAAGCTCATAAACATCGGCATCGTCAATAACTATTCTTTTTGCGTCAACAGCAGTCACAGTTCCTGAAATTGCGGCGCGGACGACCATACTTGAATTTCTCGCAACATGTTCTTCCATTCCCGTCAGCACCAGCGGCGGTTCCGTTGTCAGCAGTGGCACAGCCTGCCGCATCATATTCGAGCCCATCAACGCCCTGTTTGCGTCATCATGTTCGAGAAAAGGAATAAGCGCCGCCGAGACACCGACTGTTTGTTTGCTCGACACATCAATATAATTCACTTCTTTGCCGTCAACCTGGGCAAGTTCGCCCTGCTTTCTGGCAAGTACTATTCCTTCCTGCAGTTTGTCGGTCCCTGTTTTTATGCTGCCAGGCGGAGCAAACGTCGCTTCCATTTCCTCGTCCGCCCTTAAATAAGCCACCTCGCCGGTAACTTTCCCTTTTTCAGCCTTGCGGTAAGGCGTAAGCAGAAAACCGTACTCATCTATCTTTGAAAAGATTGCCAGCGACGCTATAAGGCCTATATTTGTTCCTTCAGGCGTCTCTATCGGACATATTCTGCCGTAATGGCTAATATGCACATCTCGAACCTCGAAGCCCGCTCTTTTTCGGTTAAGCCCGCCAGGCCCCAGCGCTGAAAGTCTCCGTTCATGCGTAAGCTGGCTCAGTGCGTTGGTCTGGTCCACAACCTGGCTCAGCTCGCCTCTGCCGAAGAAATAGTCAACGCTGCTCGATACGCTTTTTGAGTTGACAAGGTCTGCTATACGAATGACCTGCTGCGGGTCTTTCATACTCATCCGTTCCTGAACCGTCCTGCGAAGTTTCAAAAGCCCTTTTCTGATTTCATCTGATGCAAGCTCGTCAATCGTTCGCAGCCTTCTGTTTCCCAGATGGTCGATATCGTCGACGACACCCTGACTGTTTCGCAGCCCGACGATGTATTTCATCGTGTTGAGAAAATCCTCAGGCCGAAGCGTCATTTCGTTCTCGCTGACATCCTGCTTGAATTTCCTGTTTAGTCTGAATCTGCCGACCCTGCCGAGCCGATACCTGGCGGCGTCAAAAAACTTCTCCTGGAACAATGTTTTTGCCTTTTCGATATTCGGCGGATTGCCGGGGCGCAATCTTGCGTAAAGCTTCAGCAGAGCTTCCTCATGGCTCTGGCAATCATCCTCGGCAAGAGTATTTAAAACAAGAGGGTCGATTACTTTCATTATGACCTCAATTTTCTTTGCCGAGCTTCTTTGTATCTGCCCCGTCCTGTCGCCTATCTGTGTCCCCGCCTCGACGACAATTTCGCCTGATTCGGTATCAACGACAGGCCCTACCGCCCACATCAGCGGGTCGAGCTTGTCGACTGAGATGGTTTTTGTATCATAAAATAATCTTATGATTTCCTCCGTAGTGCCGTACTGCTGGCCCATTGCCCGCAGGAACATCGTGGCCGGTATCTTGCTGGACTGGTCGATTCTGACGATAAGAACGTCTTTTTTCGTAACGGAAATTTCTATCCAGCTTCCGCGTTCCGGTATGATTCTTCCGCCGTGCAGGACTCTGTCGCCTTCTTTGCTTTCGATAAGAAAATCGACGCCCGGCGAGCGGTGAAGCTGGTTGACGATAACGCGTTCGGCCCCGTTGACGATGAATTCTCCGCCGCCTATCATTATCGGTATTTCTCCGATATACACCGCCTGTTCCGAAATGTCTTCTACATCGCTTCGTTTCAGCCTGCAGGCTATCTTTATGGGATAGCCGTAAGTCAGCCTCAGTTCTCTGCATTCGTTAGGCGAATATCTGGGCCTGTCGAACTCGTAGCCGAGGAACTCAAGGCTCATCGTTTTGTCATAGCTCTCGATAGGAAATATTTCCCTAAATAGTGCTTCAAGCCCGATATTTTTTCTTTTCTGCACAGAAACTTCGGCCTGCAGAAATCTTTCGTAGCTTTCCCGCTGAACTTCGATAAGATTCGGAATGCCGATCGCATCTGCGATTCTCCCGAAATCTCTTACGGTTCTTGTGACCATTACACACTCCGTAAATTATTTGTTAAACGTCTTTCGTTCACCGGTTACGATGCTCGTTTCGTTTGTCGTCCTACGTTTAACGTAACCGCGACGAGCTGCGCAACCGCAACCGATTTACGCAATCTTTACTTTATTTCAACAACAGCGCCGGCAGACTCAAGCTGCTTTTTCGCCGTTTCTGCTTCGTCTTTGCTGACGCCCTGTTTTACGGGCTTCGGCGCCCCGTCCACAAGGTCTTTTGCCTCTTTCAGTCCCAGGGCTGTAAGAGCTCTTACTTCCTTTATGACCTGGATTTTCTTGTCTCCGAACTCTTTGAGTATAACGTCGAAGGTGGTCTTTTCTTCAACTGCTCCGGCTCCTGCCGCTCCTGCTGCCAGCCCTGCCGCCATTACCACTCCGCCGCCTGCCGGTTCTATCCCATGAACTTCTTTCAGGTAGTCACCCAGTTCCTTGGCCTGCATAAGCGTCAATTTCACAATCGCATCGCCCAGTTTTTTCGTCTCTGAGCTGAACTCTTTTTCTTTCTCTTTCTCTTTCTCTTTCTCTTTCTCTTTTACTGTTTCGTCTGCCATTTTATTACTCCTGTAGCTCTCAGCTTCGCGGCAGCCGGGACTACGCTGTCCCGTTTAACCCTTTCAGGACACCCGCTAAAGCAAGTTATTTAAATCTTCAATTTTAAATATTAAATTTTAAATTCTAAATTACGCTGCTTGTTTCTCAGCCTTCTCAGCAATTGCTTTTACGCATCCTGCGATGATACCCGCCGGCCCTGCGATTGCACCTGCCAGCCGCCTGCCGGGTGAATTTGCGAGCATAACGACTTCACCCTGCAGCTCGGTCCTGCTCTTCATATTCGCAAGCTGCGATGCCGCCGCCTCATCGAGAGCTGCTCCGTCAATGTAGGCACCCTTGAATTTTATTACCGTCTTCTTGCCGATACCTGCAGCCCTGATTTCCTTTGCCGCGTCAACAACACTGTCGCCGCCGTACACTACGGTGCACGAGCCTGCGGCAAACAGCCCTGCAGCCACTTCCATTCCCAGTTCAGCCGCAGCCTGTTTCATCATCGCGTTTTTCACCATCGTCATCCTGATTCCCTTTTGACGAAGTTTCCCGCGAAGTTGGTTGTTGACTATCCCGTCGATTCCCGTCATATCGACAACAAGAAATTCGCTGACACCTTTGAATTTGCTCGTCAGCTCTTTTGTTAACATCTGTTTTACATATTTACTCATTTCTTCACCTGTAATTCTGTTTAAAATTCCGCCGCATTAATCTGAATGCCCGGGCTCATCGTCGCCGATATGGCCGCTTTCTTTATATATGTCCCTTTTGCCGCCACAGGCTTTATCTTCTTTATCAGTGCCATAAACGCCCGGATGTTCTCGACGAGCTTGTCTTCATCGAAGCTCTGCCTGCCTACGACAACATGCACGTTTCCGCCGGCATCGTTCTTGAATTCCACTTTTCCCGCCGCAAATTCCTTAATGGCCGTGATGATATCCCGCGTCACTGTCCCGTTTTTCGGCGAAGGCATCTTTCCCTGCGGCCCTAATATTTTTCCAAGCCTGCCGGCCTTGCTCATCACCTTTGGCGAAGCGATTGCGACATCGAAGTCCATCCAGCCGCCGGTAATCTTCTTGACCAGATCATCGCTGCCTGCCTCGATTGCCCCTGCCTGTTTTGCGGCGTCAATGTCCGAATCTTCGCAGAAGGCTATGACTTTTTTGCTCTTTCCTATGCCGTGTGGCAGTGAAACGGCACCCCTGACAATCTGGTCGGACTGCTTGGCGTCTATCCCCAGCCATACGACGCAATCGATGCTCTGGTCGAATTTGCCCTGCGGAAAAGATTTTACCTTCTCCACCGCCTCCGTCAGGCTCACCGGTCCTGTCGGCAGGTCTTTTGCCGCAGCTACATATCTCTTGCCTCTTTTTCTCATTTTTTTACTCCGCGAAAAAATTTATTCGACTTTTCGCTCCCACTATTTTTATTTAGCCCCCGCCACTCAGGGCGGGGTGTTTTGTCCGTCGGTCTCTCCGGCAGACATTGCCGTGGTAAGCCTTTTTAAATTTAAGATTTAAGATTGAACATTGAAGATTGAAAAATTAATAATAATCCCGCCGTAGGCGAATTCAAAAAATCTTCATTCTTCAATTTTCATTCTTCAATTTCTAAATTACTTCTATTCCCATACTTCTTGCCGTGCCTTCGACGATTTTGCACGCCTGTTCTATATCGAATGCGTTAAGGTCTTTCATCTTCCTTTCGGCGATTTTTTTTATCTGCTGTCTGCTGACTTTCCCGACCTTTTCCTTGTTCGGTATGCCGCTTCCTTTTGCAAGCTGTGCCTCCTGTTTGAGCAGCACCGCTGCCGGCGGACTTTTTACGATAAAATCGAATGTCTTGTCCGCATATACGCTTATTTCAACGGGTACAATAGTGCCGTTGAGGTCTTTGGTTCGTTCGTTAAACTGCTGAACGAACTGCCCGATATTTACGCCGTGCTGTCCCAGTGCCGGCCCGATTGGCGGCGCAGGCGTCGCCTGCCCGCCGGGCGCCTGCAGCTTTATCTTCGTCGCTATTCGCTTGGCCATCTTTTCTTATCCAAATCGAGATTTAAAACCAACAAATACAATTAAATTAATCATCCGCCGAAGTCCCTTAGGGACGAAGGCGGATACCACAATTTTTATTTTTGATCTTTAATTTTTAATTTTCTTATCATACTTTCTCTATCTGCCAGTATTCGATATCTAACGGCGTGCTTCTTCCGAAGATTGTAACGTTGACTCTTACAACGCCGCGTCCGCTGTCGATTGAATCGACGGTTCCTTCGAAGTTTTCGAAGGCTCCTTCCCTGATTTTCACAATGTCTCCTTTTGCGAAATCGACTTTTATATTTGCCGTTGCCTGTTCCGTGGCCTTTTCGACCTCGCTGAGCACTTTTGCGACGTCCGTATCGGTCATGGGAACAGGCAGACCTTCTGTGCCGACGAAGTCGCCGACTCCGATGGTTTCCTTTATCAGAAACCACGCCTTTTCGCTAATCTTGCCGTCTTCGCCGGGCTCAATCTCCATAAAAACGTAGCCCGGGTAAAGCTTGCGTTTGAAGACCTTCTGTTTTCCGCCGCGTATACGCTTGACCTGTTCGACCGGCACAACGATTCTGCCGATAACGCTTTCCAGGCCTTCGATTGTAACCTTTCTCACAAGGGTTTCTTTAACCTGTTCCTCCCTGTTGGAGGCTACTCTTAATACATACCACCGCATAATATATTTCACTTATTCCGTTTAAAACTTTACCCGCCGCGGGCGGGGCTTTTATATTCCCAGGACGTTTGTGAAAAACAGATTGAAGCAGAAGTCTGCCAGTCCCAGCATTCCTGCTGTCAGGATTACGACTATGATAACGACGAAGGTGGACACTGCTATTTCGCGTCTTGAACTGAAGCTGACCTTCTTTAGTTCGCCTTCTGCTGAAATCAGGAAATCAGCCACTTTGGGCTTATTGACGAGCCAGTAGAGTACCAGGGCTGTCAGGGCGAACAGTCCAAGTGGTACGGTAACGGTTATCCACAATCCGGCTGTTTCGCTGACATTTATTGCCGCTGTCAGTTTCTGATAGAGTATCCAGCAGCCGATACCCACGATTATTGCTATTGCAGTTGCGCTGTATAGTCGGGTATTTTTCCCTTGTCCCCACTTATATTTTTCAATCAACATTTCAGCTCTCGTCGAATAACTCAAAATCTTATTATTTTATTTAGCCCAATTTTATAATTGGGATTTTTATTTTGTAATCACCGCTCGAACCAAAGGTTTTTCCTTACCTCCTTACTTCTTTTCGGCAAACAGCAGGCCAGGGAGGAGTCGAACCCCCAACCTGCGGTTTTGGAGACCGCCGCTCTAGCCAATTGAGCTACTGGCCTATGCTATATACATCCGCTTTCTGTAAACTTTCATCAGATACGCTTGTACTTCTCAACGCCTTTTTCAGAATTAATATATCAGGCTATTTACGCCTTATTTTGTGAACAGTGCGTTTTCGCTCAGTTTTGCAGAACTTCTTAAGCTCAATTTTCGGAGCCCCCTGCACAACATTTATACTGGTGCGATAGTTCCTGCTGCCACATTCAGAACACTCCAGCCAAACGTCTTCTCTTTTTTTAGCCTTAGCCATCTTTACAGACCGTCATCGCTTCCTTATTTTATAATCTTTGTAACAACACCGGCTCCAACGGTCCTTCCGCCTTCACGTATAGCAAACCTCAGGCCTTCTTCCATAGCTATAGGCGAGATAATTTCGACTTCCATACCGATGTTATCGCCCGGCAGACACATCTCAGCAGGCTTTCCTTCCCTGCTCTTGATTGCTATGACGCCACCGGTAACATCAGTCGTTCTGAAATAGAACTGCGGCTTATAGCCTGCAAAAAACGGCGAATGCCGCCCGCCTTCATCCTTTGTAAGCACATAAACCTCGGCTTCAAACCGAGTATGAGGCGTAATCGAACCCGGTGCAGCAATAACCTGCCCGCGTTCGAGCTCATCTTTCTCAACGCCTCGCAGCAGCACGCCGATGTTATCGCCGGCCTGTCCTTCATCGAGAGTCTTGTTGAACATCTCAACGCCGGTAACAATCGACTTGCGGGTCTCTTTGTTCAGGCCGATGATTGCGATTTCATCGCCGACGTGAACCTTGCCGCGATCAACTCTTCCCGTTCCTACCGTGCCGCGTCCCTTAATGCTGAAGACATCCTCAACAGGCATCAGGAAGGGCTTATCGACTTCCCTGACTGGAATAGGAATATACTCATCCATAGCCTTGAGCAGTTCTTCGATGGGCTTGCAGGCGGGGTCGTCAAGTTTCTCGGCCTTCATAGCAGTTATAGCACAGCCGCGAATAATCGGCGTATCGTCGCCCGGAAATTCATATTTGTTGAGCAATTCCCTGATTTCCATTTCCACAAGGTCAATCAGCTCAGGGTCGTCAACAAGGTCAACTTTATTAAGGAAAACAACGATTTTGGGCACGTTGACCTGTCTTGCCAGCAGGATATGCTCTCTCGTCTGCGGCATAGGGCCATCGGCAGCGGAAACCACCAGGATAGCCCCATCCATTTGAGCGGCGCCGGTAATCATATTCTTTACATAGTCTGCGTGTCCGGGGCAGTCAACATGAGCATAGTGGCGGTTTTCGGTAATATACTCGACGTGTGCGGTTGAGATTGTAAGGATTTTTGTTGGGTCTCTGCGGCCATGTGCTTCGGAAGCCTTGGCAATCTCATCGTACGACTTGAACTTACACAGACCTTTAAGCTCCATAACCTTGGTCATTGCCGCGGTCAAGGTCGTCTTACCGTGGTCAACGTGTCCGATAGTTCCAACGTTAACGTGCGGTTTCGTTCTTTCAAATACTGCCTTAGCCATTTTTTGCTAACCTCCAAATTGTCTTTTGGATATTTTTTTAATACCTTAATTTTTATTTTTAATAAACCGACATTTCGGTTATTGACCGATTAAGCCTTTTACTACAGGTCGTATATATCAACTTAGCTGCTGATGGGATTTGGACCCATGACCTCATCCTTACCAAGGATGCGCTCTACCAACTGAGCTACAGCAGCAGATTTATTTTTCGTTTACCGGCTGCGCGGCGGGTTTAGTCTATCGTCTCACGTCAAACGCAATCGTGATGAGCTATGCAACCATAACCGTTTAACGCCTGTATCAGTACTGAAACGACAGAATCCCTTGCTCCCGATCACTCGAGAGCCGGCCTGCGCGAGTCCTATGGACTTCTTACGGAGGACAAGCTTACCTTCCCTTGCCTTGCTGAAAAATGCAAAGGGATTCCCTATCAAGATTTCGCCAAAAACGAAACTACGAGTATATTCGAAAGCCGTTGAAGTGCAATTGCTAAAAGAAAAATTTTTAAAATTTTTTGTTTTTATTTAGGCATTTTACCTATTTTTACAGGATTTAAGGAGTCTTTTTTGCTGTTTTAGCAACGTCTGATAATATCAGTCATAAAAAGCAGTCAGCGCTTGCGGTTCAGAGTGAATTTTACAGTAGACGAAAAATAGCCAATCAAATCCGGCAATCTGCCCCGCCATAGAAGGGCAATCTTCAATATTAAATCTTCAATCCTCAATTCAACTGGGCCCGCAAGGATTTGAACCTTGGACCAATGGATTATGAGTCCACTGCTCTAACCGGACTGAGCTACGGGCCCTGCTTTAGTCGCTAGTTGTTAGTCAATAGTCGCTGGTCTGTGGAGGCCGACTTCGTCGGCAGCCGATTCATTTCGTTATAACTTTACCGTGCTTTAGGGAAGATTTCAAGGTTTATTGCCCCACAAAGCCCAAGCGACAGTACAGGGAGTTGTATTTGGTTTTTGCTTAGCCGTCGGCACACCAATGCTACTTCTTTGGCCAATGAAAAGGCCGCCGCGGACCGATTATTTTAACGGTATCGCTGCCATAGAAGTATTGGCCGGACGTAAGGTTCCCTGCAACTTCCAATTCTACCCTGCCATTATCAGGCACCGCCTCCAAAACAGCAACTTTGTCAAAGAAAGCTATAATTCCAACAAAGCGTCCTCTATGTCTGCAACCACCCCAGGGAATAACCCACTGCCAGCGAGCTTCGATTTCGCCAGGATAAAGAATAAGCGGTTCGTTGTTGTCAATGTCTTTTTTGGCAATGCCTTCAGGCATCCGAATAAAGGTAAGTATATACCGCTGACGGCTGCTGCGATTGATTACGCAGGGCATAATTTCCAGCTTGCTTTGCAATGGCGCTATGACAGTAATGTTCACATCATCAGGGATAGAATCCACGATGCCATCGCTGACGACTAATTGAATTGTATGCACTCCGATGGGTAATTCTATTATTGGGCTTACGCCGTTGACTTCATAAGTATTAGCGTCAATGGTCCATGTCCATCTATAGGTAATTTCATCGCCGTCAGGGTCATTTGAATCCAAGCCGTCTAAAGTAACTTCCGCTATATCATCAATCCAGGCATATACAGTCTGGTCGGGTCCTGCATTAGCTGTCGGCAGTTGGTCCTGCCAGACAAATTTTGGGTAATCGACTGCCTGGCGTATGAACCAGATGTCTTCGGTGCCGTTGGCCGTTTCGCCGGCAAAGTCCCAGCCGGCATTTAAAAATGTATTTATATCCTGCATCTGTGCTGTGGTTTTTCCCGTCCCGCCAGCACTTGTTGACCAGCCCGATGTATTCACATCCCAGAAACTACTAACAACACTGGAGTCATAGTTATATCCCACCAGCCCGCCGACATTAGAAGAACCGCTGACAGCACCTGTCGAATAACAATTGCTGATACTGCCGCCACTATAGTTTAATCCCAAGTTTAATCCCACCAGACCGCCAACAGCAAAAGATTCGGAAGAACCGCTGACGGTGCTTGTTGAATAACAATTGCTGATACTGCCACCATAGTTTAATCCCACCAGACCGCCAACATACGAATCGCCGCTGACAGCACCCGTCGAATAACAATTGCTGATACTGCCACCATAGTTTTCTCCCACCAGCCCGCCAACAGCAAAATAACCGCTTACCGCACCGGTTGAATAGCAATTGCTGATACTGCCATAATAGTTCTCTCCCACCAGCCCGCCAACAACAAAAGAATCGGAAGAACCGCTGACGGTGCCTGTCGAATAGCAATTGCTGATACTGGATTTATAGTTCTCTCCCACCAGACCGCCGAGGCCTTGTGAATTACCTCCGCCGGTGACATTGCCTGTTGAATAACAATTGCTGATACTGCCGTCATAGTTCTCTCCCACCAGACCGCCAACCAAATAAGAACCGCTTACCGCACCGGTTGAGTGGCAGTTTGTTATACTGCTGCGAGAGTTGTATCCCACCAGCCCGCCAAGGCATTGTGAATTATCTCCGCCGGTGACATTGCCTGTCGAATAGCAATTGCTGATACTGGATTTATAGTTCTCTCCCACCAGACCACCTGCATAATAATAACCGCTGACAGCACCCGTTGAATAGCAATTGCTGATACTGCCGTCATGGTTCCCTCCCGCCAGCCCGCCAACACAATAATATCCGGTTATATCAACATCCTCTACACCTAAGTTGCGGATTTGACCGCCGGGGCCGACATAACCGAATAAGCCGATATAACCGTTACCGGGCATATTTATTTTCGCATTGCGAATGATATGGCTGTCGCCGTCAAAGACGCCGGTAAAGTTATTGGTGGAATTGCCGACCGGAGTTAATGCAACTCCCTGTAGATTTACATCGGCAGTCATAATAAAATTTTTGTTACAATCCGATGGGGTATTCATTAACTGCTGCCAGTCAGAAACCGCAGCAATCTGATATGGGTCATTCGGCTCACCGGAACCGCCGGAGTAGGCAAAGACAGACGAAGTCAAACAAGAGACAAAACCGATAATCAGCAATGATTTGTGATATGTGCCAAACATCGTATCATCCTCCTTATAATTCGAATATAAGCTTAATTATACCATATCCCATCCAGAATTCAAGAAAAAACAGGATGCCTTTCCTTTACTGCCAACCGACGATAAGCAAAAAAATCTGTGGTTTTTTCATTTTTTTCTTTGACTTTTTGTTTGAAATATGGTAAAATACCTGTGTTATTTGATAATTAGATAATTTTTGGTGCATATTTATGTAACCACTTTGCAGAAA
>CAZUEO010000038.1:0-20831 GCA_964619675.1 uncultured Planctomycetaceae bacterium | reverse complement strand
ATGAAGAGGAAGATCTCGAATGGACTCAGGCATGGAGAATGTTTTGTGAAATAGCACGGCATTATTGCTACCATTTGGAAGTTCGACTACCATTTATGAACGGCGAAAGAATCGCTTCCCAAGCTTGGTGGCTTGCCGTTCAAGTATGTAAACTTTTTACCTCCAACAAGAAGGGGATAAAACAATTAAGAAATAAGACATTTCTTCCAGAATTGAATTTGTCTTCAAGAATTTGGCAAATTGCATCGCCTGCGATAAAGCCATCTTCGTTAAGATTTTTAACGCTCAATACAAATTCAATTTTTTCTTTATCCCTTCAAACTATGTTAGGAAACAAATTGGATTCATTAAAACCGAGTTCTATGGCTACAGATGACCGTAAAAGATTTGAACATGCAATAAGTGGAACAATCTTAGGAGTTTTTCCGCCGAAAATCAAGGATGTTTCAAAGAAGGTATATACCTATGAAGATACTGTTTTGCTTACTGCTAAGAAGTGGCTTCCTTATATAGAAGAAGAAGATAAAAGCAAAGAAATGATTAACGCTTTTATCGCTGGTATCGAAAAACTCATTACATCCGATGATTTTGAAACCATCGTAATGAAATTTACTGAATCACATCTTGGAGATCAAGTATTAGTTGCAAACTACCTTAAAAATATGATTTATACAGAAGAAATCAACTTAGACACAATATGGAAAGCAATAAATGATTCTAATTGGCGAGAAGCAGCGTTTCGGAAGTCAAATCCTTATATATTGCAGTTTATATTCGATGCTTTAAATGAAATAGAAGCTCGGTATCAGGAAAAATGGGCTTATAATTTACCACATTATTATGCTCTCGAACTAGAAAAAGCAGAAGAACCAGAAAAGAAAAAGCATCTTTTTGCTTGTGTGATTTATTCCTCATTATGTGGAAATACAGTTAGTGCAATACAAAGACTCCTAAAAGGGGAAAATAGACATAATTATCAGGGGGAAGTGGATAATTGGAGAAAAGAATTAGAAGAGACTCAAAAGTGGGCTCCAGAATTGGTAAAAGCACGTATTAGACCAATCCTTGCTGTATTACATATATAATTTCCCTAAGTTTAAATTGGTGCGGGATTTCACCATTTGCCTGTTTTTTTGGCCGGAGGCTTCGGTAAATCCTTCAAAACCGATGTCGATTTCTTAAGCTCGGTCTCGGGCAATTCATAATCCGTTAATTTCCCGCTTAAATACGCATCGTAACCGGTCAAATCCAGCAAACCGTGACCGCTGTAATTAAATAATATAACCTTCTCTTTGCCTTCCTCTTTAGCTTTAATTGCCTCATCAATCACAGCGGCAATCGCATGGCTGGTCTCAGGGGCACATATAAAGCCCTCCGTCTTTGCCCAAATGATGGCAGATTCGTAACATTTGAGCTGATGATATGCGCGCGGCGTAACGAGACCCTCAACAATGGCCTGGCAGACAAGCGGAGCCATACCGTGATAACGCAGGCCGCCCGCGTGAATCGGGGCAGGGACAAAAGCATGACCAAGCGTATGCATCGCTAAAAGCGGCGTCATACAGGCAGTGTCGCCATGGTCGTAGGCAAACTCGCCGCGCGTCATCGTTGGGCAGGCAGTCGGCTCAACGGGAATTATATCAATGTCAGCGCCGTTAATCTTGTCTGCGACAAATGGAAATGCAAGACCTGCAAAATTACTGCCGCCGCCTGCACAGCCTATAACGATATCAGGCTTTTTTATACCCGCCATCCTGAGCTGCTGCTTAGCCTCCAGGCCGATTATCGTCTGGTGCAGCATTACATGATTCAAAACGCTGCCTAACGAATACCGGGTCTTGCCGGACTTGTCGTGAACTGCCTCCTCAATCGCTTCCGAAATCGCAATGCCGAGCGAGCCGGGTGTATCGGGCATCTCCTTGAGAATCTTCCTGCCGAACTCGGTCTGGTCGCTCGGGCTTGCAACACAATCCGCACCCCAGGTCTGCATCATAAACTTGCGATAGGGCTTCTGGTCAAAGCTGATGCGTACCATATAGACCTTGCACTCAAGACCGAGCAGATTGCATGCAAAGGCAAGAGCACTGCCCCACTGGCCTGCGCCAGTCTCAGTTGTAATCTTCTTTATCCCAAATTCCTTATTGTAATACGCCTGCGCGACAGAAGTATTGGGCTTGTGACTGCCGGGCGGGCTTACAGACTCATCCTTATAAAATATCCTGGCAGGCGTCTTGAGATACTGTTCAAGAAAAACTGCCCTGCGAAGCGGCGCAGGCCGCCAGCGATATAAAATGTCCAATACTTGCTGCGGGATATCAATCCATCTTTTTGTGCTGACCTCCTGCTCGATAATGTTGAGCGGGAAAACAGGGGCGAGCATATCAGGAGTTATGGGCTTGCCGTCAGGGCCAAGCGGCGGCTGAAGAGGATTTGGCAAATCAGCAACGAGATTGTACCACTGCTTCGGTATGTCCTTTTCGTCAAGCTGTATCTTTATATCCATAAGTAGCTCCTTACCTGCTAAAGAATTAAATCCATTTGCATTTACACCCAACCACTATAATAGCGGCAGAAAGGGCTAAAGTAAAGAAGAATACAAAACACAGAATACAGAACTCAGAACACAGTAGACAGAAGAATATCAAAACTAAAAAATAAAATATAAAAACTACATATAAAAAATCAAAAATTGAGCTGAAAATCAATACTTGATAATTATCAAGTAAAGATGTAGAGAGCAGCAGAAGTGAAAAGTGATAAGTGAAGAGTTGTGGAGCCGCCTGCGGCGGATTAAAAAAAACGATAGTTGATAATTGTCAATCAAAGAAATAGAGAGTAGCAGAATTGAAGAATGAAGATTGAAGAAATAACGCCACCCTAAATGGCGGCGGCTAAATGAAAAACGGCGCGGCAGGGAAAAGAGTAGCAATTACACTTTATTTGCATCTGGTTCGTTAGGTTCATTTGGTACGTTAGGCTCATCAAGGCCGACATCCTGATTAGGGTCGGATAATTGGTTTTGACTTTGGACCTCTTGTGCAACATGAGCCCATAGCGGTTCTTTCCAATACCTTAGGCGTCTGAATGAATCAGTACTATCTTCAAAAGTTAAGGATCCATATTCTATTATTTTGCCATAGTGATAGATTTTTTCCCCGGGTTCAGATGATGTTTCCTGTGGAAGTCCTAAGATTGAGTAAGCCTCATCTTCTTTGATATTGAGCCGGAGAGATTTCCATTTAATAGGCATTTGCCACTTATGGGGGGGCCTTATTTTCCGCTCGTTTGGTTCTTCAGGTTTCAATAGACTTACCAAATCATTCTGGTCCGGCAATATCCAATCAGAAACAATATAACGCGGTTCTATGGGAAATAAACCATCAGACAGATTATCTATTTTTGTCTGCAAATCTTTCGAAAGTTTTCCCATTCGCTTTTCATGTCTTTGCTCTTCTTTTTCTTTTGAATCTTTAATCTGTTGGACTTGACGGTTATATCTTAGATTCTCTGCTTGAAGTGCTTCATCACGTTCTCGCCGTGTCCTGTAAACGTAGGAACTTGGTGTTGAGCGATTCGGATTTATATCTCCAGTTCTGATTTTGGAAGATTTTTCAGCATGCCCTCTATTTTTCCCCCGAATTTTTTTGGCCTTTTCTACAAGGGAACTTTCGTGCGCTTTTTGTTCGTCATCAATATATTTTTGGTAGGTCTTTTTATTTGCTTCAATAATAGTTTCTATGCTTATAGTTTCAAAGCGGACATAACCACATTGAGGAATGATACATGTATAACTTTCTTCATCGATTTTGGATGCTGTTGGAGCTGCCTGATAGTACCAGATACAGTGGTCCGAGGCTGCCTGAACACATTTGGGACTCCCGAGAATATTCCGAACTTCTTCCTCTCTTGCTCCTTGTTTGAGATGCTGCCATTTCTTTAGTATTAACAGGGCTTTTTTGTGGCTGGGGCTTTGCATCGCCGCCTGCAAGGCTTCGTTGTACTTGCGGGCAGCCTGCTCCCACAGTTGTCCGGCTGCGTCAAAATTGTTTTGGGCGAAATTCTGCTCAGCGGAATTGCAGATTTTTTCGGCTTCCTGCCAAATTTCAGAGGCTTCAGCAGGCGCATTAATTTTTAGTGCAGACTCAGCTGCCTGAGTACATTTTAGTTTGAGCGATATCGCTGCGGCTTTACTAATTTTTGTTTCTTCAACAATTTTTAGAGCCATTTTGCAATCTTCGACCGCGGAAAGCCATTGTTTCTCGGCAGACTCAAATTGATTCTGGCTAAACATATTTTCAGCAGTTTGGGCCTTATTTTTTGCGAGTTCTACAGCATCTTTTGCCTCGAGATCGGCTTTACTTTCAAGCAATTGCTCAAATGCGTCTTGAAACTCTTTTTTCGCAACCAAGGCTTTTTCGGATAGAACCATCTGTTTTTCTTGTTCTATTTTTTGCCTTGCCAGTTCTTCCTTTTGCTTCGCCAATTCTTCTTTCCATTGTTGTTCCAACCGGTCATATTTCTTGATTTGTTCTTCTATTTGAGCGTTGTTCTCCGCAGCTTGTCCGGCAATTGCCAGATATTCTTTAGCTTTTTGGAAATCCTTTAATTCTGCGCAATGATGGGCATGGTCTATCAACTCATCAATTGCCAATTGAAGCTCTTTATCAACTTTTTGCTTTTTTCCGGCAAGAAACCAACCGCATTTTTTCAGTGCCTGCCTGGCATTGTAAAGTTCTCCAGAAGCAATAAATTTTTCGCTTTTCTTTAGATACCTATCGTTACTCCACCATGCCCAAAGAGCGATAGAACAAAGAATAACCACTATTGCCAAAAGAACCATAGAGCCAAGACGAATCCACTGCATCCTCTCGGTACGGTAATTGTAGTCCGCAATTACCTCTCCACGGCTTTTTTGAAATGATTCCTTTAAATCTGTACGGGTGGGGTCTAATTGCAGAATTTGGCGAAGCTTCTCCTGAGCTTTGTCCTCGGCGCCGGTTGTCATAAACATTAAAGCTTCTTCTTGCAGCTTTTGGATTTTTTCATTTTTATATTGATTTTTGATGTCTGAATATAGATTCAATAGTTTTTCTTGCTTCGGATATGCTTCAAGACCATTTTTTACAATCTCAGCGGCCTTCTTATAATCCTTCTTCTGAAGAAACAACAATGCTTTTTCAACAATCTGGTCTATTTGGGACTGATGTTCGTGTGGATTTGTACTATCGTCCATTTTTTTCTCCTCACAAAAAAGTTTTCATCTATGAATATTAGACTCATAAAAACTTTCTGCCTCCTGAAAAACTTGCCAACACTTCTATGGTTACGCCTTAATATGTTATGACAAATTAT
This sequence comes from uncultured Planctomycetaceae bacterium, assembly GCA_964619675.1. GTDB lineage: Bacteria > Planctomycetota > Phycisphaerae > Sedimentisphaerales > UBA12454 > JAPLMW01. The sequence continues at coordinate 15,479 of CAZUEO010000038.1, read as the reverse complement.
AGCCTTAAACAAGGAAAAAGGGCAAAGATTATTTCAGTTTAACCTGTTCGTATTTCATATCGGTGCCGGACATTACGCGGATATTGTCGGGGGCCATTTTTATAACGACATATTGCGGCGCGGCGGGGTCAGAGATGTATTCCTTCAAACTCGGGACCTGATTGTACAGCCAGAGCTTTTCGGCATTGTCGGTGCTGATACTGCAAGGGCCTGCAATGCGGACGTGCTTGCCGGCGGTATCGCAAAAACAATATTCGCCATAAGGGACTTTTCCAAGCTGAGAAACCTTGTCAGATTCGCTAAACGTCGCGCATAATAAGCTGCCATCCTTCCAGACAAGGCCACCCATCGGCCTGACGCCGACGATTCGGCCATCCGTAGTAGCAAGAAAACCGTAGCCAAGCTGCTTTATGAACTGCTTTAATTCTTCGAGATTCATATACGTCTCCTTTCATATACATTAAACAAAGATAATTATACGCAGGGATTAAGGAAAAAGGCAAAGGGAAAATATGTGCGGGACAGGGCGCAAAAAAAAGGCTCGCATAGGGCGAGCCTTTCAATTTCTGCAAGTCTTGCTGACACGTTAGTCAGAGGTTATATCTGTTACACTGGGGGCTTCCTCTGTTGCGGCCGGGGCTGGGGCGAACGGAGTTACGTTGTTTGCACAAGGCCCTTTTTTGCCCTGGCCAACCTCGAAATTAACCTTCTGGTCTTGATCGAGATTCGCGTAGCCTGTGGTCTTAACTTCCGAGTGGTGGACGAACAAGTCATTGCCGCCATCATCGGGAGTAATAAAACCATAACCCTTGTCTGAATTGAACCATTTTACTGTTCCTATACTCATGTTACTGCTCCTTGGCCTGTCATAGGCCATTTTAAAATACTATCTCTCGACTTAATTTATTGGAAGCATACTCTTGAGAGATGAAAGGATATACACCAAAAACACTAATTATATAAACTGGATTTATAAAGTCAACAAAAATATTAAATAATATGTAAATACCCTAAACCCTACTGCCAGTATCCAGATAAGTAAAAACGCGCAAGAAAAAACGGTTCATAGCGGCTTTTACCCGTAAAATCCATGTTTTTAGCGATAATTTATGAAAAAATTATAAATTATCGCTTGACTTTATATTTGAAATACAGTAAAATATATGCATTATTAGTCTTTTGGCTAACAAAAATAAGCCCGCCAGAGGTTTACCCACCTGAGGTGGGCGGATAAAAGGTAAATAAATTTCCAATAACTAAACAATCGCCGCCGTGCCGGCTCCCGTAAGGGACGCCTTACGGCGGGCGGCTAAACAAAACCCCGCCTCAAGTGACGGCGGCTAAATATTAAATGACAATAAAAAAGAAAAAAGAAAAATACCTGATAAGAAAAGTGGCAGGCAAAGATGTTAAACTTGACCCAGCCTCATTCCATAATCCCAAAATCCTCAACTCAACTTTGATAATCAGCAAGGCAGGACAGGTATTTGCCCGCAATAAAAAAACGAGAAAAACCACCGCACTTGCAAGAATCGTCCTTAATGCAAAAAAAGGACAATTAGTGGACCACAGGAACAGAGACCCCTTAGATAATCAAAAAAGCAATCTGCGAATCGCAACGCACCGGCAAAATATGCTTAACCGCATCCTGAAAAACTCGTCGGGATTCATCGGAGTGGGTATAAGAAGGAAAAAACTGAAAAACGGGCCTGTTTACTGCGCGACATTCTCAACGGGAAAGAAACAACTGTGCTTCTACAGCCCTTTTACGCCAAACGGGCTGGCACTGGCGGCTATGGCAAGAGATAAATTCGTTATCGAAAACGGCGATGAGGATTACGCACCGCTTAACTTTCCAATATTCAAAAAAGAGCCGTTCAAAACAATACTGCTGAAAAGCGATTTGTATGAAATGAGGGAAACCCGCCGTGAAACGGCGGGCTAAATATATTAAACGGTCATACCGAAATAATTTTTGGCGTTGTTGTAACTTATATTCTCAACCATTTGGCCGAGCAGCTTCAAGTCTCTGGGAATCAGGCCTGCTTCGACGTCTGCGCCGAGCATATTACACAAAATCCTGCGGAAATATTCGTGCCTCGGATACGAGAGAAAACTCCGGGAATCGGTCAGCATCCCGACAAACCTGCTTAATAGACCCATATTCGAGAGAGTATTCAATTGCCTTTCCATACCGTCCTTCTGGTCAAGGAACCACCAGGCTGAGCCGAACTGCATTTTTCCGGCAATTGTGCCATCCTGAAAATTGCCGAGCATCGCAGCAATAAGCTCATTGTCGCGAGGATTGAGATTGTAAAGAATTGTTTTGGGCAATTTATTTTTCACATCGAGGCCGTCGAGGAATTTGGCCAGCGGTTTTGCCATTTCAAAATCGCCTATGGAATCAAAGCCGATATTTTGGCCGAGCGATTTTAACATTCTCGTATTGGCATCCCGCAGGGCGCCGAGATGAAGCTGCTGAACCCAGCCTTTTTCAGCGTCCATCAGGCCAAACTCGTGCATCATAGCCGATTTGAATTTCAGCACCTCATCAAGGTTAAGGTTAACGGCCTTGCGAATTTTGGCGAAGATTTTTTCAATTTCGGAGGCTGTGTAATCGGCAGCGCAAGCGGTTTCAAGGCCATGGTCGCTGAGGCGGCAATTGTTTTCGTGGAAGTAATCGTGCCTTTTTCTGAGCGCCTCAATGTAACTGTCAAAATTCCTTATCTCAATACCGGCTGCCTGCTGAAGATTATCTATCCAGTCGTTTAACGCGGCAACGTTTTCAGCGGCCATTGCCCTGTCGGGCCGCCAGGCGGGATAAACTTTGACTTCAAAGCCGTCGGCGGCGATTTTTTTGTGATGCCGCAGGTCATCAATCGGGTCGTCGGTGGTGCAGACGAGCTTTACATTCATCTGACGCATAATGCCGCGTGCGCTGAAGTTGGGCGATTTTAAAAGCTCATTGGCGCGATCGTAAATTTCCTTTGCTGTCTCGGGGCAAAGCAATTTGCCGCTAATGCCAAAAGGCCTTTTTAATTCCATATGCGTCCAGTGATACAGCGGATTGCGAATGCAGAATGGGACGGTATTTGCCCACATCTCGAATTTTTCCCAGTCGCTCGCGCCGCCTGTGCAGTAGCGCTCATCGATGCCATTGGCTCTCATCGCCCGCCATTTGTAATGGTCGCCATAGAGCCAGATTTGCGTCATATTTTCAAAGCGGACGTCGTCGGCAATCTGCCTGACGGGCAGGTGGCAATGATAATCGTAAATGGGCATTTTGGCTGCGTGCTGGTGATATAGATACTTTGCGGTGTCGGTCTGCAAAAGGAAATTGTCGTGAATAAATTCAGGAGCCATTTTTACTCCTTACTTTTTCAGTCCCAGCGATTTTCGCAATTTGGCGGTCATATCAGTTTTTTCCCAGGTGAAGGCCGGCAGATTTCTGCCGAAGTGGCCGTGATAAGAAGTTTCTGCAAAGACCGGCCTGCGCAGCTTGAGATGATTTATCATTCCCTTGGGCGTTAATGGGAAAACCTTTCTTACGGCCTGGGCGAGCTTCGTTTCGCTGACTTTGCCGGTGCCCTTTGTATCGATTCGCACCGATATAGGCTCTGCAACGCCAATAGCGTAAGAGAGCTGAATTTCACAGACATCGGCAAGCTTTGCAGCGACGATGTTCTTTGCGACATAGCGAGCCATATAACTTGCGGTTCTGTCAACCTTGGTGGGGTCTTTTCCGCTAAAGCAGCCGCCGCCGTGCCGGCCTGTGCCGCCATAAGAGTCAACGATGATTTTTCTGCCTGTTACGCCGCAATCGCCTTTGGGGCCGCCAACGACAAATCGGCCGGTAGGATTGACGTGATAAATGGTTTTCGAATCAAGCAGGCCTTTGGGCATTGACGGCCTGATGACCTTTTCAATAATTTCCTTCCTGATTGTAGCGTATTTGACGTCCGGCGAATGCTGCGTTGAGACTACGACGGTGTGAATCCTGCGCGGTTTGCCGTTTTTGTATTCGATAGTTACCTGGCTCTTGCCGTCGGGGCGCAGCCAGGGCAGTTTTCCCGAGCGGCGCATATCGGCAAGTCTCTGGACAAGGCGATGAGCAAGGCAGATGGGCATCGGCATAAGCTCAGGCGTTTCACGGCAGGCATAGCCAAACATAAGGCCCTGATCGCCGGCGCCCTGCTGTTTGTGAAGACCTTTTTTTTCACTCACGCCCTGGTCAATATCGGGACTTTGCTTTTTAAGGGCAACAATTACGCCGCAATTGTCGTAATCAAAGCCCATAGCAGCATCAGTGTAACCGATTTTTTTAATGGTGTCGCGGACGACATCGGCTATATTGACAACGGCTTTTGAGGTTATTTCACCTGCGACGACGACGATGCCGGTCGTAACAAGCACCTCGCAGGCGACCCTGCTGGCGGGGTCCTGCTCGAGCATTGCATCGAGAATAGCATCCGATATATGGTCCGCGACTTTGTCGGGATGCCCCATCGTTACGGACTCGCTTGTGAATAAAAAGTTGCCGCTGCCGCGGCTGAGATTGTCGAGATTCGCTTTTTTTGCCACAGTCTTTCCCTATAAAAATGTGCTGTTACTCGGACGGCTGTTCATTAAGCCGCCAGTTATACTTTATATAATTCACTGAATATTCTCTTTTCTTCAAGAACTCGGCGTTGGCAGGCGAGATATAATCCTTGACGAAATTGAGGGCAGCCCTGTCAACAGGCTCATGGCGGCGAAATAACCGATTCGTGCCGTAGCGTTTCACAAGCAACTGCTCGTGCCAGGGATACATTTTGAATATCGGGGACAGATAAACAATTTTGCCGGCTTCATTAATTTTGAAAAAGTCGGGGTTCGCAAAACAATTTTTAACCTGCCGGTCAAGCTGTTTTTCAAGCACTTTTCCCAGATAAGGCTCCGGCCGCAGCGGGGCGCTGCTGAGCGTACCATAACTTACGGCAAAAAGTACTCTGGGCTCTTCGAACCTGCCCAGCAGAACATCCCGCACAATTTCATCCAGCGTGTATTGTATGCCCATTATCATAAAATAAGTTTTGTCCCTAAGGCCCTGGATGTGCATAACGCTATTCGGCGGGTAAAACAACAGCATAAATCTCGACGGTTTTATGGGGTAATTGTCGATGATGCCCTTGAGAATGCAAATATTGTAGGCGTTTATCCAGAAGGCAACTTTTTCAGGCTGCGACCAGGTGATATAAACCTCAGGCGCAAGATTTGCGAATTTTTCAACTGCTTCATTCAACTGGAGCCGAAACCTTCTCAGCTTCGAATAATTTACAAGACCCTGCTGATTGACATATTCCTTCAGCAGCTCCGCAAGGCCGAGGTTAAACGCATCGCCGCTTATATAGCCGGCTATAACCGTATTGGGGCCCTCGACCTGGATGGCCTCGAGCAACTCGGCGCTGCCGTTGGAATCGTTGGAGTTGTTGGAGTTGTTGGAATCGCTGTTTTCCGCTTCCTGCTGCGGGCTGCCGCTTGCTGAAGGACTGTTGACATCACTTCTCTGCACAGCCATCGCTGAAACATTTGCAATGGCCAAGAGCAATACTATCGTTATCCAAAAATTCTTCATACTTCACTTAAATCCCAATAAGACCATAAGATTCTAATGATTTTAGTCCTAATTACCAGCTAAAAATTGCTATTATCTCTTAAAAAGCCGCCCTGAAATAACCTTGACATAAAAGGGTGTTTTGTTTACTTTTTATAACAGATTTTACCTATTTTTCAATCCCCGCTTTTGCGGGGACAAGCTTTTTTGGATTTCTAATTATGGAAAAGACTCATTTTTCGGCAATAGCACTCCTGCTGACAATTTTCCTTTATTGCTCCTGCGTTTTCGCCGTCAGTACCGTAAAAATAGACGCGATAAGAAATAAGGAGACATTAACCGATTCCGATACGGAGGTTATCGAGGCATTCCTGGCCGAGGCATTCGAGGAACTCCTTGCAAAAACCGACTTTTCCGATATTGGTCCCCTGCGCAATACAATCGTCAGCAAAAGCTCATCAGTATTCGAAAGCGGGCAATTCCAGTACGGCCCGCGATTTACAACAGCCTTTCAAAAACAGATGTCCCAGGCCTTAGGCAAAATTTCAAAAATGCCCGACGACCAATACAAACAACTTATGACAATGAACCTGCTGATTTTAATAAACGACATGGGTAATGTCGAACTTTCAAAAACGGCTCTCGATTACCTGCAAAATCCGGATGTTATGATACGTTACTGGGCGGTCAGTTGTCTGACAAACAGCGATGTTCTTGGCCAGCTTAATATGACCGAATCAGCAGCCGGCAGCCGGCTTGCGGAACAATTTGCTCAAAAACTGCAAACCGCTGCACAAACCGAGAAGTCAGGAGATATAATAATATTGCTCGCCCAGTTCGCCGCAGGGCTGAACCAGCCTGCTGCAAACGAGATTCTGAAGGAAATCGTCCGGAATAGAGTTAATTTTTACCTCGATTGGCAGGTTAATGATGAGATGACAGAAATCCGGATTTTAAAGGCTTTAGCGGACAGAGCTGGGAACTACAAGGAAAACACTTCCGTTATGGCAAAAAACTTCGCTGTTCTTTATTCCCTTGCCATTCAAAGATACATATTGGGGCAGGAAACGCTGCCGGCAGGCAATATTAGAAACCTCGTATCGGTAATCTTACAGGGTGAAAAGTACCTGCTGCAAATTCTACCCGACCGGCAGGGAAGTTTCAAAAGGGCGATTGAAAAAGGCGGCGGCCAGCTCCTGCAGACTGAGCACGATTCACTGTTAGGCTCGGCAAACACCACAGGCAGGCTGCCGACCACGGCAGGATTCGACTACGGCAAAAACCCGAACGGCTCCGCAAAAACCACACCGCCAACACTGCAGAAACCGCCACAGGCAGAAAAAGACCCGGAAAACGAACCGCAGGAAACAGCCGCAGAACCGAACCTATAAAACAGACAAGCATTGGAGGTTTGTCCTAAATGAACGGACGCTGGACTGGGAAAACAATCCTCGTATTGTTTCTGCTTGCCGTCATTATATTTTTACAATCACTGGCCAGGATACAAACAAATCGTTTTCTCAAAAAGTTAGATTTTCTTGAGAAAAAACTGTCAGGCGTTTCAATGCCGGCAACTTCAGCGGTACAGAAATCAACGACTGAAGAGCAGTATCCCGGCGACGAAGGTGACTGGCTGGTGTGGGCATTTCCCGTCGAGCCCAAAACATTAAATCTGATTTCCGTCAGCAGGGACATCTATTCAAAATGGATGGTTTTTGAAACAGTTTTTGAGCCGCTTTTGACTTATGACTACGATGAAGTTAAATTAGTGCCCTGCCTTGCAGAAAGCTATGAAGTATCCCAAGACGGTCTTGAGATAACATTCAGATTAAAAGATGATGTCTGGTTTTCCGACGGGGTGGCAGTTACCGCAGACGATGTCATTTTTACCTATGAAACCGTTATAAACCCAAAAATCGACGCTGCCGACGTGGCCCAATCCTATATTGACGTCGATAAAATTGAGCGCATCGACGACAAAACCGTCAGGTTCACTATGAAAAGGCCGCATTTTCTGGCGATGGAAATTCTTTCCTTCTGGGATATAGGCATATATCCGAAACATATATACGATTTCAAGAGCGAAGCTGAATTTAACAAACGCCTGTCCAACCCAATAGGCAGCGGGCCTTACGTTTTCGAAAAATGGGATGTCGGGGACAAGATTACGTTCCGCAGAAACGAAAATTACCGGGGACCGAAACCGAAGATAAAAAAAATCGTATATAAATTCATTATCAACGACAAGGCAAGACTTCAGGCCCTTCGCAGCGGAGATGTCGATATAATTATTCCTGCGCCCGACCAGTTTATGGACGTGATTAAAGATGAAAACTTCAAAAACAGTTTCAGGTGCCTGGCCTACTGGAATCCCGGCGTGCCGTTTTATTATATCGGCTGGAACCAGGCTACTCCATTCTTTTCAGACAGGCGGGTAAGGCTCGCAATGACGAGTCTGCTCGACAGGCAGGCGATTATCCGGTATCTTCTGAAAAGCAGCGGCCAAATAATAAACGGGCCGTTCTTTATATACGGCAAAGAAAACAATCCCGATATTAAGCCCTGGCCTTACGACCCCAACAGGGCCGCCCAGCTTCTCGACGAGGCAGGCTGGAAAGACAGCGACGGCGACGGCATCCGCGACAAAGACGGCATACCTTTCAAATTCAAATTTTCATACTCGGCAGATTACTATTTATATCAGAATTTAGCGGCGATTCTCAAAGACTCCGCCGCCAAACTCGGCATAGAGGTAACTGCCGACCCTGTGGAATGGTCTATTTTAATAACAAGGATTAGCGACCAGAAATTTGAATCGATGGTTATGGGCTGGGGCGGGGCTATAATAGACGACTACTACCAGATTTTTCATTCATCGCAAATCGGCAATCGCGGTTCAAATTATGTGGGCTTTAAAAACGCCGAAGCCGACAGGCTCCTCGAACAGATAAGACGCACTCTGGATGAACAAAAGCGTATAGAGCTGAGCCATAAAGTCCATAGTATTCTGCATTATGAGCAGCCTTATACTTTTTTGTTCACAAGGCCGACATATCGTATCGTTGCGCCGAGATTTGAAAATGTGATAGTTCATAAACTGGGCGTTAAAGAAGAAGAATGGTTCGTGCCGAAGGAAAAACAAAAGTATAAATAGGAGTTTATATGAATGAACGGTCAGGATGGTTTACGTTTTTACTGTTTTTGCTGCTTTTGGCAATGCTCGTATTGCAGGTTCTGTCGATGATACAATCGGACAGGCTGTACGAGAGATTAAATTTTCTTCTGGAAAACGTGTCCAGCCGGCAGGCTGTGCAGAGCAAAACAGATTCGGTCCCGGACTCCGGACAAAAATATCCCGGCGACGAAGGCGACTGGCTGATATGGGCACTGCAGGGTGAAATCCGCACGTTAAATCTCCTGTCGGTCGATGCCGATATGTCTACCAGATATATTGTTGATTCCACAATCATTGAGAGTCTATTTACACAAGACCTTGATACAGACAAAGTAAAACTCAAACCCAAACTCGCCGAAAAAATGGACATTTCCCAAGACGGCCTGGAAATAATTGTTACATTAAAAGATGACATTTATTTCTCTGACGGTGTGCCTGTAACAGCAGACGATGTAATCTTCACTTTCGAAACTATGATGAATCCCAAAATCGACTGCGCCGATCTGCGCAATTATTTTGAGAATATAACCGGCGTAGTAAAACTTGACGACCGCAGAGTCAAATTTGTGATGAAGGAACGCTACTGGAAGACAATAGGCGCGATAGGAACTTTTTACGTTTTTCCAAAACACATATACGAATTTAAGGACCCTGACGAATTTAACAAGCGCATATCGAATCCCGTAGGCAGCGGGCCTTATGTTTTCGAAAAATGGGATGTTGGCCAGCAGGCCGTTTTGAAACGCAACGAAAATTACTGGGGGAAAAAACCGAATCTAAAAAAGCTTGTCTTTAAATTTATTTCAAATGCCGTCGCAGCACTTCAGGCGCTAAGGTCGCACGATATAGATATGTTCGAACCCGGTTCCGAACAGGTTACGGATATGCCTAAAGACCCACAGTTCGCAAAGGAATTTGAAACCGTAATCTTCTGGGAGCCGACCTTCGGCTTCTGGTATATCGGCTGGAACCAGCAAAGGCCGTTCTTCAAAGACCGCAGGGTAAGACAGGCCATGACCTGCATTACCAACCGCGACGCAATGGTGGCACAACTGACCCGCGGCAATGGAGCAGTAGTAACAGGCCCGTTTTATATTTACGGCAGACAGAATAATCCTGACATTCAGCCCTGGCCTTATGACCTGCAAAAGGCGGCCCAGCTTCTCGATGAGGCCGGCTGGAAAGACACGGATGGCGACGGAATCCGTGATAAAGACGGTATCCCGTTCAGATTCAAGCATTCTTATCCTGCCGGAAGTGTTTCATCAGAACAAATAGCAAGATTACTCAAAGATGACGCCGCAAAAGTCGGAGTAGAAGTTGTTCCTAATCCTGTCGAGTGGTCCATATATCTGGGAAATCTGCACGACCGCAATTTCGATTCAGCCGAAGCAATGTGGGGCGGCGTTATCGAGGAAGACCCGTATCAGATATTTCACTCTTCACAAATTCAGGGACGCGGCAGCAACTACGTATCTTTTAATAATCCCGCTGCCGATAAACTCATAGAACAGGCAAGACGCCATCTCGATGAAGAAAAAAGATATAAGCTGTATCACAAGTTTCACAAGATACTGCACGAAGAGCAGCCTTATACGTTTTTAATGACCAGGCCGAGATATTACTTTATAGACAAGCGATTCGAAAACGTGATAGTTCACAAACTCGGCATTGACCCGTTCGAGTGGTATGTGCCGAAGGAAAAGCAGCGGTATAAATGACAACATATATAATCAGACGAATACTGTTAATGATACCGACGATGCTGGGCATAACCATAATGGTTTTTGCCATAAGCAGAATCGCGCCTGGCGACCCTGTGAGCCTGTCGATGGGGCCTGGCGGCCAGCTCGATGCGCAAAGGGCCGCCGACGTTAGAAAGGCCCGTATGGCACTTTACGGCCTCGATAAGCCTATACACGTCCAGTACGCAATATGGCTCAAGCGCGTAGTCAAGCTCGATTTCGGCGATTCAATCAAACATCACCGGCCTGTGATTGACCTTATAGCCGAGCGGCTGCCTGTTACCATCACATTAAACCTAATCTCAATAGTAATCATTTATGTTATTTCAATTCCGCTGGGGATACTTACGGCGGTAAGACAAGGCAAGTTCTCCGACCGCGCAAGCTCGGTAGTACTTTTTATGCTGTGGTCCCTGCCGAGTATGTGGGTCGGCCAGATGCTCATCGGTTACTTTTGCGGGCCGACATTCAAACACTGGTTTCCGCCCGCCGGCCTGAGCAGCAACTATGCCGACGCACTGCCGTTTTTCTCGTGGCTTGCCGACAGATTATGGCACCTGGCTTTGCCGGTCGTTTGCCTTAGCTATTCAGGTTTTGCATATCTGACAAAACAGGTGCGGGCAGGAATGCTCGACAACCTGCGAGCAGATTACGTCCGCACGGCAAGGGCCAAGGGACTCGACAATTGGACAGTAATATTCAGGCATGCCTTTCGAAACAGCATTATACCGGTAATTACGATAATGGCGACATTGCTGCCTGCAATGATTGGCGGCTCGGTCATAATCGAGAGCATTTTCAGCATACCCGGGATGGGCAGGCTTGCATTCGAAGCGATTACCACACGCGATTACAACGTGGTAATGGCAGTAGCGACAACAGCAGGCTTTCTCGGCCTTATCGGCCTGCTGCTTGCCGATATCGCATACGCAATTGCGGACCCGAGAATAAGTTTTGAGAAAATCGAATGAAAGCATCGACGGATAATAAAAACTGGGGAACTTCCTACGGCCAGCTCGTCTGGCAGCAATTCAGCTCCAGCCGGCTAAATAAAGCCTGTCTGGGCTTTATAATCGTTCTTTTTACGGTAGCCGTTTTGGCCCCTTTTATCGCCAACGACAAACCCCTTGTAATTCGCATTGGAGGCAAACTGCATTTCCCGCTTTTCGGCGCCCTTACGGCAAATGATTATTCGGTGCTGCTGGCTGCGATTATCGGCGTTACTTTGGTTTTTTTGTTCAGGAGAGACAGCCTCAGGGTTGACCCGTTTTTGCGGCCTGCCGTGATGTGGAGACAAATTTCCATCTGCGCAATAATACTGCCGGCCGGCATAATACTTTTACAGGTTTTCATTCCGCGAAGGCTCGACGCAACCGATTACAAGGCAATGACAGCCGACGGCAGGGCTACCAATGCGATTTTCCCCGCTGTGCCCTACGGCTACGGGAGAACTGATATAAAGAATTACCAGCAGCCGCCGAGCGGTCGGCACTGGCTCGGCACCGATGACGTCGGCTCAGACGTTTTGTGCAGGCTTATTCACGGTACGCGAATTTCGCTGTCCGTCGGTTTCGTAGCGGTAGGCATTTCAAGCGTTATCGGCATTATATTCGGCGCGATAATGGGCTATTTCGGCGGCAAAATCGATTTTTTAGGTATGCGGCTGCTCGAGATTATGATGGCAGTGCCGACTTTCTTTTTGATTATTACCATTGTGGCGTTTTTCCCGCGAAGCCTTCTGAATATAATGATAATCATAGGAATAACAAGCTGGACAAGCGATGCAAGATTTATCCGTGCGGAATTTTTCAAGCTCCGCAATCAGGATTTTGTGCAGGCGGCAATTTCGCTGGGCCTGCCTTTGAGAAATATTCTATTTCGGCATATGCTTCCCAACGGCATCGCTCCTGTTCTTGTCAATGTGACGTTCGGAGTAGCCGGGGCGATATTTATCGAATCTGCATTGAGCTTTCTGGGCTTCGGTGTGGCGCCGCCTACGCCGAGCTGGGGACAAATGCTGAGCGCAGGCGTAAGCACTACGGGGCAGTTTTTGTGGTGGCTAAGTTTTTTCCCCGGCCTGGCAATATTTTTCACGGTAACAGCGTATAACCTTTTAGGCGAAGGCTTGCGCGACGCAATCGACCCAAAACTCAGAAAGGCCGTATGACAGACAACGGCGCTATATTATCAGTTCAAAACCTTTCAACCTTTTTCGATACCGAACAAGGTACAGCAAAGGCGGTGCAGGATGTGTCTTTCGAAATCAAGAAGGGAAAGACACTGGCTCTTGTCGGCGAAAGCGGCTGCGGCAAAAGCGTTACCGCTCTTTCAATTATGCGCCTTGTTCCGGCACCGCCAGGCAGGATAGCATCGGGAAAAATCTTCTTCAAAAGCCGCAACATTCTCGAATTTCGCGAAAGACAAATGCAGAGAATACGCGGCAATAAAATCGCGATGATTTTTCAGGAGCCGATGACAAGCCTTAATCCTGTTTACACAATCGGGGCGCAAATTGTCGAGGCAATCATCCAGCATCAGAAAAAAACCTATGAGCAGGCCTGGCAAATGGCTGAAGAAATGCTTGCAAAGGTTCATATCCCCGACCCCGCGAGGCGAATGTTTGAATATCCGCATCTGCTTTCAGGCGGGATGAGGCAGCGAGTTATGATTGCTATGGCAATATCCTGCAAGCCTTCACTGCTGATTGCCGATGAGCCGACGACAGCACTCGATGTTACCATTCAGGCCCAAATACTCGATTTGTTAGACGAGCTGCAGCAAAGCGAAAATATGAGTATTCTGCTTATAACTCACGACCTCGGCGTTGTCGCTCAGCGAGCCGATAATGTCACAGTAATGTACGCATCCAAAATCGTTGAGAAGTGCTCCTGCAGCGAAATTTTTAATAATCCCCTGCACCCTTATACACAAGGTCTTTTAAACTCCCTGCCGCAGCTCGGCACAAGACAAAACAGACTCAATACCATTGCCGGCAACGTTCCCGAACCGCTGAACTTCCCGGCCGGCTGCAAGTTTCATCCCCGCTGTCCTATCGGCTGCAACGACAAAAGATGTCAGACTGCAGAGCCCGCTTTAAAAGAAGTTTCCAATAATCATTATGCTGCCTGCTGGCATGCACCAGGCTATGAAAAGTTATGAACAACAATAATATTTTATTAAAAGTTGAGAATCTCAAGACCTGGTTTGCGATAAAAAAAGGCATCCTCAGGAGAACCGCAGGCTACGTCAGAGCCGTTGATGACATAAGTTTCCAAATACCAAAGTCAAGCACGTTCGGACTCGTAGGCGAAAGCGGCTCAGGAAAAACAACTGCGGCAAGGACAATCGCAAGGCTTATCCCTGCTACGGCAGGTGCGGTCTATTTTAACGGCAAAAACATCCTGCCTCTGCACCAGGCGGAGCTCAGGAAAATACGAAAAGATATATCAATGGTCTTTCAGGACCCTTACAGCTCATTGAATCCGAGAATGACTGTCGGCTCGATTATCGCAGAGCCTCTGAAAATTCACGGTATCGCCAAAGGCTCAGAGCTTCTCGACCGCATAGCTGTTCTGCTGGACAAAGTCGGGCTTTCCGCCTCCCATATCAACTGCTATCCGCATGAATTTTCCGGCGGGCAGCGGCAGCGTATCGGCATCGCAAGGGCGCTGGCACTTGAGCCAAAGCTGGTAATCTGCGATGAGCCGGTGAGCGCGCTGGACGTCTCGATTCAATCCCAGATTCTGAACCTGCTTAAAGACCTTCAGGAGCAATTCAGCCTGACATATCTTTTTATTGCCCACGACCTGTCTGTGGTTGAGTTTATAAGCGATACCGTAGCGGTAATGTACTTAGGCAAAATTGTGGAGCTTGCCCCGGCAGCCGTTTTATATGAGAACCCCCTGCATCCTTATACGAAATTGCTTCTTAGCGCTATCCCCAAGCCCGTGCCGAAAAGGAAAAAACCTTCCGTACACCCCGCAGAGCCGGCCGGCGAACAAGCTCCCGCAGGCTGCCCATTTTCAGGCCGCTGCCCTGTTTCCGACGGGTTCTGCTGCAAAAACATACCGCCGCTTGAAGAAAAGGCTCCCGGCCATTACGCCGCCTGTTTCAAGACCCAATGATTTCTTATAAATCTTTCTCGATTTTTTTACCGGTACGGATATAATAAGGTTATGACTGACTCCAATATCACAAAAATAACGACTGAAAAGGACATCACGATAATATCATTCAATGTCGCAAGCCTTGGCGCCGGGCAGGGTCTGGACGAGGTTGTGGAGAAAATATCCGAACTTATAGAAAACAGCAAGCCCCCCAATATAATCGTCGATTTTACAGGCGTGAAATTCTTTTCATCGCAGATGCTGGGGGTACTGCTCGATACGAGGAAAAAACTGGTTCCTTACAACGGCAACATCGTAATCAGCGGCATAAACCCGCAGCTTTACCGCGTCTTTAAAATCACGAACCTCGACAAAATATTTAATTTTTATCCCGATGCCGGGACGGCAATCAGCAAGATAAAAAATTGAAAGGGGTTAATATGAACGTTGAAAATCAATTTTCGATTTTTATGGTAAATAAGCCCGGCGTTCTGGCTCAGATTCTGGCAGAATTCGCACGGGCAAAAATCAATATAATCGCACTTACCGTTATGGACTCCGTCGAGCACGGGGTACTGCGAATCGTTTGCGAATCGGCGGATAAAATGCGCAATGTTCTTAATCAAATCAATATGCAATTCAACGAAACGGAAGTGCTTTGTATAACCATTGACAACAGACCGGGTGCATTTGCAGCAGCAACGGAAAAGCTTGCAAAGGCACATATCAATATAGCTTATGCCTACGTTACAGCCGGCGCAAAAGGCGGTAAAACAACTGCGGTAATTAAAGTCGCCGACGTCAAAAAGGCAATGAAGATTCTTGGCGATTCTTTTGAGTTAGACAGTGATTCTCGCCAA
>CAZUEO010000037.1:0-20836 GCA_964619675.1 uncultured Planctomycetaceae bacterium | reverse complement strand
GTTCTGGTATAATTCGCTTCTGCCTTTTATCTGGACAAAGCCTTCCTTCGGCAGCGAATTAAAAAGCGCCTCTGTTGCCTGCCAGACCCTGCAGTTCAGCTTGCCCGTTTTGTCGCTTACGAACATAGCGATATACAAATCACCGCGGGTGGTGCTTCGCAGTATAGGCTGACTTACCAGGTAAATATCATTGATTTGCCGGCCTGGCTGAATCTCATTTATGAAAATATGCGACATAAAAAGCTCCGAAAATACAGACGCTTAATATAACGACAATATTGGGATGTGGCAAGAAAAAGATATGAAGCGGGTTTATTCTATTGGTAGTGTATTAGTGTTTGGAATGCCAGACCTGATTCTGGTTATTTTTTCGTTGAGCTCTTTTAGCGCCTCTGTATTGTACTGCCGCATATTTTCAAGGTCTCTTCTTGCTTCGGAGAGGCTTTTTCTTACGTTCCGGAGCTCGGTTTCAGAATTCATCAGGGCGTTCTTTGACCGCTGGGCCTCTGCCTGCCAGTTTATCATATCAAACTCGTATAGTCTGGCCTGCTGCCTTACGTCTTCATATTTGGACGACAGCGTGTTGATACTTTCATAGGTCTGGCGGAGTCTTTCCTGCTGGATTTTTCTGTCCGTACTCACCCGCACATAAGCAAGTAAGCTTACAGCAAGCACGACCACCATAATAATCAAAGACAGCCTGCGGCCCGTGATGGCTCTTATGGATTCGCTGATGCTGCGCAGTGGCGAGATGCGAAAGCTGCTTTCTGTGGTGAACTCGTTTTTATTTTTGGCGGTCTCGATTTGGTCCTGTTTTTCGGCAAACAAATGCAAATCGGGTATTGTGTCCGGTTCTTCTTGTTGCGGCTGTATAAATGACGATTCAGCAGGTGAAAGCTGCGGTATATTGTCTGGCTCGTCGTGCTCGCGCACCGTCTCGGCAGGTTGAAAAGTCCTGCTTGCAAGGCCGCTGATTTTATCCGTACAGGATAAAACATCAATATCAATATCGTTGTCATCGGGTGATTGCCCGTCTCGACTCGGCTCGCCTCGCTCGTCGAAGCTGGGCATCAAGCCGGGGTCGGACAAATCCTGCTGCTTTATGATGTTGTATATGTCGAGCGGAAGGTCAACTATGAAAGTTTTGTCCCTGTGCTTCCTGACCTGCACTACGCCGAGCCGGGCACATTCCTGTACTATGCTGGCGGAGACTCCCTGACGGGCTGCGTACTGACCGACCGTCAGCAGGGATTTTCTTCTGCTGAAAACAGGTTCGTTCAGCTTGCTTATATTGTCCTGCTGCTGCATAGACTTCTTCCCGTCAAAATTTATCCGCCTATGGCGGAAATTTCAGACCCGCCTCGCTCAAAGGCGAAGCGGGCTAACTATATTTTCGGACTTTTTAACGTGATTTCTTGAATTAAAGCCGCAATCGGTCCTAAGTTCCGATAAAAAGAGGCTCAGGGATAAATAATCACATATTTTTCCCTGTTTCCCCGAAGAGTGTGACGCAAAACAAGTCCATAGTCTGTTGTGCCGATTTGATTAAATAAAGGCTCTGATGGAAGAAACACTTTTCCGGGATTGGTATGAAAGTGCTTATAGCAGAAGACGATACTGCATCAAGAATGGTGCTCGAAAAACACCTGAATGACTGGGGTTATGAGGTTCTTGCTGCTCAGGACGGCAAAGCGGCCTTGGAGATTATCCGGCAGCAGCAGCCTCAAATCGTGCTTGCTGACTGGATAATGCCGGGTATAGATGGGCTTGAACTTTGCAGAATCGTCCGCAGCCGGCAGGGCAATGGATACACTTATATAATCTTCCTGACTTCAAAAGCGGAAAATGAAGATGTTATTACCGCTCTCGATGCCGGTGCGGACGATTATTTGTGCAAGCCCTTCGACAAAAATGTGCTCAGGAGCAGGATGGCAGTCGGTGCCAGAACAATCAATTACGAAGACAAGCTGAGAGACGCCAAGGAAAGGGCCCAGCGGGACCAGGCTAAACTCGAAAAACTTAATCTCCGGCTCGAAGTTACGTATAAAAAACTTATGGAAACGGCACATAGGGCCGGCATGGCTGAAGTTGCAGCTAATGTTCTGCACAATGTCGGAAATGCTCTTAACAGTATAAGCGTTTCGGCGGGAATTATTACAGAAAAAATAACAAATTCGGAAATCGCCAACCTGACCAGACTGGCCGAGCTGCTCAGCAAGCACAGCGCCGACCTTGCGGAATTTCTCACAAACGACCCGCAGGGAAAACATATCCCGACCTATCTTGCAGAGGTCAGCGGCTATCTTTCAGCGCAGCAAACTGAAACAATTGAAAAGCTGCATTCTCTTATGAAAAATGTCGAGCAGGTTAAAGATATCATTAAAACACAGCAAACATACACAGGCGCCGGCAGACAGCAGGATAATGTATCGCTGAACGAACTTATTGAAAACGCGATTGAAATCAATAATGCAGGACTTGAAAGACAAAATATCGAGATCATACGGGAATACGACGATATCGGAAATATCCTTATCGACAGGCAGAGGATGCTGCAGATACTCGTAAATCTCATCGACAATGCCGAATGCTCGTTGTCGAAAAACGGCAAAGAGCCCAAGTTGCTGAAAATCAGGACTGTAAAGAACGGCAGCGAAAAGGTGAGAATTGAAGTTGCAGACAACGGCGTCGGGATAAATCCTGCCGAACTGGGTGCGATATTTGAGAACGGATACACAACCAAACAGGCCGGGCACGGCTTCGGATTGTACAGCAGTCTGCAGGCCGCAAAAGATATGCAGGCAACGCTTACCGCTAAAAGTGAGGGTCTTGACAAAGGGGCAACATTTATTCTTGAACTTACATTAAGAGAAGCTGAGGTAAAAGATGGGAAGTATAGCTGAAATGAAAAATCGAAGAATCCTTGTAATCGATGACAAAGAATCAATACATGAAGATTTCGGACAGATACTTTCCAGAGGTCCTGTCAATACATCGCTGGATGCAGCGAGGACAGCGGTCTTCGGTTCCGGTAATAAAAACGACCCTCTTGATTTTGAGGTGGAATTTGCCTTTGACGGCCGGGCGGGTCTGGAAAAGGTTCTCGACGCCCAGCGGCAAGGCAAATCTTATGCAATGGCGTTTGTCGATATTCGAATGGAATCCGACTGGGATGGAATAGAAACGATTGAGCATCTCTGGAAGGTCGAGCCGCATCTCCAAATTGTCGTCTGCACCGCATATTCGGATTATTCCTGGAAAGATATAATCGAACGGCTCGGAACAACCGAGAGATTATTAGTCCTGAAAAAGCCCTTCGACAGCATCGAAGTGCGGCAATTGGCTGTGTCGCTTACGGAAAAATGGGAGCTTTTAAATCAGCTCGACAGGCTCGTGCAGGAAAGAACGGCTCAAATCATCGAGACCCGCGATGTGGCGATGTTTGTGCTCGCTTCACTTGCCGAGTCGCGCGACCCCGAGACAGGCGAGCATCTCGAAAGAATCCGAAGCTACTGCCATATACTTACTGAAGAGTTGAGAAACAACAGTTCTTACGCAGAGCAAATAGATGATAAATTCGTCGAGAATCTCTACCGTTCGAGTCCGCTGCACGACATTGGAAAAGTCGGAGTGCCGGACTGCATACTCCTCAAGCCGGGCAGTCTTACAGACGAAGAATTCGAAGTTATGAAACAACACTCGATTATCGGTGCAGAAGCGCTTTCAAGAACCATAAGAAGCGTTACCAGCGCAGACTTTCTGGAAATGGCTGCTGATATTGCGCACTATCATCACGAAAGATTTGACGGCAACGGTTATCCTGAAGGGCTCAAAGGCACCCAGATACCGCTTGCAGCGAGGATTGTTGCTCTTGCCGATGTTTATGACGCTCTTACAAACACAAGGGTTTATAAGCCGGCATTTCGGCCTGAAATTGCCTATATGATAATGTGCCAGGAGCGAAACAAACAGTTTGACCCTGTTATCGTCGATGCATTTATTGCAAGACACGAGGATTTCTTAAAGGTCAGAAACCTTGTAGAAGCTGAAAGAACCGCACCGGCGATTGTGTAGAGTGATACACACTCCAGCCCGTTGTTGACAATACCCGCCCTTTACCTTAACATACTTTGTTTTCAAGATCTGATTTTGGAGATAGTATGATTAAGGTAACCTTGATTGCCGGCGACGGCGTTGGGCCGGAAATTGCCGAGGCGACGAAAAGATGTATCGACGCAACAAGCCCCGGCATCGAATGGGAAATTGCCGAGGCAGGTGCTGACGTGATGGCCAAAACCGGTTCGCCGCTGCCGCAGGCTACCGTCGAATCAATCAGGAGAAACGGTGTTGCTCTAAAAGCGCCTATTACCACGCCGGTAGGTACGGGTTTTAGAAGCATAAATGTTTTTTTGCGGCAGGAACTTGAGCTTTATGCCTGCCTGCGGCCCTGCAAAAGCTATAAGGGAGTAAGGAGTAGATATACTGATATTGACCTTGTGGTCGTGCGTGAAAATACAGAAGACCTCTATGCCGGTATCGAGTTTGAAAAAGACGGGGATGATACAGCAGAGCTTATCAACTGGCTTAACGAGCACAACAATCGCAAAATTGGTTCTGATTCGGGAATAAGCATAAAGCCCATCTCAGTAAAGGCGACTGAAAAGGTAGTCCGCTTTGCCTTCGAATATGCCAGAAAATATAAGAGAAAAAAAGTAACAAGTGTTCACAAGGCAAACATAATGAAGTATACCGATGGCCTGTGGCTTCAAATAAGCAGAGAGGTTGCGAAAGGTTATAACGATATCGAATTTGAGGACCGCATCGTTGACAATATGTGTATGCAGCTTATACAAAAGCCCCAGCTTTACGATGTGCTGGTTCTGCCCAATCTTTACGGCGATATACTTAGTGACCTTTGTGCGGGACTGGTCGGTGGTCTTGGCGTGGCGCCCGGTGCAAATATCGGCGACAAAGGAGCAATCTTTGAAGCTACTCACGGAAGCGCACCAAAATATGCAGGCCAAAACAAGGTCAATCCCTGTGCCTTGATTCTCTCCGGCGTTTTGATGCTTCGGCATATAGGTAAAACCGCCGAGGCCGACAAACTCGAAAAAGCTGTTGCTGATGTTATAGCTGAAGGTAAGTATGTTACTTATGATATGAAGCCTGATAGAAACGACCCGACCGCTGTGGGAACAAGTGAAATGGCAGATGCCATCATTAAGAAAATTAAAAATTAAAAGTAAAAAATCAAGATTGAGGAACCGGCCTGCGGCCGGGATTTTTTTGATTTGTGTTTATTCGTGGCTGATTTAATTGCAGGTTTGATTTGAACGCGATTTTTTGGCGAAAGATAGTTACTTGTCAAAATCCGATGCTTGGCGATAAGTTGCTGCGGGCGATTTTGCTTGTCTGCTCGTTTTTTTATCGTTTAGCGGTGGTTTTGCGAAACCTTCTTTATGATATTTCAATTTTCAAAGAGACAAAAGTTGATGCATCTGTTGTTAGTGTCGGCAATATTACGACCGGCGGCACCGGCAAAACGCCGCTGGTCGCCTGGCTGTGTAATTGTTTCGCAGAAAAAAATATTACTACCGCAGTGCTCACGCGAGGCTACAAACTCAAAGACTGCGACCTTGCGGATGAGCCTGTAATGCTCGCGAAGAACTGCCCGAAAACCCGGATAATAATCAACCCAAACAGAGCCCAGGGCGCAAAAAAAGCAATAACTGAATATGGCGCAAAACTTTTGATTATGGACGACGGCTTTCAGCACAGGAAGCTTGCCAGAGATGTCGATATCGTTGCTGTTGATGCGACAAAGCCTTTCGGCTGTGGAAAACTCCTTCCCGCGGGATTTTTAAGGGAGCCTGTCAGCTCTTTAAAAAGAGCAGATGCTGTTGTAATAACGCGCATTAATCAGACACAACCGGAAAAAATCGATGAAATTAAAAAGACAATCTCAAATATAAACCCAAATATCGTTTTTGCGGCCGCGATTCATAAACCGACCTGTATAAAGCTCATAAAAGACAAACAATTGTCTGTAGAAGAGCTTGCAGGCAAAAGAATATATGCCTTTTGCGGCATCGGCAACCCCGACTCTTTTTTTCAGACACTGGCAGAACTGGCGCTTAACATTGTCGCCGCCAGAGTATATAATGACCACCATAGATTCTCCGAATCCGATATTACAGAAATCTGCCAGGACGCCAGATTCAAGCAGGCTGAAATAATAATTACTACTCAAAAGGACTGGATAAAGACGGCTCTGCTGTGCAGCGAAAAAGTTGATATCCCGATTGCCTGGCTGGCTGTGGAACTTGAATTTATCGAAGGCCGGCAGGAAATTATCACACTTGTTGAGGATGCGGTGAAGAAATCCGTCGGAGGCGGATAAATATGTATGACAGGCTTATAAATGTCGTTGAGAGTCTCGGCTCACCAAAGGTG
Organism: uncultured Planctomycetaceae bacterium; assembly: GCA_964619675.1. Lineage (GTDB taxonomy): Bacteria > Planctomycetota > Phycisphaerae > Sedimentisphaerales > UBA12454 > JAPLMW01. The sequence goes on along the minus strand of CAZUEO010000037.1, from coordinate 14,383 downwards.
CTGCTGGCAGGAGACTTCCTGCTGGATGTTTACGTCTATGGCGACGCGGTGAGGATAAGCCCGGAGGCGCCTGTACCGGTTTTGAGAGCAGTCAATAGGGAACAGCGGCTCGGCGGGGCGGCATCGGTTGCGGCAGACCTTGCGGCGCTGGGCGCAAAGGCTTTCTGTATCGGTGCAGTTGGAAAAGATGCAAATGCCCGGACCCTGCAAGAGCAGCTTGAAGCTATTGGCGCCGATGTGTCAGGCCTTATCGAAGTTGACGACAGAGGTACAATCACCAAACAAAGATTCATCGGTCTTGCCCAGCATATTCACCCGCAGCAGCTCCTGAGAGTGGATGATGAGATTGATTCGAATCTCAAGAGCAGCCAGTACCGGCAGCTTGTCGATTTATACGAGAATAAAATTTCGCAGGCCGATATCGTTTGTCTGCAGGATTACAATAAGGGCTTTTTCGAAGAAAATTTCTGCAAAACCTTGATTAAAATCGCAGCATCCGCAGGCAAAAGAGTTCTGATAGATCCCGCTCCGAGAACGGATTACGTAAAATATTCATACGCCTCGGCCATTACGCCGAATCGTTTGGAAGCCTCGATAGCTTCGGGCATCGAAATTAGAACGATTGACGATGCCGCAAAAGCGGCAAAAATCCTCGCTGACAGGTTTCATCTTGAAGCGGTTGTTATAACTCTTGATAAAGAGGGGGCTTATCTGAAAACAGACCGGACTGAGGAGCATATACCGACCGTTATCCGCAGAGTTTATGACGTTACAGGCGCCGGCGATATGGTTCTTGCAGCGCTTGCCGCGACGCTGGCGGTAGGAGTCGATTATAAAACAGCAGTCCAGATATGCAATGTGGCCGGCGGCATCGAAGTCGAAAAATTCGGAGTCGCTACGGTTTCTGTTGAGGAAATAGTGAATGAAATAATAAGCCGAAGACAAAAGAGCGGCTCAAAAATCAAAAGTATCGACCAGCTTGCCCAGCAGCTCAGGTTGCATAGAGCGCATAATCATAAAATAGTCTTTACCAACGGCTGTTTCGATGTCTTGCACAGGGGGCATATTGAATTTTTAAATTACTGCAAAAAGCAGGGCGATATAGTCGTGCTTGCTCTTAACAGCGACAAGAGCGTCAAAATTATTAAAGGGCCCGACAGGCCCATAAACAACCAGCTCGACAGGGCTGCCGTGCTTTCTGCTCTGGAGAGCGTTGACTATATTGTGATTTTTGATGAGCCTGACCCGCTTGAGATTATAAAGAAAGTAAGGCCGGATGTGCTTGTAAAAGGGCAGGACTGGGCCGAAAAAGGCATCGTCGGCAGAGAATTTGTCGAATCAATCGGCGGCAAAATCGTGCTGGCTCCTCTTGTCGAAGGTAAAAGCACCACCGGCATTATAGAAAAATTAAAAACATTGTGGAAACATAACGAATGAAAAAGCAAATTGCTCAGACAATCGCGCTGCACAGAAAAATGCTCGACAGTTTTGAAGCCGATTGCACCGCAGTAGTCGAAAAAGTCACAAAAACGATTATAAACTGCATTGAAAAAGGCGGAGTAATTTATATTTGCGGCAATGGCGGCTCTGCAGCCGATGCTCAGCATATAGCAGGAGAGTTCATAGGCAGGTTTCTAAAGAATAGAAAGTCGCTGCCTGCCGTTGCGCTTTCAACAGATACTTCGGTTATAACCTCCATTGCCAACGACTATGGTTTTGAAAATATCTTTGCGAAACAGGTTGAGGGACTTGTCAAAAAAGGCGACTGCCTGTGGGCACTGTCAACCAGCGGCGGCAGTACTAATGTTGTAAGGGCAGCGGCTCTTGCGAAAAAACGCGGCGCAAAAGTTATTGCCTTTACAGGCAGAAAAAACAGCAGGCTTGAAAAAATAGCAGATGTGTGCCTCTTCTGCGGAGATGAAAAAACATTTGCAGTTCAGCAAATACATCAGCTTGCGTATCATATCGTCTGCGGCCTGGTTGAGATGCACTTTGTACGGGGGAAATAAATTATGAACCAGAAAGCCATATTTCTCGACAGGGACGACACAATTATGGAAGATTCGGGCTACATCAACAGCCCGCAGCAGGTAAAGCTTGTACCCGGTGCTGCCGGTGCCCTTGCCGACCTGCGAAAAATGGGCTACAAAATCATAGTTGTCTCGAACCAGTCGGGTGTCGCTCGCGGCATAATCACCGAGCAGGCAATCGCGCAGATTCACGAAAAGCTTAAACAGCTTCTGGCAGAGCAAAGCGCCTATCTCGACAGAATTTATTATTGTCCTTATCATCCTGACGGCGTAGTTGCGAAATACCGCAAAGACAGCGACTGGCGAAAACCGAAACCCGGAATGTTGCTTGCCGCTGCTAAGGAAATGAATATCGATTTGTCCGATTCCTGGATGGTCGGCGATGACTACAGGGATATCGCTGCGGGAAAAGCCGCCAGCTGCCGTACAATTCTTATAAAATCGCATAAAAATATGCCCGTCAAACAGCTCGAAGACCCGGAAGCCGACTTTGAGGCGATAAACCTTAAGGAAGCCGCCAATATAGTTAGGAGGGAAATTGTGTTGAAACAGAGTGTCGAAACTATAGAGTCGCCTGTAGAGCCGCAGTCTGTCGAAATTGCTGACCGGCAGCAGCAGCGAGAAACCGAAGAATCTGAAACAACTGAAGAAGAAATATTGCCGCCTGCCGCTGATAACCCGGCCTCAAGAACTGAGCAGTTGCTTGAGGATATTAAGCTCCTGCTTAAAAGCCGTCATCGCCAGGAGCTGTACAGCGATTTTTCCGTACTTAAGCTTTTCGCAGGCGTTTTACAGATAGTTGTTCTGTTCTGTCTTGTCATATCACTGTGGTTCTGCTTGTCTCCTACAGCTAAAGGCAGCGCCGTATTTACAGTTCTTGGTTTTGCAATTGTTTTTCAGCTTATGGCTCTTACATTTTATATAATGCACAATGAAAAATGACGGAATTATCAGGCTATGAGCTGTCAAAACGTATTAATCTGGCTCCCGTCGCCTATGGGCGATTGCTTTATGGCAACGCCTGCTCTTGCTGCCTTTAGAAATCTTTTTGAAAACGACAAAATTTTCTTCTGCACAAACAGAACCGTCGCCGAAGTTCTCAAGCCCTGCCGGTTTGCCGATGATTGGATAGTTCTCAAAAAAGGCAGTCCTTTTGCGATTGCCAAAGAGCTGAAAAAATATAATTTTGATACCGCTATTTTATTAAAAAATTCATTCGCTTCAGCCCTTGCTGTTTTTTTAGCGGGTATTAAAGAACGCGCCGGTTACGCAAGAGAAGGCAGAGGCATTTTCCTGACTAAAAAACTGAATCCTGCAAAAATCTCCCTGTTTAAATACAAACCGCTTTCAGCTATCGACTACTATCTTGCGATAGCCTTATCATTTGGTTGTGAGACGGCCGACAGAAAAATGCAGCTTGAAATAGACGAAAGCGACCGCAAAGCTGTTCTTGAGAAATTCGCCAAATACCTCAGTAGCGATAAACCTGCCGTTATCCTTGTGCCCGGCGGGGCCTTTGGGGCGAGCAAAATCTGGCCGGCGGACAGGTTTGCAAAAGTCGCCGATTTCCTCATCGAAAAATTTTCAGCAAATGTTTTTATCTCGGTAAGCCCCGCAAAGCAGGAGACAGAAATTGCTGAAAGAATCTGTTCGCAGGCCAAACACCCTGTTATTAATCTTGCGAAAAATCCTGTAACACTGGGTCAGTTAAAAGCGTTATTTTCTTATGCCCTGCTTGTAATTACCAACGATACCGGCCCTCGCCATATCGCAATCGCTCTTAACCGCAGGGTTATAACTTTATTTGGGCCGAACAATCCCATCTGGACTGAAAATGATTATGCTGATGAAATAAAAATCGTTGCCGAGGTTCCCTGCGCTCCGTGCGACAAGCCCGTCTGCAGAAAAGACAGGCTCTACTGTATGGAATCGATAACTGTTGAGACAGTCTGCAAAGCCGCCCAAGAAATTATTGCTGGAAAGGTTATAGCTGAATTTGTAGAGGTCGCTCCTGATTTTCATATCCGCAGTGATTTTGTAGATTGCTTCAGGAAACTCGGCCTTGAAAGTATGGACGGTATTTTTTCATTCAGCAAAGGAAAGAACCTGACCAAAGACAACCTTGCTGCTTTTCGTCAAAGAATTGTGTTTGATACGGATAATCCTAAAGCAACTTTATTTCTGAAAAGATATCAGAATATTCCAAAATTGACCCAGTTAAAAAACTGGCTGAATCAGCGAAAAAAAGTATCAACTATGGCCTGCGACCTTGAACCCGCCAAAAATTTAAAAAAGCTCGGCATAAACACGCCGAGAGCCATTGCCTTCGGCCAGCAGTACAGCGGTCTGTTTGAAAAACGAAGCTTTATAATAACTGAAAAAATTCCCGATTCTGCAAGTCTCGAGGAGAAAATACCTCAAAGTTTCTACCGCGGCAGAAAAACCTTCATTGAAAATCTTGCTCAATTTATTCGCAGGTTTCACGATACAGGCTGTCGCCACCGCGATTTGTATCTCTGCCATATATTCTGCAATTCACAGGGCAAGTTTACGCTGATTGATTTGAACAGGGTGTTCAAGCCGGTTGTTTTCTCTCAAAGGTATCGTATAAAAGACCTTGCTCAGCTTTACTACTCGGCGCCGGGCAGAATTTTCACAAAAACAGACAGGCTGCGTTTCTTTTTGGCGTATCTGCAGAAAAACAAACTTTCAAAGAGAGATAAAATCGTTATAAAGAAGATTAAATCGAAAGCACAGCGAATGGCAGGGCACGACAGGAAACATAACAGAGTGCCACCATTTGAGAATTGAGATTATGAAAGTTGCGATAATTACAGAACGAGCAAATATTACCCTGGGTGGGGCGGAAAGGAGCGTTTTTGAGCTTGCCTCGAGAATGGCGCTGCTTGGAGCCGATGTGAAAATCCTCGCTGCAACCGGCAGCGGAAAATGCCGCAGAGTTAAGGTTTTATGCGGCAATACTGAGAAACGCGTTGCCCTAAAGGATTTTGAAAAAGCGCTGCTGCAGCACTTTAAGGAAAATAATTACGACATAATCCACAGCACGTTGCCGTTTGATTTTGCCGATGTTTATCAGCCCAGATGCGGAAGTTACGCTGAAGCTGCTATCCGTAATGCGGCAAGTTATAACAGTGCTGCCTTGAGAATTTTTAAATTACTGACAGGTTTTGCAAATTTAAAAAGAGCCGCACTTGCTCGTGCGGAAAAGAAGCTGTGCACGACTGAAAACGGTCCTGTTGTTGCTGCACTGAGCCGGTATGTTGGAATACAATTTAAAAAACATTATAACCTGCCCGATGAAAAAATTTGTGTCATTCCAAACGGCATTCGTCTGCCTGCATCGGTTCAGATACTCAAAACCGATAGACTTCGTGCGCAGATTCTGTCGAAGTTTAATCTCAAACAGGCCGATGAGCCGGTGTTTTTCCTTTTTGCCGCGCATAATTACAGACTTAAAGGTCTTGCAAACCTGGTAAGGGCGCTTGCGATTTTAAACAATAAATTTACGAAGCGTCCTGCCTTTCTGATTGTTGTCGGAAGGGGACAGGCTCGACAGTATCGGAGACTTGCATCGGGATTAAATGTAAAAGACAAAATACTTTTTTTTGGTCCTGTGGGCAGTATTCGCAATCTTCTGGCTGTTGCCGATTGTGCTGTTTTGCCTACCTATTATGACCCTTCGAGCAGGTTTATACTCGAATCGCTGGCGGCAGGCAAACCCGTGATAACTACGAAATACAACGGTGCGACCGATTTGTTCACCACGGGCAAACACGGCAAAATCTTTGATTCGCCCAATGACATTGATTCACTTGCCGAGGCAATGAGATTCTTCTGCAGCACCGAAAATCTCACCGCCGCAAAAAAAGCAATTGAAGAAGACGATATTAAATCAAAGGTATCGATTGAAACACATTGCAGAAAATTATTGGAATTTTATAACAAAATAAAAAAATAGTATTTGTTCGTGTTTATTCGTGGTTAATCTATACTGATGAGAACAGTTGTTTTAATTGTGGTTTCTTATTTGATTGGCTCAGTCTCTTTTGCTTTTGTTATCGCAAAAGTGCAGGGCGTAGACCTTCGCAAAATCGGTTCGGGAAATCTCGGTGCGACGAATCTCGCCCGTGCCTGCGGTAAAAAATGGGCGTATATTTGTTTTTTACTCGATGTTCTTAAAGGATTTGTACCGAGTTTCGCTGCCAAATTTTTTGTCGTTTCGGATTCCGTAACACCTGCCGAACTTGCTCTATGGTTGGCTGTCGGGGTGGCGGCGATGCTGGGTCATATTTTTCCGTTCTATCTTAAATTCAAAGGCGGCAAAGGCGTCGCGACGGGTTTTGGCGTTGTTCTGGGTATCTGGCCTTATTGCACAATACCCGGCCTTATCGTTTTTGTCCTGTGGGCAGCCATTGTTCTCATCTGGCGGTATATCTCACTCGGCTCTTGTTTCGCTGCCGCTGTTTTTCCGGTAATAATGATTGTCTTGACGATTATTTTAAAAGATTGGTATTTTAATGTCCTGTGGCCGTTAATTGCAGCAGCGGTAATTTTATGTTCGCTTGTAATAGTCCTGCACCGTGCCAATATAAAAAGGATTCTCGCCGGCGCTGAACACAAAGTCCTGCAAGGAAGTAAAAAAGGTTCCTGACACCTTTTTCTTTTTTGGCCGGTACTTGATATCGCCTTTTCTGCAATGTTTACGAAGTTGAGTGATGTGCCGCCGTATCGCCTTTCATCTTTTGATTTGCCTTCTTGCGCCTTAGGTCGAAGATGAGGCCTACAACAAATGCCAGGATTATCGCCTCGACGGTAAGATGGCCCACAGAATGTCCAAACCGTCTTGGATCAATGCTATTTGACCACATGGGCACAAAAATCGACACGAGAATCCCGACTGCGAAAATTACAATCGGGTATAATATAATTCTTCCTGAAAATGTTTCTTTCTTATTGGATTTCATGTAATGTTTCCTTTCGTTGCAGTCAGAAAGTGCTCCGCTGGTATTATCCAAATATCTGACGAGCATATCGGTTGATCAGCGCGGTTACATAAGCGGGATTTCCGGGCATTCCTACCCATCCCATAAAAATTTTCTCATAAATAGCTTTTTTGATTATAAGTCGTTATATTCAATAAGTTTACAATTTTTAAAATATTTGTATTTTCCCTTGACTTTTGTTAGATAACTTATTAAAATATCCACATTGTTATATATGGATATAATAAAAGGCTATTTTAAATTTTCAATTTTGGAGTTCCTTATGCCTGTTCTTCACATTCAAATTCCACCTTTTCCCTGTTATATGCCGGCTTTTTTAATTCGCCTTGGCATAAAAATTTTGCTGCGCTATCGTATAATCCGCTATGGCTTTCCTTTTAGACTCATTAAGTTGACGCAGGGCAGATATACCCGGGTTGACGTTGAGGACTATGAAGAATTAAACAAAGTCAAATGGCATCTTTTTGAGGATAAAAAGAAGAAAAAATTTTATGCTGTCCGCACCGAAGACCGCAGAAATGTCTTTATGCACAGGCGGATTATGAATGCCCCTGGCGGCACTATCGTTGACCACGTTAACCGCGACGGCCTTGACAACCGCAAGGCGAACCTGCGGATTGCTACCAATATGCAGAACTGCTGGAACAGCGAAAGGGGCTTTTACAATGGCACTTCGAAGTATAAAGGCGTCAGGCTCGATAAACGCAGCGGCAGATGGTATGCGCGCATAAAGCACAACGGCAGGGAGATGTATCTTGGTTCATTTGAAACTGAAGTCCAGGCCGCCATCGCTTATGACGATGCCGCACAGGCTTTGTGCGGCCAATTTGCCGTCCTTAACCGCGACATTTTCGGCCCGCTTGTCCCGCAAAAACCAAAGAAAAACCTCTTGAAAGCCCTTAAAAATTTGTTTCTAAAAAAAGTTTCCTGACACCTTTTTTCTTTTTTCCGGTACGACGCTTGACGCAACCGTAACGAGCATCGCAACCGACAGACGTAACACGTAACCCTGCCTGAAAGCTCCTGTTACGCTGAAAATTTATGCTTGCTGTGTGTCTTTACAGGGTTTATAATTACGGTTACTTGCGGGTGTAGCTCAGTGGTAGAGCGTCACGTTGCCAACGTGAATGTCGTGAGTTCGAGCCTCATCACCCGCTTTAGTTAGTATCTGGTGAATAGTAAATAGTATTTAGTAAAAGCAGCGCCGCCGAAGGCGGCCTCCTGTAGCTATTCACTAACGACTATCGACTAACGACTAAATAGTATCAGTGAGATATCGGCTATAAGTAGTCTGGCGCTGGTCGCTGATATGTCAGAAAGGCTGTAAAAGGCTTCAGACATATTTATCCGCCATAGCCGTAGCGAAGGCGGATTGGACCTGAGGCTTTTTTATTTAATTTGGGAATCCGAAACATTAAAAATCTTAGGAGTTACTAATGGCAGCGGAACAGGACACAGCTGGGGCCGAAACCAAAGACGAAATAAAGAACATAGTAAATATTACTGACGCAGGCCCCTGCAAAAAGAAAATCAGCGTCGAAATACCGCGCGAGAAAATCGACAGCGTTCTTGACGAGCAGTATAAAGAGCTTGGAATAAACACTGTTGTGCCGGGCTTTCGAAAGGGCAGGGCGCCGCGAAGACTGCTCGAAAAGCGGTTCGGAAAGGAAATCGGCGAGCAGGCAAAGCTGAAATTGCTTGCTGATGCCGGCCAGGCCGCGATAAAAGACAGTGACCTTGATGCCCTGGGCGAGCCCGACATTGATCATGAAAAAATAGAGCTGCCCGCCGAAGGTTCGCTGAAATTCGAGTTTGAAGTTGAAGTCAGGCCGCAGTTCGAGCTGCCCGGTCTCGAAGGCATACCCGTTGAAAAACCGAAGCTTGAAGTTACCGATGAGACAATCGAGCAGGAAATAGCCGAGCTTCAGAAAAGGCTCGGCATCTGGAAGCCGAAGGACGGCAAAATCGCTGCCGAAGACCAGATAATTGCCGATGTTATCCTCAAGCCTCAGGATGGCCAGTCAGAAAAAATCGGAAATACCGAAATCTACGCAAAACATCGCGCCTTCGTCGGCAAGGTGCCTGTCGATAGGCTTGATGAGCTCCTGATTGGCGCAAAGGCAGGCGATGTAAAAACGACTGCTGCCGATGTGCCTTCAACGTTCTATGATGAGAAGTATCGCGGCAAAAAAGTTGACATCGAAATCAAAATCAATGATGTAAAGGAGCTTGAGCCTGCAAAACTCGATGATAATTTCTTCAAGAGATTTGGCACGGCAAATAAGGATGAGCTTGTAAAAATGATACGTCAGAGGAACGAAGCGAATATCGAAAAGCAGCAGAAGGAAGCGATGAGGCAATCGGTTCGAGAGTTCCTGCTCGACAAGGTCGATTTTGAATTGCCTGCTGACATCGTAGCCGACCAGTCAAAACAGCTTCAACAGCGGCAATATACAAGGCTGCTTATGCAGGGCGTCAAAACGGAAGATATTCAGCAGCAGATGCAGCAGTTAAAAGCAGCAAGCGATGAGCAGGCCAATGAGCAGCTAAAGAGCTTTTTTGTTATGGATGCCATTGCGAAGCAATTTGATATTCAAACGACTGAGGAGGAAATCAACGGCTATATTGCACAGGCTGCCGTTTATAGGCAGGTCAGGCCTGAAAAGCTCCGCGAGCAGATGTCTCGCGATGGCTCACTTGCCCAGGTTGCGCTGGAGATACGCGAGATTAAGTGCATTGACAAAATTCTCGAATCCGCAAAGATTACCGAAGTAGCACCTGAAAAACCGAAGAAAACGGAGCACAAGCCGGCAAAAAAAGCTGCTGCGAAGAAAGAACCTCAAAAAAAAGAGGGAAAACCAAAGGCCAAAAAGGAGCCGAAAAAATCGCCTGCCAGAAAGAAAAATAAATAACGCCTGCCGCTTATGAAGAATAAATTATCGAATCTGCCGAAATGCAAACAGGCCGAGCTAAAGTCCACGAGCCACGGGAACCGAGCCACGGGTCACGAAACTGTGCCCGTTATAAGGCATCTTACAGGATTACTAAAAAACAGCTCGAATATCTGGCTGAAAGAGTAAAGGTATTACAGAAACTTACAAATAAAATTTGCAAAAAACAGATAGAATCGTTTGTTTAGACGCAGAATTACGCAGATTTACACCGCTTTACTATTCAACTATACACAAGTGTTAATTTTATTTCCTCTGTCAAGTTTTAGTAGTTGATAATGATACTAATTATGAGATTTTATCTGACTGTTATGTGCCATTTATTTTAGGATGCGGTCGCATATAACATAGGATTTTATGCTGATATTGTTCGACAACACTTTCCAATGCACTATATATAATTTCGCTGGGGTTGTAGGCTATAAGCAAGGCTCCGCCTGGTCCACCGCCACTTGTTTTCGCACCATAAATTCCTCTAAGACTACTCAAGGCTCCCGCCAGGGTATTGACCAACCTTGTGCCTCGTCCAAGGGAGACTAAGCCGAAATGGCAGGCGCTCATTATCTTCCCTATTCTATTGGGTTGTGTTGCTTTATCATAACGTCCGTCCTTGTTCTCGTATATTCGTTGGACTTCTTCTGTATAGTTAGCCATGACTCTCAATAGTAACTCGTCTCTGTCGTAGTTTATTTCAAAAACACCAAGCCGTGTATCTGTTTTCGGAAGAATATCACGTGCTAGAATGATTCTCCTTGGATAGTATGCGACTGCAAAATTAAGCGAAGTATCCTCTAGTATTAATTGCTTTGCCCCATTCAATATAACATATGTATCTATCATCAAATTCGCCTTCATAAAGGCAGTACTATTCATATGCTTGTTATCTCTGTTTACCTCTGGCCCCAATTGTTTAAAAGCATTTGCCTGTTCTAATGACCTATCCAATAAAAACACAGGACCTTTGTCACAAAAAGTAGATAGAATTCTAAGGTGACTTGCGTTAGGATATGTGTAAAGCCAAGTCCATAACTTAGATAGCGTGACTAAAATCCTCTTGGTTTCATTATCTAATTTCTCCAGTTCAACCTCGACCTCTTCCCGTTGTAATATCATCGCTGCTATGATAACATAAGGTAGGGTATCGCCTGCCCCTGACTCCGTCGGGAATTGCGAGCAGGCGTGAATAGACATGTTTTCTATCTGCGTGTTGTAGTTGGTTTTGAGTCTTTTTTTGAGCCAATCAAACGTATCCCGAAGGGATTCCGGAATTCCTATAGGGAAAATTTTCGGTTGCTCCTCATCTTTTACTGCTTTACCCCTTACTTTTTCAATGTCTCTTTCCAAATTGCCGTCGATAGTACTTTTTAACAGGTTTCGCGCCTTTGCTATGTGGTTTAGCCCTCTGGAATCTTTTTCCCAAGTCCCCAAGTACGGATCATAATATACAGCTTTATCACCCTCATTTTGGGAGAGTAGTCTTTTGGCGTATGCTCTTAAAGGAATTTGCACTTGGATCATTTTGCCATTGATATAGACGCCATAATCACCCGCAATAATAAGAGATCCTGGGGCTGAGCAAACTAATCCTGATAAACTAGGCTTAACCGAGGGGACCAAATTTGTTAATGTATGGTTATTCCTTATGACATTATGCGTAGCTTCTAACACAAAGTTACAGAGGAATTCATCAGCGGTTGATTTCACGAAGCGTTTTTTAATACCTACGAAGGTTGTGGATTCAAAGATATTAGGAGGACGTCCAGGACTAATCCAAATAATGCTGAAATCTTTTTTGTTCGCTAACAATTCCTCGAGAACTCCGCGAATATCAGCGTCCGCTCCCCTATACCCAATAACGATTAATATATTCGTGGGGCCTACTACTTTCTTTAAGAACTTATGAACGGGATTCTCTCTCGGTAGCGGATTGACTAATAAACCTGGATTGATTTGTAGAGTATCAGGTTTATGGTACACCCCATGAAGATTAGCAATTACGGTCCTTCCTTTATCCATAAACTTTAATTCTGTCTCCTCTTTTTCTGATTCCTTCAAAAATGATATAAAATCTTGTTTGGTAACTAACGATAACCACCGAGTTGTTGGAAAGCGTTTAGCCAAACATTTTTCGAAGACCCCATCTTGGTTAAGCGTGATATAGTACTTCAAAAACTCTAACTCCATCATTTTTTCAAGGGAAATATATGAAAGAGACACCTTATAATCGGAATAATGTCTCTCGAGAAAATTCTGCAACTCAATTAGACCATACTTTGTTCGATAGAAAGATAGCATCAACTCTGGTGGCAACTGTTTTTCTTTCTGTACAAAACTGATGATGTCATCTGCTATATCTTCTTCCTCTCGAATTAAGACATTTTTTGATAACCAAGATTTATCCACAAACTTGGTTAACAGTTGTTTCTCAATCAACTCAGGAGCATCGATATCAAACAGATCTTTATAAAGGTCCTTTTTCACATGTTGCCATAGCGGAATACCGGCACTTATGGAAATCCCAGCACCAGTAATAAATACCGGCCAATTTGCCTTTTGTGTCTGTGTATCCTGTATAGTCGACAGAATCTCGACTATGGCGTCCTTTGCATGTATCTCTTCAAACATTATTTTTCCTCGTTCTTGTTTAACTCAGCTATAATTGTACGTACTTCTTGCGCATCCCGAATTATGTAATCCGCCCCAGCTCTTTTTAGCGTTCTACGTGTGCCCATACCCGACAATACCCCTATTGTTGTTATGGACCCAGATTTTCGAGCTGACATAATATCAATAGCAGAATCTCCCACGAATACCGCTCTATCGCTAGCTACTTTCATGTCTCTAACAAAAGAGTGAACATCTTTTTCTGCTGGTTCATGCTGGTCAGGAGCTTCGATTCTTTCAAATAAACCATCATGCAGGTTTAACGCTCTCAATATTTTTTCAACGGAAGTTTTCCTGCGATTACTTAATAGAGCCAAACGAAAACCATCATTATGTAACTGACTCAATGTAAAAATAATCTTTTCACATGGTGGGTAACGCCGTTCATCGTAACTGTACAGCGCCTCTTCAAGGAAAAAACCTAATTTCGCACACAAATGCTCGAATTGAGCACCTGTTCCTATCCTTCCTTTACATGTATTGATTAAGGAATTCAGCGTAAAGGCAGGTTCCGTCTCTTCCAGAATGTTATTCGGATCAGCACTACTCATGAATAAAGCAATCAAGGTTTTGGCTATATTCCACCTTGAATTATGTCCCTCAAGTGATGATAATTCATTGCAGATTTCAAGTGAATAGGGGAAATCATCTAAACTATTAGTCAATCCAAGATATAAGAAGCCCGCCTTGTAGTGTTCCCATAACACCCGCATCGAATACCAAATTGTTCCTCCACCATCGAATATTATGACTTCTATCTTTTTCATTTTTTCTCCTTTGCATAACACTAAATTATCTCATTTTGTGAAACATCCTCGATATTGCTTTTTAATGGATAAGAACAAATTATAGCCTTAAATAGGCAAAAAGGAAGGGGAAAAGTAAAAAGGCAAAAATCCGCGCAATCCGCGTTTACAGCCCCGCAGTACGCTGCGCGAGAAAGTTGAACAGTCGAAAGTAGAAAGTTGACAAAATACTAAATACGAATCACAACACCACAGAGATTGTATTACTCGGCATTGATTCCCCTGAAATATTTGTCGCTTTAACCCGATATTCGTCACTTCCCGGGATATTAGAGCCGTTGAGCCTTTCGACTTGCTGCGCCTGCCCATCGCAGGCTTGGCAACTGTAGTTTTAAGTTTTAAACTGTGGTTTTGGGCTTTAAACTTTAAATTTTAAATTCGATTGCTCTCTACCTCTTTGCTTGACAATTATCAACTATTGATTTTTGGGCTAATTTTTGGATTTTAATATGTAGTTTTTATTTTTTATTTTTTATCTTTTATTTTTGATATTTGATATTTTTTACTAGCGACTAACGACCAGCGACTAGCGACTGCATAATCCGCGGTTATTTTTGTCAACCCCGTAGTTTGCAGGAAATTTGAGCAGTGGAAAAACAGTGTTCCGCGTTCAATCTTCAATTTTCAATCCTTGCAGCGTTGCGATGGTTGCAGTTGCCGCCTACGGTTCGGCAATCTTTTATCTTACTCCGGCGTTTTGTGCCTGCGTAATACTATCTGTTCCTCATCGCAGCCCTTGCCGACAACAGCAATTTTCGCTTAGCCCTGCCATCACGATGGCAGGGTTTAATCGTAGTCGCCGCGGCGATGGTTAATTTTCAATCTACAATCTACAATCTTAAATTCTTTAATCACTATACTCGTATGCAGTATACTGCATAGTAGTATACTGCAATGAAGCATAGTTA
>CAZUEO010000036.1:0-21408 GCA_964619675.1 uncultured Planctomycetaceae bacterium | reverse complement strand
GCAACCTCCGGCTTGCAAAGCCGGCGCTCTCCCAGTTGAGCTACGTCCCCGGGACACCAACATTGAAGATTTAAGATTGAAAATTGAAAATTTTTAAATTAAACCTGCCGAAGGCCGTTTCACAAATCTTCAATTATTCAATTTTCAATACAAGTGGGCCCGGGAAGAGTCGAACTTCCGACCTTGCGCTTATCAGGCGCACGCTCTAACCAACTGAGCTACGAGCCCATTCCATTGAGATATCAGCCACAGAGTCAGTTAGGGACATTTTTAGCCACAGAGAACACAGAGGACACAGAAATAAAAAATTACTGGATTCCCGCTTTCGCGGGAATGACAAAAATCCGTGTCTTGAAAATTCTGCGCCAATCTGTGCCTAAACAACCCTGATTTTCTCGTTGTGTCAGACGCTCGTGGCATCAGAAGCCTGTTAAAGCAGTCGGCTTTTCAAGGCTCATCTTCACTTCTTATTAGCTTAAAAAAGAACAAACAAAAATGCCGCTGCTCTAAACTGACAGCGACATTTCTCAGACGCGAAATAATAGTCAGTTAACAATCGGCAGTCAAGGCCAAAAACCAACAATATTTAAATTTTCCCGCAAATCAACTCCAATAAATTCTTCCAACCACCCTTGTAAAGCCGGCTTTCACCACCTTTACAGCATTTCAACTATATATACGTCGGAAAAAATAGTCAAGTGATATTTTGCGAAAAAAATTCGCAAAATATCATCCCAAGCACCGCCGAGGGAACTATTCAAAAAATAACAAAGAATACAAGAGGTAGAATGTAGAATATAGAAAGTAGGAGATAATAATTCATAGAACGTTGAACGGTTACGTATAGATAAAGGTCAAATAACCTAAATAAAATAAACTTGACATTTTACGTAAAAACTGCTATATTCACGTTTATGACACTCCATTATAAGGGTGGCTATACCTAATTTATGACTTTTAGGAGGCGGGAAGATGTTGTTTTTACGCAAAAAGCACGTATCTATCTGTCCAAAGACAGGCAAACCCATTAAACAAAAAAGCAAGTTCGGCTGGCTAAAGTGGTTATTCCCAATTACCGGACTGCTGGCCCTGCTATGGTTTCTGATACGGGTAATACCGAAACCTTCGCGGGCCGGGTATCCGTGCCAGCGGGTAGCATTTCCGCTGGCGTCGAGTTTTATAATCTGGCTGCTGGGAATAGCAGGCTCGGTCACCGCGTACCGCAGGGCTAAACGTCTGTTCGCACAGGCACGCTACGTTATGGCGGCAATCTTCATCTTTGCCAGCGTCGCCTTTATATGGATGGCTTTGAGCAGCAGCTGGCAGGAGCCAAGCATTGCTCACGAGCCAATCGTTCACAACGCCCCAATGGGCGAGGCCAAAGGCGTCAACCCCGGCAGAGTTGCATGGATTCACGACCCCAACGCAACAAGCTGGACAGGATATGACGGCTCTACTACTGCGCCGTTCTGGCATGAAAATTCCTGCACAGACCAGCTCGTTGTCAACACAATGCTGTCAAAGGCGCTTAGGGTACTGACCGGCGAAAGCAGCGATTACGCAGCGTGGGACGCAATATTAAGATACTTCAACCAGCAAATGGGCAAAGGTGATGTAGGCTATACGGCGGGTGAAAAAATCGCAATAAAAGTAAATTTCGTACTGATGTATTCCGATCCCTCCAGCGGTGATAAACCCGCTAACCCATACGGCACTTTCCTTCTCGACCAGATAGACAACTCGCCCCAGCTTGCGATAGCTCTTCTAAAGCAACTAATCGATGTCGTGGGCGTCAGCCCAGGCAATATAAGTATCGGCGACCCTTTGATGATTATGCCCAACCACTGGTACAATATGGTCTATGCCCAGTGTCCGGGCGTTGTTTACCTGTCAAAGGCAGGCTACCCCCTTACCGGCAGAACACAAGTTACACTTGACAATAATGCTCTCTTTTACTGGAGCGACCCTATTACCAGCCGCTGGCAAGGCAAAACTCAGGACAAAATCCCAACACACTTTGCACAGTCGGATTACTTTATAAATTTCCCAGTCCTTAAAAGCCACAACGACGGCGGGATAACACTCTCCGGAAAAAACCATTTCGGCTCTTTGGCAAGAATACCAAATGTATCCGGCTATTATGACATGCACCTAACCAGGGCAACCGAAACACCCGGAATCGGACACTACAGGGCAATCGTCGACCTGATGGGCCATCCGAAATTAGGCGGCAAAACGATGCTGGTCTTAATCGACGGCTTATATTCCGGTAGAAGCTGGGATTCTCACCCAATTAAATGGGATATGGCGCCGTTCAATGGCGACTGGCCAAGCAGCATCTTCCTTTCGCAGGACCCTGTCGCAGCCGATTCGGTAGCCTTCGATTTTATGGATAATGAATGGGACGCCAGCCCCGGCAACATAAATGGGTATCCGCAGAAGTCCGGTGCAGAAGATTATCTGCACGAGGCGGCTCTCATTCCCGACCCGTGTTCGGGAGCAAATTACGACCCCAATAACGACGGCGGCCTGACTGAAAGCCTGGGCGTTCACGAACACTGGAACAACGCAACCGATAAACAATACAGCAGAAACCTCGGCACAGGTGACGGTATCGAGCTTGTAACGGAAATACCGGCAGCACCGGGCTGGCCTGATATCAACGGTGACGGCCGGGTCAATCTTAAAGACTTCGCTATGCTCGCCAAAGCTTGGCGCAGCACAACAGGCGGTGACAACTGGGACGCCGACTGCGATATATCAGCGCCGAGCGACGGCGTAATCGATGAAAAAGACCTGTATATCCTATCCGAAAACTGGCTTGAAGAGTTCGACTCCGAATTAGTTATGCCGGGAGCAACCCCGCAGGAGGTATATTCCGCTGCCGGAATCAACTTCGAGGGGCCGACATGGGACCCCGCCAGCGATAAGCTTTTTTTTACACGCAGGACGGGGACGTATCAAATCCTGCGGCTTGACTCGCCCGGTAATGTGTATCTCTGGCTGAATCCTTCGCCACAGACAAACGGAACGATTATGTCGCTGGACGGACGATTGCTGTGCTGCGATGAAAGTCCAAGGCAAGTATCAAGCAGGAGTATAGGACCCAGCGGGCCGGGCGATACTATAATATTAGCTGACACATCAGACGGCTTTACAAAAAAGCCAAACGACCTGTGCCAATTGGCAAACGGCAATATCTACTTTACGACTCCTATGTGGGACAGCAGCCCGCCTTCGTCGCAGGGTGTGTGGCTGCTCGAACCAAACGGCGTGGTAAGACAAGTAAACAACACATTGTATCAGCCAAACGGCATAATCACCTCGCTCGATGAAACCAAACTCTACGTCTCGGCAGGCAGCACTAATACCAATTATCAGCAATGGTGGGTTTTCAATATTAATTCAAACGGGACCCTCAGCAGCGGCTCCGTATTCTTCGACCCGACAAGTCCGCCTGATACCAGCAACGTTCCCGATGGTATGACCATTGATGTACACGGCAATCTGTACTTTACCGGCCTGGGCGGCGTCTGGATTGTCTCGCCGGCAGGCGTAGAACTGAAGTATATCTCGCTGCCCAACGCCCCATTCAATATAGCCTTCGGCGGGCCCAAGGGCAGAACACTGTATATGACCTGTAAGAATAAAGTTTACAGCCTGGCTATGTGCGTATGCGGAGGCGAGTCAGCCGTGTGGTAAACGCAAAACAGCAATTATAAAATAAGCCGGCCGGCAGCATAATCGCCGGTTTTTTTATGCGCTTGTATTAAATCAACGTAAATATTACACTAATCTGCCAAAGAAGCTATGTTCACCTGTCCAAATTGCCAAACAGTATTAAATAAAATGCGAGGCAGTTCCGGATTTTTCTGGGATTGTCCTTGCTGTCACGGACGAGCTGTAACTCTTGAGGCGGTCCGCCAGGCAACACCTCGGTCTATAATAAACACACTTTGGCAGCGGGCACGAGCCGGAGACTTTCCGCAAAAGCGAAAATGCCCCGCCTGCAAACTTCTGATGAAAGAAGTCCCGATTATCAACTCTCAAAAAACACAATATCTCGATGTCTGTATGAGCTGTCATACAATATGGTTCGACACCAAAGAATACGAGGAACTGCCGAAAAATCCTGTCGAGGAAAAACCGGAAGAAGAAATGCCGCTGGAGGCACGTCAGCTCCTGGCCATCACTGAGGTAAAGGCGATGAGCGAACGTCAGCCGATAGGCGCCCTTTCCTTATATGACACGGAAGACTGGCCCGAATTAATACCGGCAATGTTTGGTCTGCCTGTTGATTGCAGCTATGCTGAACCGGAAAACAGACCCATAATCACATGGGTTTTGGCAGGTATCGTCGCCGCGGTCGGCATTATTTGCTTAGTGAGTCATAAAGAGATAATAAAAAACTGGGGTTTGATTCCGGCAGATTACGCCAGACATTACGGCCTGACATTCATAACTTCTTTTTTCCTGCACGGCGGAATTTTACAATGGGGTGCCAATCTGTACTTTCTTCTGATTTTCGGCGATAATGTAGAAGATGTTCTTGAAAAATGGCACTATCTGCTATTGATTTTTTATTCAGCAATAGCCGGAGCCGCAGTATATACTATCAGCAATCCGGCCTCTCAAATACCCTATGTCGGGGCAAGTGCAGGTATAGCCGGCATTATCACCTATTATGCCTTAAGATTTCCCATGGCCGAGATTGGTTTTTTAGCCCCTTTCCGTTTCGGCCGTTCATACAAACTGGCTCGTCAGCCTGTGTTAATTGTGTTTATAGGCTGGCTGGCCATACAGCTTTTCATTGCTTATAAACAGATGCATGGTTCAGGCGACGTAAATAATGTTTCTGCATTGGCTCTCCTGGGCGGCGCCGCAACGGGATTTGTTTTCTGGTTAGTAACCCGACGTTCTTGACGTGAAAGTTATTAAGGTTATAATACATACGCAAAAGTCGGGAACTGAAAATGGATCTATACGAGACAATTAAAAAAAGATACTCCTGCAGAAGCTACGGCTCAAAACCGATTGAACAGGAAAAACTTGATAGAATACTCGAAGCGGCAAGGCTTGCACCATCGGCAAAAAATATGCAGGACTGGCGATTCATTGTCGTTACTGATGAAAAAAAACGAAAACAGGTCGCAATCGCCGCCAACGAACAAATGTTTGTCGCGAGCGCCCCTGCCATAATAGTCGGATGCAGCAACACAGATTACGTTATGCGATGCGGCCAGCCGATATCGACGATAGACGTAGCTATCGCGATGGAACATATAGCGCTGGCAGCGACTGCTGAAGGACTGGCGACCTGCTGGATAGGCTCGTTCTATCCGGAAAAGGTCAGGGATGCTCTCGGTATCCCGCAAAAAATCGAAGTCATCGAGCTTATGGCCATCGGCTACCCGGCGGAAAAAGAAACTCACAGGCCGAGGGAGCCGATTGATAATATAGTCTGCTATGAGAAATGGCAGTTTTAAAGGTTTATCAAATAATCCAAATGCAGGAGAATTATTATGCCCAGCAATATAGCGCATATGCTTATCGCCCACAAGGCCCTTAAAAAACTGGGAGAAAAAGAAAAATACGCAAAATTTGCGGACATGCTCAACGATGCCTCAAAGGTCAGGTCCTACAAGGCATATATGAATCTGGGCAGTATGGGGCCGGACCTGTATTATTACCTGAATCTATCGAAATCGATTAAAGAAAGCATTACAGAGGCTGCGGGTGTAACACTATGGTCGTATAACCTGCACTCGCAAAGGCCCAACGAATTTCCGCTAAATCTGGTCAAGGTGATTTTCAGCGACGTCATCAGGGGCAAAAAAGGTAAGGTCAAACTCGATAAAACCGATATCAGCAAGCTCGCATATATCGCGGGACACCTGTGCCATATCGCCGCCGACCAGATTATACATCCAATCGTCAACAAGGCGGCAGGACCCTACTATCGCAGCAAAGCCAACCGCAGCAAACACCGCGAGTGCGAAATCTTTCAGGACTACTTCCTGTACCAAGAGGTTTACCGCCTGGAGAAAAAAAGCGGGCCGGTTTATGATTTTTTCAAACAGCCTTTTAACAAGTGGGCGGACTGCGTGCCCGGCAGAACATCAAGAAATTCAAAAGACTGGTTCCGGCACTTTATGCAACGAGGGTTTATGGAAACTTACGGAATGTGCCCGTCAGAAAACGATATAGAAAACTCGGCGGACAATCTGCTTCTGGTACTCCGCGCCTGCCTGAAGTTCGGCCCATATAAAGTAGCTGCAAAACAATACAAAAAAGACAGAAAAAAATCCCCGATGTACAACCAATATATAAAAGAGCTGGAGTATATAAAGTACTACTACGATGCAGTGGAGCTGGCAGCGGTTTATTTGGCAGCACTGTACGAGGTCTATTCCATACTCGAATCAGGCAAAGACTTTACGGGCAGGCACAAAAACCGGTTTCTGAAAATTGTAAGTAATGCGGATTTGTCCTGCCCTCTTCAGCAACAGATACTAAAGAAATCGCGGAACGCGCTGGCAAAAAAGTAAAAATGGGACTTTGACGCGGCAGTCTTCGTTCTCTGCAAGCATCGAACGAAGACTGGAGATGGAGGGAATCGAACCCTCATTTCCGCGATGCGACCGCGGTGTGCTCCCGTTACACCACATCCCCTTTATACTTATTTTTCAGAAGGTAATTGTTCGCCTGTTAAAAGTCAATCAGAGACTTTCCTGCAAAGCTGAATTTAACAAAGTTTGGCATTATAACTCATTATTTTATAATATCTTAAGTTTTGTTGCAAACCGGCTCTCGTTGTGGTAATGTAATCTCAGGATTATTAAAAAACTATATGGCTAAGAAAGCACAAGTAGATTTCGAAAAATGCAAGGGTTGCGATTTGTGTATCGGCGTCTGCCCTAAGCAAGCGATACGCAAAAGCGGCGTGAGCAATAAAAAAGGCTACGATTATGTGGAAGTGGACCTCCAGCGGTGCAACGGCTGCGGAGCATGCTATATAATATGTCCCGACTGCTGCTTTATCATAGTTGAAATGGCAGGCTCGGCTAAATAAAGGATTATGGCTGAATATAACAATACAGATTCAAGCACCAGAAAAGTATTAATGAAAGGCAATGAAGCCGTCGGAGAAGCCGCCATCAAGGCAGGCTGCCTGTGCTACTTCGCATATCCTATAACACCGCAGACCGAAACGCCTGAGTACCTGTCCCGCAGAATGGAAGAGGAAAATCGAATCTTCCTGCAGGCTGAAAGCGAAATTGCGGCAATAAATATGGTATTCGGCGCTTCTGCCGCCGGAGCCCGTGTAATGACATCATCGTCTTCGCCGGGAATAAGCCTTAAACAGGAAGGCATAAGTTATATCGCGGGCGCTGAACTGCCCTGCGTAATAGTAAATGTCGTTCGCGGCGGGCCGGGCCTGGGAAATATCGAAGCGTCGCAGGCGGATTATTTCCAGTCCACCAGAGGCGGCGGACACGGCGATTATCGCTGCATTGTTCTTGCGCCAAACTCTGTTCAGGAATGCTACGATATGACGATAAACGCCTTCGACCTTGCCGATTACTACAGAATGCCGGTAATTATTCAAAACGACGGCATTATCGGCCAGCTTGTAGAGCCTTTTGAAATGCACCCGTATAAACCGATGTTCGAAAAATTACCGCCGAAAGACTGGGCACTGACCGGATGCGTCGGCAGAGAACCAAACGTTGTCAGAACGCTATATTTAAGACCGCCGAATGGCCTGGAAATGCATAACAGAAAACTCGATGAAAGATACAAAAAAATACAGGCTGAACTTCGATGGGCTGAACAATTCAACTGCGACAAGGCTGAGCTGATTATCATCGCTTACGGCTCTACAAGCAGAATCGCAAAATCCGCAATTAAAAGACACAATACAGGCGGCAGAAAAATCGGTTTGTTCAGACTTAAAACACTATGGCCGTGGCCAGATGTCGAACTTGTCGAAATCGCCGGGAAAAATAAAGGCGTAAAATTCCTCGTTATCGAAATGAGCACAGGACAAATGCTCGAAGATGTTCTGCTTTCGCTTATGGATGTCGTACCAAAAAAAGACATCCTGTTCTACGGAATGGGAGGCGGCTGGAACCCAACTCCCGACTTAATATATGAAAAAATCGACAAGATACTCAATAAATGAATGTCATAAAGGCACAACCTAAATCAATTACGACAGAATCGACAAAATACTGCCCTGGCTGCGGGCATGGAATTGTACTGAGGCTCATCGGCGAAGTAGTCGATGAGCTCGGCATAAGAGAAAAAATGATTCTCACCGCACCTGTGGGCTGTGCGGTCATACTTTACGATTATATCTTCTGCGACGTTATCGAATGCGCACACGGCAGAGCGCCCGCGGTCGGCACCGCTATAAAAAGGGTACACCCGGATAAATTCATCCTGATTTATCAGGGCGATGGCGACCTGGCCGCCATCGGAACGGCGGAGATAATCCACGCGGCAAACCGGGGCGAAAATATGTCGGTTATCTTCGTAAACAACGCCGTTTACGGAATGACCGGCGGACAAATGGCGCCGACTACGCTGGTCGGACAAAAAACCACAACCAGCCCGTCAGGCAGAACCATAAAGGGAATGGGCAAACCGATAAGGGTATGCGAACTGCTCGCAACGCTCGAAGAAACCAAGTATCTCGAAAGGGCAAGTGTGCACTCCGTCAGAAACATAAACAAAACAAAGGCGGCCATAAGAAAAGCATTTCAAAACCAGCTCAACGGTATAGGCTTTTCCCTGGTCGAGATACTCTCAATGTGCCCGGTCGGCTGGAAAGTTTCGCCAAAAGAGGCGGTACAGTTTATAGAAGAACAAATGCTTCACTACTTCCCGCTGGGAATTTATAAAGATACCGAATAACAAAACAAAATGCATGATAAGGAAACAAACATACTGATAGCGGGATTCGGAGGCCAGGGAGTAATCCTGGCAGGTAATGTGCTTGCTTATGCCTGCATCGACGCAGGAAAAAACGTCTGCGCTATGGCTTCCTACGGCGCGGAAGTCCGCGGCGGCACAGCAAAGGCGCTCATATCCATCGCAGACCACGAAATTGATTCGCCAATCATCGAAAGCCCAAACATGGCAATTATAATGAATGCACCATCATTCATTAAATACATCGGCACCCTTCAGCCAGGCTCGCCGGTGATTGTAAATTCCTCGATGATTGACACAAAAAGAGTCAAAAAAAACAACCTCGATATCATTGGCGTCGATGCGACAAACCTCGCAATAAAAATGGGCAATATAAAAGTCGCAAACATCATAATGCTCGGGACTATGATTAAAAAGACCGGTATTTTAAAGCCGCAGTCGGTAATTAACGGTATGAAACGCGCTTTCTACAAGGGTAAAAAAGGCCTGTACTACATAAACGAAAACGCATTCAGAACGGGCTACGATTTAATATGATTCCGTCGGGCAAAATCGAAGAGCTGGTTCTCGATGACATCACAAATGATAAAAAGACCCTCGCAAATCTCGGCATCAGGCTCGCACCGCTAATCGACGTTATATTTCAGCTCCTGATTTTTTTCTTCATCTCGGCCCAGTTCAGGCCGCAGGAGGCTTTTCTGCCGCTCGGCCTGCCAACCGCACAGGCGGCCGCTCCCACTGCTGTCGTCGAGCCGCTGGTTATATACGCATTCGGCAGCAACAGCGGGTGCGAAATACAGATTGACGAAGAAATCATAAATATCACCACTGGAAATGTCGAAAGGGATTTAACCGATTTTGTTGAAAAACTCACCAACATTCTGAAACAACAAAAAAGACTTCTGTCAGACCCGCTTATTCTGGTCTTTGACGACGAAGTTCAATGGGATTACGTCGCGAAGATTTATAATCTCTTATACGGGCTTGGGGCGAGCGATATTACCTTCAGGCTCAATTCTGAAATTCAATGAGCAGGCCGACACTGAAAATCCTCTTTGCCTTGCTGCTGCCCGCACTATCCTGCCTGGCAGAGGACAACCGTCCTGATGAAAATACGATTGCCCGGCTCGACGACAAATCAAAAAACTGCCTTTTAAGCTTTCTCTCAGAAACGCTTTATCAACGGCTGAGCCTCGAATATAATGACGGATGGCTGTCTGACCGATACAAAACAGAACTCGGCGAGACCGCACAAAAATACACGGAGACGTTCAAACGGATACTGGCAAAACAGCTTAAATACAAAAAACACATTGAAGATTACACAGTCGATGACTGGGAAGAAAAATTCGGCTCAAACGGCCTGTGGGAGAAACTAAAAACCGACATCTCAAATACTCAGATGAGACTGTCACTGGCAGAACGCTATTTAGCCATATCAAAAAACGAGCATTTTGAAATCGATCCAAACCAAGCCCGACAGGACGCTTACAGCGATGATTTTGAAAGCGATGTCAGGCTTGCCTTTGTCCAATTAAAGGCAGGTTCAGATGAATACCTGAAAAAAACAGTAGAAAAATGGCCTCAAGCGAGACAGCTGCTCGGCAAACTTGCGCTCGAAAAATTAAGCCTTCTTAATGATTATTCAGAAATAACAGCAACAGAAGCCGCCCTTGCCGCCGAGGCGGCAATTAAAAATAATCCCCAAAAGTACGCGGATATCCTTTTAAAACTGACAGATACAAAAAAATCGCCTATTGTTCTTTACGCTGCCGGCCTGGCCGTTGAAAAAGATAAACCGCTGCAGGCAATGGAATTTTTCATCGAGGCGGGTAAAGATAAAGAAACAGTTTTTATCGAAGATGCCGCCAAAAGGGCTGCAGCAATTGCATATAACCTTTATAATGAAAAATCAATCGACTGCAGCAAAACAACAGCTGTTTTTGAAAATTACCTCGGGCAGGTCGCTAATGATTATGATGCCCTCCGTTGCTATGCCTTTGTCTTGAAAAACTGCGAAAGGAAAAATGATGCACTAAAGGTTTTTGAACAGATTGCAGAAAGCGAAAGCGAACTTGCGATAATCGCAGAATATGAAACCATACTGTTAAAACTCGAATCCGAACAGAACTGGCCGGCGGCAACGGAAGAACTTCATAAACTTCTGCGGAAGATACCATCGGATAATGATGAATTATACGGCCGGGCACTTAAGACTTACTGCAGGATTCTGCTGAATTTCGGCGGCATAGAAAATGCTCAAAAAGTCCTAAAAACACTGGAAGAAAAAAATATGCCTGTACTCAGGGCAAGAACCTGCTGGATACTAAAAGAAAAAGAGCAGACTGTATCAGAACTTCTCAATGCCCAAAACCTGGCGGAAGAAGATGTAAATTTCTGCAGATTTATTCTTGAAGATATAAGGACAAATCTCGACGAACTTGCTGAAACCGCAGGCGAAAAGTTCCTGGGGGACTGCATAAATCTTGCGGCCAGGCTGCCGGCATCGGAACTCTCAACTCTGGAATTTCAAACAGCCGAAATCGACGGCAACTATCCTGAAAGCTTAAAAACACAGATAGAACAACTCAAAAAACAAATCGGCCTGAAAGACCGCAACTTTTTACGGGTCTATGCAAGATTTAATACAAAAACAGGCGACTTCAAAAAGGCATACAGCCTATGGTCGAAACTTTTGCCGCCGCAAAGCTCCAATCCCGATTTCTGGCAGACAAAATATTATCAGCTCCTGTGTCTTTCAAAAATATCTGAAAAGGACAGCCAAAGCGCCGGCCATGCCGCTGAAGTGCTCTTAAACAGCAAAAAAGACATCCCGCAGTTCTGGCGAAAAAAACTATTAAACTTAACCAATCAGACACCTTAATGCTTGAATAATGCCGAACAACCTGTTAAACTGCGGGAAATCGATAAATCTGGAGTCCTATGGCTAAAGGGCCGAACAATTTTAAAAAGAAGGAAACCTGCAGTTTTTGCGGCAGACAAAAAAAACCGGTCGACGCCTTCGTCGAAGGGCCGGGCGGCGTTTATATCTGCCCGGAATGTGTAGAGCTCTGCTACAATATCGTCAGGCAGGAAAGAAAACGGTTGAGCCATACAGGCTTTGTGCTTGAGGAGGTGCCAAAGCCGCGGCAGATAAAGGAATTTCTCGACCTTTACGTTATCGGGCAGGAAAAAGCAAAAAAAACACTCTCCGTCGCCGTGCATAACCACTACAAACGACTCGTGCACACCGACAGTGAAAAGGGCGATGTCGAAATAGATAAATCAAACGTGCTGCTGATTGGGCCGACAGGCTCGGGTAAAACACTGCTTGCAAAAACTCTCGCAAGGGAATTAAATGTACCGTTTGCCATCTGCGATGCCACTACCGTTACGGAAGCAGGATACGTCGGAGAAGATGTCGAGAACTTCCTGCTCAGACTGCTCCAGAATGCTGATTATGACCTCCAAGCAGCTGAGCGTGGGATCGTTTACGTAGACGAAATCGACAAAGTCGGCAAAACCTACCAGAATATCTCGATAACCCGCGACGTTTCAGGCGAAGGTGTTCAGCAGGCTCTGTTAAAAATGCTCGAAGGAACTATTGCAAATATCCCGCCCCAGGGGGGAAGAAAACATCCGGAACAATCGTATATCCAATTAGACACCACACACATACTTTTCATCTGTGGCGGAACTTTCATCGGGCTGGAAAACATCGTCAAAAAGCGGCTCGGCAGAAAGATGATTGGGTTCAGTTCCGAAAAACAAAAAATCAACGACGCAAAGGCCGATTATTCAAACGTTATCGAACAGGTTGTACCGGAGGATATTATTGAGTACGGAATGATTCCTGAAATGGTCGGCAGACTGCCCGTTATTACAACTCTCAGCACGCTCGACGAGATTGCCCTTGTCGATATCCTGACCAAGCCGAAAAACGCTCTTGTCAAACAATACAAGGCCTTTTTCAAAATGGAAGATGCTCAATTGGAATTCACAGACGATGCCTTAAAGGCTCTTGCCAAAAAGGCTATGAAGCGAGACACAGGCGCAAGAGCACTTAGAGCCATCACCGAAGAACTTATGATAGACCTGATGTACCGCCTGCCGGAAGAACCGAAGCCGGGCAAATATACTATTACCAAAGATATCGTCGAAGGGAAAATCAACCTCTTTGCCGCAAACCGCCAGGCAAAAAAGGAATCCGCATAAAACTTTCGGCTGGTTAAGGATAATACATATCCGGTTATTGTGCAGTAAAATAAACATACTTGCTTTTATAAGCTGATTGTGTAATTATAGTTACAAAATCTGGTATTTTTTGAAAAACAATGGGAACTTTTTCAGGCTAACATGGTCAAATTTATACAGGAACAACTGAAAAGCACCGATGCTAATATCTCGATTGACGAAGCCGCCCTGGTCACACAGGCAAAAGCCGGCAATATGGACTCGGTCGAGAGGCTTATTCTTAAATATCAGCAAAGAATCTATAACGCCATATTGAAGCTGTGCGGCAACAGCGATGACGCAGCCGAACTGACGCAGGACACTTTCGTCAGAGTTATACAGAACATTAAAAACTTCAAAGGGCAGAGCAGCTTTTATACCTGGCTGTTCAGGATTGCGGTTAACCGAACGCTGAACTTCTGCAAAAAAAATTCAAGGGTCCGCTTTCAGACGATAAGCGGCGAACCGGACACAGAGTTCAAGCGGCAGTTAAGGAATTATCTGATAGATAAAACCTCACCGCAGCCGCCGCAGATTGCCGCGACAAAAGAGCTGCACAGCCTGGTTTTAAAAGCCCTGGAAAAACTTGATGCGGACCAGAGAGCCGTAATTGTATTAAGGGATATCGAACAAATGAACTATACCGAGATTGCCGAAACGCTCGATATTGAAATCGGAACTGTAAAAAGCAGAATTGCAAGAGGCAGAAAGAACCTTCGAGAAATTCTTGCCGGAGCAATACAATGAAATATACGGAAAATATTGAAGAGCTGCTCAACTGCTATCTCGACGGCGAACTCGATGAAAGAAAGAGCAATGAAATAAAAAGACTCATAGCCAACGACAGCAAGATTCAAAGCCTTTACGATTCCCTGAAACGATACAAAAGTCTTATGGACACCGTCAGCCAGGCGCCTGCACCGGAAGGTCTGTGCGACAATATAACCGCTCGTCTTGAAAGAGATGTCCTTCTTGCGGACGCGCCAATCCACACGTTAAAGGCCGGAAAAAGACATCTATTGGCCAAGCGGCTTATGACGGCAGCGGCTGTAATCGCCCTGGCAGCAGCGCTTTCGGCCGTCATATTTGACATTTTTGTGCCAAAATCGAGCAGACAACAGCTCCTGTCCGGTGCGATGAGAAAAAGGACTATCAAACAAGTTATGTATGAAAAACCATTTCCCGAGACAAAACAGCCGCAGGATACGAAAATTGTGCCGGGGAAAAAATATGATGTGCCTTTCATCGCCATCCTTACCCTAAAAACAAAAAGTCCCATCGAAGTTGACTGGTTCGTTGCAAAGGCTTTGACCACTACGAATCTTTTTAACCGGACTGCCGCAATAGACAGACAGGCGGGAACCGTCAGATATGTCATAAACTGCAATGAGCAATCGCTTGCCAGTCTCATACAAGAATTAAGCTTTATCTGGCCGCAATGCGCCGACGTAAAAATAGACATCGGCACAGAACAAACGGGCAAATACATAACCATTAACAATATCAGCTCACAGCAGGCTATGGAAATCTGCAAGGCGGAAAACTCCTCTCAGCGGCTGAGGATGGCCAACGACCTTGCAATCATTAGCAAATTTACGATGCCGGCCGTTACCGATAGATTGTACGCTGCTGCGGAAATCGACTATGACTTACTCGTCTCCCAAAAACCTGCACTTACGTCAACAGAAAAAATCCAAATCGCAGGTCAAAGCCCAAATGACATTAAAAACGCAACGTTTACAATAATTGTCATCAGCGAATAACCACACATACGCTATCTATTCTTCGGTTTGGCAGGTTTCTTCTCTCCCTGCGGTGGGCTTGCCTGCCCTGAGCTCGTCGAATGGGTCGAAGCCGCTGGGCCGGTTTTTGTATCGGCTTTGGTCTCCTTTTTCTCATTTTTTTCGCTGGCGGCGGCGGTCTCTTTCTTTGCGGCATTTTTGTAAGTTTCGCTGCGATAATCGGTCTGATAAAACCCGCTGCCCTTGAAGATTACGCCGGCACCGGTGCCTATAAGCCTGACAAGAGACAGTTTGCCGCATCGGGGACATTTGCGCAAAACACGAGCGGTCATCAACTGAAATTTCTCAAACTCAAAACCGCAATTGGCACACTGGTATTCATAAGTCGGCATCGGTTACTGTCTGTCCTCGTCAGAATAATCTTTATCATCATCTTCAACGGCCTGCGACTGCTGCGGTAAATCCTCTCCGCCGGCAGATGTTTTATTTACAACAACTTTGCCGGGCCTGAGAATCTTTTCGCCAACCCGATAACCTTTTTGAAGCTCCTTTAATATAATGCCGTCTTCTTTGTCGGCATCTGTTTCCTGTATCATCGCCTGATGATGGGACGGGTCAAACTTCTGCCCGACAGAATCAACCTGCTCAACGCCGTGATTCTTCAGAATCGAAAGCATCTGGTCATAAATAATCTTCACGCCCTTGTGAAAACTTTCCATATCCTCCGTATTTTCGGCGCCGCTGAGAGTATGCTCAAAATTGTCCAGAACAGGCAAAAAAGATTTTATTATCATCTCTTTCTCATAAGCAACTGATTCAGAAATCTGTTTCGCGGAGCGCCTTTGATAATTCACATAGTCGGCGCCGAGCCGCTGAAGCCTGGCAAACAGCTCGTCCTTCTCCGCCGCCAATTTGTCCATCTGCTCATGGAGCTTATGGAGCTTTTCCTTTTTGTGCCCTTTGCGCAGCGATTCATCTTTAGGCTGTTCAACAGGCTGTTTTGTTTCCTGGCTCATAATACCTGCCTGTTATTAAAATATTCCTTGAGCTTTTCAAAAAAACCTTTCGTCTTCGGCAAAACGTTTTTATCTTCCGTTTCGGCAAATTTCCTCAGCAATTCTTCCTGCTGGCTGTTGAGCTTTCTGGGTATCTCGACAATTATCTGCACCAGTTCATCGCCATTGCGTCCGCTTCTGATGTCCGGCAGTCCCTGCCCTTTTATCCTGAACACATCGCCTGACTGCGAGCCGGCGGGAATCTTCAATTCCTGCCTGCCTGTCAGGCTGGGCACTTCAATTATGCCGCCAAGAGCAGCCTGCGTAAAACTTACGGGAACAGTCGCCACCAGGTTATTGCCCCTGCGTTCGAGAAACGGATGCTCTTTTATCTTCACATAGCAGTATAAATCGCCCCGCGGCCCGCCGTTAAAGCCGGGTTCGCCTTCGCCTGCAACTCTGACAGATTGGCCTTCATGAACGCCTGCGGGAATCTTGACCGTCACAAGACGCTTTTTCGAAACTCTGCCGCTGCCCCTGCATTTTTTGCAGGGATTGGTTATAACTGTGCCGCTGCCTTTGCAGGCGGGACAGGTCGATACCATCTGGAAAAAACCGCCAAGGCCGGCCTGGGCCACCTGGCCGGTGCCGCCGCAGGTCGGGCATTTCGAAGGACTGCTGCCCTTTGCGCTGCCGCTGCCGCTGCAGTCTTCACAAATATCCTGTCGAGCAAAATCAATGCTCTTTTCAACACCCTTTGCAACATCATCCAGCGTAAGCTGAACCATCGTTTCAAGGTCATAACCTCTTCGGGGACCCGTCCTGGCACCGCGCCGGCGCCGGCCGGAAAAACCGAAAAAATCGCCAAATAAATCTTCAAGATTAAGCGCACCGAATATATCTTCGACATTCATCCTTGAAAAATCGTGCACTCCCGTGCCATGCAGGCCCGCATGACCGAACTGGTCGTACCGGGAACGCTTATCGGGGTCGCTTAAAACCTCATATGCCTCGGCACATTCCTTGAACTTCGCTTCAGCGTCTTTGTCGCCGGAATTTTTGTCAGGATGATATTTTATCGCCAGCCGGCGGTACGCCCGCTTGATATCGTCGGGGCCGGCTTTTTTATCCACCCCTAAAACTTCATAATAATCTCGCTTGGCCATTTATTATCTGATAGAACCTTCTATTTGCTGTTTGTCCTCGTCCTGCTCTTCTTCCTTGAGGTCGGTGATAAGGACATTAGTCGTCAGCATAAGTCCCGCAACGGAAGCGGCATTTTGTAAAGCACATCTTGCCACTTTTGCCGGGTCGATTATACCTGCCTCGACCATATCGACAAACTCGCTTGTATTGGCATCGTAGCCGGTATTGCCGGCTTGCTGGAGCAGTTTTTCAACAACCACATCGCCGTCGTCGCCGCCGCCGTTATTAACTATCTGTCTCGTCGGCGCCTTAAGCACATGAGCAATAATATCAAAACCGATTTTTTCATCGTCCGAAGCCTTTGCCTTTGCCTGACGGACTTTCTCAATCGCCCGCAGAAAGATTACGCCGCCGCCGGCAATTACGCCTTCTTCTGCGGCAGCTTTGGTCGCGTGCAGCGCATCATCGAGAAGGTCTTTTCGTTCTTTCATCTCGGTTTCCGTCGCAGCGCCTGCCTTTATTACAGCCACGCCGCCGGTGAGCTTGGCAAGCCGTTCCGCAAGCTTTTCACGGTCATAATCGCTGGTGGTTGCTTCAATCTGTTTACGAATCTGCTGACAGCGGGCATCCATATCTTTTTTAGTGCCGCTGCCTTCAATGATGGTCGTATTCTCTTTGGCAACAACTATTTTCTTTGCTCTGCCGAGCTGTAAAAGCTCAATCTTTTCAAGCTTAATACCCAGGTCTTCAGTTATGACCTGCCCGCCTGTAAGAACTCCCATGTCGGCGAGCATCGCCTTTCGTCTGTCGCCAAAGCCGGGGGCCTTTACCGCACAAACCTTAAGAATACCCTGCAGCTTGTTTATAACAAGAGCGGCAAGGGCCTCGCCTTCCAGTTCCTCAGCTACTATAAGCAGAGGCGAGCCGACCTGTGCTGTTTTTTCCAGAAGCGGTATCAATTCCGCAATATTGGAAAGCTTCTTTTCATAAAGAAGAATATAAGCATCTTCAAGAACAGCTTCGAGCGTTTGTGTGTTCGTAATAAAATAAGGCGAAATATAGCCGCGGTCAAACTGCATCCCTTCGACAACCTCAAGCTCGGTTTCCAGACTTTTGCCTTCTTCGACCTGAATAACGCCCTCTTTGCCGACCTTATCCATCGCATCGGCAAGAATTTTGCCAACTTCAGAATCGTTATTTGCGCTTATGGCCGCTACTTTGGCGATATCATCGTGGCCCTTTACCTTCTGGCTGCGAGATGCGATAAAATCCACAACAACCTGAACTGCTTTATCTATACCGCGTTTTATTGCCATCGGATTAGCCCCAGCCGTTACATTTTTCAGGCCCTCGTTGTAAATTGCTTCGGCAAGAACGGTAGCGGTCGTTGTGCCGTCGCCGACCACATCGCTGGTCTTGCTGGCAACCTGATTTACCATTTTTGCGCCCATATTTCTGAACGGTTCAGGCAGCTCGATTTCCTTGCTGACCGATACGCCGTCTTTGGTTATCTTGGGCGAGCCGTAACTTTTATGCAAAAGAACATTTCTGCCCGTAGGCCCCAGCGTTATCTTAACGGCCGCAGCAAGCGCCGACAGGCCCTGTTTAAGATGCGTTCTCGCTACGTCATCGAACATCATTTGTTTTGCCATTTTTCCACCTCACTTCTCTACTATGCCGAGAATGTCACTCTCGCGCAGGATTTTGTATTCCACGCCATCGACTTTTATATCGTTTCCGCCGTATTTTCCGAAAAGAACTGTGTCATTTTTCTTGACGGCGACTTCCGCCCGCTTGCCGCTATCCAGCAACTTGCCCGGGCCAACTGAAATTACCTTACCCATCAGCGGCTTTTCCTTCGCAGTATCAGGCAGAACTATGCCGCCCGCCGTCTTCTCTTCCGCCTCTTCGGGCTTTACCACTATCCTGTCATCCAAAGGTCTGAGTTTCATTTTTGTATCTCCATAAAATCAAAAGGTTTCTGATTATATTTTTTACATACCCATGCCACCCATGCCACCCATGCCACCCATGCCACCCATGCCACCCATGCCGCCCATGCCGCCCATGCCACCCATGCCACCCATGTCGCTTGGCGGCATTTCCGGGCCGCCCTTTTTCTTTTCAGGCTTTTCCGTAACCACACAATCGCAGGTAACAAGCAGGCCGGCAACAGAAGCAGCATTTTGCAAAGCGATTCTCGTTACCTTAACAGGGTCGATAACACCGCTTGCGAGAAGGTCTTCATATTTGCCGGTATCAGCATTATAGCCAAAGCCGCCCTGACCTTCCGACACCTTATTTACCACAAGGTTGCCGACTGCACCTGCATTTTCCGCAATGTAATAGCAGGGCATTTTAAGGGCATCGGCCACGATATCAACGCCGGTTTTTTCATCGCCTTTGACTTTGAGTTTTTTAACAGCATCGATGCAGCAAATCAGAGCCACACCGCCGCCTGGCACAACGCCTTCTTCAATTGCAGCTCTTGTCGCATGCAGCGCATCTTCAATGCGGGCTTTCTTCTCTTTCATCTCTGCTTCGCTGGCAGCGCCGACATTTATCTGCGCTACGCCGCCGGTCAGCTTAGCAAGTCTTTCCTGCAGTTTCTCACGGTCATAATCGCTGGTTGTCGAGTCAATCTCATTGCGAATCTCTTTTATCCTGCTCGCGATAGCTTCTTTTGTGCCTGCGCCTTCAACTATTATTGTATTATCATTATCAACAGTAACTTTTTTGGCCCTTCCGAGCTGCGAAGGCTTTATTTTATCAAGCTCGATACCCAAATCCTTGAAAATCGGCTCGGCGCCGGTAAGAATCGCTATATCCTGAAGCATCGCCTTGCGCCTGTCGCCATAGCCGGGCGCCTTGACCGCACAAACCGCAACAACGCCGCGAAGCTTGTTGACTACCAGTGTCGCAAGCGCCTCGCCTTCGATGTCCTCCGCAATAATAAGCAAAGGCTTTTTGCTCTTCGCCACCGCCTCGAGCAATGGTATAAGTTTCTGCACACTGCTTATCTTTTCCTCGTAAACCAGTATGTATGGTTTTTCGAGTTCGCAGCGCATATTATCGACATCTGTTACAAAATTTGGAGATAGATACCCCCTGTCAAACTGCATACCCTCGACATAATCAAGCGTCGTATCGAGACTTTTGCCTTCCTCGACGGTAATAACGCCGTCCTTGCCGAGTTTCATAAAGGCATCTGCCATTATCTTGCCGATTTCATGGTCATTGTTTGCCGAGATTGAAGCGATATTTTCGATATCGTCCCGCTTGGCAATGTCTATAGGCTTGGCAAGCTTTTTCAGTGCATCTGTTACAGTCTCTACCGCCTGCTGAATGCCTCTGTTAACAGCCATTGCATCTGCGCCTGCGGCTATATTGCGATATGCCTGGCTGAAAACAGCCTCAGCAAGAACTGTCGCGGTAGTTGTGCCGTCGCCTGCAACCTTGCTCGTTTTGCTCGCGGCCTCACGCACAAGTTTGGCACCCATATTCTCGGTTTTGTCGGCCAGCTCAATCTCTTCCGCCACGGTTACACCATCCTTTGTAACTGTTGGGCCGCCCCAGCTTTTGTCTATGATGGCATTTCTGCCTCGCGGCCCGAGTGTCGAGCGTACCGCCCGAGCCAGTTTCTGGACGCCATTTAGCAACGCCATCCTTGCATCGGCATTGTAAACTAACTTTTTTGTTGCCATAATCCGTTCACTCCTTCTACATAATGGTCATAAATAAAAACAATATCTAAGCCTTAATTACTGTATTTGTATGCAAAGAAAATACCAGTTTTATCGTTGCAGGAAAGTCAAAACTTTCTCCGATACATAACTATTTATTTATAAAGATGTTATAAATTAAATTTAAAGAGTGCCGGCCGTTTTTGAATGATAGTTGAACTGCCGGTTTTGGCAGGTAAAAAGGCTTAAAGGCGTCAAGTTGGCAGGACTTAAGCTATTGCGGACTGCGGCTCATTGAAGAGTCAGACCATCTTTTATACCATTTTACGTGCCCATCTCCAAACAGGACACTATGACCTTTAATATGCGGGCCAAGAGCTTCTAAACCTTCGTATCGCCATAAAAAGATTTGATTATCTCTATCATCAGGGTCAATATCTTTATAAGAGTCATAATCAGCAGAGGCCGCCGACATTTCTTTTAAAGGCACGCCACGATGACGCCAGAAAACCAAAATTAATTCTCACTTTCATAATTCCCTTACCAACTCCTTTCTGAAGCCTTTCCTTTTTGTAGGACGCTCAGGGGGATACGATATAGCTATATGCCCCAAGGAAAGGGAAAAGTTTTTAATAACTCATTTACTCTCTGATTACTTATATATGTTGATTT
>CAZUEO010000035.1:0-22098 GCA_964619675.1 uncultured Planctomycetaceae bacterium | reverse complement strand
AGAGAATAACCTTGAATAGGACAAATCAAAGGCTTTTCCAAGCAAAGTTATCTCCTGGTCTTTTACGAAATACGTGAAATAGTACATCGTACTTCCACCTCGCATACAAAGGAATATGAGTTGGAAGATGGTAGCGGTACCTATCATCAGCCATGGCCCGTTTTTAGATAAGTCGACCAGATCTTGCTTAAACGAAGTTTTCTGGTCCTTGGGGGGCTGAACACGCTCTTTGGACGAAAAGAAAGCGATCAAAAACAGAACAACTGCTAATCCGGAAATAATTGTCATGGTCAATTGCCAGCTCTTCGTCGGATTAACTGCATCTTCGGTCATTGTTGGGATGAAATATTGAATGAAGAACAGTGCACCAAAAACCGCCACGAATCGGAAAGAGGAAACTGAGGTTCGTTCATGAGAATTTGGTGTCATAACTCCCATTATTGCTGAATACGGCACATTAATAGCCGTATAGGCCATCATCAACAATGTATATGTGATATAAGCGTATATAAGCTTCCCGGCGGAGCTTAGCTCAGGTGTTGTAAAGGTTAATACTCCGAGTACGCCGAATGGTATTACACCCCATATCAAATAGGGCCGGAATTTTCCCCATCGAGTATTCGTCCGGTCTGCAATCATCCCCATCATCGGGTCGTTAACGGCATCCCAGATTTTGGTAACCAAAAACATAATCCCCGCCGCCTTAACGGTGATGCCGAACACATCTGTGTAAAAGAAAAGCATAAAATAGATGAAAGTTTGAAAAAACAGATTCGATCCGGTATCGCCTAAGCTGTAGCCAATTTTCTCTTTGATGGAGATTTTTTGTGATTCGGTTTGCATTTATAACTCCTTATTTAATAACAATTAGACAACAATCCGTATAGTCCTTTACAGCCGAGAAAGGATAAATGACAAGAGGTAAATGTGCAACTAAATTCTCGGTAATTACAAAACTTTTTACACCAGATTACCAACAGCTAAAACAGCTATTATCGGCACATAAGACCTTTAAGATACTATAGTTACGCAAAATAAAAGATGCTTTGTTCCTGGAAAACCGTCATCGTAAAAATGCGTTCCGTACCAAAGACAAAAACTTTCAATACGGCACAAATCAGGTATAATTCAACCGACAAAAAAACCGGGATTCTAATAATAATGGAGAATCAAGAATGAAAATGACAATTAAAATAGCACTTTTCCTATTTTTTGTAAGTTGCCGTTCTTTAAACGCTAAAGTAAATGACATTGTTAAAGAAAACTATGAAAAGGGGGATTTTAAACTCGTCTTCAATAAAACCCCTGCCGGCATTTGCTACGACCAGAATGACTATAAAGTCGTTGAAATTGCAGTAAGTCTTCTCGCCGGGGATATTGAAAGTGTAACGGGCATCAAGCCTTCGGTCCATACTGATTTAGAACAGGCCAGCGGCAGTATTGTGATTGTCGGGACTATCGGGCATAACGGCCTTATAGACCAGTTAATCAATGAAGGCAAAATCAATTCCGCAGCTATTGCCGGCCAATGGGAAACATACGCTTTACAGATTATCGACAAGCCTTATGAAAACATTGATTCTGCTTTGGTTATTTTCGGCAGCGACCGAAGGGCAACTGCCTATGGCGTCTTTGAACTGTCCAAACAAATCGGCGTTTCACCGTGGTATTGGTGGGCGGATGTGCCGATTCAGAAGAAAACCAATCTTGTTATCAAAAAGGGGTTTTACACAGATGGGCCGCCTTCGGTGAAGTATCGAGGTATCTTTATTAACGATGAAGACTGGGGTCTAAAGCCGTGGGCATCCAAAACTTTCGACCCCCAGTTAGGCGATATAGGCCCTAAAACTTACAGGAAAGTTTTTGAACTTTTGCTGAGACTAAAGGCAAACCATTGCTGGCCTGCGATGCACGAATGCACCAAGCCGTTTAACTACTACGCAGACAACAAGCAGGTAGCGGATGATTACGCTATTGTTATGGGCTCAGCGCACTGCGAGCCGCTTCTGTTTAATAACGCTACCGAATGGGACACCAGCACGATGGGCGACTGGCGGTATGACATCAATAAAGAGAACGTCTATAAGGTATTAGACAAGCGTGTTTCAGAAAACGGTAAATTTGAGAACGTATATACCGTTGGTATGCGCGGGCTGCACGACCGACAGATGCGGGGCAATTTGAAATTGGAGGAGCGCATCGCCCTGCTTCAGCAGGTTTTCACAGACCAGCGGGAAATTCTAACAAAACACATAGATAAAAAAATTACGGAAATTCCTCAGGTTTTTATTCCATATAAAGAGGTAATGACGCTTTACAACAACGGCCTGAAGGTCCCCCAAGATGTTACCTTAATGTGGGTAGATGATAATTTTGGGTATATTCGCCGCCTGAGCGACCCACTTGAAATTAAACGGCCAGGCGGTGGAGGGGTATATTATCATCTCAGTTATCTGGGACCGCCTCATGAGTATTTATGGTTATATTCCACGGCCCCGGCTTTGGTTTGGGAAGAGATGACAAAGGCCTACAATTTTAACGCTCGGCAGGTCTGGATAGCCAATATCGGGGATATCAAGCCCGGCGAATATGGTATGAGCTTCTTTCTCGACCTGGCTTGGGATATTAATGTAGTTGACCACTCCAACATATCATCACACCTCTCAAAATGGCTGGCAGCTATTTTCGGCCGGGAAAATTCGGATGAGCTGACAGCCATTATGAAAGAATTTTACGCTCTGTCCTTCGAGAGAAAACCGGAATTTATGAGCTTCGGTGCCGAATTCAGCTTTTATGACTGGATGGCATTATGGGAGGACACCGAGTACAGCTTTGTCAATTACCGGGAGGCCCAAAGACGGCTCGAGCGATTTGAAGCCATCAGCGATAAGGCTGTCAAACTC
This sequence comes from uncultured Planctomycetaceae bacterium, assembly GCA_964619675.1. Classification (GTDB taxonomy): domain Bacteria; phylum Planctomycetota; class Phycisphaerae; order Sedimentisphaerales; family UBA12454; genus JAPLMW01. Next base: position 19,195 of record CAZUEO010000035.1, on the reverse strand, counting down.
TATGAAAAAATGCCCGACAACTTAAAACCCGCTTATTTCGAACTGGTTTATTACCCCGTCGTAGCATCCAATTATATGAATCATAAAATATTGCTGGCGCAGAAAAACAGATGGTATGCCCGGCAGCAGAGAAACTGTACGAACGAAATTGCCCGGCAGGTGAAAGACTACTACAATCGCATCCAGGCCGTTACAGAACAATATAATCAGCTGCTGGATGGAAAATGGAAATATATGATGTCTGTCGAGCAGAAGAAAATGGCCGTTTACTATCGTATGCCGCCGCTACGAACCATCGAAGTTGCGAAAAAAGCCGAAATGGGTCTTTTTGTAGAAGGCTGCACACCGAACAAAGGAACTGATTATACTTATGTGCTGCCCTGCTTTAACCCTATCTACGATGAGGAGTACTTCATCGAAATTTTTAATAAGGGCAAAACGCCCTTCAAATGGAAAGCTTCTCCAACAGCCAAATGGATAAAACTGAGCAAATCCAAAGGAAAAATCGATACACAGGAGCGTATTTTTGTAAGCATTGACTGGTCTGCTGTCCCAAAACAGGAGGTGCTGAAAGGCGCAATCAATATTCAGGGAGCAGGCAGCAAACAAAAGGTTTATGTAAACTGCTTTAATCCTGCTGCGCCCGCCAAAGACAAATTAAAAGGCTTGTTTGCAGAAAATGACGGCATCATTTCCATCTCAGCGGAAAATTTCAGCCGGAAAGTGGAATCAGGCGGTATTTCCTGGAATGTTATCGACGGCCTGGGGCTGACCGGAAAGTCGGTTATGATGCTGCCGCTGGTGGTTGACCCAATATACAATTTTGACCCGAACACGCCGCGTCTTGAATACGACATTTATACATATAACTGCGGCATAGCCGAGATTCATTCCTTTGTCCTGCCGGTCTTTCCAATCAACAGCTTCAGGAACGCCCAGTATGCTGTTTCCATCGATGATGAGCGGCCGCAAAGCATAGATATCGGCGTGCCTGAGTACAGCGCCCAGTGGAAGGAAAACGTAAGGCGAAACGCCTCAAAAAATATCACCCGGCATTACATAGACAAACCCGGAAAACACACTCTAAAACTCTGGATGGCTGACAGTGGTATGGTATTCGATAAAATTATTATCGATTTAGGCGGATTAAAAATGTCATATATTGGTCCACAAGAAACTCGCATTCGGTGATAATATCAATTATAATAAGCAAAGGTAACCAGTCGGTTATTATTCAAAAATAACAATCAATTTTGAATAAGGAGTATAATTTATGAAGGCCAAGTCAGGAATCTTACTTCCGGTTGTAATCACACTTACCGCTCCTGTCTGTTTTGCTCAGGATGATATTGCTGCAAAGCTGGAGCCTGCCGCCATAAACGCCCGTATAGCGGAAATCCGAATGGGTGATATCATAGTAAAGACCAAGCCGGGCGCTGATGTTAATGTCCAGCAGGTGCGTCACGAATTTTTATTCGGCACCGCGATTACAAACCACCTCGCGGAAAATGACACAAATCCTATGTCTCCAAAAGACAGAAAGGAGTTTTTGAAAGTCCTTTCCGAGAATTTCAACTACGCAGTGCATGAAAACGCCTTGAAATGGTACGACTGCGAAAAACAACGGAATGTCATAGACTACAGTGTCGCGGACAGAATATGGGAAATGTGCCGGGATTTAAATATCCCGATGCGCGGCCACTGCATATTCTGGGAGAAAGACAAATACATTATGCAATGGTTAAACCAGCTCAATAACGATGAGCTTCGCGCAGCGGTTCATCGTCGTGCCGTCGGTGTCACAGAACATTTCAAAGGCCGCATCACAGAGTTTGACCTGAACAATGAAATGGTTAACGGTAATTTCTTCCGTCGCCGCCTCGGCTACGGTATCGTCAATGAAATGGCCCATATGGCCAAAGCGGGAAATCCGGATGTTATTCTCTACGTAAACGATTACGGCATACTTGTTGAAGGCGGTTTCAATACCGACTCTTATATAACTCAAATCGAAAACTTTCTGGCAACCGGCGTTCCCATCGGCGGAATCGGCTGCCAGGGACATTTCTTCTCCTCCCGCCAAACAGACTCTTCCGGAAGAGCCGCTACCAGTCCCGAGCGCGTTCAGAAAACTCTTGACAGGCTCGCAAAATTCAATCTGCCGATTAAAATCACCGAATGTCTTTTTGCCGCTGATGACGACAAAGGCAGGGCCGAGGAACTTAGAAAGTATTTCCCGATTTTATTCGCATACCCCAAAATTGAAGCGATTTTGATGTGGGGCTTCTGGGAGGTCGGCCACTGGATGCCGCACTGTGCTATGTGGAAGGCAGACTGGACGCCGACAGAGCAAGCATTAGCTTACAGAGATCTTGTTTATAACAAATGGTGGACTAAAACGGACGGCAAAGCCGGCGATGACGGCACATTTAAAACACGTGGATTCTACGGCGATTATATAATCACCTCGAATGGAAAAACCAAAAAAGTAACCCTAAGCAAAAAAGATAAATCGATACAGGTAAACTCTGAATGAAACTTTCTTCAACATTAACGATTGCTTTTTTACTTCTCAACTGCACCGGTATTGTTTGCGCAGCCGATAACCTGAAGCTCAATGACCTTGATTACTTCGAGACACGCGGGCTCAATATCCTGGTTTTCAGTAATTGGTATGATGTTAACTTCTTCGATGATTCCAAACTGAGCGGAATTGAAATCATCCATCACGAAGTCAGAACCGCAACCAACGGCGACGTGAGACTTCAGCCCACTCCCGGCCAGTGGGACCCTATTCCTAAATTTGTCCGGCGACAAGTAAATAAAAAAGAAAACAGTATTGAAGCATTTCTGGCCTATCCTGATTATGACTTTAATTACACGATAAAAGCTCAGGCGCAGGACGGCGGAATACTTCTAAGCGTCAATCTCAATAAACCCCTTCCGCAGGAACTGGCAGGCAAGGCCGGTTTTAATCTTGAATTTCTACCTGCTGCATATTTTGAAAAAACATATTTAATGGACAATAGCAGCGGTGTATTTCCGTTATATCCTTCCGGCCCGATGACGGTGGAAAAATCCGGTACTGTAGAACCAAAGCCAATTGCGGCAGGCAAAAGGCTTGTTCTTGCTCCTGAAGATGCTGCCAGACGGGTTATTATTAAAGCCAAAACCGGCAAGCTTTTGTTGTTTGACGGCCGCAACCAAGCTCAAAACGGCTGGTTTGTCGTCCGCACCCCTTTACCACAGGGCAAATCCGGCAAAGTCATCGAGTGGCTGCTTACTGCCAATACTATCCCTAATTGGACGCGTCCGCCGATGATTGCCCATTCGCAGGTTGGGTATCATCCAAATCAAAACAAAGTTGCGGTTATCGAGCTCGACAAAAACGACAGAGCCCTCACACAGGCTCGCTTGCTGAAAGTCTCAGGGGACGGCAAATTCATAAAAAAATATAAGGGCAGGGTAAAAAAATGGGGCAGGTATCTCAGATACAATTATTTTACTTTTGATTTTACGCCGGTAAAAGACTGCGGGCTGTATGTCATTGAATACGGCAAGGTGCGGACAAAGCCATTCAGAATCGCAGCGGACATTTTCAAAAACGCTTGGCAGCCGACTCTCGATGTCTTTTTCCCCGTGCAGATGGACCATATGTTTGTCAATGAAGCCTACCGCGTCTGGCACGGTGCTGCGCATCTCGACGATGCCCTGCAGGCGCCGGTAAATCATAAACATTTTGATTTATATGCCCAGGGCCCGACAACAGATACGCCTTATCAGCCGTTAGAGCATATTCCCGGACTGAATATCGGAGGCTGGTTCGATGCAGGCGATTTTGATATCCGTACTCAGACCCATTACGCAACAGTTTCAAATCTGGTTCAAATATGGGAAACCTTCGGCCTGAAAAGAGATGAAACCTATATCGACCAACAAAACCGCTACGTGGATATTCACCATCCCGATGGCACTGCCGACCTGCTTCAGCAGATAGAGCACGGCACATTGGCCCTGATTGCTCAGCATCGCGCTGTCGGTCACGCTATCTGTGGTATCATCGAGCCAAACCTTTCCCAATATACCCATCTCGGCGATGCAGTAACGATGACCGATAACATGATTTACAATCCTAAATTGGCTGGCAGCAATTTAGACGACAGATGGGCGTTTACCAGTAAATCAACCCCGCTAAATTACGGTTCTGCTGCGGCATTGGCTGCCGCCAGCCGGGCATTGCGAGGTTACAACGACCCGCTTGCCGATGAATGCTTTGCGACCGCTAAAAAAGTCTGGGATGAAGAACATACCCACGAGCCAAATATATTCCGTTTTGGCAATACTACTGGCGGCCAACTTGAACAAGAGGAGCTTTCAGCAGCAGTCCAGCTTTTGATATGTACAAAGGACGCCAAATACGCAAAAAGAATAAATGAATTGTGGCCGACCATTGAAAAACGGTTCAGCCGTAATGCTGTCCTGGCTGTCCGAGCAATGCCCTATATGGGTAAAGAATATTCTAAAAAATTGGAAAGTCTTGTCAGGGCTTACAAAAATGAGTTAGACAAATTTTATAAAGAAAATCCTTTTGGCGTCCCGATTTCAACCCGCGGCTGGGCAGGCAGCGGCTGGGTAATTCTATTTGCAAACACCAGTTATATTTTACACAAAGCATTTCCCGAAATTATCGGTGCTGAATATACTTTAAGAGGATTAGACTATATTTACGGCTGTCATCCCGGCTCCGATATTTCATTCGTATCAGCGGTCGGCACCCATTCGAAAAAAATTGCTTATGGAAACAATCGCGCAGATTATTCATTTATTGCAGGCGGTATTGTGCCGGGCGTTCTTATCTTAAAACCTGATTTTCCTGAAAACAAGGAAGACTGGCCCTTTATATGGGCGGAAAACGAATACACCATCGGCAACGCCGCTGCTTATATATTTCTCGTAAATGCGGCAAATGATTTGCTAAATGAAAATAAATAAAGGAATCCAGCAATGAAAAAAATGTTTTTAATCTTTATTAATGGCATCGCCTCATTCAATACTGGTTCAACTATTTTCCATGGAACGAGCATTGAATTCCGTAAACTCTTACTCATTCTGCTCTTTGCGATTGTTATCTTGACCGCAAGCCCCGCCGAGTTGTATGCCCAGACAAACCCAATCATCAAAGACGTCTTTACCGCCGACCCGGCGCCGATGGTTTACAACGACACCGTCTATCTTTACACCGGTCACGATGAGGCGAATGACACAGAAATGTTCACGATGTGGGAATGGCTCTGTTTCTCTTCCAAAGATATGAAGACCTGGACGCCTTATGGCCCGATTATGAGGGTGACGGATTTCAAGTGGGCGGTGCGAGACGCGTGGGCGTCTCAAGCCATCGAGAGAAACGGGAAATTTTATTTTTATGCCGCTGTTCAGCACAACAATACGCATCCGGGCAAGGCCATTGGCGTGGCAGTTTCGGACAATCCGACGGGGCCTTTTGTAGATGCCCGCGGCACAGCTCTGGTCACCGACGATATGACACCCCGCCCAAATGGTTGGGACGACATTGACCCCACGGTTTTCATTGACGACGATGGTACTGCCTGGCTGTGCTGGGGCAATCCCAATTGTTATCTCGCCAAACTCAAGCCTAATATGATTGAACTCGACGGCGCGATTGAAAAAATCCACGTGCCCAACTACACGGAAGGCCCGTGGCTCTATAAACGCGGCAATCTGTATTATCTTGTTTATGCGGCATTCGCGCATCAGGATATGTGGGAGAAAATTTGCTATGCGACGGCTCCGAATATCACCGGCCCGTGGACTTATCGGGGAATCATCACCGACCAGACGAAGAACAGTTACACCATCCACCCGGGAATCATCGAGTTCCACAATCAATGGTATTTCTTTTACCATAACGCCGCTCTCACCTTGAATGGTGAAAAAGGCAGGCTTGGCCGGCGCAGCGTCTGCGTGGAATACCTGTCTTACAAGCCGGACGGAACCATCCAACCTATCAAGCAAACGCTCGAAGGCGTGTCCGTTCCGCCGAAGACCAATCCCGCACCGATTGACGAATCCGCGCCTCAAGACAAGACGAATGTTGCCAATGTCTCTTCCCCTGGCGTCACCGTGACGCAAAATGCCGGCTGCGACCCGACGGACTGGCCTGGCAATCTCACCGTCAGCACCACAGCAAACCCTTACTACACCGCCACCGAAGGAGTCAGTTTCAATCACGGCGCGGGAGCTACTAACATCAGCCAGACATTCACGGTCGCCGAGGATTCGCAACTCCAGCGCATCGCCCTTTTCGCCGGAGATGGATTCGGCACCGGAGCCGGTAATACCATAACCCTCGCTCTTTACGACCTCGGCTCACAGGATGCATTTCTCAACTCGTATTCGGCGCAAACAAACCTGTTCGGCTCTGGCAAAGGTTTGCAGATTGCCTGTGAACCGCAGGCACCCGGATTGCTCCTGTTTGATTTTGCCGGCTCCAATCAGGTCATTTTGAAGGCGGGGCACCTTTATGCTTTTGAGCTTCATGGCATCCGCGAGTCAGCTCCACTTTTCTGGCGTCGGACCAAAAAGGACACTTATCAGGGAGGCGCGGCCTATTCAGAACGCGCGGTAATTGTTGAGAAATCAAACAAGTGCGATTTTGCGATGGCTGTATATGGCACTGGCGTCCCGAACGCCGCCCAGAACGCGGAGGATTCAAGCAAATCCGCCGAAAAGACGCCCCAAGCTGTCAGCGTCCCGCCGAAAAAATAAAGAAGTAAACGATGCTCACAATCCTTCTGAACAACTGTCGCACAATGAATAAAGAAGACCGGCCCTTTACTTGAGCAGAAAACGAATATACAATCGGCAACGCCGCTGCTTATATATTTCTCGTAAATGCAGCAAACGATTTATTAAATGAAAAAAATAAAGGAATCCAGCAATGGAAAAAATTTTATTAATCCTTATTATTAATGTTGTCGCTGTAATCAATGTTTTTGCCGAGCAAAACTTACCGCCCTCTCCAAACAGTCTGCCTCCGCCGGTGCAACTAACCGCCCAGCAGGACCATCAAAGGATGATGGCTCTTCTGCAAATAACATCTTTAAGGCCGGGCAGAAACGGCATGAATCCACAGGCTGAAAATTACGCCAATTACGATGAATCCAAAGCCAATCCCTGGCCGAACCTGCCGGACCCGCTGGTTTTGAAGAACGGCCAGAAGGTTACTACGCCCGAGATTTGGTGGAATGCTCGCCGGCCGGAAATTGTGGAGGATTTCGACAGGGAAATCTATGGCCGAATACCCCGGGACACACCTAAGGTAAATTGGGAGGTAACCGCAACGACTCTGGATTCAAATGGCGCCGTGCCGACCATCACGAAGAAACTTGTGGGCCATGTCGATAATTCCTCGTACCCGCTTATTACCGTTGACATCCAATTGACACTGACCACCCCTGCCAATGCCACTGGTCCTGTGCCGGTGATAATGGAATTCGGATGGGGCAAACTTTGGGGTAACCGCCCGCGAGGCGGTGGCGGCAAACCTGATTGGAAGCAGCAAGTTCTCGGCAAGGGCTGGGGCTATGCCATCATAATTCCCACCAGCATTCAGGCCGACAATGGCAATGGCCTGACGCAAGGTATCATCGGCCTGTGCAACAAGGGCCAGCCGCGCAAGCCGGATGATTGGGGTACGCTGCGTGCCTGGGCCTGGGGCGCCAGCCGTGCTCTGGATTATTTTGAGACCGACAAATCCGTGGACGCAAAGCGAGTCGGCCTTGAAGGCCATTCCAGATACGGCAAGGCTACACTCGTCGCTATGGCAACAGACCGGCGTCTTGCTGTCGCTTTTGTCAGTTCCTCCGGCGAAGGCGGCGCAAAGCTCCATCGCCGCGATTGGGGCGAGATAGTTGAAAATCTCGCCTCGTCAGGTGAGTATCACTGGATGGCCGGCAATTTTCTTAAATACGCAGGCCCGCTTAACTGGAACGATTTGCCGGTGGACGCTCACGAACTGGTAGCCTTGTGTGCCCCGCGACCTGTGTTCATCAGCGCCGGGATAACCAATGGCGACGGCTGGGTGGATGCCAAAGGTATGTTTATGGCTGCTGCCGCCGCCGGGCCGGTCTATAAGCTACTGGGCAAAAAGGATATGGGGACTGCCGAGTTCCCGCCGATTGGGACACCGCTAATCGACGGCGAAATCGCCTTTCGCCAACATAACAGCGGACACACCCCCGTCCCAAACTGGCCAACGTTCCTGACGTTCGCCCAAAGATATCTAAAAGCTCCGGCAGCCAAACCAGCCGATGCGTCTGAAAAACAATTGTCTTCAAATAAATAGAATGGGAAGGTATAATGAACATCTCAGGCTAAAAGAAAAGGAAACATAATATGAAAATGAATACAAGGATGCTTGTTTTAGCAATATGTTGTTATGTATTGATGATTTCTCAGGCAGCTTTTTGCCAGGTCAGGCTGCCGCGGCTGGTAAGCGATGGTATGGTGCTGCAACGAGACGCTAATCTAAAAATCTGGGGCTGGGCTGAGGCAGGTGAAAAAGTAACAATAAACTTCAACGGCAAAACATATAGCGCCACAGCCACAGCAGACGGTAAATGGGCAGTAACGCTCCCTGCATTAAAAGCAGGCGGCCCCCACAGCATGGAAATCAGTGCCGGCAATCGTATAACTTTAAAAAATATTATGATAGGCGATGTATGGGTATGTTCAGGGCAATCCAATATGGAACTGACAATGGCAAGGGTTAAATACAAATACCCTGATGTAATCGCCCATTGCGACAATTCTAATATAAGGCATTTTGAAGTCCCTGACAGATACGTTTTTGGAACGCCGCAGGAAGATCTGCAATCAGGCAAATGGATTTCGGCAAATCCCCAGAGTATTCTTAATTTCTCAGCCATAGGCTACTTTTTTGCCAAAGACTTGTACGAAAAATATCACGTCCCCATAGGCTTAATTAATGCAAGCTTAGGCGGCTCTCCCGCACAGGCCTGGATGAGTGCCGATGCCCTAAAGGCGTTCCCTGGATACCTGCAAACCGCGGAAAGATATAAAGACAGCAATTTTCGTAACCAAATCGCGGAAAAAGACAAAGCTGTCAGCGATGCGTGGTATAAACGCATTCATCAGCTTGATAAAGGTTTGGCGCCCGGAGAAAAGCCCTGGTTCGATGTAGATTGTAACGCCTCCGAATGGGCGACTATGGATGTGCCCGGATACTGGGCAGACCAGGGGCTGGGAAACGTCAACGGCGCCGTATGGTTCAGGAAAGAAATTGACGTTCCGGCTTCTATGACCGGTAAACCCGCAAGGCTTTTGCTGGGCAGGATTGTAGATGGCGACTTTACTTATGTTAATGGCAAACCTGTGGGCTCTGTCTCGTATCAATACCCGCCAAGAATATACGATATTCCTTCGAATCTGCTAAAAGCAGGTAAAAATATCATTGCAATAAGGGTTATTAATAACTCAGGCCGGGGCGGTTTTGTTAAAGATAAGCCATACGCGCTTGTCGCCAACGGCCAGACAATCGACCTAAAGGGCCGGTGGCAATACAAATTAGGCACTACAATGGACCCCCTGCCGCCCTCAACTTTTATCCGATGGCAACCGACAGGCTTGTATAACGGATTGATTGCCCCGCTTCTAAACTACTCCATTAAAGGTGTGATATGGTATCAGGGTGAATCCAATGCCGGCAAGCCGTTTGAATATCGGAAATTGTTTTCTACACTGATAGCCGACTGGCGGCAAAAATGGAACCAGGGAGATTTCCCGTTTTTGTATGTTCAGCTTGCTAATTTTATGGAGGCCAGGAACGAACCTTCTGAAAGCGGCTGGGCCGAGCTTAGAGAAGCACAGCTTAAAACACTTTCTGTCGGCAATACCGCAATGGCTGTTATCACTGACATAGGCGAATGGAATGATATTCATCCGCTAAACAAGGAAGATGTGGGCAAACGGCTGGCACTGGCGGCTCAAAAGGTGGCTTACGGCGACCAAAACGTGGTTTATTCAGGCCCGATTTACCAGTCTATGAAAATTGAAGGAAATAAAATCATACTTACATTTACTAATATCGGCAGCGGACTAATTGCCAAAGGAGGCGGTGAACTAAAGTATTTCTCTATTGCAGGCGCCGACAAAAAATTTGTCTGGGCAAAGGCAAAAATAGACGGAAACAACGTCGTTGTCTCCAGCGACCAGGTACCCAATCCCGCCGCCGTGCGGTATGCCTGGGCTGACAATCCTGAAGGTGCAAATTTATATAATAAGGAAGGTCTGCCTGCATCATCCTTTAGGACTGATGAATAATATTTAAAGAAAAAAACCGCCAAAAATTTTTTAAAATTATTCAAAAAAGGACAATTCCGTAACAAATCGGTAACAAGCTCCTGCTATAAACTCTATGGTTGTAAAATAAATTTTTTATGTTAACCTATTATTTTAAGGAGCTTAGAAATGAAAACGCTAAATGTCATCTCGTTCATCCTGCTGGTTTTTGGCTCAATCGCCATCGCCGCAGAGGTTAAATCGCCTGCCGTTCTGCTTCAGGAAGGCCTTTATGCCGAGGAAACCGAAGGCAACTTAGACAAGGCAATGGAAATCTACAGCCAGATACGTGAAAAGTACAACGATGTCGAACGCATTTCCGCAATAGCAACATACCAGCTTGGATTGTGCTATCTGAAAAAAGATGAAAATAAAAAGGCTGCCGAATTATTCGAAGAAGTCGTTAGTTATTACCCGCAGCAAACAGTAGCAGTCAAAAAGGCACAACAGCAGCTTGATAAGATCCAGCCTGCAGAAACAAAAACATTCCTGACGCCTACTGTAATCGCCACAGTACCTGCAAATTATTCCAGCGATGTTTCACCGGAACGTAACGAAATCAGTGTCACTTTTGACCAGACTATGCAAGATGGAAGCTGGTCATGGGTACGATGGAATTACCCTTTTCCGGAAACTACCGGCGACCCTCGCTATGACATCACAAAAACCACCTGCACCCTGCCGGTAAAACTTGAACCCGGCAAAGCGTATCTTGTCAGAATAAACACAGAACCGGAGTATATGGGCTTCAGGAGCAATCAGGGAATATCCGCTCAACCATATGTATTAGTTTTTGCCACCAAAGATAAAAACGGCAATCCTACGCCTATACCCCAGGATATGCTCACAAAGGCAAAGGAGATAAACGCAACCAAGCCTGCGCAGCTATATACACAGGAAATGCACAATGAAATAGAGCCTGACGGGACAATAAAATTCAGCTCTCCAAACCGTATCAAAAACAAAGGCGCTAAGCCGATTACAAACACAGGCTTTATCAATTCAGATTTTGTAACTCTGGAAAAAATTACCGATGACAAAGGCAGACCAATCAAATTCACTGCCAGCCACGAAGGCAATATATACAGATACGACCTGACATTTAATGAGCCTACAATGCCCGGCGAAGAACTGGTTTATACTACTTATGGAACAATGACCGGCCTTATAAATCCGACCCCGGCAATCAAAGATGCCTACCAGTATTATATGAGCCATTCGCCGAACTCCGGAGCGCCGACATTGAGGATTGAAACTTACCTGCTTCCTGCCGGTGCGGAGCTTATCTCGACAACCCCTTCAAATATGCAGCAAACGGAGAAAAACGGCAGAATTGAGCTTCGCGTGGAAAAAGTAATCCCCGCAGGCGGAAGTTTAACCACCGCTTTCCAATACAAACTTGCACCTGCCGAACCATTGAAGCTCGAACCCGCCCCCTGGGTCGACGGCGAAGTAATGGAACTGAGGCTCAAACGCCCTACGGGTAATGAGTATGGAACTATAATCTACTCGGCTCAGCGCAACAAAAACAACTGGCAGATTATTTCGCATATGCATGTAAGCGAAGGCTCGATATCCCAGTACACCTTTGTTGAGGCCGACGCTGAAAGTTTTGCTCCGATTTACGGCCAGACAACAAACTGGACAGGAAATTTTGCAGCCGAATACGGCAAAGAAAATGTCAGGCTCAGTATCGGTACAGACGCCCAAAAAAGCACACAGGATATTTCCATTAACGGGGTTGCGTATGATAACGAGCAGGCAATTTATCTTATCAGGCGTATGCCTCTTGCCGAAGGCTATAAAGGCAGTTTCCCAATCTTCACCGTACAGAGCAGTACGACAGTAGAATGCAGAATCAAGGTTTTGGATGTCGAAGAAATTGTCGTTGAAGCGGGGACTTTCAAATGTTACAAAACAGATCTTGCCATATATGCCCAGGGCACGAAAACGCTTCAGCACACCCTATGGTTTTCAGCCGATGAACATAAATATCTTGTCAAATATGACGTAGGCGGATCCGCAACAATGGAGCTGGCAAAAGTATGGCAGAAAAGCAGAAACGAGCCGATTACATTCAAAAATACCAAGCCGCCCCTTTCAGTTGCCATTCCTGCCGATTGGCGATTCTATAAATACAACTCCGGCCCGCAGACCCTCTTGCAGTTGATTCCGCCCGACCTTAAAGCCTGGGCCTTACTTGTTTGGCAGAAACGAGGAACAGATGCCCATTTCACATCCGCAATGACTATAGCAAAAGGCGATTGTGAAAAGCTCAAGGGATTCTTTGAGAACTATACTGATAATCCGGAAAGCTGGAAGCAACTTGAAGTCGGTGGTCTCGAGGCTGCACAATACATTGCAAACTACCAGGACAGCGGCAGTGGCCTGAAAAAATACAGCAGTCCGAAGGAGATGGCAGAATACCGCACATACATTGTCGATGCATCCAATGTCTACTGGTTCGTTTTCCGGATCGAGAAAGATAAATTTGAGGAAAACAAAGCTGAACTCGACTTAATAATAAACAGCTTCAAAACCAATGCGAAATAAATTCACTAACAACCCGGCAAGTCAGTTACGGTGGGTGGTATTTCTGCTCGCAATAGCGGTAATACTACCCACTGTATGCTTATTGTGGTTTATGACACAAGCCGTCAAAAACGAACGGCTGGCCATAAGACAAAAATTAATCGACAGCTATACAAGTCGCTCACAGGATATCTTTTTCAAATATCCCGGCAGCTACTGGAATACTGCAGAGAAAAATCTGAATGTCTTTTCAGCATTGGTGATATATGACCAGAACGATAAAATCATATACCCTGTCCGCTCAAATCCAAATCTAACTGCTCCTTCGGACAATCTCCAAAAGGCATGGAAACTCGAATATTCGGATAAAGATTACGAAGAAGCGATAAAACAATACGAATTAATCGCCGACTCTTCCTCTATCGTCGAGGTCATTTACGAATGTAAAACAGCAATTACCCGCTGTCTTGTTAAACAGAACAAAATTGACGAAGCAATAGCCAAATGCCGCCGGCTCGTATATCCTGAACCGAACGCACTGCCCATTCCATCGACACAAGCTGCCCACGCAGGATTAATGCTCGCCGATTTGTACAGCAAAATAAATCATACCGACTTGTATAGTGAACTTAAAAGCCAGCTATCAAATACATTAAAACTTAACGTCTCCACAGAAACAAAAATATTCATACTTGAAGAACTGATAAAAACGGCTGAAAAAAACGGATTTGCTGGAAATTTAAAAACAGAAATCCCAATTGCTCAAAAATTTATTGATTCCGCCCTGCTGTCTATTACTGCCGCCGACTACTTAGATAACCATTCAGGTCTGAAATCCCGGCCGCTAAATACTTTCCTGAAAATTCAAACACTTGAGCCTTTATACGGCATTTATTTTAAAAATAGTGACAGAAATATATTGGGTCTGTTGACAACTGAAAAAATGGCCCAATTCTGGCAAAAAAGTGTTGATGATTTTACGGACGAACTGGTTTTTTGCAGAATATACGATGATAAAGGCCGGCAAATTGCCGGCCGAGAGACTGCCGACGGAGAAATATTCTCAAGCTTAAAGCTGAAAAATTATTTTGCCGGCTGGAAAACTGAACTTTATTTTAGAGGCGGGGTGTTCAAAGAAGCTGCTAATAAAAAAATGCTTGTTTATATTTGGATTGCCGGAGCGGTAATAATCTCGATGCTTGCAAGTTCTCTTCTGGCAGGCAAAGCCGTACTCAAACAGGCTAAACTCAACAAACTCAAAAACGACTTTATTGCGACAATTACTCACGAGCTTAAAACCCCCCTGTCGTCAATGAGGGTGCTGGTCGATACGCTGCTCGACGGCAGATGTGAAAGCAAACAGCAGGAAACCGAATATCTCCAGCTTATAGCAAAAGAAAATGTAAGGCTAAGCAGGCTGATTGATAACTTTCTTACCTTCTCTCGAATGGAACGCAACAAACAGGCCTTTGATATTGCCCCTGCAAGTCCCGTCGAAATAGCAAACAATGCTGCCGAGGCAGTGCAGGCAAAATTTGAAAAAGCTAATGTCAAATTCAACCTTACGGTTTCAAAACCGCTGCCAATGATAAATGCCGACAAAGATGCGATGGTTACGGTACTGGTAAATCTGCTGGACAATGCCTGTAAATACTCTTATGACAATAAGCAAATTGAACTTAAAGTCTTTACTCAAAATGACTTAGTGAGCCTCCAGGTAAAAGATAACGGTATTGGACTGACTCACAGGCAGATGAAAAAAATATTCGACAGGTTTTACCAGACCGATACCAGCCTTGCACGCAGGGCTGAAGGCACTGGTTTAGGCCTATCTATCGTGAAATTTATAGTTGACGCTCATAAGGGAAAGATTAATGTCGAAAGCAAACCCGGCAAAGGAAGTATTTTCAAAATAATTATTCCAGCTATAAAAAATCAATCGGGAGAAATATAAAATGAAAAAGAAAACTTCCTGGCAGGAAAAACTGGCAGACAGCAAAGATTTACCGAGAGTTGGAAAAATCGACGGGAAGAAATCGAAACGCTGGGGCACAGGCACTTTTGTCATACCGGCACCAATTGAAGTTGACGAAATTATGCGCAAAGTGCCTAAGGGAAAACTGATAACAATAAATGAAATCAGGCAAATCCTTGCAAAAAAACATAAAGCCACAATAGGCTGTCCCATAACTACCGGCATATTTTCCTGGATAGCTGCCAACGCCGCTGATGAGATGGAAAATGAAGGCAAAAAGAGTATTACCCCCTACTGGCGTACATTAAAGACAGGCGGAATATTGAATGAAAAATATCCCGGCGGACTTGCAAACCTGAAAAAAAGATTAGAAGCCGAAGGCCATACGATAATCCAGAAAGGCAAAAGCAAAAACTTTATGGTCAAAGATTTCGAAAAAACACTTGTTGATTGATATTTAGACACAATGGAAACAGTTTTAATAATTGAAGATGATTCGACAATGCTGCGGGGCCTGAAGGACAACTTCGCCTACGCCGGATATAATGTCCTGACCGCCGACGATGGTGAAAAAGGCCTTAATGCCGCACTTGACGCAAAGCCGGATTTAATCATACTCGATATTATGCTGCCCAAAATCAATGGCTATGAAATATGCCGCCTAATCAGAAAAGAAAAACTCGATATGCCTATAATTATGCTTACCGCCAAAGGCGAAGAATCTGATATTATCCTTGGCCTAAATCTCGGTGCAGATGATTACGTTACAAAGCCGTTCAGCATAAAAGAGCTGCTTGCCAGAGTTGCGGCATTTTTGCGGAGAAGAAAGCAAAAAGAAAAAGACACCTACAAATTCGGCAACTTTTTACTGGACATTCCCGCTCGAAAGCTTTTAAAAAAGACAAAGGAGGTCGAGCTTTCTCCGAAGGAATACAAATTGCTCGAACTTTTCCTTAAAAAGGCGGGCAAGGCCTTGACGCGGGATGAGATATTAAATGCGGTATGGGGCTATAACAGTTTTGCAGGCCATAGAAGCGTTGACCGGTTTGTAACTACGCTGAGAAACAAAATCGAGCCGAACCCGCATAACCCTGTTTTTATCCACACGCTCCGCCAGGTCGGCTATAAATTTGAACCCGCCAGATAACTCCTTATCTGGCGGGTTTAAGACACCGCTTTAAGTCTTCACTGTATTAAAAGTTAAACTATTTTTATTAACGACACCCACCCGCTGTATACTTATCCATGTTTGCCACCCACATATTGGGTCTTTTGTTACCACACCCTAAAGCAGGATAAATGGCAGGCGGGATTCCACGGTCCTCTATTACAAAAATCTCCTGCTTTTTCACATATTTTACATGGCCGTCATAAAATCCTACGTTTGCGCCTTCACTATGACGATAAATTACCGGGCCATGAATATCATGGCTAAGTAAAGAAGTCACCGCAGGATCTCCCCATGGTGGGGCTTCTCTTTTATAATCTCCTACTTTTGCCTGGCCAATTATATCCCATCCTACTCTGTAATCAGCCGCACCCCAATGGCACCACCAGTCAACAGAATCAGTAAACGCAAGTTTTTCGCTAGGAAGAGGTATTCCTTCAGCTATATGACCGGCATTTTGACCACTCGAACGTCCTGTCCAGTTACTCCAATTCGATAGCTCCCAGTCTGTGAAGTTATAAGCGTAACTAAGCAAAACATTAGCAGCACCACCAGGATAAATATATCTATTCTTCGCATATATACTTATCCTATCAGAGGGGCAAGCTAACGCATTAGGAAAATCATATTGAAGAGTAGTACCATCCCATTTAAGGTCCTCCCTCTCAAGATATGCATCGATATCCATTATGTTTCTGTAAGCTTTGTTGCTAGGCCATGCTCCGTTGCCGCCAGTAGCATCCAAGTATCTAACAGGAACATAGCGTCCGTTATTTTGATTGGCATATACTGTATTTGCCACCGCGAAACTCTTGAGGTGATTGGAACAGACTATGCGCCGTGCCACCTCCTTGGCCTTGTCTAAGGCTGGTATCAATACAGCCAGCAACAGCGCAATAATCGAAATTACAACTAATAATTCGACTAATGTGAATCCCTTTACCTTTTTCATGATTTTCTACTCCATTTTATCTGTAATCAGGCTCTATTATTTATACGACCGCTATCACTAAACGGGTCACAAAAAAACCCGGATAACGGCGGTTCGGTAGCGAACCGAACCGCCGTCGAATTATCTTTAATCCTTAAAGCAGTATCCGGCTCTTCGCCAAGCCGGCTGCTCTATTAACTAATTAATATTGTTCCAGGTGTTAGGGTCATTCGGGTCGGCGTAAGTTGCCCAGTCTAATGCAAGCAAGGCAAAATCTTTGAAGTTCACCTTACAATTCCTATCCATATCACCAGCGACTGCTGGATTTCTATTTAACAAATCTTCACAATTCTTGGGCTGCCAGGCCGAGTAATGAGCCATAACACGGTTCGGGTCCAGGATGCCTTCGTAGATAGCAAACTCATCGAAATACCCTGGAATTAAATTATAAGTATTTCCTATGTCATTTTCAGCACCAATGAGAATATGAGACAGCTCAGGCCCGAGTTTTGCTCTCGCGCCGGTGAAAGTGTTATTGCCCCTTTCGACACCATCCAAATACACTTGTGCGCGCATTGAACAAGGGTCGCCTCCGTATTCTTCATCATAAGTAACGACTAATTGATGCCACTGCTGATCAAACTTCGGGTCTATGCCGGTATACCAGGCCCCGGTGCCGCCGAAAACACGTATTTGACCGCCGGAATTACTCACCGCCGGACCACATGGCTCGTTATTGTGCGTGCCTATCTGCTGGAAGAGCAGACCGAAGCTCTCCGGCTGCGGCTCGCCGGCCGGAAGACTCTTATACCACAGCTCAAAAGTTATGTCGTTAGGGGCAAAGGCATACTGGTCACCAAAAATTTCATAGCCGATAGTTGCGTTTGGATCCATGGGAGGTGCATTCGAATCATTCTTCGCCGCAACACCATATACGCCATTGCCGCCTGTGCCGTTCAATAAAACAGATTTTCCGATTCCACCGGCTTTTTCTACAATACTTGCCGCACTACCGTAACCAACCCAATGGTTGGCATCAGCGGCGTAATCTTTCGGTTGACTATCTTCAAACCGCAGCCACAAGATAGGATTATCCTTGTTCACCTCCGCGACGTACTCGCCGGCGGGCGGTAGATTTGGTGCGGTGTAATTTGAATCATATGTAATGACAACTTGGTGCCACTGACCGTCATTGAGGTCCGGAGAAACGGTCACATAATTTTCACCACCACCATGAATAATCCACTGATTGGGATCGCCAGAATCAATGTGAAGACCATAACCGCTAACACCAGCGGTCGTGTAAAATCTCGCATAGTCATTACCCGACATTGAAGCAATGTCCGTAAAGTTAAGCCATATTTCGACTGTTATTTGACCATTACCCTTGGCGTCGAGGAGATCCCCGCCAAATTCTCCGTTGTCAGACACTTCCACTTTATGACCGGCCTCTGCGTCACCGCTATCAGGGATGTAAAGAGCATTGCTGTCAGCATTGATACCCTGCACCAGAGACATAGCAGAGACGCCGCCAAGGATAAAATATCTGCCGTCTGTTGATGAGGAGCCTGAATTCTCGGCAGTTGAGCCGCTGGCGGCATCAGCATCTTGAAACCTCAGCCACAGCACAGGGTTGTCCAATTGCACCGCGGCGGTATAGGCTGAGTTTGAGTCGTTTGCATCATAGTGAGCTTTAATACGTTCAGGACTCAAAAGCCCTGCGTAAACCGCAAACTCGTCCATTTTACCGATGTATTCATTGTAAATATAATCGTCGCTGCCCTCAGCTCCGAGTCTTATGACACCAGCAGTAAAACTAAGGGCATCGTCTCCATTGGCATCAACGACATGCTGTCCATCTATATAGAGACTCTTTGCCGTGTAAGAAGCCCCGGCAACCTGCACAAACGACAGACAAAAAAGCACCGAAGCCACAATTAATAATTCGATTTTATATTTCATAGCACCTTCTCCTAATAATTTTTTTTAATAACATAATATTCTTTCATTTCTACAGAACATAAGCCAAAATATCACATACACTCGTTCGGATCAGGGCTGTAGCAATCGAGCCAATCGTCCGTTATGACCTTAAGGTCATTAAAGTCAACATGGCAGTCACCGTCTAAATCACCTGTGTAGTTAAAGCCATATTTGTATATATCGTTGCAGTCGGATATATTAATAGGACCTTTATATTCAAACACAA
>CAZUEO010000034.1:0-22172 GCA_964619675.1 uncultured Planctomycetaceae bacterium | reverse complement strand
GAGCTCCCATTCCACGCTTCGCAAGCCGGACAAGGCGGGTCCTCCGCAGATGCTACTGAACAAAAAACGCCTGTAACAGCCATACAACATATTATAAACATTGTTAATTTGTTAGTCATTGTTATTCCTCCCGCAGTCTCTGCACCTGCAGCCTTCAGTTAACTTTTTGATTCTGGCGATACGGCCATCTGTCTCTTCATCCCCGGCATTCATCAGATACCAGCAGAAGTACGCACAGGCCTTTACGTTATTGCCTTGCTTCATATTGAGCTCTCCCATATGTATCGCAGCATAATCTGAGAGGGTATTACCCACGTAATTTTCCATCAAATCATTATAAGTCTCTTCAATTATTATGTCCGCCTCATCAGCGGGTATCTTGTCTGCTGCCTTTAGTTTTTCATAGCCATCCGCAACGAGCCAGGCCATATTTGCTGCATATCTGAAGTTGGGGTCGGTTTGCAGTACCATATCGGCAAATTCAATTGTCTTGTAGGCCTCGCCTAATTTGTAATTGGTTAAAGTAGCCGTATAATACGCTTGCGTTTTGTTATCGGTGCCATGAATTCTTCCCAGCACATATTTTTCCAGCAGTTCTGCCGCAAAATGCAAGAGCTCGTTTTTTAACTCTGGTTTAGTATCCGGCATTATTCCTTTTTCATTACACTTTCGTGCTATAAAAAGCATTGCGCCGGGCAGATACGAATGGCCGTTAAAATCAGCGACCATTTTATCGAGCGCTGTGTTGGCCTCGTTATCGTTTTGCGTTACTATAAGAGACAAGACCTGTGCACCTGCAGAATCCAGCTCTGCCTGAGCTGCATAAGAGCTGTCGGGATAGTTTTCCACTATGTACTGATAAAGGTCCTGCTCATCTTCGAACCTGCCCGAGTAGCCGTACCTTTGTGCAATCCAGTAAAGCGCCTCAGGCAAATCAGGATTGCCGTTAAAATCATCAATAAATCTATCAATAGACACATCAGCTTCATTGTAATCCTGCGATGCGATAAGAGCCCTGATTTGCGCCCTTTGAAAATCCAGTTTTGTCCTGTCTGCATACGAGCTGTCGGGCCAGTTTGTCATTATTTGCTGATAAACATCATTCGCATCTTTGTATCTGTCCTGCCATTCGCATTTTCGTGCGAGCCAGTAAAGCGTCTCAGGCAGTTCAGGATTGCCGGCAAAATCTGTAATCATTTTGCTGACTTCATCCCGTCCCGCCCGCGACTGGCGGGAAATCATAAGCCGGCAGGCCTTCATTCTTGAAATCCCCAGCCTTGCGTTGTCAAACTTGCTGCTGCCGGGGTATTTCTCTATTATCTGCTCGAAGATATTCTTTGCATATTCATATTTATCCTGCCATTCGTACCCTCGTGCGACCCAGTAAAGCGTATCCGGCAAATCGGGATGACTATTGAAATCGGCAATCAGTTTATCAAGGGCTGCACCGGCCTGGCCGTAGTCCTGTGATACTATAAGAGACAAAACTTCCGCCCGCCGGCATCCCAATCTCGCCTTATCGGAATAATAATTGTCTGGCCGGTTTTGTATCAATTTCTGATAAGTATCTTTTTCTTCTTCATATTTGTTGGTCCAGCCGTAATTTCGTGCAATCCAGTAGAGCGCCTCCGGCAAGTCCGGGTGCTGAGAAAAATCTGCGACCAGTTTATCTAATGCCGCTTTGGCCTCATCGAATTTCTGCGATACTATAAGGGACTGGATTTCCGCCTTTGCATATCCTAATCTTGCCGTGCTTGCAATCAGGCTGTCGGGATACTTTTGTATTATCTGCTGATAAACCTGTTTTTCTTCTTCGTATTTGTTGGACCATCCGTAATTTCGTGTAATCTCGTAAAGCACGCCAGGCAGATTCGGGTCCTGATAGTAGCCGGCAACAAATTTATCTATGTTGTCGGCGGCCGATTCCATCTGGCCAGACTTAATCAGGGCTATTATTTCCTCCTGTGCCTGTCTTACATCGCCGGCTGAAGATACGCTTAATAATAGGCATAGTAACAGCCCGGCTGTGAGAATTGTTCTTTCTCTCATCGTTATACTCCTGCTATAAAACTTTACAGTTTCCTTATCATCGGTTCTTGGATGCCTTTGGAAGCCAGTACCCGCCGAGGACCCGACACGCATCCCCTTTGGTTATCTCCGACAGTAATCCTAATTTCTCGTCTGCATTTTTGTCAAGTATTTTTTTTGCAATTTTTTTGTTTTACAGAAATATGTAATTGTCACCGGCTGCATTTTTAGTCTGAAAATAAGGCAAAATCTGTTGCTTTATTTCATCATTCTGGCTTAATTTGAACGTAACTGTGATGTGTAAAATCGGTTAAGAAAGTCTACCGGAGTGCCATTTCAATTTTTCTAAAAAAATTTGTTTTGCATACCTTGTCAGATGTTTACCCTCGCAGTATCTCATCAGTAAGCATTAGGCGGTCTCATCAGAGTATCTCTGCCTCGGACGCAGTTTAAGTGTTATAGGCTGGGCGGATAAGTCCGATAAACTGTCAGAATAAGATACGCCGATTGGTTGCTACTGGCTAAACCAAATGGCCAAAAATGACGATTATGTAAATGTCTCGAAATGGAGTTTAAGGTATAGAGAAAAAATATGCAAAGGATACGCAGTTTTACCGTTTTGCCTGCTCTGCCTGAGCCGCTAAAGACACTCAGGACTATTGCACATAATATGTTCTGGTGCTGGAACCCGGAATTTATCGAGTTATTCAGGCAGATCGACCCGGAAAAATGGAATCAATGCAGCCATAATCCCGTTAAGCTTTTAGGCTCAGTCAGTCAAAGCAGGCTTGATGACCTTGCTTCAAAACAGGGCTTTGTCTATCAATTAAAACAGGCTCAGGAAAAACTCGAACACTATCTGAATTCGCCCGGCTGGTTCGACAGGGTATGGACCAGAAATATAAAGCCTGTCATCGCATATTTCAGTCTCGAATTTGGCGTTCACGAATCGCTGCCGATTTACGCAGGCGGCCTCGGCATCCTCGCGGGAGACCACCTCAAAAGCGCATCGGACCTTAATGTGCCGATTGTCGGCGTAGGGCTGATGTATCAGAAGGGTTACTTCAGGCAGTATCTAAACGCTGATGGCTGGCAGCAGGAGCGATACGAAGATAATGACTTTTACAATATGCCTATTGAGCTTGTTAAAAAGAAGAGCGAAAAGCCGCTGACAATAAAACTTACATTTCCGCAGCGACAGGTCGTTGCGCAAATCTGGAAGGCTACAGTAGGAAGGGTCAGGCTTTTTCTGCTGGACACCAATATCGGCGCAAATTCGCAGCGCGACAGGCTGATTACCTCCGCTCTCTATACCGGAGACTCTGAAATGAGAATGCAGCAGGAGATTCTCATCGGCATCGGTGGGTTCAAGGCTCTTCTTGCGATGGGTCTTGAGCCTGCCGTCTGCCATATGAACGAGGGACACGCTGCGTTTATGGCCCTTGAGCGGATAAGGCATTTGTGCACTATGAAGGGCCTGTCTTTCGATGAGGCGCTCGAGGCGACGAGGGCAAGTAATATCTTTACGATACATACGCCTGTCAAGGCCGGCAATGATGAGTTCAGTCCTGAACTTATGAATAAATACTTCGGCTACTATTTTCCCAAGCTGGGACTTGACAAAAATCGGTTCCTCGCACTGGGAAGGATTGAGCCGGGCAGGGACAGCGAGACTTTTAAAATGCCTGTTCTTGCGCTGCGGGCAAGTGCTTATCGCAACGGCGTAAGCAAACTGCACGGCAGAGTCTCGCGCTCGATGTGGTTTGATTTGTGGCCGAAGCTGCCGGTCAATGAAGTGCCCATCGGTGCCATTACGAACGGCATACACGCTAAAAGTTTTATTTCACCTGAATTGAATTTGCTTTACGAAAGATATCTCGGCTTTAACTGGGATGAGGAAATCACAGACGAGGCTGTCTGGAAGAATGTCGACCAGGTACCGGATGAGGAATTGTGGCGGATACACCAGAGAAATAAGGAAAATTTAATTGGCTTTGTGCGCAAACAGTTGAAAAACCAGCTGCAGCGGAGAGGCACATATCATACCGAGATGGGCTGGGCTGAAGAGGTGCTTGACCCTGAGGCGCTGACTATCGGCTTTGCCAGGAGGTTTGCGACTTACAAACGGGGCAATCTGCTGCTCAAAGACGCTGAAAGACTTGTGAAACTTCTGAACAAATCCGGAAAACCCGTGCAGATAATTTATGCAGGAAAAGCTCATCCGAATGACGAGCAGGGCAAGGAAATTATCAGGCAAATCATACATTTTGCCTTGAGAAACGATGTCAGGCGGAGGCTTGTTTTTCTTGAGGATTACAATATTGACATCGCAAGGTATCTTGTGCAGGGCGTTGACGTCTGGCTCAATAACCCTCGTGTCCCGATGGAGGCCAGCGGCACAAGCGGTATGAAAGCTGCTATAAACGGTGCGCTGAATGTCAGCACCCTCGACGGCTGGTGGTGCGAAGGCTACAGCCTGAATAACGGATGGGTAATTGGCGCAGGCGAGGCCTACGATGATTACGATTATCAGGATAAGGTCGAGTCCGAAGCGATATTCAATCTTTTTGAAAATGAAATCGTTCCCCTGTTTTATACGCGCTCGGCAGACCATCTGCCGAGAGCGTGGATTCACAGAATGAAAAACTCAATAAAGTGGATAGCGCCGCGCTTTAATACCCATAGAATGGTTGCCGAGTACGCCAGCAGATTCTATAAGCTGGCCGCACAGGCATGGCTGACATTTGTGGAGTCGGGAATGCAAAAGGCAAAAGAGCTTGCGGCCTGGAAGAATAGACTCAGATTGGAGTGGGACAACGTAAAGATAGAAGACGTCGATGTACAAATAAAAAACGGCCAGTCCGCTGTGCCAGTCGGCAACAATACAGCCTGTCTCGAGGTAGGCTCCGAACTGCAAGTAACCGCAAATGTAAGACTGGGAAAACTAAACCCACAAGATGTTTCAGTACAGATATACCATGGCGAAGTCGATTCATGGGGAAATATCAATCACGGAAACGTCAAAAACATGGAAAACACAAAGCCAACCCCCGCAAGCCAGGTCGGGTCAAACAAAAAGGAAAGCCCATACCAGTTCAAAGGCATAATAAAATGCACCCATAGCGGCAAAAGCGGCTTTGCCATCAGAGTCATGCCGAAACACCAGGAACTGATTGAATCCTTTGAGGCCGGTCTGATTACATGGGAGCCGATAGACGGCGACGGAAAATAGAAAATCGATAGTTGAAAATCAAGATTGCAGAGGAGAAAAAATGGAACAAGTAGGAACCGCTAAAAAGAAATCAACCCTGAACATCTCAATAATTTTATGCTGGGTTCTCGGCGTTTTGAATTTAGGCGGTGGTATTTCAATTGGAATACCAATGATTAGTGCGAACAAGCCGATATTTTTTCCAATTGCTATATTTATTATTGGTATCGGTTTGTGTGTTGCGGGTTACGGACTAAGAAAAAGGCGAAAATATGCCGGTACTCTATCAATTGTATTCGCTTTATTGGCATTTATTTCCCCACCCATGATAGGGTTATTATTAGGAGCGTTAATCATAGTTTTTACAGTAATAAACTGGAAAGTATTAAACTAAATTAGCCGTGCGAAAAAATCAAAAATATTTTTCAACGAACCCGCTCGGCATCCGCCCCGCCTAAGACGGGTAAACTTCGCCGAAGGCTTCGGACGGATGAGACAGACATTTTCGCTGCACAGGTGCGGCTGTTTTCGATATTAAAGCCCATTTGAAAAAATGGGCTTTTTTATTGCATATTCGTTGTGTCCTAAGCTATAATTCCATCGGATATAAATGGAAAATCCGGTCTTAGCGATTGGCAGTCATAAGTATTTTTATTCTTTGTCAACTGTTACTTGAAAGGAAAATTGAATGAGGTCAAGCGATGCTTATTTTTGCTGTGTTATACTATGCATAATTTTTTGCTCACTGCCTATAGCGGCACAACCCTCCGGCGGGCCCTACGGCCCGATTGGGCAAACATACAAATTACCCAAAGCTGCGGGTAAAATTTACTATGTGGCGCCCGATGGAAAAGCTGAGGAGACAGGCCGAAAGCTTGCCAAGCCTACTACTCTGACGGCGGCCATAGAGCGTGTAGTAACCGGCGACGCAATCGTTATGCGAGGCGGTACTTACCGTACTGGCGGCCTGAAATTGAATCAGCAAGTAACGATACAGCCATATAAGGATGAAAAGCCAATTTTGAAGGGAACTCAGGTAGCCGGCCAGTGGGAGCGTCTGAGAAACGGATTATGGAAAACCTCCTGGCCCACTTTATTTCCCGCTAAACCTGCCGACTGGTGGCGACGTGAAAGTTTTGGCAAGGACACCCCGCTACACCGCTTTAACAACGATATAGTGTTTGTGGACGGCAGGTTTTTACAATCGGCAGGCTGGGAAGGCGAGCTTGACGCAAACTCATTCTTCATCGACTACGATACCAAAACGGTTTTTATTAATTTTAATCCCACGGGCAAATTAGTCGAAATCACCGCATTTAGCGATGCTTTTACGCGGACAACCAGGCAATGCCACGGCAAAACTTCGGACCGCAAAGGGCCGACCATTCGGGGAATCACATTCACCCAGTATGCCTACCGTGCAATTGAGATTGAAGGAACGGACCCTGAAGGCTTATCTGATGAATCCGAGCACGGAAAAGACGTAGTGGGCACAACCTTTGAAAACTGCACCTTTTCTTACTGCTCCCGCGTCGCTGCCTACCTGCGGGGAGATAAACTAACGATGCGTAACTGCCTGGTGAGCGACACCAGCACGGAAGGCATTTTCCTTCTTAGTTCATCTGATGTCCTGTTTGAAAAGAATATCTTCAGACGCAACAACATCGAGCAAATTACCGGATACTATCCTGCTGCGGTAAAGATTTTTAATCAATGCTACCGTGTAACATGTCGCGACAACCTGGTTATCGAGCAGCCGTATTCGAACGGTATCTGGTATGATGTAGGCAGTGTTGACGGCGTTTTTTACGACAACTGGATCGAAGGTGTAGGCAATATTCAGGAACGGAATACCTCCGGCCGGTTCTGGCCGAGCGATAGCGGGTTCTTCTTTGAAATCTCAAAAGGAGCGGTCTGTGCAGGCAACGTATTTGTAAATTGTGACCAGGGCATTCGCGTATTGAACAGTTCCAACGTCAAGGTCTACAACAATACATTGATAAACAGTCCTGTGTTCTTCGGCCGCACCGCCAGGAGCGCGGTCGGCGACCACTTTGGCTGGCATCCAGTCACCGCCCCAGATGTTAACGGCAGGGATGGCCACGTTTTTGTCAATAACCTGCTCGCAGTAGATAAGAATTTTAACGGCCCCCTTCTGGTCTTCTGGCAGCCGCCGGACCTGTGCCAGCGGCTTAATAAACCGCAGGCCGAACAGCTCGATTATAATGCGTATGTATGGCAAGGCAATATATCCAAAAGGTCAATTCTGTTCAGTCCCGCAAAAAACGCAGGCTGCCAGGCAGCATTTGACTCGCTGGAAGGTTTGCAAAAACTGAATCCGGAATTTTCAGCACACAGCCAGAGTTTCGTAAATTATAGCAGCCCATTATTCAAGAGTCCCGAACTGGAAAATTACCAGTTGTTACAGGCATTTGGAGCCTCCAAAGCGGCAGCCAAACTTCCGTCTGAAATCAGAAAGCTTCTCGGCCTGTCTAAAAAGAATAGCCGGTTTATTGGAGCTTACCCGCCGCTTCCCTGAACCTGTAAATCGTGCTCCTATGATGATATAAGAACAAGTGGGCAACAGAGCAAAAGGTAGAAGGAAAAAAGATGACAGCAAAGATACGATGGGGAATTGTCGGGACTGGCTGGATGGCACAAAAATTTGCAGAGGGACTTAGCGTACTTGAAGACGCTGAACTTGTAACTGTGGCGTCGCGCTCAAAAGAATCCGCTGAGAAGTTCGGCGCAAAGTTCAATGTGCCGCACCGCCATATCGGAGTAAAATCAATCGCCTGTGATGAAGATGTCGATATCGTATATATAGCGACGCCGCATCCAATGCATAAAAATGAAACGATTAGTTGCCTTGAAGGCGGTAAAATGGTGCTGTGCGAGAAGCCATTGGCGATGAACAGTCTGGAGGCCGGCCAGATGGTTTCGTGCGCAAGGAAGAATAAGCTGTTTTTGATGGAGGCGATGTGGATGTATTTTTTTCCGGCAATTGTAAAGGTTAGCGAACTTATTGCCGGCGGCGCTATCGGCGAAGTAAGGCTGGTTCAAGTCAATTTTTGCAGCAGGCGCCAGTGGGAGCCAAAGAGCAGGTTTCTGAATCTGCAGCTTGGCGGCGGGGCGCTACTCGACGTCGGCGTTTATAATATTGCGCTGGCACATAAGATATACGGCAAAGAGCCGCAGCGCATCAGCAGTATGGCAGACATAGGCAAGAGTGGCGTTGATGAGCAATCCTCGATGATTTTCGGTTATGATAGCGGAGCGATGGCTGTGCTTAGCTGCGCGGTTCGTACAGAGACGCCTTACGAGGCGGCTATCTACGGCACCGACGGCTATATCAAAATACCGCATATGTTTTTCCAGCCTGACAGGATTATCGTGAAAGCGGGACAGGATAAAGAAAAAGAAATTACGTTCAGCCGTCTTGGGAATGGCTACAGTTATGAGGCGGCGGAGGTTATGCGGTGCCTCCACGAGGGCAGGGTCGAATGTCCGATTATGCCGCTGGATACGAGTATGGCCATTATGAAGACGATGGACAGGGTTCGTGAGCAATGGAATCTGGTATACCCGATGGAGAAGAGGTGAAATACCGGCGGCGGGATAAATTTTATTCGGTTTCTTTTTCGTTAATTAAATCGTAAAGTTCCTGAGAGGATTGTGAGTTTTGCAGCTTATTTCTAAACTCCTCATCGAGCATCAATCTGCTTATGCGGGCGAGCGCCTGAATGTGCGGGCCTGTTCTGTCCATTGGCGAGGCGAGGATCACGATTATGTGCACGGGTTTGCCGTCAATGCTCTGAAAGTCAACGCCTTCGCGGGAAATACCCATAGCCATCACAAGGTCCTTGACGCCTTTGCATTTGCCGTGAGGTATCGCGATTCCTGAGCCGATGCCAGTGCTTCTAGTGTTCTCCCTGGTCAGTACGGCCTGCAGCACATCATCTTTATCCGTGAGCAGACCGTTGGCGTCGAGAAGGTCCACTAATTCCGTTATTACTGATTCCTTGTTGTTGCCGGCAAGAGGAACCTTTATACATTCGCGTTCAAGTATCTGAGTAAGCACCATTTGAAACAGCCTTATCAAATAAAAGTTCAAAATTTATGCAAATCGCCTATTATACCGGCCTTTACAGTTGTAGCAATAATTTTAATCTCAAAATATTTTTGCGATAAGTACTTGTATTGTATAGTCTTGCGACACTTAAATAATCAGCATACAATCACCGTAGGAATAAAAACGGTATTTTTGTTCAATTGCGTGTCTGTAAGCAGCGAGGATTTTGTCTAATCCTGCGAACGCTGCTGTGAGCGCAAGCAGTGTTGATTTGGGCAGATGAAAGTTTGTAATCAGGCAATCAGTAATTTTGAACTCAAAGCCTGGCGTTATGAAAAGATTTGTCTGACCGCTTGCAGGTTTTATATTTCTGCTGACTGCAATGGTTTCAAGAGTTCTTACGGTTGTAGTACCAACGGCAATTACACGGCCGGCGCCGCGAATTGTGTTGTTTATAATGGCCGCATTTTCGGTATTTATTGAAAACCGTTCGCTGTGGATTTTATGTTCTTCGAGTGTTTTGGTTTTGACAGGAAGAAAGGTACCGACTCCAACGTGCAGGGTAAGCTGGGCGATTGAAATACCCTTTTGCCTGACTTGTTCAAGGAGTTTTTCAGTAAAATGAAATCCTGCAGTTGGCGCCGCTATTGCTCCGTTGTATCTGGCATATACAGTTTGATAACGCTGTGAATCGGTTTTGTGTTCTGTTTGCGGCCGGGGTCTTTTTATATAAGGCGGCAGGGGAGCAAAGCCTATGCTATCGAGGATTTCTTCAGCGGCAGAGGACCTGTCAGGTTTCAAGAGCCATAGGCCTGCGGGAAGTTTTTTTTCTACAATTGCCGGACAGAATCGGTTTTTGTTTCTATCGAGCAGATATAAAGTTTGGGCTTCCTTTATGCGTGATGAATTTTTGAGCATAACGAGCCAGGCATCCGGCGTGTTTTGCGAGATAAAAAGGCCTTCGATTTCGGCGCCGCTGGTTTTCTGCGCAAAGAATTTTGCAGGTATGACTTTTGTATTGTTTAGAACCAGGCAATCACCTTTGCCAAGCCAGTTGCATATTTTGCTGAAACTGTCGTCGATTACGGAGCCGTCCGAACGGCTGAGCACCAGCAGCCTGCTGTTGCTGCGGCTCTCTGCCGGTTTTTGCGCAATTAATTCGGCCGGCAGATAGTAATTGAGCTTTTCGGTTTCCATAAAAATAATTTATCAAACGTTTGAAAAAATGACAGAAGAAATTAGACGCGACGGCTAAACAAAACATGTTTTATTTTCTGGACAAAAGAAGTTCGTGTAGTTAAACTGAGGACCCTGTATTATGAAACAATCTTTTGAAGATTTGCGAAACGGTGTTGTTCTTGCTGAGCTTGGCGGATATGGCGAGGGGGCTTTCTGTGCTCAATACGGCAAAGGAGCCGTGATAGTTTTCATGGGCACCTATATAATCGATTCAGCAGAGAATATTCATTACCCGCCTGCGTTCGTTTTTAAACCCGGAAGGAAAGATTATCAGGCGTATCTTGATAAGCACATACAAGAGGCTAAAAAAAGCGGGGCAAAGATTGCGGTAAGCGCGATAGGTTCCGAAATCAGGGATGTGGCGGATTTTCTTGCTGCTGCTGAGAAGGCGGGCGCCGATTTTGTTTCGCTTTGTGCGCACTCGGCTATGGAATTTTTCACCAGGCAGGGGCTTGGCTATAAACTCTGTATGCCGGAAAACAGAGATAATCTTAAAAAATGGGTGAGCGAGATTTTATCCGCAACTGCAAAGCCGTTTGTACTCAAGCCGGGCTCAGTCTGGCACGATTATATAATCGAGTCTGTTCATATCGCTGCTGAACTTGGTGCACCAGTTGTGCACGCAAATCTCGGGCTTGCATACGAGCCGCAGGCTCTTGAAACCATAAGGAGACTGTCTCAGGTTTTTGATTTTGTAATCGCAGGCGGTGGGATAACCGGCCTTGATGGTGCGAGGCAGGTGTTAAATGCCGGAGCCGGAGCGGTGTCGGTTGCAAAAGCTGCAATTCAGGACCAGAGCTTCATCGAGCAATTATCAAGAGAATTGAAGGAATAACTGGGGCTACACTTGCTGCCGTTGGTGCAGCATATTTGTTTGTCTGGTTTGTATGGAGCCCCCTGCGGCGTAGCCGGGAAAGTTAGGCAGGTGAAGTGCGCAATAAAAAAGGCTCAGGTGAGGTGCCTGAGCCTGCTGAAGCAAAACCCTTTTGTAATCTAAATATAGAACTATTGGGTTATAAAATAAACATTTCGCTCCAGCGAAACCAAAACCTTATATAAGAAAAAAAGAGCAATAAGTATATTATTATTATACACTAAAAAAGCATTTTTGCAAAGGATTTTTAAAGATTTTTTGAAAAATTTTAAGCCCTTGCAAATAAAGGAGTTATATTTAAATATTTTTGTTTTTTTTAATTTATCAGCGGTTAAAATGCTGAGGATATGAAACGTGCCGAGGTTATAAAACTGGTTATAAGCTGCTCTGTGCCATTGGCTGTGGGCTTTGGCGGTTCATTTTTTACAGGCTCACTGGATTGGTATCAGGCACTTGCCAAGCCTGCCTTTAACCCGCCGAGCTGGGCATTTGCGCCGGTATGGACTGCGCTTTATCTGCTTATGGGGATATCGGCTTTCCTTGTCTGGGGAAAAGAGCCGGCAGATGCAGCAGTAAAAGTAGCGCTCGCTTGTTTTGTTCTTCAATTGGTTTTTAACGCATTATGGACGCCGATTTTCTTCGGGGCCAGGCAGCCATTGATTGCGTTTGGAGATATTATTCTGTTGTGGCTGGCAATAGCTGCGACTATCATTTGTTTTTACAGGGTTAATAAGCTATCGGCAATTCTGCTTGTTCCATATATAATATGGGTCAGCTTTGCTGCTGTTCTGAACGCTGCGATATGTATGCTTAATCAGTAAGGAATCAGACATGCTGAGTAAACTGTACAGTGTAACACTTGAAGGGATTGAAGGGATAATCTGCGAAGTTGAAGTCCATATAAAACGCAGCGGGTTTGAGAAATCTCTTATCGTCGGTCTGCCGGATACCGCTGTAAAGGAAAGCGTCGAGCGGGTGCAATCGGCAGTTACTAATTCAGGATACAATTATCCGAAGACAAAAAGCGTTATAAACCTTGCGCCCGCGGATGTAAAAAAGGTCGGGCCTGCATTCGATTTGCCGATAGCGATTGGAATACTGTTAGGCTCAAAGGCAATCCAGAGCGATTTTATTAAGGATTTCGTTATTGTGGGCGAACTTGCACTCGACGGCAGAGTCAGGCCCGTCAACGGCATATTGAGTATGGCAATGGCGGCGGCGGAAAAAGGGTTTGCCAAAATGGTCGTGCCGCTGGAAAACGTCCGCGAGGCCGCTGTTGTCGAGGAATTAGAAGTTTACGGCGTTGGGTCGCTGAGCCAGACAGCCCAGTTTGTTTCAGGAAGACTACTGCTTGAAACGGCACAGGTCGATATTGAACAATTGTTTGAACGGGCTGCTATTTATGATGTCGATTTTGCGGATGTCAAAGGACAGGAGTCGGTCAAGCGTGCCCTTACAATTGCCGCGGCGGGCGGGCACAATATCCTGATGATAGGCCCGCCTGGGGCGGGAAAAACGATGCTGGCTCAAAGGCTTGCAACAATTCTGCCAAAACTTACACTTATTGAATCGCTGGAAACGACGCGGGTTTATTCATCGGTCGGCCTGCTCGACGGCAAGGCACTGATGGCAACAAGGCCCGTAAGAATGCCGCATCATACTGCAAGCGGCCCTGCGCTTGTTGGCGGCGGGACTAATCCGCGATGCGGGGAGCTTTCGCTTGCACATAACGGCATTTTATTTCTCGATGAATTTGCCGAATTTCCGAGGCACGTTCTTGAGATGATTCGCCAGCCGCTGGAGGACAAAAAGGTTACAGTCTCGCGTGCAAAAGGTTCGATGACATTCCCGGCCAATTTTATGCTCGTTGCCGCGACGAATCCCTGTCCGTGCGGCTATTTTGGCTCAATGCAGAAGCGATGCAAATGCACGCCAAACCAGATTGAACGATATATGGCAAGAATTTCAGGACCGATGCTGGACAGGATTGATATTCATATTGATGTGCCAAGCGTAACCTTCAGCAAACTCCGCTCCAAACAGGATTCCAACGATTCTGCAGCAATTCGTCAGCAGGTAGTAGCTGCAAGGGAAGTTCAAAGACACAGATTCGGTGAAAGGAAAACTACCACAAACGCCACGATGACACACAGGCAGATACGCAAATATTGTGAGCTTGATGAGCCTGCAGAAATGGTTTTGAAAAATGCCATGACGGAGTTTGGCCTGTCCGCCCGCGCTCACGATAAAATCTGCAAAGTGGCGAGAACTATCGCTGATTTGGACGGCAAAGAAGACATAACCGCAGAACATATCGCAGAAGCAGTAAGCTATCGCAAATTAGACAGAAGTTTATAGGGTGAAGGGTTTTAGGGAATAAAAACTGGAATATCTTCAATCATACTGTCTTTTCCTTTTCGTCGGCGAGATCGGGATGTTTGATATTTTTGGTTCGCTGATAGATTGAAGGTTTTTCTCTTTTAAATTTGGGGCCTCTGCCGGTATGAATCCGGTCTTCTTCGGTTAAGAAATCGATATGCTGCAGCAGCGCCCAGGCGGTATTATGCCAGCTCATCTGATAGCCTCTCTGGTGAGCCTGCTTTTCCATAAGCAGTCTCTGCGGCCCGTTAAAGACCAGATAATCAAGTGCCTGAGCAATCTGCTCGACGCTCGGCTTGCCGGGGTCAACCAGGATTCCTCTTGCGTGTCTGCCGACGACAAGGCCCGGCGGACATTTCTGGTTCGAATGAATAAGCTCAAGGGCATAGCGAAACTTTGTCGCTACTGCGATTCTGCCGCAGCCTAACGTATCGGCCAGGATGCCGCTGGAAATCTGCTGCATATTTAGATACGGCATAAGGACAGCGTTTGTTGCGCCGTACAACTCGAGCAGCAGCTTTTCCTCGATAAAAGCATCAAGAAAGACCACGTCATATTTGTCAAATTCTACGCCGTGCAGAGAGTTTACCTTGCACCATTGGAGATTTTTTTCTTCGAGCGCTGCCGTTAAGGTCTGCTGAAAGAGGCGGTAATTTTCACTGCTTTCAGATTTGGCGAATTCAGGATGACATCGGCCGCTTATCAGATAAATAACCGACTTGCGCTGTTGTTGAGTAAGGGATTCGGTGATAAACCTGCCAAAGCCCCTTATTCCGTACTGAATGCCTTTATCGGGCGAGAGCAAGCCTGTCGTTGTCAGAAGGAAACGATTTTCCAGGCCGTATTTTTCCTTTATCGCCAGGCGGTCAAATTGCGACGGATGATGCATTCTTATGCCGTGGTCGATATGTTTTAATCTATTGTGCTCAATGCCGTAGCGGGGGGAATGGAGAATCTGAATCGCGCTTTCGGTCGTTACAATAAGACCATTGCTGTAATGAGCCAGGTCCTGTATTACTTTTCTCTGATGTTCGTTGGGCTCAT
Source organism: uncultured Planctomycetaceae bacterium (assembly GCA_964619675.1). Taxonomy (GTDB): domain Bacteria; phylum Planctomycetota; class Phycisphaerae; order Sedimentisphaerales; family UBA12454; genus JAPLMW01. The sequence goes on along the minus strand of CAZUEO010000034.1, from coordinate 7,325 downwards.
CCAGGACGGTATGCAGATAGACAAGCGTGGTTAGTTTTTTTTCGGCGAAAGCCTTTGCCATATCCGCGTAGTTTGTGCCCCGGCCGTCATTGCCTTTTTCGTCGGGGTCAAGGCCATATTCGTGCTGGAGGAGTACAATGGTTTTATTTGAGCCTTCCTTTGCACGAGTAATGATGGCATTTGTGGCATCTCGCCAGGACCGCGGGTTGTACTGGTCAATAATCAAATCGACCGGTATATCGTAGGGCAGTCCTTCCTTGTCGATTGCAGCTACCCTTATATGGCCCACTTCACCTGTGAAATTTTCGAGCGCGTTTGCGAGGTCTCTGCTGAATGTTCCAACGCCGCATCGTCGAGGCGGATATGTTCCAACTATTCGAATATTATAAGCCATAATTAAACCTGCAAATTAGATGACAATCTTATTTCGTCAAAGAACGGGGTCTTTCGTTGTTCGACGCAGTGAGCGGCATAAAGATACATTGCGGCAGACCAGCTTTGCCAATCCTGGCCGCAGGGCACGCCGTCCTGCGCCCTGTGCCATTCATTAAAACCGAAATCCACTTTTGCCTGTCTGCTGCGACGTATGAGATGGGTAAGGGCAATTAGTTTTCTTTTGGCAAGTCTGTATCTGCCTGCTGCGACAAGGGCGGCGATATAAAAGCCGCAGATAAACGGCCAGATTCCGCCGTTATGATATTCGCCTGGCTGATTGTATTTCTCATATCGCTTGTGCCAGTCAGGTTCGTCCGGCCGGACGTACGGAAAGAAATTTGGCGGTAAGTCAACCGCAAGGTCTTCGTTCGTCCGTAAATTTTTGCATTCGGTCTCTATCCATATAACAAGCTCTCTTGCACGGGTCTTTGAGGCTATGCCGCTAAGTATCGCAAGGGAATTGCCCAAAAGGTCAAACCGTTCACTTTTGAGCACTTTGTAAGACCACATTGCATAATAAGGCTTGTATTTCAGGACAAGCCCTTCGTGGACGTGCCGCTGCTGGCGCTCGGCGGTAACGGCAAAGCGGCCCATTTCTTCACGAACCTCGTCTGCCTTTTCGTGCAGACCGAAAAGTTTTAAATAAGTATAAACGATGGTATTGACATAAAGGCCGTAACCCACGACCCACTGTTCATCTCGCCAGTCGCTTGTCGGCTGCTGAGCGACGATAAGCCTGTCGGACGGGCTTTGATATTCCATCCACTGCAGCGATTTTGCGGCTGCATCTTCGAGAAAAGTTTCATCGCCGGTTGTCTTGCGGTAGAGCCCGACGGCCATAAGAAATAACGGCGTGGCATCGCTTGCGCCGCGGTCTTCTTTGTCGTGTACCAGCGAGGGAATATGGCCGTGCTGAGTTTGATTGGCTGCAAGTGTTTCGAGAACACGTTTGAGCGATTTTAAAAGTTTTTTCTCTCCTGAAACCAGCACGCCGAGCGAGCAAATCATCATATCACGCGTATAAGGCTCAGGATAACCCCAGCCGGCAGTTCGCGGCAGGCCGCGACAGGGACCGTGATTATTATGCAGCAGCACCTTTAATGCCGCCTGCCTGGTCTGGGCTACAAGTTTTTCATCTTTTCGCTCCATCAGTCGATGCCGAGCCTTTCGGAGATTATCTTTACAAATCTTTTTGCAACAACTCTGTAATCAAAATTTTCGATGGCGCGTTTTCTGCCGCTGGCGCCCATTGTTTTTCGAAGCTGCGGATCGGTCATAAGCTCGAGCAGGTATTTCGCGATGTCATGAACGCTGGCGCGGTAGTCCACAATACGCGGCTCTTTGAACACGACTTTACTGCCGGGTTCGTAGCCTGATTCTCTGCCGAGAATTGTTTCCTTTAAAAGGACTTCCTGGGCGACATCGGCCAGGAAAGCGGTTTCGCCGTGAATCATCGTATCGAGCAATCCCATAGCATTTATGCCTATTACCGGCTTACCGCAGGCGTTGGCCTCGACCTGAATCATTCCAAAGCCTTCGAGTCTCGAAGGCGCCGCATAAATGTCGCAGGATGCGATTAAATACGGCATAAAGTTTCTCGATATTTTGTTGGTGGTGTAAACGACATTTTTTTCGATGCCCAGGTGCGTCGCGAGCTGCAGGTCGACAAGGTTTTGCTGCTCGGTGCGGGGCTGCGGCCAGACCTTGCAGACATACTTCCAGTCGGGCGCTTTTGTGTCGTTGATTGCCAGGGCCTGCATTACCTCCTGTGAGCCTTTCGAGGCGGCATCGCCGCCGACAGTAAGTATCATAAGCTGGTCTTCAGCTACTCCAAGGGTCTCTCGAACTGCGGCAATCTTGAGGTCTTTTTTATCATGGAGACAGAACGAATCCGTATCGCAGCCTACGGGCAAAACTTCGATATTTTTGCCGCTCATACCGTCTCTGATATAAACCTGTTTGACCCAGTTGGAAGTTACGAGTATCAGCGGCAGATTCTCGAGCATTTCTCTGTAGTTAGCCATGAAACCGTCGGCGACAAGCCAGGGCACAGGCGTTACGCCATAGCGCTGCGGATGAAGGACCAGATGAGGCGTATGTCCCCAGTAGCCGACGCCTACAACGATATCCGGCTTAAACCAGCGGTAATACCACTCCTTTTCCTGTGCGGATTCAAAGTTTACCGCGTGGGTCTCGACGCCCAGTTCCCTGAGCCCTCTGTAGAGCAAATCTCCCTGTGTTGCCAGGCCTCCCGGCGAGGGCGGATAATCATATAGCATAAGTACTTTCATTTTTCTTTAACTCCTGTCAAAGAATTTTTAATATCTTCGGGTTTTTCCAGTAGCCGGAACGTTTCGATTTTTGAGACGGCCTTCGATTCGAAGCTTTCCGGCGAGAAGCCGTAGCTGTCAATTATAATATCTTTTTTCCTTTGCCAAACATTTTTCGTCAGCTCAATCACAATATCCGCATTTTCAATCGGCCGGGGCGGGTATTTTCCGCCGCCATCTTCATAGGCAAACAGTAAAATCCTGCAGGCCTTTAGTTTTCCTTCATTCCAGAGCGATAAAACAGCCTGCGATGTTTCTTCATGACGAAGATGCCTGGTATATTCGCCCTTGGGACTGTGGGTAAGGATTATATCAAAATTTCCTTCGCCAAGCGTACTTAAAATGACCGCTTTAACCTCTGCCTGCTCCAGAGGTTTCTGGTCGGGGCCGTCGTCAAGGTCGGCCATAAAGCCTTTGGCGCTAAGTATATTCATTATCTTGAAAAACTTGGGAGCCCTGTCGGGGTCGGACTTGCGGCAAAGCGTCATTACCGTCCAGTCGATTTGGGGATGTGTTAGTATAGCGCCGCCTGCCCATAAAATCTCATCGTCAGGATGTGCCGCTATTACCGCAGCGGTTTTTATGTCCGCGAAGACATCTTTTCTGCGAGCCGGACTCAAGGTTTAAAACTCCTTTTTTTTGTCAGGCGGACAGCGCAGGATATAATCAATCAAATCCTGCAGCTTTGCTGTTGCAAGACATATACAGGAATCCGCAGCGCCATAATACATATAAACAGTTCCGTCTCTGTTAATCCAGCCGCAGGGAAATACCACATCGTCAACATCACCTTCCCGCTCATACGGCGCCTTGGGACCAAAAATCCACTCGTCAGACCGCCGGAGGACCTTTTTTGGATTATCGAGCTCGAGCAGCACAAGACCCAACCGATAAATCGAGCCGGAGGCGGTGGTTCTAACGCCGTGATAAAGTATGAGCCAGCCGTGCTCGGTTTGCATAGGCGGAGCAGATAATCCTATCTTTGCGGCGTCCCACCAGGCGCCGAGCCTGGCGTGAATGATTTCCTGATGGTCGCCCCAGTGTTTCAAATTCGGTGAAAACGACAGCCATATATTGGCCTGCAGCGTCATAGTCTTTGCAACCGGCCTGTGCAGCATCGCCCAGCAGTCGCCAAAACGAACGGGAAACAGGGCTGCGTCCTTGTCCTCAGGCGGCATAACGGCGCCGATACGCTTAAACGACCTGAAATCTTTGGTCGTCGCCAGACTGACGAGAGGCCCGCCGCTTGAATAGGATGTGTAGGTAATCGCCCATTCATTAATCTCGGCCAGCCAGGTTATTCGCGGGTCTTCAATTCCCCAAAGCTCTTCCGGACAGTTTTTAGGGTCGGGCATAAGGGTTGGTTCAGCGTCAATCTGCCAGTTGTCTATGCCGTTTTGGCTGCGGGCGACGGTCAGGTGTGAAATGCCCCTGAAATCCTCGACCCTGGCCAGCAGCAAGACCTGCCCATCGACCTCTGCCGCCGCCGTGTTAAATACGGCGTTGGCTTTGTAAGGCCAGTTCTCCACCGAGAGTATCGGATTACCGGCGTGTCTTGTAAAAAGCTCGTAATTAAGTTTTTTCGACATTGCTTTTACCCTGTTAAAATTACCTGTCTTATTATCCGGCTAATTGCCAACAAATAAAATGGGTCTGAAAAAACAGCATTTTTGTTTCCAACATAACTTATTGCCAAAAAAAGGGTTATAATTGTATAATAATGATATTGATATATTTGGGAACGACTTTAAATCTAATATTAATGGTTTCTATTGTCAACAGCCTGTCTGTGGTTTTTCAGGACGCGCTTGCGGCAAGACATAACTGTTTTATTTACAAGAAGTTATATACCATATACGACGGCAAAATTAAACGGGTGCGGTATTAATTAAGTTAATCAGCCCTTAATAAGAGCCGATATTTGATATGAATTAACCCCGATAGTATGAAGGATATTAAGGAGAATTGCAAAATGGGGATTCAGGATTGGTCAGAAAATGTCATACTCGTAACGGTTGTGCCGGAACCTGATATGGGCGATGAGCTCAAGACGGTGACGGAAATAGTTCGCAAGCGTAACAAGTGCAGTGTGGTTATTGATTTTTCCGAGGCCGAGCTTGTAACAAGCTCAAGCCTTGCCCAACTGCTCAGACTCCAGAAGGTCCTTGACGACTGTGATCAGCAGATGATTCTCTGTGGCACAAGCCCAAGAACAAGAGGGGTCTTCGAGATTACAGGGCTGGACAATGTCTTTGAATTTGTCGAGGATAAATTTACAGCACTGGCAGGGATGCAGCTTGCCCGCTAAAACCGTTATCGGCAGGTCCTGCCCGACCGCGGTGCGGGGTTGACATTGTAATCGTGAAATGATACCATCAGACCCTGTTTTTTTAATAATGCTGGTATCAGGAAAGAATTATGGACAGCCGGCTCGTTGAGCAGCTCGAAAAAAAACTTCAACATCATTTTTCCGACAGAACCCTTCTGAAAAAGGCGCTAACTCATTCATCATCGGCCCAAAAGCTTGACAGCAATGAAAGACTTGAATTCCTCGGCGATTCAATCCTCGGACTAGTTATATGCCAGGCGTTGTATGAAAAATTTCCGGATTATCTCGAAGGCGACCTTACGAAAATCAAGAGCAGACTCGTATCGCGAAAAACTTGTTCGCTTATTGCGGGTATTCTTGACCTCGACGCTGCTTTGGATATCGGGCCGGGTATGCAGAAAAGCAGGGCGCTGAAAGGTTCCGTCGCTGCCGGGACGCTGGAAGCGGTGATAGCAGCGATATATCTTGACGGCGGATTTGAGGCGGCAGAGGAATTTATCCTGAAATTTTTCGGTCCCCTGATAAATCAGGCCGATGCCGCAGGCCATCAGGAAAATTACAAATCGCTCCTTCAGCAGTACGCACAGCAGAACCTGAACCATTCAGTAAGCTATGAAATCCTTGATGAAAAGGGTCCCGACCACAATAAATGCTTCGAAAGCGCCGTTGTCATCAACCATAAAAGGTATCCAAGCGCGTGGGGTACGACAAAAAAAGAGGCCCAGCAGAGCGCCGCCTATAACGCATTAGTCGAACTGGGCGTAATCAGTAAGTGAAAAGACTAAACCAGCCTTTTTAAGCCTTCCAGAAGCGATTTGAAGAAATTAACGGCTTGTTGGTTTCGCACGGTCGTACTTAAGACAAACTTTCCTGTAGCGAACTGACCAAGGGCATAGAAACCGGCTGCAAACTGGCCTATCGCAACCAGAGCTGCCGCCGCTTGGCCTGCCGAGAAAAGAATCGCAATGCTTAACTGCCCCAGCCCGGCCACAAGAGCAATGGACAATTGGCCTATCGCAATGATACCAACGGCAAGCTGACCAATTGCAATTACGCCTGCCGCCTTTCTGCCGACCGCAATAACACCCTTTGCCCAGAGCCTTTTGCCGGTTTCAGGATTTATCCCTGATGTAGTGTGAACCAGTGGTAATGAGCCTATTTTCAGATGGGATTTGAACTCACTGAAAAGCATTCCGCTTTCATAAAGATACTTGCGGGTTATTCCCCAACGGCTCTGAGAAAAGACATAGTCAAGCTGCTGATTTAACAGGTTTGCCATATAGCCCTCATACAATTTTTGTTACAAGTGCCATACAGTTGACACTAAAGACCATCTGCCTGTAATGAATTTTGTACGTTTGTATCGATAATATAAACGAAATCAGATGCACAGTCGAGCGTTATTCTGTCGGGCTCTTTTGCCGAGAGCAAAAGCTGGGGGCAGCCCGACAGGTTTTTACGCAAGTCAATCAACAACTCTTTTTCTGTAAAGCTTTGCGTCGAGAGCCCTTACAAAGGTTGTCCATGTTGATTCACCGGGTTCACTCTCTATTTTGGTTGTAACCTGATTGATTTTTGCGTCTATATTGTCGAGGTAACTTATCAAAAATGCCTCGGCGGTCATCGGCAGCTTGGGCGAGCCGAACTCATACTGGCCGTGATGAGAAAGAATTATATGCTCAATATTTTCCAGTATCTGCCTGTCAACCGCAAGGCCGGCTTTTTCGAGTGCCTCGGTCTTGTTGGTAACCATCAGGATAGTCTGAACAATATGGCCGAGTAATTGGCCGCTGTCGGTATAACTAAAGGCCATATCATAGGAAAGCTCCTCTGTCTTGCCCATATCGTGCAGAAATATCCCGGCAAGAACAAGGTCGCTCTGGAGCTGGGGATAATAAGGCATTATGGCCTTGGCCACGTTGAGCATATTGTGCGTATGCTCAAGAAGACCGCCTATGTAGCTGTGATGGTTCTGTGTGGCTGCCGGCGCAGTACAGAATTTTTTCATAAGCTCTTTATCTTTGAGAAACTCATCGATGAGAGCCTTTATAAAGGGATTTTTTATTGCGGCCAGAATCGTTGCTGTTTCCTCGAACATCTGGCGGATATTTTTCTCAGTCCTCGGCAGATAATCGTCAACATTCACTTTCCCGGCATTAAGGAGGATGCTGGCACGCGCCGCCGCCGCCATGGGCAAGGACGTTAAGGCGCGCCAGGTCGACCTTTTCGTC
>CAZUEO010000033.1:0-25410 GCA_964619675.1 uncultured Planctomycetaceae bacterium | reverse complement strand
ATGCAGTATACTGCATACAAGCATAGACACTAAGGATTTTATAATTGAAGATTTGAGATTTCAGAAAAAATGCCGCCCCGAGTGGCGGCGGCTAAATGAAAAACACTGCGCCGCGGATTTATCCGCCCGCGGCGGATAGATGTTAGCGGGTCTAAGAAAAAATTACAGTTGCTGCCAAGGGCTGCGATGACCCCGGTGAGATAGTTTCACCCCGATTAGATAACTTCGTATCTCACAGGGCAAGCATCCCACAGGGTAAACACTTCACCCCGGTGAGATAATCTAAAAGATATCTCACAGGGCAGGCAGGGCAGGCGGCCACTATTAAATTTAAGATTTAAGATTGAAAATTGAAGATTTGTTTATAGTGGAGAAAAAATAATAGGTAAACCCCGATGGGATAGCCGCGTAGGAAATCACCCCAGTTAGATAGCTAAAGTATCTTCAAGAAGCTAATTGACGCACCCCGATGAGATAACAAAAGTATCTCACGGGGTAAATCTAACGGGGCAGGCAGGACAGGCCCCGGTGAGATAGCTGCAGCATCTCACAGGGTAAACGGCCACTATTAAATTTAAGATTTAAGATTGAAAATTGAAGATTTGTTTATAGTGGAGAAAAAATAATAGGTAAACCCCGATGAGATAGCCGAAGCGGCATCTCACGGGGCAGGTATATTTTTCAACAGCCCCAACGGACACTATTTATTCCTGCTCAGATTTCACCGGAATGCGAAGCTAACCTTTTGGTGAGAATCGCAGCGGGTCGCAGGAATCCAAAATATTTAGCCCCCAGCTTTACATTGTGAGTTTGCTAAAATATATCTTTGCGGTTTTATCCACAAACTCGTATAATCTGCAAAGAAAAAATGGAAAGCTTTTTTTAACGTGTCATTGCGAGGCCTGTAGGGCCGCGACAATCTATCATTCCCCCGAAAGCGGGAAGCCCATAATGCTACCATAGAGGCAAAGAAATGATGAGATGGATAAAGAATCGTGCTAAGAGGATATGGACTAAAATTGAAAACCATCTGATTAGATATATTGCTTGGTTTATCTTGGCTGCGTTAATATCTATGTGCTACGTTTTCTGGGAATGGTTAAAATCTATACATACTTTTGAACTCCTTGGGTTTTATTGGATTCTAATATTTTTGGTAATTTCTTTAACACCAATTTTGTTGGTATTGGTATTTCAGTTTTTCAAAAAACAATTCATATATAAGGAAGAGGGTAGTATAAAAACTGTTCTCAAAGAAAATTTAAGGCGTTTAACTGATGGAGATAAACTTCATGAAATAATAGATTATAGAAATTGGGACAGAGAACTTAATATAAAAAAGGGAGGCACCAAGCGTTATTTTAAAACCGTTTTATCTGAGTTTGATGTATGGTCTATTGACGATGAAGGTGAAGATATTATATGTATTGGTCGAGATATCCCAGAAGCTCAATGCCTTACGGAATGAATTTGTAACTAACTACTTACACCAGCCGCTTTTTTAGCCAAGTGTTATTATAATCGCTATTTAAAAAAAAGTTTTAGCATTTTCTTCTCGACATCATCGCACCGAGGCCGAGCAGGAAAAGTGTAGTCGGTTCGGGAATATTAGGCAAAAGTGTATTCTGCGGCATACGGATAATCAAGGAAAAATAAGACATAGAAATGGCAGAGAATATCCGCCAAAGGCGGAGAGCAGGAGAAAAAAGAGAAAGTAAACCCCGCCCCCCGCCTGCGCGGGGGTAAACTCTGTGTTGTGGCGTCAGCCATCCCATAGGGAGCGGGGCTAACCAACTTTACCAGTTGTTGGAAAATATTGTAAAATCTTTGAAGTTTACTGTGCCATCGCGAGCAAGGTCGGCATCTCTGCAATTGAAGTTCAGCCAATCACACAAATTGAGCCATTCTTCCGCAAAAATTGCCAAATCATAAATGTCAACAAAGCAATCATGCGATAAATCGGCACAGGGGCGAGGATTATTTTCGCTGCCGCAGGGATACTGACACTCATTTTTTAACCAATCACCCGTAAACAAAACAAAATCGCTGAAATCTACAGAGCCATCAGAATCAATGTCTGCGCCGCTGCAAAAGCCGCTGGCGCCGGAGCAATCTGTCCTTTGCCAATGCCGGGCAAAAAGCGATAAATCCATCGTATCAACCCGGCAATCATTGTTTAAATCGGTGAATCTGCAGGCCGGCAGCGGATAAACAGAATTGACATCAAAGCCGAGCAAGGCGTTTTGCGTGTCGATTACCAAGTTATCAAACGGCGTTGAGCTTATCTCCCAGGTTTCCATATTCATCGAGGCACAGATAAAATTGTCGCCAAACACACCATCAAGGATAACAAAATCGCCGGTGTCCTCGTCCAAAACACCGATGTCGTGCACACAAACCCTGGCGTTGATAAATACAAGATTAAAACCTGAAAGAGTCGGCACAGACAATTTGTCTATTATAAAGCCCGGCAATTCGACACTGCCGCCAATGCCGCCGATGGGCACATTGAAATCAGGCGGCACTATCGGCTCTCCATCTTCATCGACCAGGCCAAGCACCGCTGCCTGAGCAACAGATATAATGCTTACCGTTGCGCCGGTATCGAAGAGCCAGTTACCTGCAGAGCTTATGCCGTTGTACTCGATGATAATATTATCTATTACAGGATTATACGCAAGAACAGGCAAAGGAGGTATATTTTGCGGATTTGACGGATTAATATATTTTTCAAACCTTAGCGCAACCTGAAAATCGGTCGCAGGAATGTTGGGGTCGTTTGGGTCTTTTATGTCCGCAGTGAAGAATGGCAGTTCCCACTCGTCGCTGTCATCAAAAAAATCAAAATCTGTTATCGGCCTGAGTACTACGGTTCTGCCTGCCATAACGGGAACGCCAAGCACATCTATCGGGCCCATAAGCAGCGCGTAATCCTGACTAACCTGGAATCTCCACTGAGGGTAAAGATGGTAAATATCGGGGTTGTAAGGGTCGAGGGCTTCATAATCGGCAGTGCCGATATACAGAGGCTCGGAAACATCAAAAAATTCATCGCCAGCTACGCCTGTATCGACAAATTGTGCATTTGCGTCAATCGCAATCAGCATAGCCTCTGTCGTCTCTTTCGAGAGCAGTATTCCCGAAGCGCCGGTGTCTAAAAAGGCATAATTAAGCTCAAAATTTCCCTCGAAGGGAATTGGCGGCTCATTTGGCGAACGCTTGAGTAAAAACCACACCTTTGGGATGTCTATGGAGGCCTCATAGGTGCCTTCAATCTCGAAATCCTCGCAGGCGGCCGGAACAGCGGCCGGCAAAAACAGACTTACAGCAATACAGGCTATGAAGAAATAGTATGACCGCTTTGCAATAATCACTTTACCACCCTGCTTCCATGAACATTATAGCAGATTTAATGTCCTTTTTCAAGTTCAGGATGGTAAGAAATATTAAATAACCGATTATTGCCGCTGGTATTTGCCCATTAATGAGCCTTCGGCAAGGATACGGCCCTTCATAGCGTCAAGCAAAGCCTGCTTAGCAGACGCAGGCGGCAAATCAAGCATCGTATCCAGAGCGTAAATTTTAAAATAATATCTGTGAGTGCCGCTCGGCGGGCAGGGGCCATGATAGCCGTGCGAACGGGCGCTTGTAACGCCCTGCTTTGAGCCGTCAGGCAATTCCTTTGCTGTCGGAATACCTTCAGGCAAACCGTTCGCCTCGGCAGGAATGTTCCACATTACCCAGTGAACCCAAATCCCTACAGGAGCATCAGGATCATCGCTAATTAAAGCAATGCTTTTTGTGCCCTGCGGGACCTGCTGCCAGCTCAATGGCGGGGAAATGTTATCGCCATCGCAAGTGTATTTTGCCGGGAGCATTGCGCCATCCTCAAAGGCTGAACTGGTAATTGTAATCGCCATTTTTTTGTCTCCTTCAGCTTCTGTTAGAAAACCATAAATCAAAAACAATAAAGCAAAAAGAACATAATATTTTTTGTTCATAATTTGTACCTCCAAATCTCTTTCTTAACAGCGGCAAATAATTTACTTTGTTCGACAATTGCGATTTTTTTGCCTCTTTTGTAGATGAAGCCCTTGCCGGCAGTGGCGCAGACTGCAATATCGGCATCAGCGGCTTCGCCCGGGCCGTTAACTACGCAGCCCATAACGGCAACCCTGAGGGGCTTATGAACTTGGGCAAGCAACTTCTTAACCCGCTGAGCAAATTCAATCAAATCCCATTGAACTCTTCCGCAGGTCGGGCAGACAATCAACCGCGGCTCATTGGTTTTGTAAAGGCCCAGAGAAATAAGTATCTGCTTTGCGATTTCAACCTCCTGCACGGGGTCGCCTGCAATGCTGATGCGAATTGTATCGCCAATGCCCTGCGACAGCAGCGTACCCAATGCAACTGAGGCAGGGACAATCGCATCTTCAGCAAGGCCGGCGTGGGTAAGGCCAAGATGCATTGGATAATCAAGTTTTTCGGCAATAGCCTGATTCGATTTGATTGTTCTTTCAACATCGGAGCTCTTGACGCTTAAAACAATATTATGAAAACCTCTTTTTTTAAAAAGCCTGACGTAACTTTGCATTTCCTTAATCATCAATCCCGTCCGCTGACGTTTTGGCGTATCGCTAATGAGGTTTCGGATACTTGCCTCGTTTATGCCGATACGGATTGCCGTTTTGTGCGACTTTGCACAATCAATTATCCGGTTAATATCGTCTTTGCTTTTTATGTTGCCGGGGTTAAGGCGAATTTTTGCAGCGCCTGCTTCGATTGCCTCAATTGCCCTTTCGGAGGAAAAGTGAATGTCGGCAATCAGGGGAATTTTTACTTTCCGGACGATTTTTGCAAAGGCGATACTGTCTTTTGCGGTCGGCACGGCAAGTCTGACAAGCTTCGCACCTGCCGCGGCTAAAGCGTTTATCTGCCGGACACAGCCGGCCACATGCATCGTGGGCAATTTGACCATCGACTGAATTACAATCGGGTATTTTGAGCCGATTTTGACGGCTCCTGCCGTTGCGGTAATCGTTTTTCGTCTTTTTATCATAATGCCAAATTCTATCTTGTTTTATCAAACAGGGCAAATTAAAATGTTTCGGAAAACCCCCGGTAAAACCGGGGGCTAAAATATTTAATTACAGGTTTTATGATAGTATCAATTATTTCATTATTGCTGATAGCGTATCTGGGACTGGGCCTGGTACTGTACTTTATGCAGCCATCATTTGCCTTCAGCCCAACCCGCAAGGTGTTATATAACCCCGGCGATATCGGGCTGGAATATGAAAAGATTCAATTCAGAACGCCCGACCACCTTGTTCTTAGCGGCTGGTATATTCCCGCAAAGGATGCTCAATTTACGATTCTCCTCTGCCACGGCAACGGCGGAAATATTGCCTATACGCTCGATTCGATAATCACCTTCAACGAGCTTGGGCTTAACTGCCTTATTTTCGATTATCGGGGATACGGCGCAAGCCAGGGCAAACCCACCGAGGAAGGAACATATATTGACGTGCAGGCCGCTTACGACTGGCTGATAAAGGAAAAGAAACTTCAGCCTTCGGATATCATACTCTGCGGCAAATCGCTGGGCGGAAGTATCGCAGCTCATCTTGCAAGCAACGTTGATGCAAGGGGACTGATTATTGAAAGCAGTTTTACTTCATACGCAGATATCGGCCAGAAGTTCTATCCGTATATGCCGGTAAGGCTGTTTGCGAGGTACGGCTTTAAAACACGCGATTACCTCAAAAAGGTCAACTGCCCGGTGCTCATCATTCACAGCCGGAGTGACGAGATTGTGCCGTTCGAGCTGGGCCTGCGTCTTTACGAAGAGGCGGCAAAAGAACCGAAGGAATTTCTCGAAATTTTCGGCGGTCATAATGATGGTTTCCTGCATTCCGGCCAGGTTTACCGCGAAGGCCTGAATAACTGGATTAAATTTCTTAAAAACTATCAGCAGCAGTCGGCTGCAAAAGTAAAATTTGTCTCATAATATCAGCCTTTTTCAATGAAACAAAAGGCAAAAATATTTATTCTTTTCCTGGTAATCGCGCTACTGATTGTCTGTTTAATGCTCCTTGTCTCAAGAGAAAACCAGTTTCAGAACGCCGGACAAAATTATCAACCAAAGTCCAACAACAGAATCGTTTCTCTTGCTCCGAGCACAACCGAGATACTTTTTGCCCTGGGGCTGGGCGATAAGACAGCAGGCGTTTCGCAGTTCTGTAACTGGCCGCCGCAGGCAAGAAAGCTGCCCCGAATGGGCGGACTGATGAACCCGAATTACGAAGCAATCGTCGCAGCGAAGCCGGACCTTGTCATTGTTTTTGACGATATGCTCGAATCTGAAAACAAGCTCAGGGCTTTAGGGATAGAAACCCTTGCGATAAAACACGATACTATAAATGATATTCTCAACGCAATTTCGACAATAGGCTTCCGCTGTGGCAAAGCCCAAGAGGCACAATTTATTGTCGCAGACATTCTTAATAAAATTCATACCATCGAAAGTCAGAACCAAACACAAAACAGGCCTAAAGTGCTTGTATGTATCGGACACGATTATTCGCAGGACCCGAAGGCTGCGGTGCAAAATATCTATATTGCGGGCAATGACGGCTTTTACAGCGAGATGATTAAACTGGCAGGCGGACAAAACGCTTACACCGGCAGCATACCCAACCCTGCAGTCGGCTTCGAATCCATAATTTCAATGAACCCGCAGATTATTATTGATATACTGCCGCCTGCAAATGCAAGTATCGACGACGAAATTATCAAAAAACAATGGCAGAACCTAAGTGATATCGACGCTACAAAAAACAATAGAATCTATGTATTTTCAGAAGATTATATGTCAATACCCGGCCCGAGATTCGTAAATATAATTGAAAAAATTGCCGAGGCAATCAAACCTGCCATCCAAGCGGAAGAAGATGAACGAAAAAGCAATTGAAATTGAAAATTTAGGTTTTGCCGCAGGGACAAAACAGATTCTGGAAAAAATAAGCTTTTCCGTATCGTGCGGCCGGCGTCTCTTTATCATCGGCCCAAACGGCGCAGGCAAAACCACCCTGCTTCGCTGTATGGCAAAAATTATTACCGATTATCACGGCTCGGTAAAGGTAAAGGATAAAAATCTAAAAAGCTTATCACATAAAAAACTTGCAAAAATTCTTGTCTATCTGCCGCAGGGACTGCCTAGCGATACACCTTTTACGGCTCGGCAGTTTGTCCAAATGGCAAGATATCCGCACCTGAGCCCATTTTCGATTAAAGGCCCGCAGGATGAAGAAATTGTAAACCAGGCTATGGAAATGACGCAAACAGCTTATTTTGCCGACAGGATTCTGGCAACCTTAAGCGGCGGAGAAAGACAGCAGGTCAGCATCGCTGCGGCAATTGCGCAGCAGGCGGAAATTTTCCTGCTCGATGAGCCTGCCACATATCTCGATTATAAACATCAGCGGGATATACACTCGCTTCTGGCAAAAATAAATAAAACAAATAGTACGACCATCGTCTGTGTAACCCACGACCTGAATTCCGCCGCGATGAATGCGGATACAATTATTGCACTTAAAGAAGGTAGAATTGTTTTTGAAGGAACACCCGAGGAAATAATGAATGAAGAGACGCTTGAAAAAATTTATTCGAAAAAATTTAACTTCGTGCAGCATCCCGTAACCGGCCAGAAAATTATTGTTCCGGATATAATTGAATGAAAAAAAATACTGCATTTATGTTGATAATTTTATTTGTCCTGCTGGTTATGGCGGCTGCGCCGTTTGCAGGCTCGATAAAAATACCATTTTCAGCATTAAAGAGCGGTGATAACACAATAGAAGGAAAGATTTTTTACTCCCTGCGTCTGCCGAGGGTTTGCACGGCCTTTTTGGCAGGAGCCGCTCTTGCCTGCTGCGGAGTAGCTTTGCAGGCGATGTTCAGAAATCCGCTGGCTGCGCCTTTCACGCTCGGCATATCAGGCGGCGCGGCCTTCGGTGCAGCGATATACGTTATATTTGCAGCTTTTGTGCCGATTTACTGCGGCAAGATACCGTTTTCATTCGCAGGGGCATTGGCTGCGATACTGCTTGTTTATGGCCTGACAAAAATCAAAAAAGGTTTTTCCGCAGGCACAATGCTGCTGGCGGGCATCGCGGTCAACTTCTTTTTCTCAAGCCTGATACTGCTGCTGCAATACATAAGCGACTTTACCCAGTCTTTTATGGTTATCCGCTGGCTGATGGGCAGTATTGACGTTACGGGCTATTCAGTGCCGATTTTAATGCTTGTTTTCACCTCGGCAGGAGTGATTATTATTTATTTTCAAAGTCTTAAACTCAATTTGATGAGCATTAGTGACGAGATAGCAATTACGCGGGGCGTTGGCGTAAAAGGCACGAGAAAAATTATTTTCTTTGCAACGTCAATTATGGTTGCCGCTGTTGTGGCTTTCTGCGGCCCTATTGGTTTTGTAGGCTTAATGGCGCCGCATATATGCAGGCTGCTTGTCGGCTGCGACCACAAGATTTTGATACCTGCATCGGTTCTGTTCGGTGGAGCATTTTTGGCGCTTTGTGATACGGTTGCAAGAACGCTAATCGCCCCCGCCGAGATACCTGTCGGCGTGATAACTGCCCTTTTAGGCGGGCCGTTCTTCATCTGGCTGCTGCTGAAAGACACTGACAAATCCGGCTTTTAAATAAAGCCTTTGCAATAAACAGCTTAACTTGTTAAAATAACACCAGATATGGAACTTACGGATAATCTAAATATTGTACAGTTTAAGCCGCTGATTACGCCTGAGCAGCTTAAGGAGAAACTTCCGCTGACTGACGAGACTGCTCACATCGCAGCCGAGTCACGCAGACTGCTACAGGCAATTTTGACAAACGAAGACAGGCGACGTATTGTTATTGCAGGCCCCTGCTCGCTGCACGATAAGGAAGCATCTTACGATTACGCCCGCAGACTTAAAAATCTTCAGGATAAATTCGCAAAGAAGCTTTTGATTATAATGCGGACTTATTTTGAAAAGCCGCGAACCACCATCGGCTGGAAAGGAATGATTTACGACCCGTATCTTGACGGCTCGTATGATATAGAAGAGGGTCTCATCCGTGCACGTGATATCCTGCTGGAAATAGGCAAAATAGGCCTGCCCTGCGCAACCGAATTTCTTGACCCGATTGTGCCGCAGTACCTTGCCGATTTGATTTCCTGGGTGGCAATCGGAGCAAGAACCACAGAATCGCAAATACATCGCCAGATGGCCAGCGGCCTGTCGATGCCGGTAGGTTTCAAAAATTCAACCGACGGTAACCTGACTGCTGCCGTTGACGCCGTCAGTGCCGCTACAAGTGCTCATTCATTTTTGGGTATCGGCAGGGATGGACAGGTTATCATCGCTGAGACGCGGGGAAACAAATTCTGCCATCTGGTTATGAGGGGAGGAGCTGACTGCCCAAATTACGAGGCAGAATACGTAGCGTTTGCAGGTGTTCTGCTTAAAAAGGCAAAAATTTCCAACGGTATTATCATCGACTGCAGTCATGCCAACTCATACAAAGATTATCGGCTGCAACGCGATGCGCTTTTGGACATTGCAGGGCAGATAAAGGGCGGCACAAATCTGATTGCAGGCGTAATGCTCGAAAGCTTCATCACTGCAGGCAGCCAAAAACCTGCGAAACCGGAAAAACCCGCTTATGGCCAGTCTTTAACCGACGGCTGTATCGGGTGGGAAGAAACGGAAGAACTCATCAATATATTCGCCGATGCGGTAAGATTATAAAAGTGCGGTGCTGAAGTATCTTTCGGCTCTGTCGGGCAGTACGGTTGTGATATTACCTTTGTATTTTTTCGCAAGCTGACGAGCCGCCCAGACGTTTGCACCAGAGGAAATTCCCACAAGCAGGCCGAAAATGCTGCCCAATTGTCTTGTCGTATCAATCGCATCCTCATCTGTAACCTCAAGCACCTCATCTACAAGTGAAACATCCAGCACGGCAGGTATGAAACCATCGCCAATGCCCTGAATCTGGTGCAGGCCAGGCTCGTGGCCTAAAAGTGCGCTAACATTTTTCGGCTCGACCGCAACTATTTTTGTGCCCTTTTTATGTTCCTTGAGAAATGTACCGACGCCCTGCAGTGTTCCGCCGCTGCCGACACCGGCAACAAAACAGGTTATATCGCCGGACATTTGCCGCCAAAGCTCAACTGCCGTCTGTTCGTAATGAGCGCGGGGATTATCGGGGTTTTCAAACTGCTGCGGTACAAAGACTCGCTTATCTTCAGCAGCTATTTGTTTTACCTTTTCCACCGCACCGGCAATGCCTTTGTCGGCCTCAGTCAAAATCAGCTCGGCCCCAAGCGCCCTGATGAGTTTTTTCCTCTCCTCACTCATATTTTCAGGCATCACTATTTTTACTTTATAGCCTTTTAGCCTGCCGACGAGGGCAACGCCGATGCCGGTATTGCCGCTGGTAGGCTCCATAATTATCGAATCGGGTTTTAGTCTGCCGTCGCGTTCGGCGCCTTCGAGCATAGCAAGTGCGACCCTGTCCTTTATGCTCCCGCCGGGATTGAGAAATTCGGCCTTTGCGTAAACACTTTCGCCCTTTAGCCTTATAAGCGGCGTGTTACCAATCAAATCGAGAATATTATCTGTCAGCATAACAGTACCACCTGAATTTTAAGGCAACAGAATATCGTTTTTTTGCCTGCCGGTCAAATACTTTTGCCCTGACAAACAACTCTTGCAGCAAGGTCGGTTTGCAGTTATATTTATGCCCTTCTTGTAAAGGATTTGTAAATGTTAGATGAACCAAATGTAAGTTTCAAAAATGCCACGACGGCAGAGTCGATAGCCAACACGTTCGAATGGGTCATTACGGCGCTTATACTTGCGCTTACATTCAGAGCCTTTGTGCTCGAGGCCTTTCAGATACCGACCGGCAGTATGGCTGATACCCTGATGGGCGACCATTTCCGCATCTGCTGTACGCAGTGCGGCTACAGCTACGAATATAATTTTTATCCTTTCACACAAAACAGATACAAAATACCCAGCAGCGCCGGCCTTTATCAACTGATACCTTCGCCGAGATGCCCGAGCTGCGGCTATTATGAAAAACCAAACACACTTATTCCAAAATCCAAAGGCGACAGAATCCTTGTCCTCAAATGCCTCTACCAATTCGCCGACCCGAGAAGATGGGACGTAATAGTTTTCAAGAACCCGACCAACCCGAAGGAAAACTATATAAAAAGGCTCATCGCCAAGCCGGGCGAAACAGTTGAAATTATCGACGGTGATATTTACATAAATAATATTATTCAAAGAAAGCCGCCAAAGGTGCAGCGGGAAATGTGGATGTGCATTTACAATAACGACTATCAGCCGATACGCCCGATGGAAAGCAGATTCAACGACCACCCCTGGCAACAGCCTTTCACAAACGACAGAGATTCGCAATGGAAGTATCAACCTGCAAGGCCGACGGAGTTTACACTTAAAAGTCCTCCAGATAGTACCGACATTATGTTTTACAATACGCACAAGGGCAACGACTTTAGGGCGGTTTACGCTTACGGCGACCCACAATTTTACCATAATATACCTTTCTGCAGCGACCTGATGATGCATTATTACGCCCGCTTTGAGTCCGACTACGGCAAAGTGGGCATAGGCCTTACAAAATATGAATCGCTATACAAAGCTTACCTGAACTTCTCCGGCGAGATGATAATTGAAAAGGTTAATACGCTTGGCCAAACAGTCAAGCTTGCACACAAAAAAATAACTCCGCCGGCGGCAGAGAAGGCCTTTCTTATCAGGTTTGCAAACGTCGACCATCAACTCATCTTCGAGATTGACAGTGAAAAACTCATCTATGACCTCGGCACAGACAAAGACGACGCCGGCCAGCGATTAAGCAATATAGAGCCGAAAGTCCTGATTTTTGGTTCCGGCAATCTGACACTCAGTCATATCGCCCTGTATAGAGACATACATTATCTCGATACCCGGCAGGATTCGCGTCGGCCCGTGAACCGTGCAGGCGAAAATAATCCCTTCACTCTTGAAAAGAATGAATACTTTGTTATGGGCGACAACAGTCCCGACAGCGCTGATTCGCGACTCTGGGATGCCAAAGGCATCGGAAATAACGGCCGGCAATACCGAATGGGCACAGTGCCGCAGGATTATCTTGTCGGCAAAGCCTTTTTTGTTTACTGGCCGAGCGGATTCAAAGTGAACCGATCGAGATTAGCGCTTATTCCGAATGTAGGCCGGATGAGATTCATTTATGGCGGGAAAAATTAGACGGCTCAGATGCTTTTGGCGTTTTTATTCGGCCGATGCTGCCGCGAGATGACTGCTTATGACTTTGATAAGATAGGTTCTGTCGATAGGTTTTGAGATATAATCGTCGCAGCCAGCCTGCAGGCACTGGTTTTTATCTTCTTCGTCAATATTGGCTGTCATTGCAATTATCGGAGTTTTGACTTCCATACTCCGCAACCTTTTCGCCGCAGTGTAACCATTCATTTCCGGCATCTGCATATCCATAAAAATCATTTCGAAATGCTGATTTTTAACAGCCTCGATTACTTCCATGCCGTTTTGCGCGACAGTAACTACAAATCCGAGCTTTTCAAGCAGCAGTTTTATTAAGAGCTGATTGGTGGGGCTGTCGTCGGCGACAAGCACCCTTCCTGTAAATTCAGACTGTGCATCGTTCTGACTGTCCCGATGCTCTTTTTTGGTTATAAGCTCGCCGGCAGAATTCCCATGTTCATACTGCTGGTTGCCTGTTATATTTGTCGGTACGAAAAGTCTGAAAGTTGAACCTTTTCCTGTCTCGCTCTGGACAATTATATCTCCTCCCATCAGGTTGGCAAGTTGTCTTGTTATTGCCAGGCCCAGCCCGGTACCCCCGTATTTTCGCGTCGTGCTTCCATCGGCCTGAGAAAATGATTTGAAAAGAATGCTCAGCTTCTCCGCCGGTATTCCAATGCCGGTATCGGAAACCTCAAATTCCATAAACGACCTGTTATCTTTTGTTATCGGCCGGGCAATAAGCCTTACACATCCCTGCTCCGTAAATTTTATGGAATTGCTCACGAGGTTAATAATGCATTGCCGCAGCTTTGCAGGGTCTGTTACTATCGCAGCCGGAGCATTTTCATCGCAATTTATTTTAAGCTCAAGCTGTTTATGTTTTGCCGAAGGACTCATCAGGGATTCGATATTTGCAAGCAGCGTCCTAACATCACATTCAATGCTTTCTACCCTCATCCGGCCTGCTTCAATCTTGGAGAAATCAAGAATACCGTTAATCAGTTCCAGCAGATGTTTGCTGCTGTCGAGAATCATTTTTACGTATTCCTTTTGCTGCCCTGTCAACGGCTCTTCTTCAAGCACCTCGCTGAAGCCAATAATGGCGTTCATCGGCGTTCTTATTTCATGGCTCATATTGGCCAGGAACTGGCTTTTTGCAGTATTGGCCTTTTCGGCCTCGGCAGCCAGTTCGTTCGCCTTGGCAGTCGCATCTACAAGTCTCAGGTTGATTTGCTCAAGCTCTTGTTTTGCCTCAATAAGACTGGCCTTGGCTTTCTTTCTTTCAATGGCATATCTTATTGTTCTGACAAGCGTGTATTCAAGACCGTCCCCCTTTACCAGATAATCCTCGGCGCCACTGCGTATAGCCGTAAGTCCCGCCTCCTCGTCATCAAGTCCTGTAAGCACGACGATTGGAACATCCGGAGCAACGTCAAAAATTTTCTGGACGGTTTCCGTTCCCCTGCTGTCCGGCAGATTGAGGTCGAGTAAAATAATATCGAAGCTGTTCTTAACAAGTGTTTCAAGAGCCTTTGTGATTGACTGCGCAGACTCGACATTGAATCTTATAAGATTCAATGCCTTTGCCAGAACAAGCTTTACAAGCCTCCTGTCAAGCTCGTCATCATCAACTATTAGAACATTTACTAATATCTGACTCATAAGTTATATGCCTGCAAATGGTAAACCAGTAATCCGTCAATGTTCGCATAACTTCCTGAAAATCGGTAAGGCTTACGGGTTTCTTGACATACCCGGCGGCCTGCAGTTTGAAACTTTCAAGTATGTCTTTATCAGAATCGCTTGTAGTAAGAATGACCACCGGTATTGCCGCCAGGTCAGGGTCTGATTTTATCTGCCTTAAGAATTCCTTGCCTCCTATACCGGGCATATTCAAATCGAGCAGAATTAAATCCGGTATTGGTGCAATTTCAGATTTTTTGTTCTTCATCAAATAATCAACCGCCTCCTCGGCACTGTTGGCAACTATAGGCGTGTTAGCTATCCGCTGTTCTCTAAGCGACATTCTAATAAGCTTCTGATCGCCCAAGTCATCCTCTACCAACATTATTACAACCGTTTTATAGATGTCCATTTTAAACTCCTACCTAACAGTATTCTTTGCAAAACTTTGTAACATTCACCCTTCTATCAGAGCCGAAACTGAAAACCAATAACGGGTCAGCTTTTGCAGTATTTCTCTGAATTCTTCTGGCATAGCGGCTTTCTGAATGTAACCCGCAGCATGTAAGGCATAACATTCCCGTATATCGCTCTCTGAATCGGAGGTTGTCACAACAACAACCGGAATAGAACATAAACCTTCGTCGGCCTTGATTTTTCTAAGAAACGCTTTCCCGCCCATTCCCGGCATATTCAGATCGAGCAGTATTAGACTCGGCCTCTGATACTGTACAGCATCCTCTGCACTACTTTTGAGATAATCCATTGCAGCTTCACCACTGGACGCAACTACCAGATTAATCCCGCGATTCTGTTTCATAAGAGCCATTTTAATCAGTTTCTGGTCTCCCGGGTCATCCTCTACCAGGAGTACACACACATTTTTTTCATCGTTTTCCATATCAGTCCCTTTCTACCCTAATCACTTAATTTCAGCTGTGAGATTTAGTCCATCCGTTACCGATTCTGTCACAACCAGCACCGTCAAACCAAATGTGGACCTATTCGGGACTCAAATACAAGCTTATCTTAACTTTTCCGGATTACTTCCATCTTTACAAAGAGCAACAATGCCGATGAACTTATGCCAAAATTGGTTTTGGCTTCTGTTTTCCCTTTACACTTTCTGATTACTATTTAAATCGTAAAATTCCATCTCTAACTGAACATGCACCATAGATGTCTAATAAACCGGCTGGCATTGTACAATAAACATCAGTCCGGTTTTTACGCGTTTTTATTATGGGACTTTTCTGAGATTACATGTTCCTTACCTTCCTCAGCAGCAACCGTCTCGTGCGCAGCTGGTATCGTAAACCAAAATGTGGAACCTTCGCCGGGCTTCGATTCGACACCAATTTTCCCGCCGTGCCGCTCCACAATCTTTTTACAAACAGAAAGGCCAATGCCTGTGCCCTCATACTCACTTCTGTTGTGAAGACGCTTGAACATCGTAAATACAGACTGCTGATGCTCCGGCGCTACACCTATACCGTTATCCTTCACCTCTATCCTTACCATACCTTCAGCAGCAGGCTTGAATGTGATAGTTATACAAGGCGTATTCTCCTTCTCCTGGTACTTGACTCCGTTGGCGATGAGATTCTGCATAAGCTGGCGCATCTGAACAGGGTCAACTTCCACGCAGGGCAGCGGCTTGGGTATTTCTACAGTTACCTGTTTCTCCTCAATCAACACAGCAAGTTCGAGCTGCTGTAGCTGCGTAACTATTTCATTGAGGTCGACAGTTTGAGCAGGCTGCGCCTGAGTACTTACTCTCGAATATACAAGTAAACCTTCTATCATTTTTGTCATACGGTTTGAACCATCTATCATAAACCGGAGATTTTCAAGGTCATCGCTGCTGATTTTGCCTTTTACGGATTGCTCCAGCATAGCGCCGAATGCTGCGATTTTTCTCAAAGGCTCTCGCAAATCGTGTGATGCGATATAAACAAAATTCTTCATTTCCTGATTGGCCTCTTCGAGATCTGCTACAGCATTTTCCAGGTCTTCATTAAGCCGTTTTAGTTTTTTCTCAACTTCTTTGCGATCGGTAATATTAACAAAGGCTTCGAGCAGCACGTCCTCATCGCCGAGCTTAAGCTGTACAACGCTTTTAATAACCGGGATTTCTCTTCCCTCCTTTGTGACTAATTTCCTCTCAGAATTGTCAACTTCCTGATGCTGGTCAATAATAGGACAATTGTCTTTGTAGGCAGGACACAAGGTCTGATGACATAAACATCCGACAAGTTCATCTTCGCTGTAACCTGTAAGCTGTCGAGCGGTGGTGTTAGCCTGTCTGACTTTCTTATCCCTTCCAACAACCATAACGCCGAACGGCATCGAATCTATCATATCCTGAAGAACCTTTCGGGATTTCTTGATTCCCTCTTCAGCCTTTTTTCGCTCGGCTATTTCCTTATTGAGATTATCTATCGATGTAGTTGTCTTCCGCAAATTTTCGGACATCTCGTTAAAAGATGAGGCAAGGTCGCCTATTTCATCATTAGTTTCAATCTTTAACATCTTGGTAAAATCCTTTTTACGTGCTATCTCCCGCATCATGGAGGCTATCTGCTCTATAGGATTTATTACCCCACGCACGACCACCAGGATAGTAATCGGCACTATCAGCACAATACCTACAAAGTATACCAGGCTCAACAGTTTAATTATCTGCCTTGTATTGGCCTTGGCCATCTCTTTGGAATAAAGACAAACAATCGCAGCGATACACTTTGAATCAGAGTAAACAGGCAAAACGCCTTGAAAGTAGCTGCTCTCCGCTATGTCAACATCACTAAACGTTACCGGCTGTTCGGTCAGGGTCCACCCGCTTTCTGCGTCAGCTAATCTGCCAAGGTCAAATGTTTTACAGCCTGCATAAGAACCGGCAATCATAGTCTCCGACGTAAGAATATTTATACTGGTACCGCTTAATTCAGACATCTTCTCAACGAAGGCAGAGTCAAATTTCTGGACTGCTACCACCATACCAACTTGCTTTTCCTCCATCTTCTCAGTTTTAACATTATATTCCTCTGCCATAACAGGCCGGTATGCAACCAGACATAATGAGCCATCGACAATTTCAAAATGAACTGTCCGTTCGCTTGGTACCGCTTTGCCGAAGTTATATTCAATACCGGTCGGCAGGCTATCCTGCCTGGCCCAAGACTCATCGGTTAATTCTTCCTGCGGTTTCAAAGATGCAACCTCGACGGTTTGCATATCATGGATACATCCCAGAATACTCCTGTCTTCCTCGATAAGGGTAAAAGCCATCAAATTGCTGTTTGAATCGTAAACACCGGCTTTCCAGATGCCTGCAGTGGCACTTGTGCTGTATATTGCACCGGCTACTTTAATATACGTTGGTCTCAGTGTATCGTATTTAAAATACGAACTGCTTTCTATTACATAGTTTATCTTTCTTCCCATGTTATCTATCGTGGCCATCTGATGAGAATCGGATAGAAGTTTTTCCCGTTTTTCCGCCATGGTGTAACGGATGATACTGAATGCGTTATTAATTAAAGTATTAGCAGTTTTGCGGTTCTGTTTGCTAAGGATAACCGAAACAACAAACGTAACCATAAGCATAACGGCAATAAATATTACCGGCACGCCTATCAGTATCTTGCTTTTCAGCGATTTTTTCATTTAAAAACCTTTTACTTCAGCACAACAGACTAATCTGTCCGCACTCACAGGCCTTTCCTAACGACTGTCCCACGGCGGTGCAATCATAACTTCGAATTTCGAGCGCTCGAGAGGATAGACAAGCTCCTGCTTTCCATTCCACCATTGAAACTCTGCCAGACGAAACAATGCAACGCCTCTGTCGTCATAATCCACCTTGCCCATCACCGTATCAAACTCGTTATTCAATACGGCCTGGCGAATCTTAGCTGAATCAAGCGTCCCGGCTCTTTCGATTGCCTGCCACAAAATCTGACAAAGGGCATAATACATACCAACACTAACAGAATATTTCCCGAATTCCTCGTGGAATTGTTCGCCCAGCTCCTTAGCCCCGGCAAACGGGTAATCCATAGACCAGAAACCATCACATAAAATATAATCAGCATCTTTCCCCAGTGCCTTATAGAACTCTGTTGCCCAGGTGCCCTTCAGCCCACTGAAGAATTTCACACTGAAATTCATTTCTTTCATTTGACGAACCAGCGTTATGGTTTCTTCCGTATTGGCAAGAAGGATAATCGCATCCACGCCATTTGACTTGGCCTCGGCAATTTGCGGCTTGAAATCCCTGGCGCCTATGCTCATAGATTCCCACAACACGATTTTATATCCGTATTTCTCGGCGAGTTCCACCCACAGACCACCTATTTGCCTGCCGTCAAAGGTATCTTCCACGAAAATAGCCGGCTTTTTAGGACGCTGGTCCTCGGGCAGCGAGTTCCATATCTCGAAAGCCATTGCACCGCCCTGAGCCATATCAAAGAAATACATCGTGCCCCATTGAAAATTATGCTCCAGAAAATCAGGAACCCAGATAACCGTTCCATGATAATATTTATGATATTTCTCCGCTGCAATCAGCCCCGGAATCACACCATAGGCTCCCGAATGACCGCTTAAAAGAACATCCACCTTTGTCTGGGTAATCAGTTGTTTAACAACCTCATCTGCCTTTTTAGGATTAGTTTCGTCATCCATTATGACAAGCCTTACCGGAAGCTTCCTGCCATATTCTTTTACATAGATACCGCCGGCCTTATTAACATCCTGGACAGCCTTTTCATAAGCCCACTTCTGCTCAACCGCTATCATCGCTAAGCTCCCGCTAAGGGGAAGATGTGCACCGATAAGGATTTCAGTTTTCTCCTTTTCTGCCGCTGCCGCCGGCACCGATTCGTCAGCCAGAGTAATTGAGCAAATAAAGCAAAGAAGTATCAGCAAAAGGATACTTTTTATTATTCTCGTCATCATGATTATTCTCCCTTCATATAATTAAACGCCGTTTTACCTTGTGTCCCATGGCGGCATAACCCTGACCTTGAACTTTGAATACTCGAGAGGATAAATAACCTGCTGCTTTCCATCCCACCACTGAAACTCCGCCAGAGGGAACAATGCAATTCCTCTTTCATCATAATCCACCTTGCCCATCACCGTATTAAATTCATTGTCCAATACGGCCTGGCGAATTTTTGCTGAATCAAGCGTCCCTGCCTTCTCGATAGCCTGCCACAAAATCTGACAAACGGCATAATACATACCGGCACTAACGGAATATCTCCCGAACTCCTTGTGGAAGCGCTCGCCCAGCTCCTTAGCCCCGGCAAACGGGTAATCCATAGACCAGAAACCATCACATAAAACGTAATCAGCATCTTTTCCCAGTGCCTGATAAAATTCCGTCGCCCAGGTGCCCTTCATTCCGCTGAAGAATTTCACACTGAAATTCATTTTCTTCATTTGACGAACCAGCGTTGCGGCTTCCTCTGTATTGGCAAGAAGGATAATCGCATCTACGCCATTTGATTTGGCATTGACAAGCTGCGGCGTGAAATCCTTGGAGGCCACAACCAGAGTTTCCTTCATCGCTATTTTATAGCCGTACTTTTCAGCAAGCGACGCCCAAAGTTCGCCAATCTGCTTGCCATCAGAAGTATCTTCCACAAAGATAGCGGGATTTTTAGGCCGCTGGTCTTCGGGCAGCGAGTTCCATATCTCAAAGGTTATAGCCCCGCCCTGAGCCATATCAAAGAAATACATCGTGCCCCATTGAAAGTTATGCTCCAGAAAATCAGGAACCCAGATGACCGAGCCATGATAATATTTATGATATTTTTCCGCTGTAATCATTCCCGGCAGCACTCCATGAGCCCCTGTAAAGCCGCTTAAAACAAGATCCACTTTCGTCTGTGTAATCAGCCGTTCAACAACCTCAGCCGCTTTCATAGGGTCTGTTTCATCATCCATTATGATAAGCCTTACCGGAAGCTTCCTGCCATATTCCTTTACATAGATACCGCCGGCCTTATTAACGTCCTCTAAAGCCTTTTCATAAGCCCACTTCTGCTCAACCGATGCCATCGCCAAGGCTCCGCTAAGGGGAAGATGTGCACCGATAAGAATTTCGGTTTTCTCCTTTTCTGCCGCTACTGGCGGCGCCGGCTGATCAGCGCGGATAATTGAACAAATAAGGCAAAGATATATCAACAAAAGAATACTTTTTATTATTCTTGTTATCATGATTATTCTCCTTTTATATAATGCAAATATTGCTTTTACTGCCTGTCAGGCAAACTCACACTGACCCCGCTTTAACATAAGCTTTTTATGCATCACCTATTACTTAAAATCGTATGATTTCAACCATTTCTTAATCTTTATTTACAGGTGTCTAATAAACTCCAGTGTATCATACAGCAAATCCTGTTTGGTTTTTAAGCATCTTTATTATGGGACTTTCTTAAGACTATATAATCTAAACTCCTGCTGCTGTAACTGCCATCTTTTGCGCAGCCGGCATTGTAAACCAGAACGTGGAACCTTTGCCATGCTCCGATTCGACACCGATTTTCCCGCCGTGCCGCTCCACAATCTTCTTGCAAATAGTAAGGCCGATACCTGTGCCCTTATACTCATCTCTGCTGTGAAGGCGTCTGAATATTACAAAGATAGACTGCAGATACTCCGGCGCGACCCCGATACCATTATCCGTCACCTCTATTCTGACCATACCGTCGGCAGCAGGTTTAGAGGCTATAATTATACGAGGCGTATTTCCCTTTTTCTGATACTCAATGCCGTTTACTATAAGGTTCTGCATAAGCTCTCTAATCTGGACAGGGTCGGCCTTAACACAGGGCAGCGACTGCGATTCGATAGTCACCTGTTCTTCTTCAATCAACACAGCAAGTTCTATCTCCTGCAAATGTCTTACAATCTCATTAAGGTCAACGGCCTGCTTGGGTTGTGTTTGCGTACTTATCTTTGAATAAGTTAAAAGCCCCTTAATCATTTTTGTCATACGCACTGAGCCTTCTATCATAAATCTAAGATTCTCCAGATCGTCGTCAGCAAGCCTGTCAGCAAGAGAATTCTCCAGAAGCCTGCCAAACGAAACTATCTTGCGCAAAGGCTCACGAAGGTCGTGAGACGCCACATTCAAAAAATCCCTCATCTCCTGGTTTGCCTCTTCGAGATCTGATACGGTATCTGCCAAGTCCTGATTCAGTCTTTTCATCATCTCTTCCGTCTCTTTTTGGCGGGTAATATCTATATCTGAACCTCTGTAGCCGACAAGGTTGCCATTATTATCGAGCATGGGCACCCCGCTGGTCATCAACCAGACAATTCGACCGTCTTTGTGTACATTCGCGTTCAGAAAACCTTTGAAGGCTTGTTTTGCTGCAAATCCTTCAAATGCCAATCTTTTTAACTCATCTCTGTCTTTATCTGTAAACAGGTCGTAGAAATACTTCTTACCGACAACTTCCTGAGGCGTAAACCCAAGCAAATTCTCAACAATAGGGCTTGAATAGGTATATAAACCCTTCGTATCAACCTCCCATATCCACTCGGAAGCGTTACTAACGATTTGCTTAAACCGTGCTTCACTATAGCGAAGTTCGTTTTCTGCTTTCTCGCGTGCCTCAATGTCCTGCCGCAACTGTTCGTTCAACTGCACCAATGTCGCCTGGGCCTCTTTAAGCTCCTCTGTACGCTTATCAACAAGCCGCTGGCTTTCAATGGCAAAGGCGGTCTGACTGCCATAAGTTATAATTATATTAAAATCATCAAAAGAAAACGATGCAGACGGAGCCGGGCGATACACATTAAGCAGGCCAATAACCTTTTTGTTAAAAACAAGCGGAGTGGAAATCATTGAACCACAATAATAAGGTTCCATATTATCGCCAATTGTACCAATAATCCCGGATACATCGGAGAACAGCTTTGGTTCTCCGTGTTTTACCAATCTGCCGGAAAGACTCTTACCAATTGGTATTCGCTTATGCTCAACTGTATTAAGGTCCAGCCCTGCGGCCGATTTAATCACCAGGCTGTCCTCTTCAACAAGCAGCAGAACGCAAATTGAGTTTTCATACTGACCGGCTATGTTGGATGCAGCCCGGTCCAGCAGCTCATCCAGAGTTGTTACCTGGAATGAATCAGCAGCCCAGCGAGCGCTTTTCTCCTGCGCTATAAACCTGTTGGTTAAAACCTTCCTGTAATTATCCATTGCCGGTTTGCTTTAAGTTAAATCCACCAATACCTTCACCTGTTCATCCTTGTGAAAACGCAGTGCCAAAATACCGTCTTCAACTGCATTTTCGATTCGGACCTTTCGAGTAATCAGGGGCAATACCTTAACCTTTTCTTCTATGAACATCTGCACTGCTTTGGTATATTCTTCCCGACCATCCCAGGTCCAGGAACCAATTACTTTTCGCTGCATCATTACAATATTGTTGAAGTTAAAATCCGTCGATTCCGCAAATCCTCCTACAATTACCGTAGTACCTTCCCAACGGGTTAATTCTATTGCCTGAGCTGCAGTATCCGCAAGCATCCCTGTTTTACTTCCGCCGCAGCACTCGATAGCATAGTCGGCCCCCTGGCCATCCGTTTCGGACATAATAGCCTCTGAAATGTCAACCTCAACCGGGTTAAACACTTTATCAGCCGCACCGATTTTTTCTGCTACATCAATACGGTTCGCGGCTATTTCCGTCACAAAAACCTTGCCTGCCCCCGCCAGCTTGGCATACTGTGTCACCAGTTGACCAATAGGTCCGCCGCCTAAAACAACCACTGTTGAACCGGGTTGAATTTGAGCCTGATTGACTGCGTGAAAAGATACGGCGGCAGGTTCGCCAAAAGCAATATACTCGGGCGGCACATCCGGAGGGACAGGCACACAGTTAGCAGCCTTAACCACTGCAAATTCAGCATGCCCTCCATCGCCGATGAGTCCATAAACAGCCAACTTTTCACACATATTGGGACGGTTCCGAAGGCACGGCTTACATTTACCACACGACAAAGCAGGATTTACCGCAACCAGAGCACCTTCAGCAAGTCCCTTTACTTCGGAACCTATCTTGGCAATCCTGCCGCCAAATTCATGCCCTAAAGTCTGAGGCGCACATGTCCCGGTAAGCGGATGAGGCTCAAGTGGAATGTAAAGAGGCCCGGAAAAATACTCATGGACCTCCGAGCCGCATATCCCTGAAAACATAACCTTAATCAACACCTCATCAGGGCCGGGTATCGGCACTGGAATATCATCAACCTTTACATTTTCTCTGCTATGCCACCGTAATGCTCTCACGTTCTACCTCCTTATGCTGTTCTTTTAACGATACTTTATTTACCTCCTGTTTTTCCTTTTTCTTTTTCTTTGTCAAAGCAATGGCCACATTCTGCTGAACAAATCCTATTGCCAGACCGCAAATTAATCCCCCTACCACCTGAGGTGCACCTGCTCCTGAACTTATGGCCGCAAAGTAAGTCGATGCGCCGACAAAAGAGCCCGGCACAAAAGAGAAAAGGGCTTCTATTCTTGATTCATAAACAAGAATAAAGGATATAACTGACACTATTACACAAAGCACGGGAACATTCTGAGGAGCAACCTTCGACCACACTGACACCGCTGCCCATGCCCAGAATACCCCTATCAAACAGGAAGGTACCCCCTTTCTGAGACCGTCCAGTCTGCCTCCCGCTGCATAAAAAACCGCCCAGCCTAAAAATGCCGTCCACGCGGGAATATTTATAAGGGTAGATCCATAAGCCCACAGCCCTGCAAAAATCCCCACTGTCAAAGCTCCTGAAAGTAACGGATCCATACTATGCTCCTTTCTATTTTTGATTCTATATATTCGGATTTACTTCACATCGCATTACACCTTCGGAGTAAAGCGTCTTAATACATCCATTACACTGTTTACATTTAACAATATCTGCAAATTTGCCTTGCCCGCATTTATTTACCAATTCAGGGTCTGCGATAAGAGCGCGACCGATTGCGACAAGGTCTGCCTGATTATTTTCCAGCGCCTCTTGGGCGGCTGTTAATGAAACAATTTTTCCTACCGTAATTACCGGAACATCCACGACTTCCCTGATACCGGCGGCAATGTAATTGTGCCAGCCTTCCGACTTCTTGTCGAAAGTAACAATACCAACCTCCGCAAAATTCTCCAATACGCCGGCTGTAACGTGCAGCAAATCTACCCCTGCCTTTACAAGCTGTGGCGCTATTTCCTTATGGTCTTCAAGAGATAGACCTTCGGCAATAAACTCATCGCCTGAAAAACGATAGCCGATTACGAAATCTGGCCCAACGGCTTTCCTCACTTCCCTAATCAGTTCCAACGGGAACCTTAATCGATTCTCTAAGCTGCCACCATATTCATCAGTGCGCTTATTGGCATATGGAGAAAGAAACTGCGCCACAAGAAATCCGCTTGCGCCGTGTATCTCCACGGCATCAACACCGGCTTTCTTTGCCCGCAAGGCCGCCTGTGCAAAATCTTTAATAGTGCGTTTAATATCATCTTTTGTCATAGCACGAGGTATTTCCTTGAATACCGGACAGGCAGTAGCAGAAGGTCCGGCGGGAGTGAAACCGTGAATTTTCGACGATGACGAACGGCCGCCGTGATGAAGCTGGATTGAAACCTTTGCTCCAGCTTCGTGGATTTCATCGACCAGCCGGCGGAAACCTGTGATATACTTGTCGTCATCTAAACGTGGTTCTCTTGGAAGGTTGCGCCCTTCCATATTCACCGCTGTATTTTCAACGATTATGAACCCGACACCGCCTCTGGCTATATTGCACAGATAATTTATCAGCTTTTCTGTGACAAATCCCTGCTCGTCGGCAAAATTAGTGGCAATGGGAGGAAACACAATCCTGTTGTCAAGCTCTACGTTTTTTATCCTTAATTTTGAAAAAACCATCTTTAAATCTGATCTAACTGTACTTACTGCGGACATTTTTTACCCCTTCTATTTATGTTTTATCATTACCCGATAAAAGCACTTCTTACTCTAAAATCGTATAATTTCAATCGTTTCTGAACGTTTATCTATAGATGTCTGATAAACTCCTGCTTACCGTATGGCAAAGCTTGTTTGATTTTTAAGCGTCTTTATTATAGGACTTTTTCAGGAGTTTATTATCTTGAAATTTTTCGCTAAAGCCCCTTGCCAAATCGAATTTACGGTTTATATTCCAACTTATGCTTGTCGCATCAAAACCTGACACATACGAAAAGCTTCAGCTCTTAAGCCGGGATTCGCAGTATGACCTTGCCTGTGCCTGCGGCACCGATAAATCGGGCCATCGAACCCGCGGCGATAGC
>CAZUEO010000032.1:0-26376 GCA_964619675.1 uncultured Planctomycetaceae bacterium | reverse complement strand
TTTGCAGAAAACAGGTTACGGTAACAGTATCTCGATTTTTACTGTGAACTGTAAACAGTAAACTGCAAAAATACAAAAAGAAGCATTCCTATATCCTAAATTCCCAAGCTTTTTATTAAGGAGAGAATCGCAATGAAATTCAATGTTCAAATCCAATATAACGTTCCGCCAGTTTTAGAACGCTTGTCGGTCGCCGCTGTTCTTAAGTACAGACTCTATCAATACGGCTGTGCGTTTCGGAAAATCGAACTTACACAAGGCAAATACGCAATAGTGGACCCCGAAGACTACGAAGAACTAAATAAATACAAATGGTTCGCCAAAAAAACCAAACATACCTACTACGCGGCAAGAATGGAAAACAGAAAAAGAGTATATATGCACAGACAGATTATGCGGCCGGGGGAAGGACTTGTCGTTGACCATAAAAACCATAAAGGATTCGATAACCGAAAGACAAACCTGCAAATCGTTACCATACAGGAAAATAACTGGAACAGCAGAAAGATGACAAAAACGTGCAGCTCACAATACAAAGGGGTGAGCCGACGCAAAGATACCAATAAATGGCAAGCTGCTATTCATCATAACGGCAAGGATATTCACCTGGGCTACTTTGACGATGAAATCGAGGCGGCAAAGACTTACGATGCGGCTGCAAAAAAATATCGCGGCCGGTTTGCAGTGCTTAACTTTGAAGAAACAGCCAATAAAAAAACCCCGGCCTGCGGCCGGGGTTAATTAGTCGGCATAAAAAGTCCGCCCATCAGGGCTGATACTGACCCCAGTACCTGCCAAACTCGGCAAAGTCTTTGAAGTCTATTTGGCCGTCATAATATAAGTCAACGTCTCCGTCGGCAGGCGGCGATGCCAGCCATTCATCCGACAGGACGTCAAGGTCCTTATAGTCAATCACACCATCGGGAACAAAATCAGGCGGCCATTGCGGCGGATACGGGATGCTCAGCAGGCCGACGTCCGGCGCGATATCCATCTCTACCTCGTTCTGTGCGACGGCCCTGTGTGAAATCACATCGCCGGCTCTTCTTTCCAACTTCTCCAGCGGCAATTCGAATTTCACGCCTGAGGGAACCGGCGGGATATTCGCATCCTTGGATGTCTCCGTAATTTCACGAGTTATACCACAAGGGTCCAAAGGTATCCATCCGTAACCCGTCTCATACATCCAAAGATTAACCTCACCAGAGAAGGGATAATAGAACATATAATAGTCCAGTCCTTCAGGCGGCTCGCCGGTGAACGGGTTATTGTCGGACTCAATATAAAAACCAATCTCAGAATAGCTCAAAGAAAGAAACTGAACCTGAGCGGTCAGATGAAGCACGTACGTACCCCCTGCCCACTCCATCCAGCCCTGTGCCCAATCCAGGTCGATATATCCGAATCCGGGAGGAACATCCCCGACACTATCGTACACATCACCGCCATAGCCCCTGTATATCGCTTCATGCACCCGCACTGCCTCGCCGATTTTATCCAGCTGCCAGGCCGTCACCTCCGTACCTTTCCGATGGCATGACTTGAGCACGCCGTTCGCATCCGGTTGATTGTCCGGATGCATCTTGTTATTAGGGTCCTTGACGTGCTTAAGTTTATGAATATGATTCAGCTCGTGCGCAAGAGTAGAATCCTTGATATAAACGTCGGGAGCGTTTGCATCGTTCGGGTCCTTTGTGGCGTTCGGGTCCACCAACTCTACAAGAGTGCCCTTTCGTCCCGACACATTATTAGGCTCGCCCGTTACCTTACATTTAGGCACGGCCCATATATTTATCCTGTTCGGGTCGTTGTTATTCGGGTCATTCGGGTCGGTATTAGGGTCGCTGTGATAGTGGTTGCTGTCCTCGACATGCTTGGCCTTTCCTGCATCGATTTCGTTGGCTCTCTTGAGCCATGCTCTTACCTGCGCTTCGGTGATGCCTGAGCCCTCTACTATATGAATCTGGACCTTAACTTCATTAGCTGCGCCTTTCGCGATGCCCGGCCAGGCAGCCAGCAGCAGAACAAAAGCCAATGTTAATACGGGAATGAGTTTGTGCTTTTTCATCTTTCTTCTCCTTAAACCAAATATATGACCTATTTCAGTGCTTTGCTATACCAAATCTCCATCGCCAGGGTTGCAAAATTTTCTTTCTATGCAACAAATAAACCTAAACGAAAAGACGACAAAGTCAAGCAAAATACCGGGATTTACCGGGGCTTAAGCGTGTTCAAACAGCCAAATCTCGAATTATTCAAGCAAATTTCAGCCTTTTTTGCTCCTGACGGATTCCTTTATGCGCTGGATGTGGCCCCTGCCGAGGGCCTTGACCTCACAGCCTAATTCGAAATAACGTTTGATTTTTTCATCGTCGAGAATTCCGTAGCAATCAATAACCGCAAGCGGTGCGCCTGCCCATTTGACAATATCCTCGGGACTTAATTTCAAATACGGCTCGTGCGGGACAGCAAGAATCACCGCTTCAGCACCTTTGAGGGCGCCCGCCAGGTCGCTCTGCAAACGAATATCCTTCAAGTGTTCCTGATTGCGGAAGAAGCGAGACCAGGACTGTCCTCTTGCCGGGTAGGTATCCTGCTGTTCCAGCTCGTACCAGTGCTCGACATACGGGTCGTGAATGCGCATTTCAGCGCCCATTTCAGTAAGCTTTCGCACGACGATTTCAGAGCCGCTGTACCTCGTATCGGCGACATCCTGCCGATAGCTTGCTCCGCACAGCAGCACATTAGCGCCTGCGATATAGCGGCCCATATTCCGCAGGGCATCGCGGGTTAACGTCGCAACGTGCAGGCCTCTTGTATCGTTAATGTTAATTGCCGCCGTTGAGATTTTGAAAATATCGTCTTCAAAGCCGAGCAGATGCTTGTAGGCCCAATAGCCCAGGCCGCCATCCTTCGGCAGGCAATAACCGCCGATGCCGGGGCCGGGGAATATCATATTATTATGGGTAGGCCGCATTTTTATGGCCTTGATGACCTTAATGAGGTCAACGCCGTTGCGCTCCGCAAATAGCGACCATTCATCGAGAAACGCGAGTATTGTCGCACGATAAGAGTTTTCGACAATTTTTGTGGTTTCTGATTCGATTGGGCGGTCCATAACCGTCAGCGGGAAGTCTTTGGTATTGAGGACTTCGCGCAGGAATTTTTCAACGCGGCTGCGGGCCTCGGCATTACAGCCTGAGCAGACCCGCCAAAAGTCGCGGATTGAAGCAACGTACTGCCTGCCGGGCATAACGCGTTCAAAGCTGTGAGCCAGCAAAGGCTCTGTCTTGATGCCGCGGGCCTGAAAGGCTTTTTTCAGTATGGGCCAGGCGACAAATTCCGTTGTGCCGGGCGCTACGGTGGTTTCAATCAGTACCAGGCAATCGGCTGGAATCCTGGCGCCGATGGTTTTCATCGTGGCTTCAAGCGCTGCCATATCGGTCTGGCCGGTGCGGAGATTGCCGAGGTCGCTTTTGATGTAATCACACTGGACATCGATGACAACGCAGTCAGCCAGTTCGAGACAGTCGCTGTTGTACGTGCCGATGAGCGTTTTCTTGTCCCGCACACAACGGGCAATCATAGGGTCAACCTGGGGGTCCTCGGCCTTGACGGGCGACTGGCCATCGTTGAGCATCGGGATTTTCCAGTAGCTGCGAGTGCTCGGCCGCTGGCAGCCGATTACAAACTTACTCGGCTTTCCCGTCTTTTTGTCAACGGTATCGGCGATAATGGCGGCCATCACGGCGCCGACAAAGCCAACGCCCATAACGACTACAACTTCCCTGCCCTCTTTTCTTGCGGCGTCGGCAAGCTTGCGGACGCGCTCCAATTCCGCAGCGTACTGCTGCGGCTGGGGAATTTCAAATTTCCCGCCCGATGGGCTTATGGAATATTCCGCCATAGTGCAAACATCCTTAATAAAAGACAAAAGTCAGGGCATTATAAGGGCTGAAAAACAAAAAGCAAACCAGAATGTGTAATACTTGACAACAAGCTACTGTAACTGTTTTAATATTAACGTGTTGCTCGCCTGTGGCGGAGTCTCGCTGAAGGCGGAGACAAAGGGCGATTAGTTCAGCTGGTTAGAACGCACGGATCACACCCGTGAGGTCACAGGTTCGAATCCTGTATCGCCCATTTTTACAATAAGGAGACACAATGCGTAAGTTACTGATTTTATCGGCTGTTTTTATCTGCCTGTCGGCGGCCGGCTGCTGCAAAAGGCCAGGCGCTGGCTTATAAAATCGGCGAGATGAAAATAACGGAACTGCGCCGGCTGGCTGAAAAAAGACTCGGCAGGGATTTCGATATTCGGCAATTTCACGATGTCGTTTTAAACAGCGGCGCCGTGCCGCTCGATGTCCTTGAAGCAAATGTCAATAACTGGCTGGCAGCAAAAACATGCTGCAAAGCCGCCGATTAAACTGCCAGGCAGAATTTACAAAGCAATCGCGACAATTATTACGGCTCAAGATTGCTGGTCAGCCATTGCGAAGCCATAACCGCAAAATCCAGCATATCCACCACACAGTCATCATTCAGGTCGCTTTTAATCGGCTCGCTACAAACGCCTCTGGTTACAAGCAACTGATAATTGCCCGTATCGTCGTCAAATCCGGCAACGCGGATAAGGTAACTTTTGCCCTTTACCACGGTAACAGCGACTTTGGATTGTGTGTTGTCGAGGCCGTAGTCATCGTTGCAGGCCAGCTCCGTCCCGCCGCAGGCGTTGTAAACGCTAAGCGTGGTATCAAAATCACTGCCATCGGTGGTAATCGTAACCTGGCCGCCGGCGCTGGGCTCGTAGAAATGCCAGACGTCAATCGTGTCGTTATACGCACAACTGCTTATATCGTCACCAGTAGCTCCCTCTGTGGAACCGCTGTAAGGTATGTTATCTACAATCTCAACGGCATCAAGGCACTCATCATTGATTATGCTGTAAATACGCGCACCATACAAATCCATATCCAACATCATATCCTTCCAGACGACATAGTCGCCGCTAATGGCAATACTCGTCGATTCTATGTCATTCGGATAGATAACAAACCCGCCTCCGGCAGCCAGGTCATAGCCATAGAGTTCATAAGGGCCGGTCGCGGGCCTCCAGGCGATATAATTACTGTCCGGTGAAAGAGTTATCGAGGTCCCTTCTACGCCATTGGGAGAGATGATAAATTCTTCTTTTATTGACAGGTCATAGCCGTGAAGGCTCATCGGTTCCTTCCAGACGACAAAGCTGCCATTATTGGAAATAGTATCTGATTGCACTTCGTTCGTACTAATGGCAAAGCCTTGTCTCGTTGACAGGTTATAGCCATAGAAGTCCATATTCGCTGTTTCCTTCCAGACAACAAAGCTGCCGCTGACGGCAATACTCATTGACTCTACGTCATTCGGACTGACTACAAACTCCTGTCTTGCCGACAGGTCATAGCCGTGAAAGCTCATCGATTCCCTCCAGACGACATAGTTGCTGTCCGGCGAAAGATTTATCAAATCTACATTATTGGGGGAGATGACAAATTCCTCTCTTGCCGACAGGTCATAGCCCCAAAAATAAGAGTTTGTCATTTCCTTCCAGACGACATAGCTGCCATTACCGGAAATACTTTGTGATTGCACATCATTCGGACAGATAGTAAACCTTTGTTTTGTTGACAGGTCGCAGCCGTAAAGGTGCATATTCGCTGTTTCCTCCCAGACGACAAAGTTGCCGCCGATGGAAATACCTGTCGTGTCCACGTCATTTGGAGTGACGACAAACTTCTGCCTTGCCGACAGGTCATAGCCGTAAAACATGGGATATTCCTTCCAGACGACATAGTTACTATCCGGTGAAAGATTTATCGAGATCGAGTCTACATTATTAGGGGAGATGACAAATTCCTCTCTTGCCGACAGGTCATAGCCGTAAATATAGCCATAAGCCGGACCTCTCCAGACGACAAAGCTGCTGTTATTGTAAACATTCTGCGAGTCTATATCATCCGTAGCAATGGTGAACTCTTCAAGGTTATAACTCCACGCCCGCACCGGCGCTGCGGCCAATGCCAAAATTATTGCCGATAACACTAATACAGATATTCGTGTTCTCATCCTGCCTACCTCCTTAAAAAATCGCGTATCTTTATAGCAGCGCGCAAAAACATTTCTGAATTGGAAACGAACGAAAAATCTCATAAATCCTCAGCACTCTTTTCTCCAACCTCCAGAGCTAATCGGTACCATTATAGATATCCTTTGCCCACAGTCAAGGAAAAAACAGCCAGCTATTGGACCTCAAGCAGACGGCGGGCACAAGCAGTTATCATTCGCCGGCCGGGAAACAACTTTTTTTTGATTTTTTTGACAAAATCACTCATAAAAACTTTACGTCGCTGCCGATACCACTTATACTACCGTTGTGTTCATCATTGGCCGAGCGTTCCAGCCGACGGCAAAAGGATTTACGAGCGTTTTTTAACGGATTTTAGAAATGCCCAGTCAGCCAAGAGCAGCAAGGATTCTGATTTGTCTGGTAGTCGCTATGACCGCAGGCGCGGCTGTTCTTATGGCTCTCGACCATCAATCCATCTCGGCAGGGGCTTTTAGCCTTGCAAGTTATTCATCGCTGGGGCCAATAGCCGATATTATCGCCACAAGAGAACCAACAAAGAACAGCAGGTGGGATAAAATCGAGGTTTCCTACAGCAATACCAAAGGCGGCGATTCAAGCCAGCTCGCATCGCTCAGCGGTCTGACCAGCGATGATGACCTCAACTTCCATTTTTTAGTCTGTAACAGTCTCGGCGCAATCGACGGCCAGATTCAGCCGACAGAAAAATGGCTCAATCAATGGTCCGCAATTCCCGGCGGCGTCTGGTACGGCAGCATCACTACCATCAGAATATGCGTTATAAGCGAAGGCAAGACAAAGGCCTCCGACTACCAGGTAAGCAGAACTGAAGAACTCATCCAGGCACTAAGCAGAAAATTCAATATCGACACATCAAATATCATCTACCCAAAAAGCTGGCAGCTGTAAAAACCTCAAACCACAGCCACGAAGACACAAAAATACCAAGGTAAAAAGAAGCAATAAAACAGCCATTTCTAAAAAGGATTCTAATAGTCCTTTAATTTGGGTAAAAATTCCTAATAAAAACACCCGATAAAAACATCTCTATTCCCACCATAATGAAAATGTTTAAAAAAAATTAGCTCTTTTTGATATTTTAGCTGTTTTTCCTATTTTATCTAAATTAACATTGTCGATAAAGATTTTATATAAGGAAGAACAGGTCTATTTAATGGAGTAGAAAAATGACACAAGTTGCAGAAACATCAGAAACATCGGTAGAAACCTTAGTAGAGAACCGCAAGTCAGCACGAACAACACTTTCCTGGCCAATAAGCCTATGGCTGCCGGAAGCAAACAGATTCTTCAACGGCAAAAGCATCAACGTCGCAAAAGGCGGTGCATTTCTGTCAATGCCGATGACAACGCCAATCAGGCCCGGACACGTAGTCGAGATAAACTTCCCGCGGACGATGAACCTTGCCAAAAAGAAAGGACAGTTCGCCCGCATAAAGACAGGAACGGTAGTCCGTGTCGAGCGCGACACCCTGACAACCGACGCCACCATCGGCGTAGCCATACAGTTCGCATAATAACTCGCTCCGATATCTGGAGAATGTTACCAAACGGGCTGATTTTGGCGCAGAAACAAACGTAAGATTCCATCTTTACGTCTGTGGCAATTGCGAAAACAGTTAAACGTCTCCTGTTTACCCCTGCTGACTATCTATAAAGCAGTCAAATAAATTACTGCCTGATCCCCGGATTGCGTGCTATCGCTATATCACGAGGGCTTATTATAGTCAGCATTCTCGAACAGCTCTCACAGCAGCCTGCAACAACCTGGCTCTCGAGCCCCAGCCTGGAACCTGCTTCAAGTGAAACCGGCTTTTGCTCTTCCTGACATCCGAGAACCAACAGCAGCGATAACAAATACACAATCAAAATAACTTTCCGCATCATCTTTTCTTCTTCCTTTCAAAAATTCAATAAGTTCCCGCGCTGAAATCCTTTCCCTCCCTGCAGTAAAATTTCTCCCTGTTTTCCATTACCAGTATAGCATATTTTCATTTTATTGTCAAATAAACACATCAAGAATGCCCTGTTTTTGAGCGAAAAATCCCAAAATCCAAACGTAATGTCCCGCCCAACTGTATAATCTACAATAACTTGCAAAGGCCGACCGCTGTGGTATTATACGGCAATGAGCAAAGATAAAAAAAAAGGCGGCGCAGCCCACATGCCGAAGATGGAGAACAAAAAGGCGTTCTTCAATTACGAAATCATCGAAAAGACGGAGGCCGGAATGACACTTACCGGAAGCGAAGTGAAATCGCTCCGCCAGGGCGGAGCCGACCTGAGCGGCGCTTATGCGAGAATCGACAACAATGAATGCTGGCTTATCGGCTGTAATATTGTACCTTACCGGCAGGCAGGCATCCGCAATCATGAACCTTTGCGAAAACGAAAACTGCTGCTGCACAAAAGACAAATCAAAAAAATAGTCGGCAAACTGCAAATGAGAGGGCTGACTTTAGTGCCGCTGCGGATATATTTTAGCGAAAGAGGGATTGCAAAAATCGAACTTGCAATCGCACGGGGAAAACGGCAATATGACAAACGCGAGAAAATCAAGAAAAGGCAGCAAAAAAGCGATATCGTCAAGGGTATGAGAAAATACAGGAAATAGCTGTTAAAATTTGGTGGTGTTATGGCAGAAGAAAAGGGAAAAAAGAAAATCATAATTGACGAAGACTGGAAGAACAAGGCACAAAAGGAAAAAGAAGTCCTAAAGGCAAAGGACAAAGTCGAGAAAACAGATGAGACCGCCGGCCAGCAGGGCGAGCAGCCGCTGCCGCAGGGTGATTTCAGCTCCCTGATTAGCCTCCTTGCAACACAGGCTTTGTTTGCAATGGGCGTCATCACAACTGAAAAAGACAAAGAGCCGAAAAAAGACCTGCGGCTGGCAAAATTTCATATCGATATGCTCGAAGCGCTCGAAGAAAAAACAAAGGGCAACCTGACAGAGCAGGAACAAAAATTCCTCTCAGGCACTTTGAGCCAGCTTCGTATGGGTTTTGTCAATGCGGCAAAATAATCATACCTTAGGCAGATAAATCCCGTGGCAAATATACTAAAAGAAATATTAGACAACAAACGCAAAGAACTTGAGCAGCAGAAAAAGCAAGTCGCGGCAGAATTGCTCAAAGAGCAGATAAAAAATCTGCCGAGATGCAGAAATTTTCACAAGGCCGTAACAAAGCGAAGCACCCGCGGCATAAATGTTATCGCAGAAGTCAAAAAGGCCTCGCCATCGGCGGGGATTATCCGAAAGGATTTTGAGCCGGTGGAAATTGCAAAAATTTACGAACAATGCGGCGCAGATGCCATAAGCGTTCTGACGGATGAAAAATATTTTCAGGGTAAACTCGAATATCTGACAGCGATTAAAAAGGCGGTATCTGTTCCTATCCTGCGGAAAGATTTTATCATTGACGAGTATCAGATATACGAGGCCCGTGCGGCAGGGGCTGATGCGATACTGCTCATCGGAGAGGCATTTGAGCCTAACGACGGCAAAATCATCGACCTGATGATTCTCGCTGCAGAACTTACACTGACGACCTTGCTGGAGGTGCACGGCGCAGAGGAACTTCTGCGGGTAAGAAGCCTGATAGATTTTCCAAAGGCACATTACAGCGTGCTGGGAATAAATAATCGTGATTTGACAACGATGGAAGTCGATTTGAATACGACAATCAGACTTTCCGAACTTATCGGCGAC
Source organism: uncultured Planctomycetaceae bacterium (assembly GCA_964619675.1). Taxonomy (GTDB): domain Bacteria; phylum Planctomycetota; class Phycisphaerae; order Sedimentisphaerales; family UBA12454; genus JAPLMW01. Next base: position 16,522 of record CAZUEO010000032.1, on the reverse strand, counting down.
ATAACGGAACTGGTAACGGAAAGCGGAATAAAAACAAAAGCCGATGTCGAAAAGATAAAAAAGGCCGGCGTAACAGCAGCGCTTGTCGGACAGGTGCTTTGCGAAAGCGAAGAAATCAGCGACAAGTTCAAGGAGATTTTCGGCTGACAACAATCGCGAAACGATTTACATAAAAAGGAGCCAAAATGGCAAATGTTCTTCTTTATTTGCTTTTAGGTCTTGTCGCAGGAACATTAAGCGGGCTAATCGGCATCGGCGGAGCGACCGTGATAATCCCGGCTTTGGTTTTACTGTTCGGAATGACACAGTACACGGCACAGGGCACAACTCTTGCAATGATGGTTCCTCCTATAGGAATACTGGCAGCATGGATGTATTACAGAGGAGGTTTCGTGGATTTGAAAATTGCCGGCCTTATGTGTATCGGCTTTGTCATCGGCGGCCTGCTGGGCGCTAAATTCGCCATCGCAATACCAGAGCCGGTCTTGAAGAAAATTTTCGGAATATTCCTGCTCATTGTCTCGCTGAGAATGATTTTCCTTAAATAGCCTGAATGATTATTCCCACAAGAACGCTTACGGCTATCAAAAGGCCGATGACAAAAAGCGTATTTTTAAAACTTTTGTTTTCCTTAATAAGCACAAGAAGTCCTAATCCTCCCGCTGCACACAAGCCCGCAACCAATGAACCGAAACTGATTGCGCCATCGGCGAACAGTTTTGCCAGAAGAACCGAAGCGAAACAATTGGGTATAAGCCCAATCAATGACGCCAGCAGCGGCTGAAATACCGTTCCGCTTAAAAGTATTTGTGCAATTCTTTCTTCACCGATTTTGTCAACGACCAGGTTCAATATAACCGACAGAATAAACAAATAAATGAAAATTTTGATTGTGTGCCGCAGCGGATGAAGAACGAGCAAATCAATCTTTGAATGCTTCTCGTCCAAATCGTGAGAACAGCAGCCTGAATGGGTTTTGGCCTCATCCCGGCTGTGATTATCTGCGTTAACCGGCTGGGCCGGCAGACGCTTTAGCAGCAAATCGATCCCAATACCTGCAATTATCGCGATACCTACCTTGATTGCGATAAGTATCCATACCATATGTGCTTTTTGCGGCATCGACAAAAGCACCGGCACGGCTTCATCCGATGTCGATAGGAAAACCGCCAGCAATGTGCCGACAGAAATCAGCCGTTTTACATATAATGCGGAAGCCACGACGGAAAAACCACACTGCGGTATGCATCCAAACAGAGCTCCGATTACGGGATTGAACATGCCCAGCCGTCCCAGCAAAGACTCCATACGGCCGCCATAGCGATATTCGAGAAACGAAACCAGAAAATAAATAACTACCAATAGCGGCAACAATTTTAACGTATCAACCAAAGCCTCTGTTAAAAATTCCATTTTTCTTACCTCTCAAGATAAATGTATTCTTCACTGCTCATTTGCATTGGGAGCACAAACCCTTAATCTGAAGCAGATGAGATTCTACTTTGCATTTAAGACTTTTTTCAATCTGCCGGGAAATCTCGCTGAAACTACAATAATCAACTTCTTTAGTCTTTTTGCACTTTGTGCATACAAAATGGTGGTGGTGGCGATGTTCGGCAGGCATAGAGCAAAACGCGTAGTGCAACTGCCGGTCCTCGGAAAGCACCTGAACTAAAATGCCGATGCTCTTCAGCTCATCCAGTATCCTGTAAACGGTAGGCAGTCCGATTTGCGGCAGCTTCTTTTTCAGATACTTATAGACATCGCAAGGTCTCATTTGTGATTTGTTGTTAAGAAAAAGTCTTATAACCGCCTTGCGCCTCGGCGTAATCTTCAGCAGATTATCTTTTAGAATCTGTAAATACGTATCCATAATGCTTTCTCCCTAAATAGAAATAATTTTCATTTGCACTATAGCAGGGGAAAAAGGCTTGTAAATAGAAATAACTTTTATTTATAGAGAGGCAGTTATTAGCCAGCGTTTTTGATTTTAGCCCATTCGTCGCGGAGAGTGGCTGTGCGATTGAATATCAATTTCCCCTCTTTGCTGTCGGGGTCAAGACAGAAATAACCCAATCTTTCAAACTGCCAGCGGCTTAACGGCTTCGCATCTTTCAAATAAGGCTCAACCTTGCAGCCGACAAGTTTGGTCAGCGAATTTGGATTAAGATGTGCTGTAAAGTCCATCCCTTCCTTAACATCATCGGGATTTTCTTTTGTAAAAAGATGCTCGTAGATTCTCGTCTCAGCATCAATGGCATTTTCCCCGCAGACCCAGTGCAAGGTCGATTTTACCTTCCTGCCATCGGGCGCATTACCGCCGCGGGTCGCAGGGTCGTAAGTGCAGCGAAGCTCGGTTATATTTCCCGCTGAGTCTTTTATCACATTCTGACAGGTTATAAAATATGCGTATCGCAGACGCACTTCTCTGCCGACAGAGAGGCGATAGAATTTTTTCGGCGGCTCCTCCATAAAATCGTCGCGCTCGATATAAATTTCCCTTGAAAATGGTATCTGTCTTGTGCCTGCCGACGGGTCTTCCGGGTTATTTATCGCCTCAAGGTATTCAACTTTCTCCTGCGGATAATTTTCAATTACAATTTTCAAAGGATTAAGAACCGCCATTACTCGCGGGCTTGATTTATTCAGTTCTTCGCGAAGGCAGTGCTGCAAAAGTGCAAAATCGACCGTACTATTGAATTTGTTGACGCTTATTTTATCGCAGAAGTTTCTAACGGCCTGCGGCGAATAGCCTCTCCGCCTCATTCCGCAGATTGTCGGCATTCTCGGGTCGTCCCAGCCTGCAACAAGGCCATCCTGCACAAGTTTCAGCAGTTTGCGTTTGCTCATAACGGTATAGGTAAGGTTCAATCGTGCAAATTCAATTTGCTGCGGATGATAGATTCCGAGTGCGTCGAGGAACCAGTCGTAAAGGAGACGGTGATTTTCAAATTCGAGCGTGCAGATTGAATGAGTGATTTTTTCGATTGAATCCTCAAGACCGTGCGCCCAGTCATACATCGGGTATATGCACCATTTATCGCCTGTGCGGTGATGCGAAGCGTGAACAACCCTATACATCACGGGGTCGCGCATATTCAGGTTGGGATGGGCCATATCAATTTTTGCCCGCAGCGTTTTTGAGCCGTCGGGAAATTTGCCTTTTCGCATTTGCTCAAACAAGTCAAGATTTTCCTCGATGCTTCTGTTGCGACAAGGACTGTCCTTGCCGGGCCTGGTCAACGTACCGCGATAACCCCTGATTTGGTCAGCGGTCAGGTCGCAGACGTAGGCTTTACCTTTTTTTATAAGGTCAACCGCCCAATCGTGCATCTGCTGAAAATAATCAGAGCCGAAGAAAAGATTCTGGCCCCAGTCCCAGCCGAGCCATTTGACATCTTGGATAATCGAATCGACATACTCCTGCTCTTCTTTTTCAGGATTGGTATCGTCAAAACGCAAATGGCATTTTCCGCCGAACTCGGCGGCTATCCCGAAATTCAGACAGATGCTCTTTGCGTGACCGATATGCAGATAGCCATTCGGTTCGGGCGGAAATCGCGTAACTACCCTGCCGGCCCACCTGCCGGTTCTGCAATCATCGGCAACGATTTGGCGGACAAAATCGAACTTTTGCTGATTTTCGTTTACTGAGGCCATATAAGCCTTTAGCCTTTAATACCTTAGGGTTAAAAGAAGAATTATAAGCTCCCCTGATACGCAGTCAAGAATGTAAAAGTTTGCCGAGTTACAGTCTTTCGTATTTTATTACCGCTCTGTACATGCCGTTAACTCTTGAGCCTTCGACAATTAAAGGAGCATAATTTTCATTTCGCGGCTGAAGTCTGACTCTATCCTGCGGTTCGAAGAACACTTTCTTGAACGTCGTTTCGTGCGGCGTTGAAAGACGAATGAAACAATCATCACCGCTCCTTACCTCGGCGGCGGGAGAGAAAATAACGATATCGCCCTCGATAAACTTCGGCGTCATTGAATCGCCCACAACGCGAACTGCAAATGCCTGCGAATCGTCTATGTCGGGGCAACGCACATAATCATCAGCAAAGCCTGCAGGATATTGAAGGTCGTCAAAATCAACCGGATAACCGGCTGCGACGCGATTAATCACAGGTATCAGTCTGCCGGGCTTTACAGCAGTACTGCTGCCGCTGTCCACCTTTAAGTCGCTTTTAGAAAGCAGCTCGTCAATCTCGTCTTTGCCGCCTTTTTTATCAATAAGACTTTGCACAAGTTTTCGCCAGCGCTCGTTTTCCGCTTCATAAGCTTCGAACCGCTGGCGAACATCGGCAGGCATCCTGTCAAGATTGGCGATGTGCCGTAATGTGCCCGCCGAAAAATTCAGCGCATCTTCCAGCTTGCGAAGAAGACTGTCGCTCGGCGGGTTCTTCACCTTGCCCGTCTCTATCGTAGAAAGATAAGGTTTTGAAAAACCGGTTTTGGCGCTTACTTCATCGAGCGTGATATTCAATTCGTGCCGACGTTTGCGAATAATTTGACCTAAAGCCATCGCTATTCCCTTAAATATTATTTAAGTATTTGTTCTATAATAATACAACTTTCAAAAAAATTATCAACATTTTTATTTTTTTATGGGTTTTTCAAAAAAATGACCCTTGGCCGGTGGAACAGTAAGCCTATAAAATTATGCTTTTCATCGATTATAAGCTGTCATAACTTATTATTTAACAATGAATTAACGAAAACCTAATGAGTTTTTAACAGATTCTTTGATAATTGGGGCAGAGAATGTAGTATAATAGGGAAGGGCGAAATGAAGCAAAGTAATCCGATTTTTGTAGTAAGCGACCTGCATCTTGGTTCCGGCGGAAGAAGAGACAACTTTTCATCATACCGTAAGGAAAAGCCGTTTTTCGATTTTCTTGACTTTATCGAAAAAAATGCCGGCGAACTGATTATCACAGGCGACCTTGTTGACCTGTGGCGGTTCGGTTTGAGAAAAACACTGCGAAGATACGCCGAGCTATTCGACAGGCTGGCAGAGATGAAAGTTTCTTATATAGCTGGAAACCACGACCAGGCTATTGAACTGCTTGTGCAAAACAGGATTTTGCCGCACAGATTTTTCAAAAAGACAACCAAGCCTTTTACCAAACTGATAGGCGATAAACGTTTTAAATTTATGCACGGCCACGAATTTGACCCGTTCAACAGCACGACGCGGCCGCTATGGGGTAAAATGAGGTGTTTAAGCACCGGCATCATTGAATGGATAAACGGAGCTCCCGTTTCCACCTCAGACGTTATCGAAGAAGCCATGGTAAAACTCGAGGCAAAACTGATTGAAATGTGGCTGCGGCTCTGCCTTGAACTGAAAAGAACATTCGGTTATGGCATACGCCTGCACAAGTCCGGCAGCAGATTTAAACACCTGAGAATAAGTAAAATGCTCGCCCGTCATCAGAATCACAAAAACTCCCAGGGCTACGACATAGCAATATCCGCTCATACCCACAAGGCGGGCAGTTTCAAAAACTGGTACTTCAACAGCGGCTCATGGGTCGGTAGAGCAAACAATTTTCTGCGCATTCTGCCTGACGGCAGTACCACAATATTTGACTGGACGGCGCTGGGCCCAAAAAAGAACCAGACAGTTCTGTGTGCCTGAAGGGGACCGGTTTTATTCCTCGCCCGTATCGAGAATACTCATAAAAGCTTCCTGAGGGATTTGCACCCTGCCGATACTTTTCATTCTCTTTTTGCCCTCTTTTTGCCTTTTAAGCACTTTCATTTTTCGTGTAACGTCTCCGCCATAGAGTTTGGCAGTTACATCTTTTCTAAAGGCCTTGATGGATTCGCGTGCGATTATTTTGCTGCCGATTGCGGCCTGCAGCGGTATCTCAAACTGATGGCGGGGTATTGCTTTCCTGAGTTTGACAAGCATCTTTCTTCCTCTCGCCTCTGCTTCTGAACGATGCACAATCAAGCTCAGCGCATCGACGATTATCTTGTTTACAAGGATATCTATTTTTACAAGGTCGCCTGCCTCAAAACCGATAAATTCATAATCCATCGTCGCATAGCCTCTGCTTATGCCCTTGAGCTGGTCGTAAAAATCATACACAATCTCGGCAAGCGGAGCCCTGAACTCCATCATAACACGGGTCGGACTAATATAATCGGTTTTTATTAACTGACATCGTCTCACCTCTGCAAGCTTCATAATACCGCCTATCGTCTCTTTAGGCGTAATCACCTCAAGTTTTACGAAAGGTTCGCGAAGCTCGGCGATTTTGGTTTTCTCAGGCAACCGACTCGGCGAGTCAATCCTGTAAACCTCTCCTGATGTCTCAACCACCTCATAAGTTACAGTTGGGGCCGTCTGAACAACATCGATATTGCTTTCTCTTTCAAGCCTTTCCTGGATAATCTCCATATGTAAAAGACCCAAAAATCCGCAGCGGAAGCCAAAGCCCAGCGCCGGGCTGTTTTGCGGCGTAAATGTAAAACTGGCGTCATTTAGCGAAAGTTTCTCAAACGCCGCACGCAAATGCGAGTAATCGGTATTGTTGCCGGGATAAAAATCGCTGAAAACCATTTGAAGCGGCTGCTTGTAGCCGGGCAGGGCCTTTCTGGCAGGCTCTTTGGCCAGCGTAATAGTATCGCCGATTGTAACATCCGAAAGATTTCTTATACTTGCAATGACATAACCGACCTCACCGGCGGCCAGCGAATCGACCTTCTTCATTCCGGGCGTGAATTTGCCAAGCTCGCTTATCTGGTAACTTCTCTTCGAGCCCATCATCAGTATCTTATCGCCGGGATTCAACCGCCCGCTAATCAACCTGACATAACATATTACGCCGCGATATTCGTCATAATGGCTGTCGAATATCAACGCCCTTGTCTGTTTTGTTGAATCAATCACAGGCGGCGGCAAAAAAGTTACTATCGCCTCAAGCAGCTCAGCAACACCCTGGCCGCTTTTTGCGCTGATGTAAAAGCACTCGTTTTTATTTATGCCAAGTATATGCTCGAGCTCTTCTGCGACAACCTTCGGCTGCGCAGCAGGCAGGTCTATCTTATTTATTACAGGGATAATCTCCAAACCCGAATCGACGGCCAAGTAGGCATTTGCAACCGTCTGAGCTTCAACTCCTTGCGAGGCATCGATAACAAGCAAAGCGCCTTCACAGGCCGCCATTGAGCGGGAGACTTCATAATGGAAATCGACGTGGCCGGGCGTATCAATCAGGTTTAGCATATATTCAACGCCGCTTAGGGTATAGTGCATCGTAACGGCAGAGGCCTTGACGGTAATGCCGCGCTCACGCTCGATGTCCATACTATCAAGCATCTGCTCTTTAAAGTCCTTCTGGCTGACGGTGCCGGTAAGCAGAAGGAGCCTATCGGCCAAAGTACTTTTGCCGTGGTCAATATGCGCTACTATACAAAAGTTTCTGATATTCTCTATATTCATCTGTAACTTTCGGCTAAATTACAAGCTTATACTATAACCAATCGGCAGTTTAAACGCAATCAGTCAGGCTGTGCAAAGTCGCACAAAACACTATCAGCTATCGGCAGAGCCTGTTTTGTCAGGCTTAAGCGGTTATTTTTAAACTGAAGCAGATTTAATTTCAGATTTTTTTTAATCGACTGCTTAAAGAGTTCGTAAACATTAAAACCTGTTTTTTGCTTATATTCCGTCAAGTCTATTCCCTCTACCAATCGCAAATTAAGCACTGCCGTTTGAGATGCCTTTTCTGCACGATTTATTTTTATCTTCTCTGCAGCAGTCTCTTTATTGTTCTCAATACATTCAACATATTTATCAATATCGCTGATATTCTCGGTTCGCCAATCGTCAATACAGCTTGCCGCAGCCGGCCCGATGCCGAGATAATATTCATTTTTCCAGTAAGTCAGGTTGTGCCTGCATTTAAAGCCCGGCTTTGCGAAATTTGAAATCTCGTAATGCTCAAAACCACCCATAGCAAGCTCCTCAATCGCTGTTTCATACATTTTTCTGTCGGTCTCTTCATCTATTGCTTTTATTTTACCTGCCGATTTTGTTTTCTCCAACGGTGTATTCTTTTCATAAGTCAAACTATATGCGCTAATATGCTGGATACCGCTTTGAATTGCTTTTTCCAGGGTTTGCCGCCAGCTTTTCAAATCAGAGCCGGGTATTGCAAAAATCAAATCGATGCTGACATTCGTAAAACCCGCCTGTTTGGCATTTTTTATTGTTCCTTCAAGTTCTTCAACACTGTAATTTCTGCCTAAGAAATCAAGTTCGCTCTGAATGAACGATTGTGCACCAACTGAAATGCGATCGACACCTATATTTTTGAGATTTACCAATAAACTTTCATCCGCATCGGCAGGATTGACTTCAACGGTAAATTCATCGGCCTTGCCGGTTAATTCAATAATTTTCGAAAGAAATTCGCAAAGTATCTCACGGCCAACAGATGTGGGGCTTCCGCCGCCAATGTACAAAGTTTGAGTAGGTTTTTGAAACGAAGATTTTTTCAGTTCCACAATCTCGGTATTTAGAACCCTTTTGACGTCATATTGATTTGCCGGCTTTGAGAAAAAACCGCAGTACAAGCACTTCGATTTGCAAAATGGAATATGAATGTAAACGGACTTTAGTAAATTTATATCAATCAAGATTGTACCGCTTTTTTATTGTTTGTCTTAACTGGTCTTCTGTTTGTACAGCGACAAGTTCCCTGCTCACTTTTCTTATATTCGTATGACTTCTGCTGTATTTAGTCAGAAATTTTCTGAAATGCCAGATACATTTCTTTATATCGTAAAGTTCTTTGAGCATCTCAAAGTGTTCGAGGATAATTTGTCCCTGCTCTTTTATATCAGGCTGAAAGATTTCTGTTTCCCCATCGAGTATGTCTTTTATCTGCCTGAAAATCCAGGGTTTTCCGATAGCGCCTCTTGCGATTGCGACGCCGTCAGCGCCGCTTGTTTTAAGTTTGCTGACAATATCTGCCGGCTCAAACAAATCTCCGCTACCGATAATTGCTGTTTCTGGAAATTTCTGTTTTACCTGTTTTATTATATTCCAGTCGGCAGTCCCTTTAAATCTCTGCTCGACAGTTCTGCCATGCACAATAATAGCATCAGCGCCGTACTGGACAGCCTGCTCGCATATTTGCCAGAATTTCTGTATTGATTCTTCGCTGTCGTCAACACCCTTTCTAATTTTTATTAGGACAGGACAGGAGACAGCATCTCTTACAGATTTAAAGATTTCGATTACCTTTTTGGGTTCTGCCATAAGTGCGCCGCCTCTTGCTTTTTTGACAACTTTCGGCGCAGGACAGGCAAAGTTCAGGTCGATAATGTCATAACCGATTTGCCGCAGGTTTGCTGCCGCTTTGGCCATTTTTTCCGGCTTGCTGCCGAGTAGCTGCGCACCAATTGGATGTTCATCATCTTTGAGAATGTAATTGGGTTTTTCAAATAATGGTTTATACGATGCGCTGCTGTCGAGCAAAAGTCCGCTGAACACAAGTTCGCAGCCGAATTTGCGGGCCAGCACTCTCATCGCCCTGTCGCTGTAGCCGCTTATGGCAGCCTGGATAAAAGGGTAATTGAGCCTGATTTTGCCGATAGTCAACATGCCGATGGGATTTATCATTTTTTGCTTGTCAGGTATATCGCCTGCTCGGCAAAGATATTCGGCGCAAATTTGACCGCTCCTTTTCGACTGCCGACAAGCGGCAATCTAACTTCGATTTTTATGCCGATTTCATCGCAGAAATCCTCAAAATCCTTGAGCGACAGAAAATGAATATTCGGCGTATTATGCCACTTGAAAGGCAGTTGTCTTGTGCGCGGAGCCTGGCCGCCAAAGCAGAGTTCTATCCTGCATCTCCAGTATGCAAAATTCGGAAAGCTGACAACAACCTTCTTAGCCACTCTCAAAAGCTCGGAAAAAACCTGATGCGGATTCTTCAGGGTCTGCAAAGTCTGGGACAGTATTGCATAATCAAAACTGTTTGCCGGATAAAGCTCCAGACCCCGTTCGATATCCCTTTGGATTATATTAAGCCCTCTATCTACGCACTGCAGAACAAGTTCCTGGTCGACCTCGATGCCTTCAGCAGTAATATTTCTGTCTCGCTGAAGATTGAGCAGAAGCTGCCCGTCGCCGCAGCCGACATCGAGTACCCTGCTACCGTGCTCAATAAGCGACTCAATAAGCTCATAATCAACCCTAAGTCTTTTTGCACGGTTAATGCCTTTCACACTTGAAATTTCAAAGGGTCTTTCATACCTTGGTTTTTCCATAGTCGCCGCAAGAAACCCGCTAATCAGTCTGCCAAGCGTTTCGGACTCAAGCAGAAATGCGTCGTGCCCGTATGGAGAAAGAATATTGCAGTGGCTGACGGGTTTTCTCTGCGCGACAAGTGCGTTTGCCATTTCCTCCGACTGCGCCGGCGTAAAAAGCCAGTCGCTGGTGAAGCTGAGTACCAGAAATCTCGATTTTGTCTTCGCAAACGCCTGCTCAAGAGAGCCGTAATCTCTTTCAAGGTCGAAATAATCCATCGCCTTGGTTATATACAGATAACTGTTTGCGTCAAAACGCTCGACGAAACTTTGGCCCTGATAGTCAAGGTACGTTTCAATGGCAAATTCAGAACCGAAATCATAGCTGTACTTATCTGCGCTCCGCAGGCCTCTGCCGAATTTCGCCCTCATACTTTCTTTTGAAAGATAGGTTATATGGCCCACCATCCTCGCTGTGGCGAGCCCTTTTTTCGGCGACCTGCCGGCTTCCATATCTGAAAGGATTGCATTTCTGCCGACAGTATCGAATGCGATTGCCTGCGGGCCGAGACTTGCGGTCGCGGCTATCACTATCGCCGACCTGACAAAATCAGGATATTCAATCGCCCACTGCAAAACCTGCATCCCGCCCATAGAGCCGCCGACGACGCCCAAAAGCTGCTTTATCCCCAATTTGTCAAGCAGAAGTTTTTGAACCTTAACCATATCGGCGATGGTTATCAGCGGAAAGTCAAGATTGTAGGGTTTTCCGGTTGCGGGGTTAATACTGCTTGGTCCTGTTGTGCCGCTGCAGCTTCCCAGAAAATTGGAGCATATTACAAAATATTTATTTGTATCAATGCCTTTGCCGGGGCCTATCATTATGTCCCACCAGCCGCTCTTTTTTTTCTCAGCATCACTGAAACCTGCCGCGTGCGCGCTGCCGCTGAGTGCGTGACAGATAAATACAACGTTATCGCCGGCGGAGTTTAATTTGCCGTACGTTTCGTAGGCCACATCTACGGGGGCGAGGGTTTTGCCGCTGGTTAATTTCAAAGGCTTGTCGGCTTCGACGACCCTTATAGTCTTAGTCTCGACAATACCAACCGAACCTGTCTGATTTTCCGCCATAACCTTTTTTCTCTTTCACAACAATACCAATTATTGTGAAAAATTTCTTACTAACTGTCAACTAACGACTAATGACTAATTATATACAGGGCTTTTTCGGTATGCAATTTTTCTTTTTTATTAGACACAAGTAAACAAAAACAATATACTATTTCTTTTAATTAAAGGCCAAAAACATACAGGGGCAGCTCTAAAGGCAGTTTCGAGGTAAGATATGAGTGAAAATACACAGGCGGAAATCCGTCAAATATGCCAAAGCTGCGGCAATGACCGCACAAGGATAATGGACATTGTCCTGGCGGTACAGCAGAAATACGGCAATGTTGGCGATGAGGCGATGAACCTTATCGCAAAATGCGTCAACTGCCGCAGGGCCGAAGTTGAAAGTGTCGTGTCGTTTTACGCGTTCCTGTCAAAAAAACCCAAAGGCAAAGTCGTCATTCGCCTCTGCAATGATGTCGTTGACAAAATGGCCGGTCTTGATGCGGTCGCCGAGGAATTCAAAAAACAGCTTAATATCGACTTTGGTCAGACGACACCCGATGGCAAAATAACGCTCGAATACACGCCCTGCATCGGGATGTGCGACCAGGCACCAGCGGCGATGATCAATGACGAAGTCATAACTTATCTTTCCACCGACAAGGTAAAAGAGATTGTCGCTGATATAAAGAAGCATTACGACCCGTCAAAACTGAAACACCGCCTCGGCGACGGTAACAATGCCGATGAGCTTGTCCACTCCTGCGTTCACAACGGCATAAGAAAAAAGGGGGCCGTCATTTTTGCCGATTACAAACACGAAACCGGCCTTAAAAACGCACTCGCTATGAGCCCTGCTGAAGTAATTAACGAAGTAAAGACCGCCAGACTTCGCGGCAGAGGCGGGGCGGGTTTTCCAACCGGAATGAAATGGCAGTTCACACGCGATGCTGAAGGCGGTAAAAAATTTATTGTCTGTAACGCCGATGAGGGTGAGCCGGGAACATTCAAGGACAGGGTAATCCTTACGGAACTTGCCGATATGCTCTTTGAAGGTATGACGATTGCAGGCTATGCAATCGGCTCAGAAAACGGAATCCTCTACCTGCGGGCCGAATACAACTATCTGCGAAAACTGCTCGAAAAGATTCTGCAGGAAAGAAAAGACAAAAACCTGCTGGGCAAAAACGTGCTCGGCAAAAACGGTTTTAACTTTGACATAAAAATTCAGATGGGCGCGGGCGCATACATCTGCGGCGAAGAAACCGCCCTGATAAGCTCCTGCGAAGGATTAAGAGGCGACCCGAAAACAAGACCGCCGTTTCCTGCACAGAAAGGCTATCTCGGCTACCCGACGGCGGTAAATAACGTTGAGACGCTTTGCTGCACAGCGCGGATTCTCGAAATGGGAGCCGCGTGGTTTGCTGAAATCGGCCTATCCGGGAATACAGGAACAAAACTTTTAAGTATCGCAGGCGACTGCAAGCTGCCGGGTGTTTATGAATTTCCATTCGGCATAAAAGTAAATGATATGTTAAAAGAAGTCGGCGCCGACGATGCGCAGGCAGTTCTTATAGGCGGCCCAAGCGGCCAGATAATCGGTTCGAATGACTATAACAGGTCAATCAGCTACGATGATTTGGCGACCGGCGGAGCGGTTGTCGTCTTCGGCCCTGAAAGAGACATAATTGAAATTACTGCACAGTATATGGAATTCTTCGTAGAGGAAAGCTGCGGCTACTGCACGCCCTGCCGGGTCGGCAACGTCCTGCTGAAAAAATACCTCGATAAAATTCTCGCAGGCAAAGGTGAGCCGCAGGACCTCGATGCAATGCAGCAGCTCGGTGAGAGTATCAAAGTCACCAGCCGCTGCGGCCTGGGCCAAACCTCGCCGAATCCCGTGCTCACAACACTCAAAAACTTCCGTAAAATTTACGAATCGAAAGTTAAAAAATCCGCCGACGGTATGCAGCCGACATTTGATATCAGAAAAGCTCTTAAAGATGCCGAAGCAATCGCGAATCGAAACTCCGTAATCTTCACAAAATAAGGGATAGAAGATGAGCGACCAGATAACCTTTACAATTGACGGTGTTGAAGTAAAAGGCAAAGCAGGCCAGACTATCATCCAAGCCGCCGATGAGGCGGGTATCTATATACCAAGACTTTGCTATCATCCCGAGCTTGCCCCGCACGGAAGCTGCAGGGTCTGTACCGTCATAGTCAACGGAAAACCACAGACCGCCTGCACCCAGCCGATTGCAGAAGGAATGATTGTTGAAAATAACACCGAAGAGCTTAAGGAACACAGACGAAATCTTATTGATATGCTCTTTATTGAAGGCAATCACTTCTGTATGTTCTGCGAAAGGAGCGGCAATTGTGAACTGCAGGCAGTTGCTTATGAGCTCGGAATCCTGTCTCCAAAATATCCCTATCTTTTCCCCAAAAAAGACGTTGATTCCACACATCCTGATATATTCCTCGACCTTAACAGATGTATTTTGTGCGGCAGATGTGTCAGCGCCTCCAGAGATGTTGACGGCAAAGGCGTTTTTGAATTCGCAGGCCGAAGCATTGAAAAGAAAATCACCGTAAATGCTGATAAATATCTTAAAGATACCAGCCTTGCGGTAACCGACAGAGCCGCCGACGTCTGCCCCGTGGGCACAATAAACAAAAAACGTACTGCTTTTACCGTCCCAATCGGAAAAAGATTATACGATAAAAAACCAATCGGCTCGGAAATCGAAAAACGAAAAAACAAAAAATAAATTCATAAGGGCACATAAAAATGGCAAAACCAAAAATCGCGACAGCATCGCTGGCAGGCTGCTTCGGATGCCATATGTCGTTTCTCGACATCGATGAGCGAATCCTCAAGCTCATAGAGCTTGTGGACTTCGACAAATCGCCGATTGACGACATAAAGGAATTTACAGGCAGATGCGCAATCGGCTTGATTGAGGGTGGCTGTGCGAATGAAGATAATGTTCACGTCCTTCAGGAATTCCGCAAACATTGCGATATTCTTGTTGCCGTCGGTGACTGTGCCACAATGGGCGACATACCCGCGATGAGAAACAACATACCTTTGAAAGAATGTCTCGAAGAGGCGTATCTGCACGGCCCATCAACCCAAAACCCGGAAAAAATCATACCGAACGACAAGGAACTGCCGCTATGTCTTGACAAGGTTTATCCGTGCAATGAGGTTGTAAAGATTGATTATTTCCTGCCGGGCTGTCCGCCAAGCGGAGATGCCATCTGGCAAACAGTTGTCGCCCTTTTGGAGGGCAAACCGCTCGATTTACCTTATGAACTTATAAGATACGATTAATCTGTTTTGGAGTAAAATAGTGAGTACCACCAAAAGAATAATCATAGAGCCGGTAACAAGAGTTGAAGGGCACGGCAGGGTATCAATCCTGCTCGATGAAAATAACAGGGTTACACAGGCAAGGTTTCATGTCGTCGAATTCCGCGGCTTTGAAAGATTTATCCAGGGCAGGCCGTACTGGGAAATGCCTGTTATTGTTCAAAGACTTTGCGGTATTTGTCCTGTAAGTCACCACCTCGCAGCGGCAAAAGCGATGGACCAAGTCGTCGGCGCAGACAAGCTCACACCGACCGCTGAGAAAATGCGCCGTCTGATGCACTACGGCCAGGTATTCCAGTCGCATGCGCTGCACTTTTTCCATCTCTGCTCGCCGGATTTGCTGTTCGGCTTTGACGCGGACCCGAAAATAAGAAATATCATCGGCGTTGCCGCAAAGTATCCTGAACTTGCTGTGCAGGGTGTGATGATGAGAAAGTACGGCCAGGAAATCATAAAGGCAACGGCAGGCAAAAAAATCCACGGCACAGGAGCTATCCCGGGCGGAATAAACAAAAACCTCTCAATCGCTGAAAGAGATGTCTTTTTAAAAGACATCGAAAAAATGCTCGAATGGTCAAAAGGCGCGCTGAATATCGCAAAAGATTACACCGTCAAAAACCTCGATAAACTCAAATCTTTCGCTTCCTTTGACTCGAATCATTTAAGTCTTGTCCGCAGCGACGGTGCGATGGACCTATATCACGGCAACCTGCGGGCAATCGACGCCGACGGCAATAAAATATTTGACCAGGTAGATTATTCAAATTATCTCGATTACATCGCCGAGGAAGTGAAATCGTGGTCTTATATGAAGTTCCCGTTCATTAAATCACTTGGCCCGCAGAAGGGCTGGTATCGCGTCGGCCCGCTTGCAAGAGTAAACTGCTGCGATTTTATCGACACTCCCGAAGCAGAAAAGGCAAGAAAGGAATTTATGGC
This sequence comes from uncultured Planctomycetaceae bacterium, assembly GCA_964619675.1. Classification (GTDB taxonomy): domain Bacteria; phylum Planctomycetota; class Phycisphaerae; order Sedimentisphaerales; family UBA12454; genus JAPLMW01. The sequence continues at coordinate 813 of CAZUEO010000032.1, read as the reverse complement.
CCTGACCTCAGGCAAGCCGAACAATATCACGATGGCCTATCACTGGGCGAGAATGATTGAGGTCCTGCACTCAATAGAAAAAATCAATGAGCTTCTGCACGACTCCGACCTGCAGGGCACAGACCTTGTCGTGAAGGGCAAGCGCAGAAATGAAGGCATCGGCCTTCTCGAAGCCCCGCGAGGCACATTGTTCCATCATTACAAAATCAATGATGACGACCAGGTTGTTTCAGCAAATCTTATAGTATCAACGACAAACAACAACGAGCCGTTTAACAGGGCCGTGCAGAAAGTCGCAGCAGACCACATCGATGGCGTGCCTGAAATTACCGAAGGGCTGTTAAATCATATTGAAGTCGCCATCAGAGCCTTTGACCCGTGCCTTTCCTGCGCGACACACGCACTGGGAAAGATGCCTCTGCTTGTTACGCTCTATGACTGCAACGGCAACGAAATAGACAACAAAACAAAACAATAAAAATCGGTGAAATCCGTGAAATCCGTGGTTAAAATTCTGCTGCTCGGTTTTGGCAACCCGGCAAGGGCTGACGACGGCCTTGGGCCGGCTAAGGCTGAAAAAAATGAATCTAAAAACAATTCAAATTCATTCTCATTTATATCAAAATTATTTATTTCTGTCATTTTATTCCTCGCATACAAAATTAGGATATAAACGATGTACACATTCAAAATCTTTTATTTCATTCCAATAATTACGAACAAAAGGCATTTGTAACCTTTTATTATCACCTAAATCAGAATTAATAAAAAGAAGATCGTGAAAATTAATATCTATACCCATTAAATTAAAAG
>CAZUEO010000031.1:0-26534 GCA_964619675.1 uncultured Planctomycetaceae bacterium | reverse complement strand
CCTTTTGCATTTTTTCAACTTCCTGCTCGCTAAGGCCTGAACTGGACTTAATCTCAATCGACTGCTGCTTGCCGGTGCCGAGGTCTTTGGCTGAAACGTTCAATATACCGTTTGCATCGATATCGAAGGCAACCTCAATCTGAGGCATCCCGCGCGGCGCAGGAGCAATATCGGTAAGCTGAAACCTGCCCAGTGTTCTGTTATCGCGTGCGAACTCGCGCTCACCCTGCAAAACATGGATATCAACGCTTGTCTGGTTGTCGGAAGCAGTTGAAAAAATCTCTTTTTTGCTTGTCGGGATTGTCGTATTGCGTTCAATCAGCCTTGTCATAACGCCGCCAAGCGTCTCAACACCCAAAGACAACGGTGTAACGTCCAGCAGCAGAATGTCCTTTACGCCCGCATCGCCTGCAAGAACAGCACCCTGCACAGCGGCGCCGATTGCCACAACCTCATCGGGATTCAGGCTCTTGTTCGGCTCCTTTTTAAACAGGTCTTTAACTATCTGCTGAACCTTTGGAATCCTTGTTGAGCCGCCGACAAGAAGAACTTCAGCTATATCAGCCGGATTCATCTTCGCATCGCTCATCGCCTGGACGCAGGGATTCTTGAGTCTATCGAATACCGGCTCAGACAAGGCCTCGAATTTGCTTCGTGTGAGCGTTATTTGAAGATGCTTTGGCCCTGAGGCATCGGCTGTAATAAAAGGCAGATTTACTGTTGTTTCAACCTGAGTGGACAGCTCACACTTGGCCTTTTCGGCAGCTTCCTTAAGCCGCTGATGGGCCATTGGGTCTTTCCGCAAGTCGATACCTTCGGTCTTCTTAAACTCATCGGCAAGGTAATTTATCAGTGTCTCGTCAAGGTCGTCGCCGCCGAGGTGAGTATCGCCGTTGGTACTCAATACCTCAATGACACCACTCTTGTCTTCGAAACCGCCTATATCGAGTATGGAAATATCAAATGTGCCGCCGCCAAAATCAAAAACGGCAACTTTTTCATTTTTCTGTTTATCTACGCCATACGCAAGTGCCGCTGCGGTCGGCTCGTTTATAATTCTCTCAACTCTCAGGCTTGCTATTGTGCCGGCATCCTTGGTTGCCTGTCTCTGCGAGTCGTTAAAGTAGGCAGGGACTGTAATTACGGCACGCTCGACCTTTTCGCCAAGATAGTCCTCAGCGGTCTTCTTCAAATCCCGCAGAATCATTGCCGAAATCTCAGGCGGAGTATATTCTTTGCCCCTTACATTTACCTTCACAAGTTCATTTGGTCCGCCGACTATCTTATATGGAACCGTTTTTTCCTCAGTAGCGACCTCGTTGTGCCTTCGGCCCATAAATCTCTTGATGGAAAAAACGGTGTTCTCAGGATTGGTTACCTGCTGATGGCGGGCAATCTGGCCGACAAGTCGTTCACTCTTATCGGTAAAACCTACCACTGAAGGCGTCAATCTGCTGCCGGATGAATTTATCAGAACCTTCGGCTGCGAGCCTTCCATTACCGCCACCACTGAGTTTGTCGTTCCCAAGTCTATTCCAATAATTTTTGCCATTTTCGTTTCTCCTTTTTCGCCAAAAATCTTTTCTTCATTATCAGAAGTGCAAAGGCCGTGCCAGCAACCGTGAAAACCTTAAGTCTTTATTTAAAAACAAGTTAAATACTAACTCCCTGCCCTGCAATGTGCCATTTTGGCAGGTTTTCTAACTATGAATTGACTGTGGGACATTAGAATTTATTTAGCCCCCGCCATCTGAGGCGAGGATCTGGCCGCCGCTCGCGGCGGCCGCTAAATAAATACCCAATCACCTTTTTACTTGTATTTTTTATTTTTTAATACTATATAATCGCAAAATTGTTATTTAATCTTTTTTGAATTTTTTTGAAAGGAACCAGAAGAAATGCCGGACATTTCTACTGACTGTCTTGTACCAAAAAGAGTTTTTTTGACAAAAGGCGTTGGAAGACACAGGTACCAGTTAAAATCCTTTGAAGAGGCGCTGCGAGACGCAGGCGTCGCAAACCAGAACCTCGTGCAGGTTTCGTCAATTCTGCCCCCCAACTGCAAAATCATCAGCAAGGAAAACGGCTTAAAGGAGCTTGTGCCCGGCTCTATCACGTTCTGCGTTATGGCAAGATGCGACACAAACGAACACGGCAGACTCGTTGCTACCTCCATCGGAATGGCCCTGCCGAAAGACAGAAATAACTGGGGTTATCTGAGCGAAGTTCACGGCCACGGAATGAATGAGCAGCAGGCCGCTGACATGGCTGAAGACCTTGCCGCCGAAATGCTCGGCACTACCCTCGGCCTGGAAGTTGACCCTAACACAGCCTGGAGCGAAAAGGAACAGGAATATAAATCCAGCGGCCTTATCATCAGGACTTCAAACAGCACACAGGCTGCGAGGGGGCAAAAAGGTCTGTGGACTACCACCGTCGCCATCGCAATGTTCCTGTTTGACTAACATTCAGAGGAAAAAAATGAGACGACAAGTCAATTTCGGCGACCTGCCGCAAAGATATTGTGCCTACCGGACGGCAAAAATTGTCGTTCTTCCCGCCCCGTTTGACGCAACAAGCACCTGGATAAAAGGAGCAGACAAAGGCCCTGCCGCCATTATCGAAGCGGCGGCAAATATGGAAACATACGATATCGAAACCGGCTCCGAGGTTTACAAACAGGGAATTTTTACCGATAAACCCATTAAAGAAAAAAAATCGCCCCAGATTATGGTCGCTGAACTGAAAACAAGAGTCCTTAAACACATTAAAAATAAAAAATATGTCGTTACCATAGGCGGCGAACATTCCATCAGTGTTGCGACTATCACGGCACATGCGGAATTTTTCAAAAATGTCTCTGTTCTGCAGTTTGACGCTCACGCAGACCTGCGGGATAAATATCACGATTCTAAATACAACCACGCCTGCGTAATGGCACGTGCAAAGGAAATCACGCCAATCGTGCAAGCGGGTATCCGCAGCATGGATTTCTCTGAAAAAAAGAATATGGACAAAAGTCGTGTCTTTCCCGCTCAGGACATCCACAACAATAATAACTGGTTTAAAAAGTGTTTAAATAAATTGACCAAAAATGTCTATCTGACAATTGACCTTGATGTATTCGACCCCGCAATAATGCCTTCTACCGGCACACCTGAGCCGGGCGGGCTTGGCTGGTATCAGGTCCTGGCCTTTCTTAAACTTCTGATGAAACAGAAAAATGTCGTCGGCTTCGATGTTGTTGAACTGTGTCCGAATCCTGCAAATAAGGCACCGGATTTTCTCGCCGCGAAACTGATTTATAAGCTCTTAAGTTACAAATTTTGTCTGAAATAACCGATAATTGTATAAAATAGATACCATTTTATGAAAGGCGATGGTTATGTGTTCGACTTGTGGCTGCCGCTCCGGCAAGAAAAAACTAAAACAGCCAAAGCTAAAAAGAAGAAATAACATCTTTTGAGGAAATAAAAACGGCCTTTGGAGATTTTCCAAAGGCCGCTGTTATTTAATACTCCCTGCTTACTTAATCAATTCAACAACCGCAGTGCCCACAATTGTCATCGGCATCGTCATACCTTCCGGCATTTGCGGATTTGCTTCCATTCTCACCACGCCTGAAAAATTCATTGTCATATCGCTCCTGCGGGTAAGGCCTGTTTTTTCATTTACCTGGCTCGCCGAATTTATTGTGCCGGATATCTGCATAGACATCTTGCTGTTCGGGTCTATCTCGATAGTCTTTGAGCTGTCGCCCATATCCATCTTGGCTACTGCATCAATATACGCAACTCCATCCCTGCGTTCCTTAAGGATATAAGTCGTATCGACATCTATCGGCACAATGAAATTCATACTTATGATATCGTACCAGGTATCGCCTGCCGAGACGGGCTCTTCGGGAAACGCACCCATCATACTTCCGGTCATTTCCTTGACCTGTTTTTCATCAAAAAAATTATCGAAAAATTTGTCTAATCCCTGCATTTCAGAACTGCCGCTCGCGCCTTCCTTCACCTTTTCCCTCATTCTTGCAACCATTTCGCCAAGGCCGCGAACATCTAACGTCCTTCCGGTAGGAGTCATTTTAATCTGAAACTTGCTGCCTGCTATTGCTGAAAACATAGCAGCCATAATTTTTTCATCAGGCCTGTTGGGGTCCGCCGGTTTGGGACTGGCCGAATCGAACTCCATATGTCCCATCGGGCCGTCCATATTTATCTTCATAGACTTGTAGGTAATCTCGACATCCATATTGCCGTTGGCATCGACACTTAAACAATCGAAGCCCATAATCATTTCCTGCGTTTGCTTCATCTTCTGTTCCTGACCGCCCATTGTCTGGACCACATCCTGGTTCTGGGTCATCTTCATTTCATGGCTCTCGCCAGCCTTAAGGCGCAATTTCAGGTCGACCTTGTCCTGGCCGACAGCTAACACAACCGCCTGCAAAACAAGAACGAAAACAAAAATCGAAACTATCTTCTTAACTTTCATTTTGATTCTCCTTAAACAAGTTAATATATATTACCAACTTTCGACGGTTATATCCATAACAAAAGCGTGTTACCGATTTGTTACGGTTTTATCCTTATTTTGAAGATTTTTTGAAAAGGCCCCTTTCAGCTCAAAAATCGACCTGAAAATAATAATTCCAATCTGGTTATTCTTCATATTCAAATACATCATCAACCTTTTTACCGAATATTTTTGCGATTCGGATAGCCAGTTCCAGCGAAGGTAAATACTGCCGGGCTTCTATCGCGATGATTGTTTGCCTTGTAACGCCGGCCTTATCAGCAAGCTGGGCCTGGGTCATCTGATTGCTCTCAAATCGAAACTGGCGAATATTATTTTTAATTTTACTTTTCGCCATCTCCGCCTCTCCGGCCATACTGGAACAACACGGCAACCGAATAGACCGCCAGCACCAAATATCCTATGCCAAAACTGAATATCACTAAAGCCCAGACAGGAACCGAATAATCCGGGCCAAATACGATGTACATATACAAAAGCAGGCCGGCGACAATTAGCACGAGCGATATTGTGGCTGCAGCCAGTGCTTTCTTCTTAATCATTTTGTCACGTTCATCGGCATCTGGCTCATGCTTGCTTTGTTTCCTCCGTAACCACCAGCCGCTCGTCAGCACAGCTAAATATCCGAGCATTGCAATATATCTGGAGGAAACCCAGCCCGGCCGTTCTTTCATCACAAATAATTGCACTGTCCACCATACAACAAGACCCAGTAATATTGTAAAGCAAGCCAGAGAATACCATGCTGCTTTTTGCGTCTTATTCATTATTTTTCTCCTTTTCCTTCCAGCCGTATTGGACAAGAGTTGCTATGGATTGCACAATAATAAGTGTAATTCCAATTGCTCCTAACATTATAGGAAGCACGATGCTTGAAATAAGCTTGTTTGGTCCAATGATAAACCACGGAACTATACAGGCGGCGGTAAATAAAGGCCAAAATACTGCAAAAGTTATCTGGATCGACTTGTAAAAGATGAGCCTGTCACGTTCATCTAATTCTACCTGGTGTTTCCTTTTCTTAAAGATTAAGCCTGAAAGACCTAATAATCCTAAAGTACCGAACATACTTAACCCATCTAAGGCCTTTGGCATGCCGTGTTTTATTGTTAAAACACCAACGCAGACACCGGTAAGAATAAAGGCGAATATTATTACAAAAATATTGTACCAAGCGATTTTTTGCCACCTATTCATTTTTGTTTCTCCCATAGAGAACTAACAGTAACCCTTAAAACAGATTCAATGTAACTTATATATTACAATATGTAAGCTATACCTTACATAATGTCAAGTAAATCTTACATTTTTTTGAAAATTTTTTAAAAATCCTCGTTTTTGCCTCAAAAACCAAGAAAAAAGGCCGATTTTTTGCGGCAAAAAAATAAAAGAGCTGCCAGGTAACTTGCCTGGCAGCTCTTCTTTAAGTCGAACTCGATGTTGACATCTCTAATCTGGATCTACTTGCCCATGAGACTCGTTCTCAGCCTCATAAACCACCTTGGCCCCACCTGGTATTTCAAATTCAAATATTCCTTCCGGTATAGGTGCATTGTATTCCAGGCTATCGACGCTCTTGACCCCCTGGCCGGGCCCACATTTGAGCATTTCCATACTAATCGGCAATTTTGTCTGAGGGTCAACGCGGAAAATGAACTCCTTTTCACCAATATCTCCTTGAGTGGGAATAGACCCTTGAACCACAATTACTTCTTTTTGGAAATCTTCAGCAAATTGGGAATAGAAGCGAAGCTCGCCGTGGTGTTGCTGTGTCCATCCGACCAAATCTTCAAAAAACCGGGAAAAACGCACTTCGGATGCCGGCATATATTCATTTCGAATTCTCACAAGATTTTCATCTTTGTAGTAGTAATAGGTTGCCTGAGGAGTTCCTACAATCAAAAGATTGCCTTGGTCTGCATAGTAATATTCTTCCTCACCTGTCTCAGGATTTGTCTGGACCCAGGTTTCGCCCTTGCTATTATCCCAATCGGTGCAAAACGCGTGAATCGAACGAACAGAATGCATTGCTTCGATTGTTTGTTCGATTGCATAGGCAGGTGTGGCTGATTTGTCTAAAAACGTTATCGATATTACAGCAGCGATAAGTAATGCCGCCGCAACAGCTAATTTTGTGTATGTTTTCATAAATTTCATCCTTTCCATAATCGTTTTCTTTTTGTGCAGTGTTTCACAAGTTCGACCTGATGCTTTCGCCAAAGCCGCGATCGTTGAATCTATCGTTTGCCGGTCGGGACCGCTGGGAAAAGGACAGTTTTTGAGAGCTTTAATTGACTTTTCCAATATATCTTTTTCAGCTTTCATTGTTATATCTCGCTTTTCTTTCAGAAATTTTTTCCTGTCGTTCGAGAATTTCCCGCAGTTGCTGTTTAGTTCTGTGAAGCATAACCCCAACCGCATTGCTGTTAAGTCCTGTCATTTTGGCTATCTGACGATAACTCAGGTCGCTTAGAAATCTAAGGCAGAAAATTTCCGCCTCTTTTTTTGGAATTTGCGCAATTGCCCGCCGCAATTGCTGAACTAATTCTATTGAGTGCATATGCTCATCCGGGCCCGGTCTGCCGCTGGCGAAAGTGTCAATGTCAACACTATTGTTCTGGTCGCAATGGTACCGCTTGCGAAGCCTGTCGATGGCACGCAAGTTGGCTATTTTCGCAAGCAAGGCCTTGAAATCCCGCACCGGTTCGCTTCTGGATAATTCCAATGCTGCAACAAATGTTTCCTGAAAGCAGTCCTGCGTGTCATGATAGTCCGCCAGCAGCCTGTATGCGATTTTCCACACCATCGGCCCGTGCTTATTTACAATCGATTGCCAATTCTGCACTCAATTTCTCCAAAACTGCCTGAACATCAGAACACTATCATAGTCGCACAGATGCCCTTTTTATTACTAAAAAAATAAAAAAACGCTGCCGGGTATTAAACCAAGCAGCGTTTTAGAACTAAGGTCTTTACTTATATATTTATCTTTTTTCTTTGGACAAGGTTCCGCGACTATGCAGCTTCTTTCCTGCCAGCAGGACTATGTACCGACAGGAAATATGCTAAAACCCGCACCGGCAAGACCGGCCTTAATGGGAATAAAATCAGTGATTTTAATTTCCGTGTAACCTTCTGGTATATCGGCGTTGAATATATTCTCATCAAGCTCAATATTGTAATTCTCCAGAACGCAGAACTCCTGCACACGCAGCTCAGTAAACCCCGTACCGAAACATCTGCCTATAATCATATCTCCTTCCATTTTAATCGGCAAAAGCTCTTTGGTCCCGACCCAAACAACCCCCTTGCCTTGCTGGAGGTCTAACAGAAACTTCGGCAGAATACCCGCGATAGATTTTACATCCTGCAATTCAAAACCTTTTGCCTCAATTCCATCAATATTGCCGGCTCCCAATTCCTTATAGCCATTCTGCAGCAAAAGGTCAATGATGCCCGCAGGATTCAGTTTTTCAAGTATTTTGAGCTGCATTCGCGTGCAGGGAAATCTCAGACATTTCTGCGAAAACGGCAGAACTACAATACTCTGTTTCCTGGGCAGATTGAAAGTGATGCGATATGCGAGCTGGTCGCCTATATACCCTTCCTCCGTATGGCCGTAAACTTTTGACATATACTTGACGGTGTCGAATTTGAACGATATGTTCGGGTCATCCGCGCATGTAAAAATCTTTTGGCCCCGATAAACCATAGTATCGGTCTCCGTGATTCTCTCCTGCGTGTTCGCAAGAAGCACATTGTAATGTCTTGGGCTGCCGAACGGGCTAAGTATAACTAATGCCATTGCAAGGACGATTACCGCCGCTGCTGAATATTTTGTTGTTTTGCTTTTCATAATTATTCTCCATATACTCGGCTGTAATTGAGCCGACGTGTTTATTCTTGATTTTTCATACGCCGCCAATGCATCATCGAGAACTTTTTCGTCCATCTGAGGCGAGACGGCAGCAGATGATTTTTTTGTTCTAAAAAACTCTTTAATCAACTTTTCTATATTTTCTGCAGTACTCATTTTTTAATCTCTCCATTTAATGTTGACCGCAGTTTGTCTATGCCATACCGATACCGGCTCAAAACAGTATTAACCGAAATATCCTGCGATTTGGCTATCTCTTTAAACTTTAATCCGCCTTGCAGGTGCAGGATTATTACCTCCTGCTGCTCGTAAGGAAGTCGAGTCAAAGCAAGATTTATTTGCCGCGCTTGTTCTTTTGATATTGCCAGCCGGTCAGGACAATCACAATCACGGCCGGCAATATCTATTGTATCTACATCCACCGCCGGCTTGATTTTGTCTCTGCCTGAATTACGCACACGATTGGCAACAGACGTTGACAAGTAACTTTTCAGACTTTCCCGCAGCTGAAGTTTATTTACTGATTGCGCAAATGAGACGAAAACGTCGTGTACGATATCTTCCGCAATTGTTTTATCATTTGAAAGAGCGATAGCCAAACCCAGCAGAGTATTTTTATACTTTTCATAGATTTGGCAAAGAGCCGCACTGCTGCCCTGCTTTAGTTTCCAAAGTAGCCATTTGTCTTCAAACATTGGCAATTACCTATAAGTTTCGAAACCCTGTCCTGAGCCTGCAGAAGGATGACGACCGTCACTATTATGACACACAACCAGCCTTTTTAGTCTGAAGAAAATGATATTTTACCCTAAAACCAATAAAAAAAGGCCGGTTTCTCAACCGGCCTTTCATAAAATTCTTTCCATTCTTTGTGTCTTGGTGCCTTTGTGGCTATATGTATTCGTTCAGTATATTCTCCAGCAGCTCCTGCCTGCCGCTTTGCAGCTTCGGCTCGCCTTTTCTAAGCGTGTACTGCTCTAATTGTCCAAGGCTTGTTTTGCCCTTCTCGATTGTTCTGCCGATGCCCTTGTCCCAGCCGCCGTAGCGAGCCTTTAGATTTCTCTTAAATTTGCCGTCCTTAATCATCCGCGCTGCAATTTTAAGACCTCTTGCAAACGCGTCCATCGACCCGATATGTGCATAGAACAAATCTTCCGGCATAATTGACTGCCTGCGGACGTGAGCATCAAAGTTCAGGCCGCCTGTCTTAAATCCGCCGCCGTTCAAAATTATGTACATCGCAAGGGCTGTTTCATAAATATCCGTCGGGAACTGGTCTGTGTCCCAGCCTAAAAGCAAATCGCCCCTGTTGGCGTCAACCGAACCGAGAATACCATTATCAACGCTGAACTGAAGTTCGTGTTGAAAGCTGTGCCCTGCCAGCGTTGCGTGATTGGCCTCAATGTTCAGCTTGAAATATTTTAAAAGGTTGTACTTCTGCAAAAACGCAAGGCAATTTCCCGCATCGAAGTCATACTGATGTTTTGTCGGCTCCTTTGGCTTCGGCTCGATATAGAACGGCCCTTTGAGCCCTATTTTCTTTTTATGATCAATCGCCATGTGCATAAATTTTGCCAGGTGGTCCAGCTCGCGTTTCATATCCGTATTGAGGAGCATATCATAACCTTCCCTGCCGCCCCAGAAAACGTAGCCCGACCCGCCTAATTCCCTCGTAATCTCAAGAGCCTTTTTAACCTGGGCTGCCGCGTAAGCAAAAACGTCAGGCGATGGATTTGTCCCCGCCCCTGCCAGAAATCTCCTGTTGCTGAACAGATTTGCCGTGCCCCATAACGGCTTTATACCGGTATCTCTCTGAAGCTTCTTTGCCAAAGCCACAATCTTATCGAGATTTTTATTTGTCTCGGCAAGATTCTTTCCCTCCGGAGCAATGTCTCTGTCGTGAAAGCACCAGAACTTTACACCTAATTTGCTGAAGAACTCAAACGCCGCATACATCGTCGCTTCAGCGACCTCCATCGGGTCATCATACTGGTTATAATTGCGGATAATGGAACTTGCGCCAAACTGGTCGCTGCCGAGCCCTTTTAATGTGTGCCAATAGCAAACCGCAAATCGAAGATGGTCTCCCATCGTCTTGCCGAGTATTTTTTGTTTGGCGTCATAGTGTTTAAAGGCCAGCGGATTCTTTGACTTCGGCCCTTCGTACTTTATTTTCTTTACCTTCGGAAAAAACGCTTTCATGACAACTCCTTTCTCGAAAGAGCCAAATCCTATTAAAGCGAAAAGCCTATAAAGGAAGCCCATCGAGACAAAAACGACAGTAATTATCTTTTTTCTAAACGCTTAGGAACAATTCCCTATAACAAGTCAAATATTTTAACGAGGGCTAAAAATTTGTCAATGGCACAAAAAATTCTTTTTTCTCGGCTGCACGGGGATTGGCATAATTTACCTTATATTGTATTTTACGCAATGCCGGGACTTGACGCCCAAGAATTTTTAAAAAATCTCGGCTATGAAATTGTAATCTATAGATGTTTGTTTTGCCGCAAAATTATTTCTAATCTTTGTTAAGACAAATCAGATGCTACGCCGAGCTTTTCTGCGATACTGTCAAATTCATCAAGCGAATAAAACTCAATTATTATCCTGCCCCGCTGCCCGTTCTTACGGGCCTGAATTTTTACCATTGTGCCGAGCCTGCTTCTGATTCTTTCTTCAAGGTCTCTTATATGTGCAGGCTTTTCAACTATCTGTTTTTGTTTCTTCTCATCTTTCTCGCTCAACGCAAGCCTGACAAGCCTTTCCACTTCGCGAACACTCAGCCGCCCTGCCAGCGCGCGATTGGCAAGTCTCTTTCTCAAATCGTCCGTCGGCAGTGCAAGTATCGCCCTTGCGTGCCCCATATCCAAAGAACCGTCCATAAGCATCTGCCTGACCTCCGCAGGCAGATTGAGCAGGCGAATATAATTAGCCACAACCGAGCGGTCCTGGCCGAGTTTTTGAGCGGCCTGCTCCTGTGTCAGGCTGAAAGTCTGCATAAAATTCTGATATGCCTTTGCCTTCTCAATCGGATTCAAATCTGCCCGATGGATATTTTCCACCAGGGCAAGCGCCAGCATTTCAGAATCTTCTGTTGCCCTTACCATCGCAGGTATCTTGTTAATTTCTGCCATTTGAGCGGCCCGCAGCCTCCTCTCACCTGCTACAATCTCAAATCTGCTGCCCTTGGGCCTGACTATTATTGGCTGGATTACGCCATTTTCTCTGATGGAATCAGAAAGCTCTTTAAGCTGCAGGACATCCCAGTTTTGCCTCGGCTGATATGGGTTAGCGTCTATGTCATCAAGGTTTATTTCCATGAGATTTCTCTGTAACTCTTTGTCAATACTGAACTTAACCGCATCATCGCCCAGAATAGTATTGGAGTCTTCTTGTCCAATATCTGTTATAGGACCTATCAGGGATTCCAGTCCCCTGCCGAGATGTTTTGGCTTTTCTTTTTTAGAAGCTGTCATATACCTTTCCTTTATTGTAAAATTGCTCGTCCTTGTAAAAACATTGCTGCTGTTTTAGCAGATTATTTTTATCTTTTCCAGCAAAAACAACCAAATTCCATATGTATTTCTTTGTGCCTTGGTGCCTTAGTGGCTATTGGTAATTGTTTCACGTGAAACACCTGCAAGCCGATTTTTTGAACTCTCGGCAGGGGGGTATAGCTTGAATTGACCAGTGACAAAAAAGGACTGTTCCACGTGGAACAATCAATATCCGCCTCAAAGGTAAAAAGACAGTTGGAAACAAAAGCCAAGAATAAAAAACAAGGAATAAAAGCAAGCCTCTAATCTCTCCCAGCCCCCAACCAACTCCTGTTACCACACACAGTCTATTTCTGATTTAGTTGTTTTAATAACAAATACACTTGGCTATTTTACTATAGAGGGCTAAGCAAAAATTAATTAGACCGCCGGCGATTGTTTTGATAAACTCCTCGCAGCAATATCTTTTGTCTAAAAGGAGCAAAAATATGATTACAGCCCTTGAGCAGTACGACCCGCAGATGTTTGAACTTTTACGGCAAGAAGGTGCTCGTCAGAGCGCCTGTATTCGTCTTATTCCATCAGAAAACTATGTTTCCAAAGCAGTTATGGCTGCAACGGGAAGCTGTCTTACCAATAAATACTCGGAAGGCTATCCGGGCAAGCGATATTATGAAGGCCAGCAGGTAACCGACCTCGTGGAGGCAATCGCTATCGAAAGGGCGAAAAAGCTCTTCAAGGCCGACCACGCAAATGTGCAATCTCATTCCGGTGCCGTTGCTAATCTTGCAGCATACAGCGCGCTGGCTGCGGTAGGGGACACAATTATGGGGCTGGCACTTCCGCACGGCGGGCATTTAAGCCACGGCTGGAAGGTAAGTTTCACCAGTAAAGCTTTCAACTCAGTCAGTTATGAAGTTGACCCCGAAACAGGACTATTTGACTTTAACAAAATCGAAGAGCTTGCAAAAAAACACAAACCCAAAATTATCATCACCGGCGCAAGCGCTTATCCACGAAAAATAGATTTTAAAATATTCGGCGAAATCGCCCATCGCGTCGGTGCTTATCATCTGGCCGACATCGCACACATCAGCGGCCTTGTCGTTGCCGGCTTGCATCAAAGTCCCGTGCCGTATGCTGATGTTGTCTCGACAACGACGCACAAAACTCTGCGCGGCCCGCGAGGCGGAATGCTTTTGTGCAAAGCCCCGCTCGCCGAAGCAATCAACAAGGCAGTTTTTCCCGGCCTGCAGGGCGGCCCCCATATGCATACAATAAGCTCGCTTGCAGTCGCTCTCAAGGAAGCTGATACGCCTGAATTTGTCGCTTACTCAAAGCAGATTGTCAAAAATGCAAAGGTTCTTGCCGAGTCGCTTATGGAAAAAGGCTTTAAATTATTCAGCGGCGGAACGGATAATCATCTTATTCTCATCGACCTTCGCAACAAAAATATCCCCGGCAAGAAACTCGCAAAGGCTCTCGACCGCGCAAGAATCGTAACAAATTACAATACCATTCCAGGCGACCCTGCAAAACCGTTCAATCCCAACGGCCTTCGCATCGGTACTCCTGCCGTTACAACACGGGGAATGAAAGAAGAGCAGATGAAATTTATCGCTTCACTCATAGCCAAAGTTGCCGAGAATATCGACAACGAAGAAGCCATAGCGCAGGTCGGAAAAGACTCGCTGCTTTTGTGCTCGCAGTTTCCTGTGCCTGAACATTTTATAATACCTGAAAAAAGATTCTCGCTTATATAAAACCATATGAGTATAGGCAAACTCAAAACTGCGTGTCTGGGACTGGGCAGGGGGGCGGATGAGCTGCTTTCTCTTGCCTGCTCAACCGAATTGTATGAGATTATTTCCATCGCCGACAGCAATTTGACAAATGCTCAACAAACCGCACAAAAATACAACTGCAGCGCCTTTGACGACTACAGACAATTCATCCTGCAAAATGATATTGACCTTCTCATAGTCGCAGAGCCGCTTTACAAGTGCGCTGAGTTTGTCAAAGCCGCGATAAACAAAAAATACCATATTCTCAAACTTATCCCGACAGCGGCAAATTTTGAGCAGGCAACCGAGCTTATAAATCTTGCCGAGAAAAATAACGTAAAATTCATTACCGCCTGTCCAGCAAGATTTGCGCCAGGCTTTGAAAGGTTAAGCGACTATTTGAAAACCGCCGACCGCCGGCAGCTTTACTTCATCGAGACTCGCGCATCTTTCGGCAGCGATTTCTTCCAGCCTGTAATCTCTTACGCACAAGCCGACAGGAAACTGTCCGGCGGGGGGGTGCTGCTCAACGATTGCTTTGAATTACTCAGTCTTATTATCGAAAACTTTTCTCTGCCGCAGCAGATTTATGCCCTTGCCGCAAGCAAAAGTGCAGATAAATTGGCAAAACAATACCTTGCCGAAGATACAATAACAGCGTCGCTCGTTTTCAAAGACGGG
The DNA here is from genome assembly GCA_964619675.1 of uncultured Planctomycetaceae bacterium. Lineage (GTDB taxonomy): Bacteria > Planctomycetota > Phycisphaerae > Sedimentisphaerales > UBA12454 > JAPLMW01. Next base: position 12,150 of record CAZUEO010000031.1, on the reverse strand, counting down.
CTTACCGGTACATTTCTGGCCGCACAGCACATCGGAACCGCTGCCGCGGCGCCGGTGAAAATTTATGGAGCAGAGCAGAATATTACTGCAACGCCTAATCGACTCGCCGTTTACGATAATAATAATTCTTTAATCGTAGAACATAAATACCCGCTCAAGAACAAAAAATGTATAACCGAGATGCTTATCGATATCGGCAGGGCGATACTTGAGCCGGAAAAATACAGGCTGCGGAACCATTCCCGTCTCGACCTTGCAACGATGGCGCTTATTGAAGCCGCTTATTTAAGCGCAAAAACCTCAATGCCCGAATCACCCCGAAAGTTTTTCGAAATATCCGAAAAAGAAAAATCTCCCTTTGCTTAATCTTGACTTATTCGCATCTCAAGCTGCCGCCGCACATGCTGCATAACTTCGCGGACATCCTGCGTATCAGGCAGAAACAACACTAATTGCTCAAGAAGCCTTCGTCTTTTTATTTCTCTAAGAATGGGCACAAAATTCACATCTACTATCCAGCCTAACTGTGCAATGACCATATCATTAAGCGTTTTAAGCTCCTTGTAATCAATCGTCTTGTCGTCAAGAACCGCTTTGACAATATGCTTTGAATATTTATTCTCCGCGGAAAATCCCATAATTCCGATGTACTTTTGAGGATTTTTTCGCAAATCGCCAAGCCAGCTAATCATCACATAATAGATATCGAGCTTGTCGACATCGCGAACCAGCTTTGCGATAAGCCCCGTTTCTTCGTCGAGGCCGCAAGGCAATTCTTTCTCGCCGTGAAGCCTTATCGCCTCTTCTATAATTTCCTTGTTCCGCTGCGAAAGACCATCGAGCACTTTATTTTCGGCAAGAACTTTCAGGCCGAGCAAGCTGTGGTCTTCAGTACCAACATCGTTATATGAGTGATATTTCATAAACTGCTCGAATCTGCCGACATCATGGAACAAGACCGCCGTCTCAGCGAGCATCTTTTGCTCATCATCCAGACCGAGCTGGTCGGCTATCAGCAGAATATCGCCGCACATCCTGCGTGTATGGTCCTCTTTAAGCCTGATGTTATCGTTCGTCAGTTCATCATCGCCATAAAAGGTCGCCGCATAGTCATAAAACCACTTTTTAAGCTGCTCAAGCTGCTTTTTTGTCATACTCTTTTCCTTTTAACAAGGCCGGTAACTTTACCGCAAAAGAGCTTCTCACTCCACAATTTAACTAAAAAAATCTTGTATTTACGGCTCAATTTGCCTAAACTACGGCGAGCTGGAAAACTAAAAACAGGAACAAGGAGTTTCAAATGCCTACAGTTAAAGACGTTATCGTCAAAAAACCCACGCCACAGGAAACAAAGGAATGCAAAAGCTGGCCGATATGGACCTGCGAAAAGAGCACGTTCGACTGGGATTATACGCAGACTGAGACCTGTCTTGTTTTGCAGGGCAGGGTAACGGTAAAGGACCGGCCCGGCAGCGAGACTGTTTCATTTGGCCCAGGGGATTTGGTTATCTTTCCCAACGGCCTTAAGTGCACTTGGCAGGTCGCAGGGGCCGTAAAGAAGCATTATAATTTTGAATAAAAAAAGTCGCTTCCGGCCGGTTGGACGCGGTCACAGCACCGCTGCCCACTACGGGCAATCCTGCCGGAGGCGACTGCAAAAAGTATCCAAGCTTAAATTATCACCATAAACATAAACCCTATCTGCAATTATCTCAAACCAGTGCCAAACGTATGTCCTTCTGATGAAATTTTATGCCTAAAAAACCAAGTAGTAGATTGTTTTTGTCCCGTATGTGTTAAAATAGATAATTATCTTGAAATTGCAATTTGTGATATCAGGATTGGAGACAAAAACAAAAGGCCGGGGTTGGCCGGCCTTTTATGGTTTGTGGCGACAGGGAGCCTATTTTATCTCATCATCAATCCAGCCGGTAAGCTCTTTAAGATCTTTCAGCGTAATATCACCCATATGTGCGATTCTGAACGTCTGGTCTTTGAGTTTGCCATAGCCGTTGCCGAACACGGTGTTATGCTTTGCCTGAACGGCTTTGATAACGTCGCCGACAGTGATACCCCTTGTATTCTTAATTGTCGTCAGCGTATTTGATGCATATTTTTCCTCGCAGAACAATGCGAATTTTTCCTTTGCCCAGCCTCGGACAAAATCGCCCATTTCCCTGTGTCTCGTCCAGACATCTTCCATACCTTCCTTAACTAACTTGTGGCACTGATAATTCAGCGCCATAATATGCGGAATAGCAGGGGTGGTGGGCGTCTGGTCTTTTTCAGCGCTCTTTGCGAACGTCTGAAAATCAAAGTAGTAGCCCCTGCCGGTTACCTTTTTGCTCTTTTCCATAGCGCGTTTGCTTACGGCAAAAACCGCAAGTCCCGGCGGAATCGCAAAGGCCTTTTGAACCGAAGCGAACGCCACATCCCAGCCAAGCTGGTCAAAATGCATAGGCAGCCCGACCATCGCGCTTACCGCATCGACAAATACCAATACATCAGGATATTTGGTTTTCATCATATCCGCAATTTCATAAACCGGATTCGTAAGACCGGTGCTGGTTTCGTTGTACACCAGCGTTATCGCAGCATATTTGCCGCCGGCAAGTTTCTTGTCAATCATTTCTGCCGTCGTCGCCTGGCCCCATTCGACCTTGAGCTCTTCAACATTTCTGCCGCAGCTTCTTGCGACACCGGCCCATTTATCGCTAAATGCGCCGCACATCGCGGCAAGTACTGTTTCATTGTGGTCAACACAGTTTCGGATACTTGCCTCCCATATGCCGGATGCGCTTGACGTGCTGATAAAAACATTCTGCTCTGTAAACAATATTTTCTTGAGCATGTCAATCGTCTCTTTATGCAGTTGCGAATACTCTTTGCCTCTGTGGCCCAGAGTATATCTGCCCAACTGCCGCAATACGTCGGGCAGGACATGCACAGGCCCGGGTATAAACAACTTCGGCGGATTCTTCCAGTCAACCATCTTCATTTCTCCAAAAATTATTAAAGTTTATTTATCGTTAGTCCCGAAAAGATTTTCGGGAAAAAGAACGTCGATTTTTGCGGCATTTTTTCATTCGCTGCCGCGATCTGCTTTACCTGCTCGGCTCGCGTCGGGTTCATAAAGAACACAACCTGCTTTTGGCCTTTGTCAACTGCTGCTACCGCCTCGTCAACGGCGCTGCCGAAATCCTTTATATACTCGATATTAGTCTGGCCCACAAGCTGCCGCTCGCCAATGCCGAGGATTTTCTCAAGTACCAGCTTGTGCAACACTGTTACATCGAGCCTTCGCGACACAACACTAAACTGCGGCACAATTTTGTCCATCACCGCATAGTCTTTCAGCATAATCGCATAAAAGGCGCTGTCAGCGGCGTAAATGCCGAAGCATGTCCGGCCGGCTTCGAACTGACCTCGCATTTTCTTAAACATTTCCTCCTTGGCGCCGCCTTTATCGGCGGCTGATGAAAATGAAAACTTCGAACTTTCAAAATCTTCAGCCAATTTGGAAAGCAGCTTTTCGAAATCAAAGTCTGCGATATTGCCGACGAGCCTGTGAGTCGGCAGAACTACAAGACCGGGACTCTGCACATTGATAAAAGTCATCATTTGCCAGTCCGCCGAAGGTTCATTCATCATTCGCCTGTAATTAAGACCAGTTTCGTACCGATGATGACCGTCCGCAATCACGGTTTCCTTATCCTTCATCATCTCTGCAATTACAGAAATGTCTTTGGCATCGTCTATTACGAACATTCTGTGTCTAACTTTGCCTTCATCGGTAAAATCAATCGCAGCTTTTTTTACTTCGACTGTTTTTTCAATAATTGCATCTGCCGTTTTTTTTGCATCTTCATAGAGCATAAAAATCTGGCCGAACTGAGCCGCCGTTGCCTGCATAAGTTTGAGCCGGTCTGCTTTTGGGCCGTCGAGCGTTTCTTCATGAGGCTGAACGCCCGAGCCGAACTCAACCAATTTTCCAAGAGCGATAAACCCGCTGCGGCTGTATCTTTTTTTCGCAATCTCAAAATCCTGAACATAGGCATAAATCGCCTCTTTGTTGTCCTGCCTCAAAACGCCTTCGTTTATCCACTCATTCAGATATTCAGCCGCTCGTGTGTACTGATTCTTCGCTTCATCATCGCCCGCTTCTGTTTTGCCCCTGATAATTCTGACAACATTATACGGGTTTTGTTGATAGAGCATGACCTGCTGGGCGGCGCCTATGACATCATAAGGCGGAGCGACACACGCCCCGACATCGCCGACAACATCAGGATTAAACCGAAACGCTCTAAAAGCCTTTATTTCCATACAAAACCGGGTTGCAGAGCTTACCAGAGTTAGTCGGTTTTTTCAAAACAATTTTGAAAAACGCACCTGCAAAGTTGCGGCCCTTTGCCGCCGGCAGGAAGATTAGAAAAAATAATCTGGCAATTTCTATTTACTAATGCATAATTGGTATAATAACTGGTATTTACGTGAAAGGAGAAAAATATGTATTGTCCGAAGTGCGGCTCGCAAAATCCTGAAAATGCGAAGGTATGCCTGTCCTGCAGCCAGCCTTTGCCCATCTCGCCTGCGGCCCCGCAACCCAGTGCCGCTAAAACAAGTGTCCTGGCGATATGGTCATTCATACTTGCGCTGATAGGCTTATTTACCTTTATGCTCACGGCTCTGCCCGCCCTGATTTGCGGAATTATCGGCCTGGTCAAAATCAGCAAAAGCAAAGGGCAACTGAAAGGCACAGGGCTTGCCATTACCGGAATAGTACTGCCTTCGGTCAGTGTTATATTTATCCTGCCGATGATGCTCGCCATACTGATGCCGGCACTTGCCAGAGTAAAGGCATTAGCTCATAAAACAATGTGTTCAACAAATCTATCTATCATCAGTAATGCTATGATGGATTATACCGCCAACCATAATGATATGTATCCGCCAGCCTATAACTGGTGTGATGTGCTTATCAAGGATTGCAATGTCAGTCCCAAACAATTTTGCTGTCCCGCCAGCAATGCAGCAGAAGGCCAATCCAGTTATGCAATTAACATCAACGTCGCCGGCAAAAAGGTTTCAGAGGTTCCGCCTGATACCGTCCTGCTTTTCGAGACAACTCCTGCGGCCAATCCTGCCGGCGGACCTGAAATCCTGAGCACGGATAATCATTGGGATGATGGATGTAATATCCTGTTTGCGGACTGTCACGTAAAATTCGTCAAGCCGCCGGAACTTTCGAATCTCCGCTGGACGGCAGAATGATTTAATCAATTTCCGGGTTGACAAAGCCGGCTAAAAATAGAAAATAAAAAAGCAAAGGTCCTTGATAAACCGGAGGTAAGAAAATGAAAAAGCTGCTTATAATCCTGTTTGCCAATTGTCTTGCCCTATCTATCGCGGCGGCGGCAGACAGCAGTGACGGCAATATCCCGCAGGAGCCGGCTCAGCCTTCAGCCTCTGTAACAGGTTCAAATGAGCCTGATACGGCTTTTTCACAGCAGCAGGCCGTTCCTGAAAGACCGACCAGAGGCCGTCGGACCCGAAAAAAAATGAAATCCGCAGCGGCAGAACAACAGGCGGCTAAAGTCAGAGCGCGCGCTCGCCGGTACCAAACATTTGAGACTCAGCTCGCCGACGAATACAAGAAACACTATCAGCGACTCGCAATATTGAATCGCATCCGCCAGCTTGCCGAGCAGGAGGGACTGGCCGACATAATCAAAAGGGCCGACAGACTTATAAAGATGGAAAACGACAGGCATATGAAAAAAATAACCCACCTTCACCGCAAACCTGTCATAACTGCCAAACCAAACCTGCCGCAACAGGACGCAGGCACGGCGGGTGAACCAAACAAATAACTTTTATTTAAGGAGAATGTGAAATGTTGCAAAAAATTATGACGATTGCTCTCGTCCTTGCTTTGGCTGCTGTCTTTGGCTGCAAGAAAACGACTACACAACCTGCTACTCCCCAGCCTACAGTAACAGAACAAGCCCAGCAAAAAGCCGAAAAAGAAGTAACGAAGGAAAATATGGGTGAGCAGCTTGAAAAGGTCGAGAAGGACATCCAGGAAGATTCTGCTGAAGAATAAATCAGCAGGAGCCTATTAACTCTTTTCAGGAACTGAAGAAATTAAACAGGTAATTTTTAAGGAGAATGTGAAATGTTGCGAAAAATTCTGACAATCCTCGTTATTATCGTTCTGGCTGTTGCTTTTGGCTGCAAAAAACAAACGCCAGTCCCAACCTCGCGACCGGCCCCCGACGCAAATGCGATGGAGACCGAGTAAGTACGTCCCGCTGCGAGTGCCCTATAACCACCGATAGCGAAAGAAAGGGTGGGTGATAAACCTGCCCTTTTTGGGATGCGGCAATTAAAACCGGCCCAAAGCCGAAACTCCATCGGTGATTCTATGACTGATTGCCTGCCGGACTATTCAATAATTATCCCTGCCTTTAACGAGGCGGCATATTTAGGCAGTACCCTTGTATCTGTGAAGAATACGCAGAATTCTCTTGCGCCGCGAACAGGCGAAATTATAGTCGTTGACAACAATTCCACCGATAATACTGCCGAAACAGCAAAATCCTTCGGTGCAACTGTTATTTTTGAGCCGGTTAACCAGATTTCACGTGCCAGAAACCGCGGCGCGAAGGCGGCAAAAGGAAAATATCTTATTTTCCTCGACGCCGATACCACTTTGCCACAGCAGCTTCTGAGAAAAACCCTCGAACTCCTTGACTCCGGCCGAACTGCCGGCGGAGGAACACTGCTCGACTGCTCCGGCACAAAACTTTTTAGGGTTAAATTCCTGCTCGGGCTCTGGAATTTTATCTCACAGTCTCGAAAACTCGCCGCAGGCTTGTATCTGTTTTGTCTAAAGCAGGCCTGGGAGACAATCGGCGGTTTTGACGAAAGTGTCTATATCGCTGAGGAGTTGATTTTCTCAAAACAGCTCAAAAAATGGGCAAAAAAACGCAATATGAAATTTCGCATTCTCGATATCCCTGTCAGAACCTCCCTGCGAAAATTCCAGTGGTTCAGCTACAAGACAATCGTATTAAGCCTCATTTCAGGATGGTTTTTTAAGAAGGACAAAAGCAAGTGCCGCCTGTGGTACGACAGGTTCCACCAAAAACATAATCAATAGTTGTTTAAACAAACGATATCTTCTGTTATAATCCTGCTCTGTTTACACCAAAATTATTTTTACTGGAAGCAATATGGCACTGCCTGTTGTCACAATAATCGGAAGGCCCAATGTAGGCAAAAGCTCGCTTTTTAACGCCCTCGCAGGCGAAATGATAAGCATCGTCGAACCGACCGCAGGCGTAACCAGAGACCGTATAAGCGCAATCATTGAGCACAATGACCGTTATTTCGAGCTTGTCGACACCGGCGGCTACGGCATCGTCGATTCAGACCGGCTCAAGGAGCACATTGAAAATCAGATACGCCAGGCCGTAAGCTCGGCAGACCTTGTTATTTTTGTGGTTGATATCCGCGATGGCCTAATGCCCCTCGATGAGCAGATTGCTCAGCTTTTGAGAAAGAACAACCTTAACGTCGTCCTCGTCGCCAACAAAGCCGATGAAGCAAAAATGTTTCCTGCAGCAGCAGAATTTTCAAAACTCGGTTTTGGCGACACCCTTTGTGTATCAGCAACCAACAATCTCAACAAACGTGTTCTCGTTGACAGGATTACGGATTTTCTTAAAGACCATACCTGCGAAAAACCACAGGACGTGGAAATGAAGCTCGCAATCGTCGGCAAACGCAACGCAGGCAAAAGCACTCTCACTAATGCGATAGCAGGCCGGCAGCGCGTAATTGTCAGCGAAATTCCCGGCACGACACGCGACTCGATTGACGTAAGGTTTGAAAAGGACGGCAAAACATTTATCGTTATCGACACCGCAGGAGTGCAAAAAAAGAAAAGTGCCGCAAAAAATAGCATAGACTTTTACAGCTACACAAGAGCAGCAAAATCCATCCAGCGGGCCGACGTCGTGCTGCTTCTTATTGACTCGACCGAGCCTGTCTCGCAGGTTGACAAAAAGCTTGCTGCCTTTATCGCCGGCCAGTACAAGGCCTGTATCCTCGTCGTAAACAAATGGGACCTCGCCAAGGATAAGGCCTCAAGCGATGATTACGCCGATTATCTCGGCAAAACTTTGCCGCATTTAAGTTACGTCCCTATTGCCTTTACTACCGCTACCGAAAGCAAAAACATCCAGTCGGTCCTCGATTTAGCACGCGAGCTTTACAAGCAGGCGACGACAAAGATTTCCACGCCGAAACTGAACAAGGCCATCGAGCAGATATCTTCACAGCGCATCGGCGGGAAAAGAAAAACCGCAGCCTTTCCAAAAATATATTATGCAACACAGATTGCAACAAGGCCTGTTACGATACTTCTGTTTGTCAATAAGGTTGAATTATTCGGCGAGAACTACAAAAAATTTCTCATTGGCAGGCTGCGTGAAACTCTCAGTTTCGCTGAAGTGCCGATAAGACTGCTCATTCGCCCCAGAAGAAAAAATCAAAAGGCGGACTAACTCGCCAATGCTAATCCACGCCCGGCGTCGCGGGCTGGTTACCGTCCACCGGCACAAGTCTGAATTTTGCCTCTGCAGGATCGCCCCTGAGCCTGATTTTGTCCTCACGAACGTACTTCACGGGAAAATTATAAATTATCTGCCGGCTTACCTCCGCTTTGCCCACATCGTCATCCCGTATCTCAAGCAGCACTTCAAATTGTTTGTCTTCATAAGCCGCTTTAGCCTCTTCGGTAGTAATTATCGGTATGCTGCTTATTTCAGGCCGTTTGATAAACTCCACCTTATAGCCGCCAACAAGATTTGCACTGAAGATAAAGCCCAGCGTGCCGTTGATTGCGTATTGTTTCATATCTTCCTGCGTTGCCGGCAGTTCAACCTTCACAGCCGTATCAGCGTACCTTATCTCACCGCTGGCAAGCTCGATATAGGGCTTTTTCTCGATTGCTCCGCCGCGAGCCTGCTTCTTCTCGGCAAGCGTGGCTAACTTCACCTGTGCCTCCGTCAATTGCTGAGGCACAAGCATAGTAACAACGTCAGGCGTAACGCGGGCGCCGGTTATTTCGGTATCTGCCTCATCCACGCATTTCACCGGCAGTGTTCTTTCCTGCAGTTCCACGACCTTTATTCGCTGCAGCCTGTCCGGCCTGGCGGCTTTTACAACCAGCCCGTATTCACGCATCTTCTTGCTTTCCGACAGAAACCTCTGCAGGTCCGCCAGCGCATATTCTCCACTTGCGCCCATATTCTGCTGCTCTACATCAAAGATAACTTCGAGCTTCTCCTTGCCGCCCTCTGTTTTTTTCGAAAGTTCGCGCACCTTTGCTACAGGTCCCTTTAAGTCCGCCTTTACCTGTATCTCCGGCTTGCCTTCCAGCGTAACCCACAGCCGCGGATTTGCCCTGCTTGCGGTTATTGTTATCGTCTGATTATCAAGGTCTTCATCGAGACTAAGGTCCGCCCAGACCCATATCAGGCAAGTTATAAAAATCACCAATATCGCTTTTTTAACTTTTGCAAACGTCATCTTAACTGTCCTTCTTCGGAGGACGAGATATTTTTGCATTCTTTGTACTTCGCCGCAGCCTGGCCGACAGCGGGCCGGCATCGATGATTATGCTTGTCAGTCTCTTGCGCAGCTGCTCTTCGGTTATATGCTGTTCGAGTTTGCCATCCTCGGCTATGCTTATGATTCCCGTCTCTTCGCTTACCACTATGGCTATCGCATCGCTGCCGGTCGTTATGCCGATTGCCGCCCTGTGTCTTGAGCCGAGCGAACCTTTCACAATACCAATCTCTGCCAGCGGAAGCTGCACGCGCGCAGCAGCAATCCTGTCGCCCTGTATTATCACAGCAAGGTCATGCAGTGCGGTGCCCGGATTGAATATCGTCCTCAGCAGCACCGCCTTGACGTTAGCGTCGAGCTTTACCCCCGTCTCGATAAACTCGCCCAGCGCAACCTGTCTTTCGAGAACGATAATTGCCCCGATTTTCTTTTCGGAAAGGCTGGTAACCGCATTTGTGATTTCCTCGACGGTCCTGAGAAGCTGTCGATGTGTCGAATCGCCGAAGCTGCCTGCCTGGCCTATCTTGATAAGCATCCTCCTCAGCTCAGGCTGAAACGCCGCTACTGCGATTATCAATACGAGAATAAGGAAACTGTTATAAAGGTACTGAAGCCTTGCGAAATCGAAACGCACAATCACCAGCTTAAGAATCATTGACGCGGCAAGCAGCAGAATGATAACTCCTCTGAATAGTCTCTCGCCCCTTGTGCCTTCGAGAAAATTTATCGCCCAGTAAACAACAAGCCCTATCAGCAGAAGCTCAATGATGACTATTAGCGGATTATATACTGCCAGACGACTGAAATATTCGACAATTGCATCCAATTACGCTCAGCCTAAAAAATCCATTTTTCATTTTCATCGGCACCGGCCTTACGAATGCCGTTTACCTTACGGTGTATTCAGTCAGCCTGCTCGGCCTGTCCCACTGCAAGATATCCTCGATATCGTCAATCATCATTGAACCGTTCAGTCTCAGCTGTCTCGCATGGTCGTCGGTCTGCTCTGCAGCAGTTTCACCAAGGCCATGAGCATCGATTATCGGCGCTGCCGTATCATTTACCGCCAACACCGTTCCGCCGGCAATCTCGCCGGCGCCGTTGCAGCTGGTCAGTGATACGCCAAACAACAACAAAACCACCGTAAGCAAAATATTCAACAAAACGCTCTTCATCACACTATCCCAAGTAAATTATTACGATAACTATAGCGCTCGACAAAGCTTAACAGCAACAAGCTGTTTTGTATACAAGTATTTTAACAGATTACTGCCCGAATGTCAATTTAGGTAAAACTTTCCGGCAAAATTTTTATTTGCCGTTCGTTTTCAATCCGCTGGCTGCAATTTTCAGCAAATTCTGCCTCTTTTTACCGGACGCTGTGCTTTTCTGCCGGCTGCTGTCTTGAATTTTTCTTAAAATCTGTTAGCCTCTGCCTCATTATGGAATTCCCTGAAAAAACAACTGTTCAGTCGCACACGATAACAATTATTCCCCGATACTGCGAAACCGACCAGGCAGGTGTCGTCCATCACAGCGTCTTCCCGATATATTTTGAGCTCGGCAGAACTGAACTTCTGCGTGCCAACGGCCTTGCATACAAAGACCTCGAGCGCGAAGGTTTTTATATGGTCATCGCCGAACTTTTTGTTAAATACCGCAGGCCTGCGTACTACGATGAGAAACTCCAGCTTATAACCGAATGCACAAAAATCACCGCTGCGAAAATCGAACACAGTTATAAACTTATTCGTCCGGAAACCGGCCTGCTGCTTGCCGAAGGCTCAAGTATTCTCGCCTGCGTGGATGAAAACGGAAAACCAAAACGCGTGCCCCAGTTTATGTACCCGGGTTGAAGGAGAAAACGAATATGAACATTGAACCGCCGCACTTTTTGCCCGCGCATTTTACTTTGTTGCAAATAAAACATCAACCGAAATGCCCCTCCCAATCCCTGCACACAAAAACCGTAAAATCCGGATTATGTGACTAAAATCGGTAAGGTTATTTTTTATATTCCTTTGCGTGCTCCTCGCATAACCACAGATAATGTCCTTCAGGCGTCAATACCTTCTTCAACCCTCCCCATTCCTGCGACTTGTCTTCCTCGTCCAGCAGTTTTCTAATCGCCCGTAATTCCATCCCTTCAATTAAGCGAGCTTTACCGCCTCCGCCAGCTTGTTTCAGCAGTTCCGCACCAAAATATTCTCTATCGCAAAGCCTCTTGGCCAGCCGCTTACCTTGAAAAGCCACCGAAAACAGAAAGCAATAATACAAACAGTACAATTTGAACAATCCAACCGATGGCACAGACCCCTATGGCCCGGAGTGTACTGTTATAATCAAGAGCTTGTCTAACTGCAATTATCATTGCAACCAACATCCAAATTGCGGCAATGGGGAAAACAATACTTCGCATCACTGGGATAACACCAAGCACTCGAATCAGCCCGGGAGAACTCGAAAAACCAATTGTTCGCAACAACTCTCCGTGATCAGCTTTAGTCTGTG
>CAZUEO010000030.1:0-30419 GCA_964619675.1 uncultured Planctomycetaceae bacterium | reverse complement strand
ATTCTATTGAAATATCGCTGCCAGACAAGCGGAATCTGGCTCTTCTAAAACTTTGAATTTTTACAATTTTTTACTTGATTTTTGTTAAAAATATGGTAAAATACCCCTGTTATTTGACAATTAGTGAATTTATAGGCATTTATTCGCATAAAATGCCTGCATTAAAGAGTTTACGTTTTCCCGAATACTGTAAACTGTAAACAGTCAACCCTGAACATAAGGGAATCTCACCTTTTTATATCTTTAATCTTTTTTCAAGGAGATACTTGTATGTATTCACAAAGTGCGATGGCTTATTTAACTTTCACGATTGCAGGCCGGACCGTTAAAGTTGACCCTGATATTTACTATCAGATTTTTAACGTTCGTTCTTCTCGCCCATACAAAAAGTATGTCGGCGATATAACTTATCTGCGCTTCTCTGGCGGACAATACGTTAATATTGTAATCAAAGGTAATCCGCAAAGGTATGTGCCGTTATCTCGTTTCATTATGAACCCGCCTCTGGGAATGGTTGTTGACCACGTTAATAGCGACAGGCTTGACAATCGCAGAGAGAACCTGCGAATCGCCAATCACAGGCAAAACGGCCTCAACAGAAAAGCCGGAAGCAGTTCAGGCTTTGCAGGCGTTTGCGTTTATACAAAGAAAACCGGCAGAAGTTATTGCAAAGTTCAATTTTACGACAGGAATGGCAAATCATATTCTTTTTATGCTGCCGACTGTCCCGAGCATCGTATTTTAGCGGCTTACGCTCACGATAAGTTTGTTTTGCTCTCTGGCGATGAGGAATATGCGCCGCTGAATTTTGAGATTTTTAAATACGAACCCTTCAGGACTTTTTTATTGAACGAGGATTTGAACAAATACAAACTCAAACCCGCCCCGGTCATTTCGACCCGTGTGGAGAAATCTTTTTAAAATTTCAACTTTCTCCGCCTTTGGCGATGGAACCAGTTGCTGCCTTCGGTTCGGAATTCTTTTATTTTACTGCGTCCCTTTAGGACTGCGTAATACTGTCTGTTCCTCATCGCAGCCCTCGCCAGCAACTGTAACTTTCTTTTATCCGCCTCAGGTGGACCTTGCCGCGGTCATTCCGACCATTGCGGAGGAATCTATTAAAACAATTTAAATTCCTTGCTCCCCTGCTCCACTTTATCAGCAAAACCGCTGCTGATTTGCGTCAAATTGAAGTTTCATAGATTTATGACTTAATCTTTCTCTTTACCTTTTTGCAGGTATTTTTTCACAGCCATATCAAAGTCAGAGATATAATTTTTATCTCTTTCTTTTAGCAAAAGTTATCCGGAATTTCCGGATAACTGAGTACTTCATATCTTTTCGCTCTATGTGGTTAATCTTTTTCTCTAAAACCAGTTCGTCGGAATTCCCGACATACTGAATTTTCGTCTAATTCTCCTTCTTTGAAGGCATTTTGGATATGTTCGGTAATCGTAGTTCGGCCTTTATCGAATAAAGCCGCCATCTGGTCCTGCGTAAGCCAGACGGTTTCATCTTTTATCTTGACTTGCAGTCTTGCCTGCCCGTCGTCGGTGGTATAAATAGCAATATTTGATTGTGGTTCGTTTTCTGCCATAAATTTATCTTAACTGGGACAATTTTTATCCTAAAGGATAATTAAATCCGTTGCAATCATTTTTTTCATTCTTTCAATTTTCAATCGCCATATTTTATTGACATATGCACACAGGCGGGATAAAATTAATGTATCGACTTTGCTCGCCGCAGGTGGAAAATTGTACTATATATTTTACGTTGAGGTTAAGGTAATTTATGGGCATCGAACCTGAAAACTATGAAAAACATATTGATAGCCTTACATCGAATATGTTTCGTCAGGTTTATTGTCCCAAACGTGATGCACTTACCGTATTCATCCCAAAAGACCAAAAGCCTTCTGATGAAGTGCAAAAGGTATTAGATGAAGCCGGCCCTCAAAGGTGGTATCCGCAAGAAGGCGGCAATTTGGTTAAAATCCCGAATATATTTGATTCCTATGATGCAAGCCTTTTCAAGATTGAAAAAGATGGATGGAATCATGAGCATTGTGATAAGTGTGGAACTACAATAAATTCCGGTGATTTGTGTTGGGCGGCTGAGTCAGACGATAACACATATCTATTTTGTGATAATTGCTGCCGGAATCTAAAACAAAAGTAATAAAGTCATTGCGAGGCCCTAAGGGGCGTGGCAATCTCGTCCGTCATTCCAACCTGTGCGGAGGAATCTATTTAAAATTTAACTCTCCTTTTTTCTACTTTAAAATTTCTACTTTCTACTCTCTACTTTCTATTCTCGATTTTCTATTCTCTCCGCCTTTGGCGATGGAACCAGTTGCCACCTTCGGTTCGGGATTCTTTTATCTTACTCCGGCGTTCTGCGCCTGCGTAATTCAGTTGTTCCTCATCGCAGCCCTCGGCGGCAACTGCATTTTTCTTTATCCGCCTTCGGCGGTTCCTTTCACTAAATACCATATACTAAATACTAGATACTAGATACTAACTACCAGCGACTGCATAATTCGTGGTTAATTCTCTGTGAGCTATTTTTCTTCTATGGGCTTGGGCTCCGAGACTTCGAATTTGATTTCCCTGCCTGGAAGCCTTTGCGGCTTCCCAATTCCGAGCCTCGGCTTCGTCCTTTGTTTCCTTGTGGCAGATGCCGATGCCGGGTCAGGCTCTCGGCGAACACGCACATACATGTGGGCGACTCCCGCAATACCGCCAAACGCAGCGCCAATCTCAACTACCTTAACAACCTCCATCTTGTCAGGATACACGTTTGTATCTGCCGGCAAAGCATCGAGGGCATTCTTGAATGCCTCATCAAATGAGAAAGACTCGGAATAACCAGTTGCTGTAGCGGCTCCGTTGCTATCTGGCAGCGTTGCTTTTGCGATTAAATCGTCCCTGGTCAACTCGCCTTTGTAGACTCTATGAAGTTTCGGCTCCGGCCGGGCAATCGGCTCCAAATCACCTGCATAAGTAGGCAAGAGTATAACTGCCAGCCCTGCTAAAGCCGTTAGGCTCACTAACACTGTTATTTTCGCTTTTTTCGTCTCCATTTTTTTCTCCTTCCTGAAAATTCATTCAATTAAACACCAAAGACCGAGCCCCGCGATATTTCCTCACAAAGCTGCTCAGCCAATTATCCTCCCAATTCTCATCGAAGGCAAGCCAAATTCCCTGTTAAAAATCCGTGAAAATCCGCGTAATCCGCGGTTATTTTTGTATTTTGAATTTTGGTTTTGAACTTTCAGCTTTAAATTTTAAGTTTCTTTCTCCGCCGACGAAACAAAGCCAAGCCGCCATGCTTTTTGTCCTTGACTTTTAGCAAAAAAGATGTACAACTAAGTGTTGTCTTAATCCATTTTGCAGGAGGTGAGAGAATATGAAAACAAAGCCGTATTTCTTTACGCATACCCAAATTCCTCTGCATTAACCAAAAAAAATAACCACTTTTGGAAGGAGAAGAAAATGAAAAATGCAGGACTTTTGGCAGCCATTGTTTGTATGATGGCAGCAGTGAATTTTGCTCCGGCTGACATCATACGTGATATTAACATTGATTTTGTAACTATCGGCAACGTTGGCAATGCTGCTGATACGGGTGGCACTGTCGGCTGTGGTGCAGTTGATTATAATTATCGTATCGGCAAATACGAAGTGACTAATGCTCAGTGGGATACTCTTATTATCGCTGCCGGCGCCCCAACTGGTAATCCGAACAGTGCTTACGGCTATCATGCAGCCTTGACCGATGCCCAGCAGCCTGCCCCTGACATAAGCTGGTATGCAGCAACCCAGTTCTGCAACTACCTTACCAGCGGCGATAAAAGTTTAGGCGCTTATCAGTTCAGCGGCAACAATACAAATCCCGGTGACTTTATTGGTATCGATCGTGCTGCGGCTATGGCGACTTATGGCACTATTTATGTCCTGCCAACCGAAGATGAATGGTACAAGGCGGCATATTACAAACCCGATGGCAGTGGTTATTCAGTCTATGCCAACGGCCTGGATACTATCCCTGCTCCTGATAACGGCTGGCACTATGGGTTTCCTTTTGACGTGAACGTGACACCCTGGGATGTAGGTACCGGCGCACAGGAGCAGAATGGTACTTTTGATATGATGGGTAATGTTGCTGAATGGAATGAAACGCTAATCACGTATGGCCGCGGCGTGCGGGGCGGCACACACCGGACTTCAGCCACCGCTCTCGCATCGTACGGCCAGGATGGCATGCCTCCGGACCACCGAGGCTACGTTATGGGATACGGCACTATGGGTTTTCGTGTTGCCGAAGTTCCTGAACCCGCAACGATTCTTTTATTCACTCTCGGCGGTTTGGTCTTGAAAAAACTTAGCGGATAAGCTCCAGGAGTCTGCTGGCTTATCCTGCTATTCGCTGGCGGGGTTTGTCCGCAGGTTAGCCGATGTAAAGAGGGCAAGTTCCTTCCGCCCTTTCGTTTTGAACATTTGGATTTCAGTTATTCGAATTTGTTTCGGAATTCGGATTTCGCAATTCGGAATTTTTTACACCTCTGCGCCTCTGTGGTGAATTGCCGATAACTGATAACCGATAACTGCGTTTCTGATAACTTTTCACTTTTCACTTTCGCGCAGCGTCTCGTCGTAGCTCTTAGCGAAGACGGATTAGTTTTTAACTTCTCCGCTCCACGCTCTACGCTATACGCTCCTCGCTATACGTTCTACACTCCACGCTCCACGCCGTCCGCTATCCGCTATATTCGCTTCACGCTTGACAGCTCTGTAACTTAAAACTATTATGTTTTGTCTTTAAATCGGGAATCTTATGACTGGCGAGAAAAAGAACTACAGTAAAACGCTTAATCTGCCGCAGACCAAATTTGCGATGAAGGCCAATCTCATCCAGCGTGAGCCGCAGCAGCGGAAAAGCTGGGCCAAACTCGGCATTTACGGAAAAATCCTCGATTCAAGGGAAGGCTCGCCGCAGTATATTCTTCACGATGGCCCGCCCTATGCTAATGGCGATATTCATATGGGCCACGTGTTAAACAAGGTCCTCAAGGACATAGTTGTTAAATATAAGACGATGGCAGGTTTTAAGGCCCCTTACGTACCAGGCTGGGACTGCCACGGCCTGCCGATTGAGGCAAAGGTCTTTACCGAGCTTGGCGATAAGGCCAGGACCTCGGGCAAGCTCGAAATCCGCAAGCTCTGCAAGCAGCACGCAAGCAAATACGTAAAGCTCCAGACTAAGCAGTTTAAGGAGCTTGGCGTATTCGGCGATTTTGAGAATCCGTATCTGACGCTAAAGCCGCAGTATGAGGCCGGTATTTGTGAGGTCTTTGCCGAGCTTGTCGCGAAGGGCCTTGTTTATAAGCAGTTAAAGCCAATTCACTGGTCGGTTGGCTGCCAGACTGCCCTTGCCGATGCCGAGCTTGAGTACGAGGATATAACTTCGCCGAGCATTTACGTTAATTTTCCCGTAACTGAAGAGTCAGCGGCTAAATTAAAATCGCTTGGTCTTGTTAAGAACGAGGGCGGCAGTGTTTGCTTTATGATATGGACGACTACGCCATGGACGCTTGCTGCTAATTTAGCGATTGCCGCTAATCCGGACCTTGATTACAAGGCAATTAGTTACTCGCAGAACGGACAAAAATTTACCTCGATTGTCGCGAAGGGGCGTCTTGAAGCCGTTATCGCGGCAGGCAATCTTTCAAACTATACTGTTAGCGAAAAGACTGTCAAGGGCAGCGACTTTATTGGCTTGCGTTACAGTCATCCCTTTATCGAAAAGAACCCAACTGATAAAGACGCCTGGCTGGTAATTGGAGCAAATTTTGTAACCATTAAGGATGGCACAGGTCTTGTTCATACAGCCCCCGGCCACGGTCTTGAGGACTACGTTGCCGGCCAGCAGAATAATCTTGCCGTTTATTCGCCGGTGAAAGACGATGGCTGTTATGACGATACCGTTCCGAAATGGCTCCGCGGCAAAAATGTCCTCAAAGTGGATAAAGAGGTCAATGACTATATCAGCAGCAAAGGTTTACTCTTTGCCGAAGGAAAAATTACCCACAGCTTTCCTCATTGTTGGAGAAGCAGGATGCCTGTAATCTTCCGTGCAACGGAACAATGGTTTATTAGCGTAGATAACCTGTTGCCAAATGGTAAGAGTCTGCGACAGTTGGCTCTTGAAAGAATTCCGAAAGTTAAATGGATACCTGCCTGGGGCGAAAAACGTATTACCGGTATGCTCGAATCAAGACCCGATTGGTGTATTTCAAGGCAAAGATGCTGGGGTATGCCAATACCTGTATTCTATAATTCAGATGGCAAAACTCTTCTAACTAAAGAATCCGTCCTGGCTGTTGCTGAACATATAAGACAAAAAGGCTCGGATAGCTGGTTTACAGATACTGCCAAAGAAATACTCGGTGAAAACTTCAAATTGCCTGAAGGGTTCAGCTTCGATGACCTGCAAAAAGAAGAGAATATCTTTGACGTCTGGTTCGAATCAGGGTGTTCCTGGTACAGCGTTGCCAAACAATCCGGCTGGCCGATTCCGGTTGATTTATATCTCGAAGGCTCAGACCAGCATCGCGGGTGGTTCCAGCTTTCTCTGCTGCCTGCACTCGGAGCCGAAGGTATCGAACCATTCAAAACCGTGCTTACTCACGGCTTTACCGTCGATGAAGAAGGCAGGAAGCAGTCAAAATCGCTCGGCAATTACGTAAATGCCCAGGATGAAGTCGCAAAATACGGCTCAGATATCCTGAGACTCTGGGTCGCAAGCGTTAATTACCAGGAAGATATGCGGTGCAGCGATGCACTTATCGGCAGACTCCAGGATGCATACAGGAAAATAAGAAATACGCTGCGTTATCTGCTGGGCAATACATCGGACTTCGACCCATCGAAAAACAGCATACCCTATGAAAAAATGTTCGAAATCGACCGCTGGGCAATGCAAAAACTGCAAAAGCTCATTAACGAAGTTACAGATGCTTTCGAAAACTTCCTCTTCCACAAGGTTTATACCCTTATTTATAACTTCTGCGTTATCGAAATGAGCAATATCTATATGGACCTGCTAAAAGACAGGCTCTACTGCGAAGCAAAAGACTCGCCTTCAAGACGAAGCGCCCAGAGTGCAATGTATAAAATCCTTGATGCCCTTGTAAGGATGCTCGCGCCGGTTCTTGCTTATACGGCTGAGGAGATATATGAAAATATGAATGTAAAAACCGAGGCTGCCGAAAGTATCCATCTGCTCAAATGGCCAGAGATTGACAAAACCATTGACTGGCAAAAACAGGAGCCTAAATGGGAAAAACTAATGGGTTTGCGCGATGAGGTGCTAAAAGAGCTCGAAGGTCTCCGCCAGAAACAGACTATCGCAAGCAATCAGGAGTCAACGGTTACAATATCAACGGACGATAGCGATTTAATCGATACCGTTGAGCAGTTCGGGATTGAGAACTTTGCAGCACTCTGTATCGTAAGCGAAGTAAAACTCAATAAGGTAAAATCGCAGAAGCTCGTTTCCGCAGAAAAGAGCCCATACAAGAAATGCCGGCGCTGCTGGAACTACTGGCCAAGCGTGGGCCAGAATGCGAACGATCCCGACCTTTGCAGCAGGTGCGTTGAAGTAATAAAAGAACAGTAACAGCGTGGAGCGGAGAGGAGCGTATAGCGTAGAGCGTGGAGTGTAGAACGTGGAGCGGAGAAGTTAAAAACTAATCCGTCTTCGCTAAGAGCTACGGCGAGACGCTGCGCGAAAGTGAAAAGTTATCAGAAACGCAGTTATCAGTTATCGGCAATTCACTACAGAGGTGTAAAAAATTCCGAATTACGAAATCCGAATTCCGAAACCCCAGTTAGATAATTAACAGCATCCCCAAGCAGCTAACTGGCACATCTAACGGGGCAGGCAATGACGAATTACCAAAATTTAGAATTAGACGCTGCGATAATTAGTAGCCAGTAAAAAATATCAAATATAAAGAATAAAAAATAAAAACTACATATTAAAATCCAAAAATTAACCCGAAAATCGATACTTGATAATTATCAAGCAAAGGTACAGAGAGCAGCAGAATTGAAGAATGAAGATTGTAGATTGAAGATTTTTGGAACGCCTGCGGCGGGGAAAGAAACTTAAAATTCAAAGTTGAAAGTTCAAAACCAAAAGTCAAAAATCAAAATTAACCGCGGATTACGCGGATTTTATTGTATCTGGTATTTGGCATATGGTATTTAGTGAAAAGAACCGCCTGACGGCAGACTAAAGAAAAATGCAGTTGCCGGCAAGGGCTGCGATGACCCCGATGAGATAGCCGAAGCGGCATCTCACAGGGCAAGGGAACAGACGGTATTACGCAGGCGCAAAACGCCAGAGTAAGATAAAAGAATCCCGAACCGAAGGCGGCAACTGAATCCACCACGGTGGGAATTTTGTCATTGAGTTTGGAAAAAGCGGGGGTATAATTTTGTGCAGCCATCGAGGATTTGCAACGGGAACTTGTTATACTGGCAGAAACGGTCTGTGTTTCTCATTTTTATAGAGTGTACAATTATTGTTGGATAAGCTTGAAACCACAGGTTGATGACTGATATATTGATCAAGATCATAACGCCCCTAATAGCATTGTATGGTGCTGTACTGTCCACATATGCACTCGTCAGGGAAAGACCGAAGACAAAGCTCAATTTTGAATTTGGTTTTATTGCTGATTATAAAAGAAAGACTGCCTTTCCATATTGCTGTTTGTATATACAAAACCTTAGCAGAAAAACTATATTTGTTAAGGATTATGGATTTGTTACACAAAATAAACATTTTTTACCTGTTGATCTTGTAGAACACCGTGTTCTGGAGGGATTAACAAAATCACAATTTAACAATGACCATTTGCTCAGTGACATTGTCTGCACGAATGAACAGTTAAAGTTTGTGGGTGAAAAGGATCATATACTTCCATTTGAAGGGGTGTATGCTTTCTTCGATTTGGATAAGCTAAAAATAGCGATTCGTCAGCACAAGTGTAAGAAGATTTTCGCTCAGTTCTCAGATGGTCACATGACCGTGCGAAAAAAGCTCAATTTAAGCAAAGTTTTGTCATTGAAAACGGCATCAGATGAACCATTGTCCAAAATATGTAATGAACACCTTTAATTCTCCATCATGAGAATGTATCTCTTTAATCACATGCTTATACCTATAATATCCCTTAGGATTGGCAAGATTATATCGCCGTAATTTTCTACTTTTTCCCTTCCCATTTTATCGCCTTAATCGGCATCTCACAGGGCAAGAAAGTAAGAAAGAGCAACATTTTGGATTTTAGATTTCGGAAACGAATCCCGCACCGAAGCGAAGAAAATAGAAAATTGAGAGTGGAAATTTTAAAAAGATTTCTCCACACGGGTCGGAATGACCCCGGCAAGGTCCGCCTGAGGCGGGTAAATTTTTAAAGGTTGATATTAGTATAATGGCAGGATAAAAACGGAAAAGAAAACGAACCCTGCCAAAGTATTGGCAGGGCTAACCACGAATAATATAAAAGTATAGTTGCCGGCAAGGGCTGCGATGACCCCGATGAGATAGCCGAAGCGGCATCTCACAGGGCAAGGGAACAGGCAGTATTACGCAGGCGTAAAACGACGGAGTAAATAAAAAAAAACACCGAACCGAAGGCGGCAACTGGTTCCATCGCCAAAGGCGGAGAGAATAGAAAATCGAGAATCGAAAGCAGAGAGTAGAAAGTAGAAATTTTAAAGTAGAAAACAAACCCCGCCTCAAGCGGCGGGGGCTAAATGAGATTGCCGCGGCGGTTATAAAAAGTGCGAAAGGTGAGAAAGGTGAAAAAGGTGTGAAAGGTGCGAAAAGTAAGAACAGCGTGAGTTTACTATCTGGTGGAATATTGTTGACAATATGTGTATAATTTACATCGGATAGCGCGGACTTTTTAACGGCCCCGCTGCTTAAGAAATAAATAAATGGATGAGAAGATAATAAAAATCGCTTATTTCAACGACTATACCAAAGCGGAAATTGTAAAAATAGCTCTTGAACGTGAAGGTATCCAGTGCTTTTTGTCCGGTGAAAATTTCGTCGCTACATACTGGCTCTACGCTAACGCCGAAGGCGGTATAAAACTCTATATAAAAGAATCCGATAAACAAAAGGCCCTGGAGATTCTTAAAAATATTAACAAGTCAGAAATTGCAACCGCAGACCAGAGCTATGATTTAAGATGTCCTAAATGCTCCAGCAGCGATATTGACTATGCAAAATATTCCAGATGGTCGTTTGTCATTTCGATGCTGCTTTTCCGGCTGCCGATAACCTACCCTTACAAAAAATACACATGCAATGCTTGCGGTCATAAGTGGACAGAAAAAATTGAATGAGGATTTATAATGATGAGGCAAATTATCAGCGTATTGCTGATGTTATGTTTCCTGCTAATCCTAACTCCTTTGGCCGGCTGTGGACTTAGATACGTTGAAGTGGAACATCCGGAAAAATTTAATTCTGCTCGTTTAATAGACCCAAATCATAGTCCTTTCAAAATAACAAAGTCAGACACGGATCCTAACAAAAAAACAGTAACTGTAACCGACCTGCAGCCAGGCAAAATTATTCTGGAAAAACCTTGTCGAGTGAACTACCGGAAATGGGGGTATTGGTCGATAAAAACTGTTATCGTTGACGGCAGGTTGCCAAATGGCAAAAAATATCCTGTTTATATCGACAGTGGATGCAGCGGCCCTGAAATTTTATTGAGTGACATAATTACCAGGGAAAACAATCTGGAAACTTTGTGTGCTGCTTACAAAAACGATGAACAGAAACTTTCGCCGGCCAAAAAGAGAGAACACACAGGTCTGTGCTTCCTGCCTACACTGGAAATCGGTGAATTGACTATCCAAAAACCTATCTGCGGATATTTTCCATGGCATTGTGAATTTCAGGTTCTTGGGGTTCCTTTATGGCAGGAGAAAAATTTATTTCTCGGCGTTTCTATAATGTCACGGTTCAAGTATATATGCTTTGACAATACAAAGATGCAGCTTGAGTTCTCATACAACCAATCTTTTCAGCCGGAAGAATCTGTAGAATGGGCTCATTATCCGTTTGCTTTGCGAAAGGAAGATGGTCGGATTATGGTGGATATCCCGATAGCAGGCCAGACTTGTAATATTTATTTCGACACCTGCGGTGCAGGAACAATGTTAAAACCTGGTATGTGGGAAAAAATTAGAAATAAAATAACTGCAACCATACCGAAAGATAGTAAATTTCTTTCATATCAGCATGGCTTTTTGCCCTGTCGCAAAACCATCGTAAAAAAACTTGATGTGGGTAATATCGTACTTAACAATACTGAAATTTCTATTTTGCCTGAAGATACCCTATATTTGTCGAATATTCCCGGCTATATTAGTATCTGGACTTTTAAGGATACTTCGGTTGTCCTTGATTTTGAGCGAAAGCTTTTGTGGATAAAACCCAGGAAATAAAATCTCGGGAACTATTTCAATCAATATTTTTCGTATCTGCGATGGGGGTTTTTCGCACGGTGGGCTTTGACAAGATTATAGCAGACAATATACGAACTGGCAGCGACGAGGCCGCCAAGGACAAAACCGCCAATCCATAACTCAGGGCCAATCGACATTGTCAGATTCCAAAACTCGCGCCAGTACTGTCTTGTGAAAAAGCCTGTGACGATACTGGCAGGCGCAAAAAGCTTATTAAGATATTCTGCAACCTGCTCTTTGCTCATCGTTCTGTCGGGAGCGAATATATTAAATACACCCCTGCCGATGAGATAGCTGAAGTAGCAAATAGGAACATAAGTAAAAACATTTGAAATCCAGACACTAACAAGTCCTGCAACTTTGTTTGCGCGCAAAAGTATGCTCAAAGCAATAATTATCCATAAACGAATACCAAGAGTTGGCGTCCCTGCAACGAAAATTCCGATTGCAAGACCGAGCGCAATCTTGTGCGGCGAATCGTCGATGTGCAGAATCCTGTATTCGAAAAAACGCAAAAGATTGTTTCTTTTTTTCTTTCGATTTATTGTTTTGTTCGCCAAATTTTACCCTAATTGTCTGCCGATATTCTCGAAGACCGTCTGGACGGCTACGTTCTTAATGTCGCAGGCGGGATTTGTGCTCTCGACCTGACTGCCCCTTTTATCCGCTTCTACGGCAGCGACGGTTTCATTCCTGCCGTAAGGGCCTACCCTTGAAGGGTTGGTTAAACCAAAGATAAGCACCATAGGCGCACCTAATGCGGCGGCTATATGTGCAGGGCCTGTGTCGTTACTGACCACAATTTTTGCTTCCGCAAGCAGCGCAACAAGCTGCTGCATATTTGTTCCGCCTGCGAAGTTAATTACAGGCGACTTGGCCAGGGTCTTGAGCTTTTCCGCGATTGCCTTTTCAGATTCACTGCCGATGGCAATAATACTGCACCGGTATTTTTCATAGACCTTATCGGCAAGTGCGGCAAAATTTTCTACCGGCCAGCGTTTGGCTTCAACTGTCGCACCCGGCACAAAAACAGTATAGTTATCTGCGTTTATATGATGTGATGTCAGAAGTTTGTGCACTTCTTCGACGGACTGCATATCGGGCTTTAAGCCAAACTCTATTTTGCTGCGTTTTGCGCCCGCTGCACAGGCCATATCGAGAAAATAATCCACAAGGTGAACCGAGGAAGCCGATTGCCTGACTTTTTGTGTGTAAAAGGGGCTGGTAAATTCCTGCGTTTGTGCCATGCCGATTCTTTGTTTGCAGCCGCTCAGCCAGGTGAAAATTGCGCTTCTAAACCTGCCCTGAAAATCGAAGACAATATCATATTTTTCTTTCCTCAATTGGCTGACAAGCTTTACAAGCTCTGCAAAAACCGCCGGTCTGTACCACCATTTGCCGAGCCTGGTGCGGTTAAAGGCCACAATTTTATGAATACAAGGATGATTCTCTATAAGCGGCGCGTATTCCGGCCTGACAAACCAATGTATCTGTGCGTTGGAAAAACTTTCCGCCAGCGAGCATACCGCAGGCAATGCCTGAATAATATCGCCGAGAGCGCTTGGTTTTATTATGAGAATTTTTTTAATCTGTTCGGTCATTTCCCCTTCAGTTCATACGAGTCTGAAACGATGGTCATCAATCTCGTAGCAGCAGTTGCACGCTCAACTTTGCGGAAAAACTCTTTTGTTTCATTGTTGCTCATTGCCATCGCCCGACAATAATATAAAAATCCTCTGTACAGGTCTGTGAAATTAACGGTCTTAAAGCGGGTAAGCGTCTCGGCAAGCCTTGAAAGTGTTCTGATATGATTTTCCTGCCGGCGGCTTGAATCCTGTTTTATGCCGTCAAGGTCGATAAGCCTGACTCTATACGACCCGTTTTTGTCTTTATATATGATAAAGTTTCCTGCTTTCGAATCCCTGTGCCAGAAGTTCGCTTTATGCAGTTTTGCGAGTATCTCGGCGATTTGTCTTATTACCGTTTTTCTTGCGGAAAATTTTGTAAGAATTTCCTTATTTTTAGCAAATGCGACTTCATAAAAGTTTAAACTGTTCGGGATATATTCGGTTATATAAATACTGCCTTCTTTTTTATGCCATAAAGCCGCTACCGGCTCGGCAACTTCAATATCCTTCTGTTTCAACAGCACCGCAAGATAGAAATTTCTTTGCGACTTCGGCGCCCTCAGTAAATCCGCAATAGCCCTGATGCCGCTGCGTCTGACGTTTTTTTTTATGACAAAAGCGATTTTTCTGCCTTTGCTTTCGATTCCTTTTAATAAGGTAATATTTCCGCCTTCCGATTTGAATATTACGTCCGGCTTTTGGGTCAATTTCTCAGGCTCTAAAACGAGATGCGACCAGTTATCAGCCGCTATGCCCTTCCAGCCGCCAGGCAGCTTTAATTCTGCGATTATTTGCATCTTAAATGGATTCATAAGGCGGTATTTTAATCGAATACGGTTTTTTATCAAAGGTCTTTTGACTTTATTTTTCCGTGTAATTTGATAGAATTTCCGGTATGGCTGAAGATGAAAAATACGTTTACAATTGGCCCAGGCCGATGGTAACAGTTGATGCTGTGGTTTTTGACGTAAGCGGAGGCAGTCATAAAGTGCTGTTAATAAAGCGGGGTAATGAACCGTTTAAAGGCCGGTGGGCTTTTCCCGGCGGTTTTGTAGATATGGATGAAGAGCTTGAGGATGCTGCCGCAAGGGAGCTTGCCGAGGAGACCGGCCTGACGGGCGTTAAACTTGAGCAATTACATACATTCGGCAGATGCGGCAGAGACCCTCGCGGCAGAAATATAACTGTCGCATTTATCGGCATTACAAAAAACAGCAAAATCAAAAGCGGTGACGATGCCGTTGAGGCAAAATGGTTTGATATTGATAAATTGCCGGATATGGGCTTTGACCACAATGATGTCGCTTCCATTGCAATAAAGAAGCTGAATAAACTCTTAATGAATAACCCTTAACGCCCTGGCAGGGAGCGAAGTCAGGACCTCGTGGCATATCGTATCTGCCAATTCAGCAAGTTTATAAACACTGCATTGGCTTTCAGGGTCATTGTCAATTACAGTTACATCCTGGCCTATCTTTGCATCAGGAATATCAGTAACGTCAATTATGGTTTTATCCATACTGACCCTGCCGATAACCTTTGCGTAACTTTCTCCAATTTTCATAACCGCACTGTTTGAATACAGCCGCCAGTAATTGTCGGCATAGCCGACCGGCACAATTGCCCCGATTGTATCCCGCTGAGCGGTAAATGTTCTGCCGTAACCGACAGTCTGGCCTTTTGCAAAGCAATTAAGCTGGACTATAGGCACTTCAAATTTCATCGCAGGGACGAGTTTTATATTAAGGGTCTGGCGATGTTCCGCCCAGCCGAACAATGCTATTCCGCAGCGCACCATATCAAAATGCGCCTCCGGCATATTGAGCATAGCGGCACTGTTGGCTGCGTGAATAATAACATCATTGTTCGCAATCAGGGACTGTTCTGAAAGGAATTCTTTAAACTTTTCAAGCTGCTGCTGTGCGAAAGACAGGTCCTTTTCCGCGGCGGTTGAGAAATGTGTATATACGCCTGCCAGCCGGATTTTATCGAATGAGCGTATTTTTTTTATCAGCTCAGCGGCCTGCGAAGCTTCTATTCCACAGCGTCCCATACCGGTTTCAACTTTTACGTGAACATTCAATATATCAGAGCTGTTTGCCAGGCAGTCCTGGACAAATCGCAGGGCTTCCATATCAACAATAGCGCAATGAAAGCCTTTTTGGGCGCATAGCTGTACGGCCTGACTGCTATATGCGGTGTGTATCGGTTCAAGTATTAGAATTTTCGATTGCCCGGTAATATCTGCAATGAAAGCGGCCTCATAAACATTGGCTACAGCAAAAAAATCAACAGGGCCTTTTTTAAGTATCTCGGCAATTTCTCTAATGCCGTGTCCGTATCCGTTTGCCTTTATCACCGCGCAGAATTTTGTGTTGGGTTTGCAGAGAGTTTTAAGGTTTGCAAGGTTTTTTAACAGAGCTTGTGAATAGATGTGAACCTTCTGGTCGAGCCTGGTAAACTGGTTGCCTGTCTGAAACCGCATTATTACTTATCGCTTTTGATCTGTTTATAAAGTGCAAACAGTTCTTTAAATGCCCGCAGAATAACGCTTAATTTCGCTCCGGTTTGTTTGCCTGCGGTTCTGGGATAATGATGAACGCCGATTTGAAATAGTTTATATCCTTTGCGGACAGCGCGGGCAAATATCTCGGTATTTATCAGGGCACCTGTGCTTTTCAGCTTTATATTATTAAATATGCTGCGTCTATAGAGTTTAAAGGCACAGTCCATATCTTTTATTTTCATTCCGAACAGCAGATTTACAAGCGCAGTCCAGCAAAAGGCATTTACTTTTCTTATCAGGTTGTCCTGTCTTTTGATTCGCCAGCAGCTTACGATATCGTAATCAGCCATATATTTGAAAAGCGGCGGCAGTTCCTTAATATCGAATTGTCCGTCGCCATCGGTATAAAAAACGTATTCCTTTGTCGCAGCCTTAAAGCCGCTCTGCAGCGCTGCACCATAGCCGCGATTAGGCTGGTGATGGACAACTTTTATGTGTTTATTTTCTGCGGCAAGAGAGTCCGCAATTTGACCGGTTCTGTCTTTACTGCCGTCGTTGACAATAATAATCTCATAATCCATCTTCAGGGGCACCAAGACATCAATAGCTGATTTTATTACTCTTTCGATATTATCCTGCTCGTTGTAACACGGGAAAAAGACAGATAATGATGTAACCAGCCCTGTATTCATACCAGTTCCTGAAAACTACCAGCGGCTATATCCATTAATTTGCTGCTGCTGTTCTGTAAATTCTTTTACATATGCTCTGTATTTTTTGACAAGGCTTGCATTATCTCGGCTCGTGCTGGCAAGATAATTCCCTGCCAGCATTGCTGCTATAATCTTTCCACGATAGCCGTCTTTTTCAGTGCAAGTTTCTTTTTTTGCGACAAAATCATCAAAGTATCGGCTAAAGACACTTTTTGTAACGTCTCGAAACTTCGGATAGTAATTTGAGGCATGCATAAGTTCAAGGGCAGTTATCTGAGACGGATGCAGCATAAACGCCCGTGCCATATCTTCACAGCCTTTTTTGGCGCTCTCTTCGTTTTGCGTTCGCGCAAGGTTGTATCCAATAGTCAGCAATTTTGTGAATTCATCGGGAAATTTCGCCTGATTATATAATCCTGCATAAAGGTCTCTGCCCTGCTGAGATTTTACATCCACATATATCCGCTGTTCCTCGTCTATATACACAACGCGCCAGTTCGGATTTGTATTAAGCCCTTTGATAAATTCCGTGTCAATTTGTGAGGTCGGCATACAAATAACAGTGACATTTTCTTTCTGGAACTTCTCATCGAGCCATTTGCCGACAGCCTCGTAATCCGAAGCAGTCATTGCTCTGCCCGCACTTTGCACCTGCCTGACAGGCTCTCCACCGCTCATTATTTGCATCCATCGTTGATAGGTACTGATGTTATATGCAGCCTGTGCCCTGCCATCCATATACAGCTGCAGAGGTGTTTTGCCCGTATTAGGGTCGGGTATCTGGCCGTAGGCGATAAAGCCGCCTTCAGTCCAATAATTAAAAACTATTCCGCTGAGCTTGTTGTCTCTTATGAACTGACAGGCCTTAAATGGTTTGGCGTAAGAAGCGGTCATTCGCATAAATACGCTGGTCAGATAAGTGCTGTCGGGCCAGGGATTAAGATAAATAGCTTTATACCAGTAACCCCACCAGATAGTCAAAAACGCCACGGCTGCGAAAGCAATACCTGTAAACAAATACTGCAGCCCCTTCGGCATTATAATCGGGCTGCTGACCGTTTGGCGCTTATGTAGTGCGATGAGCTTTTTAATGCTGATGTCAATAACCATCGCCATAATCAGGAATGCAGCGATTACAGCAATCACCATAAATGTCGTCAAGCCGGTTTTTTTGGCGGCCCATATAAAGCTAATAGACATCACTATGGCAACAACCGCAGCAATCGGTATAAATCTCCGCGAAGCTATTATCATTTTGATACTGCTGTAAACGAACATCGCCAAAATCGGGCAGGCCGCTATTGCCGCAATCGGTATGAACCTTCGTGAACCAATTGCCATATAGATTGTGAGGGATGCGATGGCCAAAAGAGGCAAATCTATCATCGGCCATTCATACTGTCCCGTAATCGGCAAAGTTGCAGCTTTGGACTTGGTCTGTTTACCGGTGATTCGGGGTTTTAATGCAAGGCAGACAACCCACAAGGCAAGCAGCACCCAGGCGGCGACATACATATAGAAAAACGGCATTTCATCGCCGACGGGATTAGTCCATTCAAAGGCAGGATGCCATTCATTGACTGTCTTCCAAAGTTTGGCGTTTTCGCTCAAGCTAATAATGAACGTGTGTGTCAGATTTGTCAGCCTAAACGGATTTGCGAGAATCATAACCACAAATGCGGCAACCGCAGCGGCAACGATATGCCACCAGGCCTTAAAATTTATTGTTTTAAGCCTGCTCTTAAATGCCGAAAGCAGCATTGCTATGACTATAAAGCCGATGAAGGCAATAAAATATGCAAACCTGGAGTCGTTTATGTAATCTCTGGAAAGTTGCTGCCTCATTAGCCTGCCAAAGCCTTGCGGATAGAACATAGCCGAAGTTGCGATAAAAATGATGAATGTGCCGATAATATGGTACACATGAAACAGACCTGCTTTTATATTTTTCAAACTTGCAAGAGCAGCGCTGCCCGCAATCAGAATCAGAGTAAAGTAAAACAGTCCCGCCGATTCAGGTTTTGCTATATTCCTGAGATAGTCATGTGAGCGGAACTTGGCGGCAAGAACGTAGAAGAACAGCCAGCCGAGGGCATAATATAAACACGTCGCGGTTTTCTTCGGCAACAGCATCAGAAGGTGCAGCCCGATGAATGGGACAAGAACAACAAATACATAAACATAACCGCCATGCAGATTGCACCACAGCGCTGTTATCGGCACAATCAACCAGATATAAAGGTGATTCCTGTACACTGTCAGGATAAAAATAAAAAGCAGAGCGGCGGTGAGGAGATTTGAAAAGCCTGCCGGCCGGATATCGAAAAATGTTCTGCCGACAAACAGAGCAAAACATGCAAATGCAGCCGAGAGCGCAGGATTTACTCCAAGCTGTCTGCCGGAATAGTAAACTATTATAATAGTGGCGATATACAGAGCGTATTTCCAGTAAACGAGGCTGTTATAGCTGATGTTTTGCTGGACGATAGGTTTATCGTACGTCTCAGCATCCGCAATTGGCGACATATGAGTCAGCCAGTAAAAAAGCACATGGGTAAGCCAGTTCTGGTTGACCCATCCGGTCGGATGCCAGAATTTAACGGTATCGATTCCGACTTTGTCGGTAATCCACTGCGCCCATTTTGGCCAGGTTTTCACTTCCTGTGGCGTCGGGCCGGGTTTGTGAGAATTTGCACTGAACGGCTCAACGGTATTGACGCCATTATTTATAAAATGTCTTCCACAGGCCATAGCCACCCATGTATCACCCGCTCCGACCATATGTGTCGAAGCCTGCAGGGCAAACAAAACCATTGCCCACCAGAAAATAAGCATAGGCCAGCCGCTTAATGCCGGTTTCCTGCCAATCAGCTCTTGAGCCATTTTTCCATCCTGTCAAGTCCCTTTGTTATTTGTTCGGTTGACGTTGCGAAACTCAATCGCACGTTCTTATCGCATCCGAACGGTCTGCCCGGAACGAGCGCCACACTGGCTTGCTTCAGCAGTACCGCAGCAAAATCCATACTGTTTTGAATTTTTACTCCGCCGATTGTCCTGCCGTAATGTGCCGAGATGTCAGGAAAGCAGTAAAATGCCCCTGTCGGCTGCGGACATTTTACACCTTCGATAGCGTCGAGCCTTTCAACCATATATTTGCCGCGCTTCTCGAATTCGAGCCGCATTTTTTCAACCTCGTTATCAGGGTCACTGAACGCTGCCAGACCGCCTGCCTGAACAAAGCTTACAGGGTTTTGCGTCATATGCGACTGCAATCTGCCCATCGCCTTTATAATTTCCACCGGCCCCGCTGCGTAACCCAGCCGCCAGCCCGTCATCGCAAATGTCTTGCTGAAGCCGTTTATCGTAATCGTCCGCTTATATGCATCTTCACTTAATGCGGCAAAACTTATAAATTTTGTATCGCCGTAAACAAGCTTTTCATAAATCTCGTCGCTGAGCACCATAATATCGGTGCCTTCCAGCACCTTTGCGATAACCGCAAGCTCCTGAGGTGTGTAGGTAAATCCGCCGGGGTTATTCGGACTGTTCATAAGGAGCAGCACCGTCTTTTTCGTTATTGCGTTCCTTAACTGCTCAGGCGTAATCTTATAATTATTTGATATATCGGTCTGGATGGCCTTTATTATCCCGCCTGCCAGCTTAATCGTTTCAGGATACGTTACCCAGTACGGCGCAGGCAAAATAACCTCATCGCCCTCGTCGAGCACAGCCTGCATAGATTCATATACCGAATGCTTTGCCCCGATATTTACGATAACCTGCTCAGGCGTGTATTTGAGATTGTTGTCCTTTTGCAGCTTTTCAGCGATAGCCTTTCGTAGTTCCGGTATGCCCGGCGTGGCCGTATATTTGGTTTTGCCCGCTTTTATTGCCGCGATTGCGGCATCTTTGATATACTGCGGCGTATCAAAGTCCGGCTCACCGGCTCCGAATCCGACAACATCGACGCCTTTGGCTTTTAGCTCCTTTGCTTTTGCGTCCACCGCCATCGTCGCTGAAGGCGGCACAGCCTGCGCTCTTTTACTGACTTTCATTCCTTGTCCCTTTTCCTTAAAAGGTTATCTGGCCTGATATTAAAACACAAATTATCCAGGCGGTCAAGTAATTCTCCCTTGTTTACAACCTGATTTCCTGTATAATATTTCTGAATTTGAAGGAGTTTAAGACATGGAAGCCAATTGGTCTGACGTTATCTCGCTTTTAGCCGCTGCTTTTCTGGGCGGTGTAATCGGACTTGAAAGGGAGCTTCGCGGCAAACCCGCCGGCCTTCGCACAAATATCATTATCTGTCTCGGCTCCTGTATCTTTACGATTATTTCAACAAGCCTTTCAGGTTCCGACCCCGGCAGGATAGCAGCTCAGGTTGTAACCGGCATTGGTTTTCTCGGCGCCGGTGCGATAATCCACAGCGGCATCGGCATACAAGGTCTTACAACCGCTGCAGGGATATGGATTGTTGCAAGTATCGGTATGGCTTGCGGTGCAAGAATGTATTTTCTGGCTTTTGTCGCGGCTTTTTTGACCTTAATTGCATTGCTGCTGCTTTCCCCTCTTGAAAGAAAATTCAGAAAAGACCAAACGGGTCGGGACGACTAATTTACAAACGCTGCTATTGCAAAAATCAGCCAGATAACAACCCCTGCGATAAACTTTGCGCCTAATCCGACAAATTGCCCCAGTCCCGCCCCTGCCGCGGTTTTGAGCGATGGCTTTAATTCTTTTCCTGCTTTTCTTTCAACTGTCAAAACTGCAATAGCCGCCCCGATTGCGGAGCCTAAAAGTGTTCCAAGAATCGGAATGGGAATTATTATAGTGCCGATGATGGCACCGAGAATAGCACCGATTATCGCTGCTGCCATAGCTTTTTTGCCGCCGCCTGCCGCCTTTGCCCCGCCCGCACCGGCAAAAAATTCGAAAACTTCGCCCAAAAACGCGATAATAACCGCAGCGATAATCGTATAAATACTGAATATGTTTTTTTGCCATAAGGCAAAGAGGATTGTAGTAATAATCATCAGCCAATTGCCCGGCAGAGAAAAAAATACCAGCGCCAGCCAGAAGGCATTGAGAATTATGAGCAGGATTAACCATAGATAAATCATAGACAAATTAAATATGAAAAACTCAAAAAGTAAAATGAATTCCAAAATTTTGCATTTTTCATTTTAAACTTTGAATTTCGTTATGGTATCCCTGCAGGGATTTTACCTTACCTTTGCCTTTCTGAACGGCTTCAATGCCTTTTGCGCTTGCGACTGCGGCAGCAATAGTCGTTATGTAGGGAATCTTGTATTTTATTGCGGCCTTGCGGATGTATGAATCGTCAAACTTGCTCATCTTGCCTGCCGGTGTGTTTATCAAGACCTGAATTTCGCCATTCTTTATCGCATCGAGAATATTCGGTCTGCCCTCATGCATCTTGTAAATTGACTCGGCCTTTATGCCGTTATCTGCGAGATATATGCTTGTGCCGGCCGTTGCGATAATTTTAAAACCCAGTTTTTCAAATCTTTTTGCAACATCAATAACTGAACTTTTGTCTGTGTCATTCACAGTAATAAGCACGGTCCCTTTTGAAGGCAGAGTTTGTTTTGCAGCATCCTGGGCCTTATAGAACGCCAGGCCGAATGACTCTGCCATGCCGAGCACTTCGCCGGTCGAGCGCATTTCAGGACCGAGTATCGGGTCAACTTCCGGAAACATATTAAATGGAAAGACAGATTCCTTGACGCCGAAGTGCGGGAATTTGCGAGGTCTTAATTTCAGCTCGTCTATCTTTTTGCCGAGCATCAATTGCGTGGCAAGTCGCGCCATTTGTATTCCGCAGACCTTCGAGACTAACGGCACAGTTCGTGAGGCCCGCGGGTTTGCCTCAAGCACGTAAAGCACATCTTTGGCTATCGCGTACTGGATATTCATCAGTCCTACGACATTCAGCTGTACTGCTATTTTCCGCGTGTATTCGTAAATGGTATCGAGGTGTTTTTGCGGGATGCTTATCGGCGGAATAACACAGGCTGAATCACCGCTGTGAATTCCTGCAAGCTCGATATGTTCCATCACGGCAGGTACGAATGCGTCAGTGCCGTCGGCAAGCGCATCGGCTTCACACTCGATTGCGCTTTCGAGAAATTTATCGATAAGTATCGGCCTTTCAGGCGTAACGCCGACCGCGGCGTCAACATATTGCCTGAGCATATCAACGTCGTGGACAACTTCCATACCTCGCCCGCCGAGAACGTACGATGGCCGGACCATCAGGGGATAACCGATTTTCTCGGCAATTTTGGCCGCCTGCTCAAATGTGCTTGCCATACCGGAGGCAGGCATTGGTATGCCGAGCTTTTCCATCTTTTCCCTGAACCTGTCGCGGTCTTCTGCAAGGTCGATTGTCTCGACACTCGTGCCGAGAATATTTACGCCTGCCTTTTCAAGTTCCGCCGCGATATTGAGCGGCGTCTGTCCTCCGAACTGGCAAATTACGCCGAGCGGCTTTTCCTTTTCGTAAATACTCAGGACATCTTCAACAGTCAAAGGCTCAAAATATAATTTATCGCTCGTATCGTAGTCGGTGGATACGGTTTCAGGGTTGCAGTTTACCATTATTGTTTCATAGCCTACATCGCGCAGTGTAAAGGCTGCGTGCACACAGCAGTAATCGAACTCGATGCCCTGCCCTATACGGTTAGGGCCGCCGCCAAGAACCATTATTTTCTTTCTCTTGCTTACCGGTACTGTATCCGGCGCATTGTAGCTGGAATAGTAATACGCTGCGTTTTCGACACCGCTTACAGGCACAGCGTGCCAGCCTTCCACAATGCCGAGCCCCTGCCGCTGCTTCCTAAGGCTTTCTTCTTTTGTGCCAAGAATCTGTGCAAGATATTTGTCTGAAAAACCGTCTTTCTTGGCCTTTGTCAGCAGCTTGCCAGGCAGTTGTTTGCCCTTATATTTCAAAATTTCCTCTTCAAGCTCAACAAGCTCTTTCATTTGCCGGATAAAGTACGGCTTGATATATGTCTTTTCGTAAAGGGCTTGAATATCTGCTCCTTTTCGCAGGGCTTCATACATTATAAACTGCCGCTCGCTTGACGGCTCTGTGAGCATTTCCATAAGTTCGCCAAGTGTTTTTTTATTGAAGTCTTTCGCAAAGCCCAGGCCGTGTCTGCCGTTTTCCAGCGACCGGATGGATTTCTGGAAGGCCTCTTTGTATGTCTTGCCGATGCTCATAACTTCGCCGACTGCCCGCATTTGTGTACCGAGCCTGTCCTGAACGCCTTTGAATTTTTCAAACGCCCAGCGGGAAAATTTCACAACGACATAATCTCCGCTTGGCGTGTATTTCTCGAGAGTGCCGTCCCGCCAGTATGGGATTTCATCGAGCGTCAGACCTCCTGCGAGCATTGCAGAAACTAATGCGATGGGAAAGCCGGTTGCTTTTGAGGCAAGAGCGCTTGACCGGCTGGTTCGCGGATTGATTTCGATAACGACTACCCTGCCGGTCTTCGGGTCGTGTGCGAACTGAATATTCGTTCCGCCAATGACCTGAATTGCTTCGACAATATCGTATGAGTGCTTTTGCAGTTTTTTTTGAAGTTTTTCATCAATGGTCAGCATCGGCGCCGTGCAGTATGAATCTCCGGTATGGACGCCCATCGCATCAACGTTCTCGATGAAGCAAACGGTAATCATCTGGTTTTTTGCATCGCGGACAACTTCAAGCTCAAGCTCTTCCCAGCCCAACACCGACTCTTCGACAAGGATTTGTCCGACAAGGCTTGCTGCAATTCCCCTGCTTGCTACGACTTGCAGCTCCTCAATATTGTAAACTAAACCTCCGCCTGTACCGCCAAGCGTATAAGCAGGCCTGATTACCACCGGATAGCCGAGTTTTTCTGCCACTTTTTCCGCTTCCTCAACGCTGTAGGCTGGTGCACTTTTCGGCATATCGATACCGAGCTTGTTCATCGTATTTTTAAATGCGATTCTGTCCTCACCGCGTTCGATTGCGTCAACGTTTACACCGATGACCTTTACGCCATATTTTTTCAATACGCCTGCCTTACTCAGTTCAGAAACAAGGTTAAGGCCGCTTTGGCCGCCTAAATTCGGCAGCAGACCGTCAGGCCGTTCCTTCTTTATGATTTCCGTCATAGCCTCCAGCGTCAAAGGCTCAATATAGGTAATATCAGCCATACCGGGATCGGTCATAATTGTGGCGGGATTGGAATTGGCAAGTATGATTCTGTACCCCAGCTTACGCAGTGCCTTGCAGGCTTGCGTGCCAGAATAGTCAAATTCGCAGGCCTGGCCGATTACTATCGGGCCGGAACCTATTATCATTACTTTACTTACATCTTCTCTTCTCGGCATATTATCCTCCCTGAAAACCTATAAATTTGCCAAATTATAGACAATTTTGTAAGCGTGAAAAGCAAAAAATCGAGGAAATCTCGAAACAAGCCGATAAGATATCTATCGGGAATCTATGCAATAATCACAAAAATACAAAATACCGGATGTTTTAGGAGAACCAAAAATGACGGATGCACAAATCTTTCAGGCCATAGGAATCGTATATATAGCTGTCGGTATCGGCATGCTTATCAACCCCGATTTTTACAAGAAACTGATAAAAGACTTTACGGAAAATACGTCTGGCATTTACCTTGGCGGCCTTGTCGCATTGATGATAGGATTCCTTCTGGTAACATTTCATAATATCTGGAGCAAAGACTGGCCCGTCATTATTACGATTATCGGCTGGGTCGCTCTTGTAAAAGGACTGTTTCTGATTACACTGCCGAGGGTATCTATCAAGATTTGCAATATCTATAAGATGGACAAATTCCTGTCTGTCTGGGCAACTATTGTGATAATACTCGGCGGACTGCTCTGCTGGCTCGGCTTTTATATTGTTGTGTAGAAAAAAGCTAATACCTTAGAGACACCAATGTGAAAATCTGGCAGGAATTTAAACAGTTTGCCATAAAAGGAAACGCCATCGATATGGCTGTCGCTATCATCATCGGTACAGCCTTTAATAAGATTATCACCTCGCTTGTCAATGATATAATAATGCCGCCGATAGGTGTAATACTTGGCGGTGTGGACTTTAAAAATCTTGAAATCGTGCTCAAAAAAGCTGCCGTCTCGCCGACGGGTGAAACTCTGTCCGCTGTTACCCTGCGATACGGCCAGTTCGTAAATACGCTCATAGATTTTTTCATCGTGGCCTTTACGATGTTTGTTGTAATCAAAATAATGAACAAAGTCCTCAGTTCCAGACAGCCCGGCTTGCCCAAAAGCTGATATGTTGTAATTTTTCATTTTGCATTTTTAATATCTCATTCTTATCATATCGCTATGGCAGAAAAAGGATTAGTCCAGATTTATACGGGTAATGGAAAAGGCAAGACCACTGCCGCCCTGGGCCTTGCCCTGCGTGCCGCAGGCTGGGGCAAAAAGATTATCATTTATCAATTCCTCAAGCCCCCTGCTCTTAAACTCGGCGAAAGAAAAGCCCTCGCAAAAACAAACCTGCCGATAAAAATCGAAGCGGTCAATATCAAATGGAATATGAGAAAATCACTCGGCGATAAAAAGGCTGTTGAAAATGCCGCAAAGAAAATAAAACAGATTTGTGCTGGTGGAGTGCATTTTCTTAAAATAAAGAAAATTTGTGATGAAATTGCTGATGCTGCAAAAAATAAAAAATATGATGTTATTATCCTCGATGAAATAGTATTTTGCTTTTCAAAGAAACTGGTCAATCTGGAACAAATAAAGAACATTATTAAATCAAAAGCAAAACCAGTTGAGATAATAATGACCGGCCGAGGTGTGACAAAAAGTATTATTAAACTTGCAGACCTTGTTACGGAAATGAAAGAAGTAAAACACCCCTTTGGAAAAAACATAAAGGCAAGAAAAGGTATCGAATATTAAAAAACATAAACAATATGAAAAACTATAAAGGCTGTTACAATGACAATTAATAGATTAACACAGCTTAAAACATCTTCTTTAATTTACTTGTTAATTTTCCTTACCTCATCAACTACAATTGCAGAAACATCGAAAAAATTTGAACCCGATATGGAGTTTGTCAAGAAACTGGCAATTATGAGTTATCCGGATGCCATTGTAGAGTTAAATAAA
Source organism: uncultured Planctomycetaceae bacterium (assembly GCA_964619675.1). GTDB lineage: Bacteria > Planctomycetota > Phycisphaerae > Sedimentisphaerales > UBA12454 > JAPLMW01. The sequence goes on along the minus strand of CAZUEO010000030.1, from coordinate 3,829 downwards.
TTGCCGCCTGATAAAAATTTAAAATACTGCCTTATAATGGCCAATGTCCAAAACTCCCGCAATAACAGCAAGATAGCGATGCAATATTGCGATCGTGCTCTCGAGATATCTCAAAAGAATAATTTCCCGGAATGTGATGGTTATTTGTTGAAAGCACTTATCTATAACAGCATGACGAATAGAATTGAAACTATTAATAACCTTGGTAAAGCGACTGATTGCTTCAGAAAAAATAATGATATAAGCTCATTAAAAGCCTGTCTTTCTTCACTTGGAGGAATTGAATACAACTACGGATACTTTGAAAAAAGTTTAAACACGTATAAAGAAACTTTAAAAATTTGTGAAGAAACCAATGATATTCTAATGAAAGCTGACATTTTGTTTCAGATAGGCGAGGTCTATTATAGGATATCCGATATTCAAAATGCCCGGCAAGTCGCCGAACAGGCAAAAACTATGTTCGAAAAGTCTGGAAACACAAAAGGACTTGCAGACTGCCAAAAACTGCTGGGCAATACTTACCTTAGTAATGACAATGATAAAGCAAAGCAATATTATATTAATGCCTGTAAACTATATCAGGAAACAAACGATTATCATGGTCTTGCTAATTGCTATTTTAATCTTGGCTTAATGAACAAGGATTTAAAGGAATATGCGAATGCCGTAGATTATCTAAACAACGCTCTTCGTGCTTATACTAAAGCCGGCTCTATTGATGGTGTCGGCATTGCCAATATGGAACTCGGCAGATGTTACTATTTTATGAAAGATTATGACAAGGCGGAATTAGCATTATCTCAAGCTGACCAATTTCTTAAAGATACTTCGCAATATCGGCTTGCTCAAACCAAGGACTATCAAGGCGATTTGAATATGGTACAAGGCAAACTTCAAAAAGCCTTGGATTGTTATAAAATTTCTTCAGAACTTTACAAAATTAGCGGCCTTAATAAAGATGCAGCTAATGAAGAAGAAAAAATTAAGAATATCAGCAATAAAATAAAAAACAAAAAATAATATGGATAAATCTATGAATATCGCGGTAATAATTTGTGCTGCGGGCAGCAGCAAAAGATTTGTCGACCAGCAGAAGCATAACCTCGAAGCAGCAAAGAAAAAACAATTTGCCAACGTGGCAGGCAGACCTGCATTTTTGCGAAGCATCGAGTTTTTTGCCGGCAGAGACAATGTAAAACAAATTTTGCTTGCCATTCCTGCTGAAGATGAGGAAATGTTTAAAATCACGCACGGCGCAAACCTTAGTTTCCATGGTGTAAAACTCTGTATCGGCGGCCAGGAGCGATTTGAAACTGTTGCAAAGGTACTTGAACTTGTAAAAGATGAAATTGATTTTGTGGCCGTTCACGATGCCGTGCGGTGCTGTCTGAAAAATGAATGGATTGACGATGTCTTCAAGGCCGCTGAAGAAAACGGAGCTGCGATGCTTGCCTGCCCCGTTGTTGCTACGTTGAAAAAAGCAGAAAACGGCCAAATAGTCGAAACCGTTGACCGCACCGGCCTTTATGAAGCCCAGACGCCGCAGGTCTTTAAAAAGGATTTGCTCAAAAAAGCCTATGCTAATCTCGATAAGTCCGCCGAAGGCGAGACCTCGCCAAATGGCGGGCTCGATAAGTCAAAAATAAGCGATGATTCGCAGCTTGTAGAGGCGATGGGGCATAAAGTTGCCATCGTTGAGACTGACTCATCAAATATCAAAATCACCACAAAGGCTGACTTTGCAATAGCCCAAGCTATTATAAAATCCCGCCCGAAACCGAAACCACAAGGTCCTGCAGGAGCGTATTATGAAGCGCAGTGGTAAAATGCACCAGTTGCGTATACGTAACCATACCACGGATATGTGCTATACCTTTATTTTCGAGAATTTATGCCGAAAACCCTTAAAAATAGGCTATCAATTGCCCTTGACAAGGGGATATAAGTTGTTAATGTTGTAAAAGGCAAAAATTCTGAAAAGTATAAGTGTTGAAAGGATTTGACAATGAAAAAGATATCACTGTCAGTAGTTCTTATCTCTTTAACCCTGGTTTTGACGGCCTGCAGCGAAGAAAGGTTTATGGTTGAAAGGCTGGGGCCTGATGTATTCGAGCAGATGACTCCCAGTGCTGCGGCGGAAGTTGCCCTTGCCGAAGAGGTTACCGCCAAACGGCTTGCATATCGAAAAGAGCTTGAAAAGCTTAAATCCTTCTACGAGCAGAGCGGTAATCAGCTTAAGCTCGAATGGGTCGACAGAGAGCTTGCTTCCATCGATGCCGCACCGCGATACCGCTATCTTATTCAGGCCGAGGTAGCAGGCGATAAACTTGCGGCAAAAGACTCCGTACCGAAAGCCAATATCCTTTATAAAGACGCTAAAAGGCTCTACAAACGCGCGGGAATCGTCCCGGGCGCCAAGCTTGTACCCGGTGATATCCTAATCAGCAGAAAGAAAATGCGGCTCGCACTTAACAAATGCAACGACCTGATAAGAGATTATCCAGCCAGCGATAAAATAGACGATGCCGCCTATATGGCAGGCGAGATTCACGAGTTCTTTAAGGATTATTCAATTGCCGTACTGTATTACAAAAGAGCGTTTCAATGGGACATGCAAACACCCTATCCTGCCCGTTACAGAGCGGCAAATCTTCTCGACAATGAGTTGTTCGAAAGAGCTCAGGCCCTGCAGCTTTACAGAGAATCTCTTCAGAAGGAAATAGAATATCTCAATGACGACACGGCGAAGCTAATCCGTCAGAGGGTCGATGAGCTGACAGCCGAGCCGAAATCGGTGAACATTAAATAAACATTTTTTTACTTTAGTATTAAAGACCAGGCCTGTAAACTATCTTACAGGCCTGTTTTTTTATGGCGGTTTATGTGCGCTGCAATTGAACAAAAAGTTGAAGACTTTATCAAATACTATGGCCTTCTGCCTGGTGGCTCAAAGTTTTTGTTGGCTGTCTCAGGCGGTGCTGATTCGGTCGCGCTTTTGAAAATCCTCGTTAGCTTGAAACTTTCCGGCAGGATAAACAATGACTTTCATATCGCCCATATAAATCATCAATTGCGAGGCCAAAAAAGCCTTAATGATGAAAAGTACGTAAAGACCCTCGCTGAAAAACATAATCTTTCTGTAACAATCGAACAAATTGATGTAAAAAACTATGCTAAGGAAAACAAACTCTCAATTGAGACAGCCGCCAGAAATTTAAGACTTGAAAAACTTGCAGCGATAGCTCAAAAAAACGGCTGCTCCTGTATTGTTACCGCTCATCAGAAAAATGACAATGCTGAAACGATGATTCACCGTTTGCTTAGAGGCACAGGCTTTAAAGGTCTTGCAGGAATAAGACCCAAATCTGTTATAAATGGCACAATCTTTATAAGGCCGCTTTTATGCCTCAGTAGAAAAGAAATCGAAGATTATCTCGTATCACAGAATATCCATTGGCAAACCGACCATACAAATCTTGATTGCCGCTTCACACGCAACCGTATAAGGCATCGGTTTTTGCCGATGCTCCAAAGGCAAAGCTTTGACGACTTGGTTGAATTGCTTTTTATACTGTCTCAAAAAAGTTTTTCGTTTTCGGAAAAAGTAGAAAAACAAACCGAGGCAGCCTGGAAAGAATGTATTATAGAACAGTCAGATTACTCCGTATCTATGGATATTGAAAAATTTAATAGTTGCACAGGAACAAATTTGTTACGGTATTTCAAAATTTAATCATTGCCAGGGAAAATTTATTTCAGCTGATCCGTTCCTTGAATTACAATGGACTACAATCAATACTTTGCCTGCTAATCAAACAAAAGTAAA
>CAZUEO010000029.1:0-33653 GCA_964619675.1 uncultured Planctomycetaceae bacterium | reverse complement strand
TATATCCTTAACCATTACCGTGCCGGCCTGGCTGCCGTCGCTTTTCCATAACTCATAGCCGTTTGTGCCGTCGTCGGCACTGAAAAATAACGTGCCGCTTAGATTTATCAGGTCTGAAGGACTTGAGTTTCCCGACCCTGGATTTATATCTTTTACCATTACCGTGCCGGCCTGGCTGCCATCGCTTTTCCATAACTCATAACCGTTTGCGCCGTCATTAGCATGGAAAAATAATATGCCGTTTACATCTGTCAGGTCTGAAGGATTTGAGTATCCCACCCCCGGATTTATATCCTTTACCATTACCGTGCCGGCCTCAGTGCCGTCGCTTTGCCATAACTCTTCGCCATTTGCGTCGCGGGCTGTGAAAAACAGGGTGCCGTTCACGTTTGTCAGATACCAAGGTTCTGAATGCGAGGACACACCCTTATATATATCCTTAACCATAACCGTGCCGGCCTCAGTACCGTCGCTTTTCCATAGTTCAATGCCGTTTGCATCGTAGTAGCCGTTGTTGGCACTGAAAAATAATATGCCGTTTACATCTGTCAGGTACAAAGGACATGAACCTCCTAATCCTGATACCTCTGGATATACATGTATATCCTTCACAATTACCGTGCCGGCTTCTGTGCCGTCGCTTTTCCATAATTCAGTGCCGTTTACGTCGTTGTTGGCTGAGAAAAACAGGGCGCCGTTTAAATTCGTCAGCTCACTGGGCCATAAGCTTCCTGCCCCCGGGATTCCATCCTTTACCATTACCGTGCCGGCTTGGCTGCCATCGCTTTTCCATAACTCATAGCCGTTTGTGCCGTCGTCGGCCACAAAAAACAACGTGCCGTTTACATTTGTCAGCCCCAAAGGATTTGAATCTCCCGTCGGATTTATATCCTTCAGCATAAATGGCTCGCCGGCTTGCACTATAACCGCAATCCACAATAAAATGGCCAACCCTACCCGTACGATTAATTGCCTTTTCATTTTTATACTCCTCAAAAGATTAATTATTATTACAAATTCATATCACTCCATAATTTCAGTCTGGCAGAGGCTTAAAGAAATGGGCTAAAAAAAGATATGATAAAAATTTCAGGCTGATATTATAATGGCAACTTATTATTATTTGCTTGCCCATTCCTTAAGGCACTTCTTTTCTCTACAAAATCATATTACCTATATACTCCATCGTTTGTCAAGAGAAATTTAAAAAAAATGCAAAAAACAAAAAGACAAAAAACATCCACATAAGTACCCCAGTTAGATAGCCTCAGAAGTTTCTCAATAAGATAACTTCAAAGGCATCTAACGGGGCAAGAAAATCCCGCAAGTTTTTTTCAAAACGCGCAAAAAAAAACATGCGCGTTTTGAAAATCTAAAAAAAATTTCATCCTTATTTGACAAGGGTTTATGAAAAATCGACCCAAAATTTTTGCTGAATTTTTTACAAAACGCGCAACTTTTCAGGTAATACGGGGGGGGATGTGTATTGAAAATTGAAGATTGAAGAATGAAAAATGAAGAATTTGAAGTCGAAAAAAGGCAACATAGAAAGTCGGAAAGAATTGAAAATTGAAGATTGAAAATTGAAAATTTGTGGAATCTGCCAAAGGCAGAAGTAACCGACAACCAAACAAAATGAAAACAAATAAGAAAAAACAAGAATATCTGATAAGAAAAGTGGCAGGCAAAGACGTTAAACTCGATGCAAAGGCCTTCTATAACCCCAAAATTCTCAACGCCACCCTCATAATCTCAAAGGCAGGCCAGGTATTTGCCCGCGATAAAAAAACCAGAAAAACCACCGCACTTGCGAGAATCATACTCAAAGCAAAAAAAGGACAATTAGTGGACCACAGGAACAGAGACCCGTTAGATAACCAAAAAAGCAATCTGCGAATTGCAACACACCGACAAAATATGCTTAACCGCATCCTGAAAAACTCAACAGGCTTCATAGGCGTCAGCGTAAAAAGAAAAAAATCAAAGAACTGCAAGCCGACATATTACGCAAGATATTCAAACGGAAGCAAAATAGTCAGCTTTTACAGCCCCTATACTCCAAACGGCCTGATACTTGCGGCTATGGCAAGAGATAAATTCGTTATCGAAAACAAAGATGAACAGTACGCACCACTTAACTTTCCAATATTCAAAAAAGAGCCATTCAAAACAATCCTGCTGAAAAGCGATTTATACGAAATGAGAGAAAGAAATCGAAAATCCAAGACTTTATGACCGGGCGGCGAAAAAATATCAGGGCGAATTTGCCGTCTTGAACTCCCCGCTGCAAAATGCTATAATGCAGCCTGATAAGGAAAATACCAAACGCAGAACAAATGTGGGAAAGGGAGTAGTATGAATAGATGTGCGTATATCGTATTTGTAACCGCTATAGCAGCAATATCTGCAACAGCAGTACTATCTTACGGCTCAAATGAACCGAACAAGTCTAATCATTTTACCGAAGTCAAGCTGGGAACAGTGCCCGACCAGATAATCGACGTCGCCCGCAGTCCGGACCGGCGGCATATAGTTTTTACCGGAGTGGAGAATGAAAAGCATCAAGTCTTTGTCGACGGCGCTGCCGGGCCGCAGTACGATGCGATTGGCAAAGGCACAATAGTCTTCAGCCCGGACAGCAACCGCACAGCGTATGTGGCACTGAAAGAGGCCAAACAAGCTGTCGTTATCGATGGTAATGCAGGGGCAAAATACGACAACATCTGGTCAGGCTCCTTTGTCTTCAGCCCGGACAGCAAACGAACGGCATTCATAGCACAAAGGAACAACAAACTGCTGGTTGTCGTTGACGGCCAGGCAGGCGCGGAATACGATAACGTCAGAATAGCAGCTCTTCCCGTCTTCAGTCCCGACAGCAAACACATAGCGTATATGGTATGGAAAGGCGGCCAACGAGTAGTTGTTACCGACGGACAGGCCGGGCCGGGATATGACGATATCACCATTGTTACCTTCAGCCCCGATAGTAAAAGGATAGCATACGTGGGCCGCAAAAATATGAAACGACACGTCATCATCGACGGCAATGTCGGGCCGGCATATGACGAAGTCGGAAAATACTCGCCGCTCTTCAGCCCCGACGGCAAACATATCGCCTGCAGAGCACGCAAAGATTCTAAATGGCAGGTCATCGTTGACGGAAACGGCGGGCCGGAATACGACGACATTCCGGAAGGCACCGTTGTCTTCAGTCCTGACAGCAATCATATCTCATATATTGTCAGGAACAACAGCTTCAAACAAATGGTTGTCATCGATGGTCAGGCCGGACCGGAATATGATATCATCAAGGAAGGACCTGTGCTCTTCAGCCCGGACGGCAAGCGCACAGCGTACGCAGCCAAAAATGAGTACAAGTGGCAGGTCGTCATCGATGGAAATGTCGGGCCGGCATTTGACAGTATCAAGGAAGGCACACCTGTTTTCAGCCCGGACAGTAAACACACAGCATACGCTGGATGGAAGGACGGCAAATGGCAGGTCATCGTCGATAACCAGCCAATAGCCGAACACGATGCCGTTCTGGAAGGCACCGTAATCTTCAGCCCCGACAGCAGCCGGCTGGCGTATGCAGCCAAAAAAAATTACAAGCAACTTGTCATTGTTGACGGCAACGCCGGCGCTGAATATGACGAAATCAAGAAAGGATTTCCCATTTTCAGCTCCGACAGCAGGCACATCATATATATAGCGCAAAATGACAAGAAATGGCAGGTAATTGTCGATAACAAGGCCTGGCCCCAATACGATGATATTATGGAAAACAGTCTTGCTTTCAGCTCTGACGGCAAGCGAACAGCCTATGTGGCTATAAACAGGAACAAACGGATATTTGCTGTTAATGACCAGGCCGGGCCGGAGTATGACACAATTGTCAATTTTCCAGTTATCTGCGGTGAGGGATTTGAAACGATGGTTACTCGCGGCAAAACACTTTACCGTGCGTTCTGGAAACCGTAATTAAAGCGATTCTTCGAATAAACAAGAAGGGCTGTGAAGGGAATTTTAGTTGACGGTTGACGAGGCGGCCTGAGTGTAGATTTTCAAAAGCTCGTCCACCATCGAGCTGACAGAATGGCTGCTGCGAAGATAATTCTGCGCGGCAGACGCTATCGATTTTGCAAATTCCCTGTCATCAAGAAGCTTCTGTAATGCCGAATGGATGCTCAATTCATCACGACTGTCAAAAAGAACAGCAGTTGTGTTATTCCGCAAAAAGTCATCCGCATTATTTTTATCGGTAGCAATCACCGAACCTGCACTTGCGGCCTCAATTATCGCAGGGTCAAATCTCTGTGTAATAAAGGGGTGAATAAAAACATCCGCACCGCGAAACACAGCTCGCAACGGCCTTATCGGCGGCGAGATATTAACGGTAGAAACAAGCCCAACTCCGTGTATAAATTTACGGATAGCACTCTGGGCAGGACCAGAGCCCATCAAAACGACATGAAATTCATAGCCGTCAACTGCAAGATGCCTTATGGCACTCAAAAGCGGCTCCAGATCATCAAAACGCAAAAAATCCGAAACCACAACCATACCCGGTGTGCGGCCCGGCTGTGAAAAACACGCACAGGTCTCATCAACAAATGTGCCGGTATTTACCTGCCTGACAGCGGCCGCAATACGGGGGCTGTGCTTCTTCAACGACTCCGCAATGTGCCTGGAAGGTGCCATAATCGCTGAAAACCCCCTGCCAATGATTTGACGATTCAGGAAATTCTGCCGGGAGGAATGTACGGTCAGAACAACAGGAATACCAAGCGTATGGCCGAGAGATTTCGCAAGAAGCGCTCTTGCGGTACCGAAGCAGTGAATAACGGTCGGCTTGAATTTTTCTATCTGCGAAAGCAGACGCCTGCGGTTCTGCCGATAAAACAAGCCGAACTTCAAAGCAGGATACCTTATTATCTCCATGCCCGGCCAGAGAAATGATTCTATCTGACTTTCAGGAGGTATGACAACACAACAGGTAACGCCCTGAGCCTCAAAGCCAAAAAGCAGATGCCGCAGCGGCGCACAAAACTGCTGCACAGTCAAACTCTCAGAAATAATCAGTGGCTGAATAGCGCCTGTGCCAGCCTGGTCTTGAACCGTTGTTCCATTTTGAGACATAAATCAGCTTATCAGTTTCTCGAGCTTTTCATACTCGCCGGCTCTCATATGATAACAGTGAGCATCATCAGGATAAAGGCCCTGCTTTACTTCCTTCACATATAAAGCAATTGCTTCAATATAAGCTTTGCCGATTTCAGCGAAACTTTTGGAAAATTTCGGAACAGGGCCGGCATTAAGATTTAAAATGTCCGGCAGAACCAGCACCTGGCCGTCACAATCAGGACCGCTGCCGCAACTTATCACCGGAATCGATACCCGCTGCGTGATAATTTTAGCAACCTCTCTCGCGGTGCCTTCCAGCAAAAGCACCGGTGCACCGGCCTGATAAACCTTATCAGCAAGTTTTATAAGCTGCTCCGCTGCCTCGGCGGTTGCACCTTCAGCCTTGTACGTGCCGGTCTGCGGCCTTATGCCTAAATGCGGCATAACCGATATGCCTGCATCGATAACAGCCTTCACTGCATCAAACTGCTCGATTGACGTTTCAATCTTCACAATATCGGCGCCGGCTTCGTTTACAAACCTCTGCGAGTCTTTCAGCACCCGCTCAATACCGGCTTTACAGGATTCATAAGGCAGGTCGGCGATAATCAAGCAGTCAGGAGCTGCTCTTTTAACTGCAGCGGTTATCGCTGACATAAAATCCATCGTTACCGGCAAGGTGCTGTCAAAACCAAGCATAAACTGAGCCGCCGAGTCGCCGGCCATCAGAACCTCAACACCCGCGGCGGCAACAAGCCTGGCACTGGTATAATCATAACAACTAACAGCAGAAAACTTGCGGCCCTGGTCTTTTGCCTGACATAATGTAGAAATAGTTACCATAATAGTCGATTAAAGGATATTTGAGAAAAAAGCGATTGGCAAGGACATTTTATCGGGCTTCACTATTCTGAATGAGATTTCAATAAAAACAGTAAATTTTGCAAAAAATTGTAAAAAAATACTTGATTTTTCTGGCCAGGCCATAATAATTGAATAAGGACAATTCCAGTAAAAAACCGAGATACTTGGCTACTCGGTGTTTAAGATCTTTTCATCACCCTCCTCCGAAGCCAGACTCTCTTTACAGAGGTCTGGCTTTCTTTAATGAGCCTTCCTGTTAAGCCGGAAAAGATGGGTAATTGGAGCAAACTTCTGCCCGCAAAAAAATAATAATTTACATAAATGCCCGATTTATCCTTAAAGATAAAGAATTTTTTAAAATTATTTTGACAATATTGTATTTTTTTGTAATTTACCTACAATTTCGTATATTATAAAAGGATGGAATTATGGCGGTAAAATTATCCAAAGAAGTACAGCTATTAAGTGATATGGCGAGGGTCTTTGCAGAATCGCTGGACCTTGAGCTGACGCTCAAGGCAATTTTAAAATCACTGGACACACATGTTAAACTGCAAAGAGGGACTATCACCCTGCTTGACCCGGGAACGGAAACCATAAACATAAAAATAGCTCACGGCCTGAGTGAAAAATCAAAACAATTAGGCAGCTATAAAATCGGCGAAGGTGTTACCGGCACAGTCGTCCAGACAGGTAACCAAATCGTCGTGCCGGACATCTCAAAGGACAACAGATTTCTGCACAAGACACATTCGAGAAAAAAATTACACGGCAAAAAAACAGCCTTCTACTGCGTGCCCATAAAACTCGAAGGAAAAACAATCGGGACTCTAAACGTCGACAGGCAGGTGCAAAAAGAAGACGATGTCGAAGCAAATCTAAACCTGCTGAACATCATAGCAACAATGGTCGCACAGGCAGTAAAACTAAACAGACTTGTCAAATCCGACAAAAGGCAACTATCGGAAGAAAACCTGCGACTAAGACAGGAGCTAAAGACACATTTCAACATAGACAATATGGTTGGCACAAGCAACGCGATGAAAGAAGTTTATCGGCTCATCGAACAGGTGGCCGACAGCAACGCTACGGTGCTTATACGCGGCGAAAGCGGCACAGGCAAAGACCTGGTTGCGCACGCAGTCCACTACAACAGCACAAGGGCAAATAAGCCGTTCGTAAAGGTAAACTGCACCGCCCTGCCTGAAACGCTGCTGGAAAGCGAGCTTTTCGGCCATGAAAAAGGGTCTTTCACAGGGGCGACGGAAAGAAAGGTCGGCAGATTCGAAAGGGCAAACGGCGGTACGATATTCCTCGACGAAATAGGCGATTTCTCCATAAACCTGCAGGTCAAACTGCTCAGAATAATCCAATTCAGGGAATTCGAACGGGTCGGCGGGAACGAAACAATAAAAGTGAACGTAAGAATCATCGTCGCCACAAATAAAAATCTCGAAGAACAAATCAAAGAAAAACTGTTCAGAGAAGACCTGTATTACAGAATAAACGTCTTTCCAATTTATCTGCCGCCGCTGAGAGAACGCAAAGACGACATAATGCTTTTGGCCGACTACTTTCTCGAACGGCTGTCAAAAGAGAATAACAAAATAATTACGCGTATCTCGACACCGGCAATTGAAATGCTTACAAGCTACCACTGGCCGGGGAATATAAGAGAACTCGAAAACTGTATCGAAAGAGCCGTCCTTTTATGCAACGAAGATGTTATACGCTCGGAACATCTGCCGCCTTCGCTGCAAATGATAAGAAAAAGCGAAACGGGCCTTAAACATACTCTCGGCGAGACTATCGAAAACAAGGAAAAAGAACTTATCATCGACGCCCTTAAAAAATGCGGCGGACAACAGAGAAAAACCGCCTCAGAACTGGGCCTGACAGAACGCATTCTCGGATACAAAATCAAAAAATACGGCATCTTCCCCAAACTGCTATCATAAAAAACACAAAAATGTTTATAAAATAGTATATTTCTACATTATTATAGAAAAATTAAACAACCCTACATCATACATCCTCTTTTATAACATCATCTAATATAACCACTTACATAACTTTTGCAAATTTTTCAGCTTTCTGGCACAGATATTGCGTTTTATTTAAACATAAGAACTGTTTTTCAACTGAAATTTATTTACCGGAGTTAGCGTAATGAAAATCAAAATAATTGTAGATACTATGTGGGTTCTAATTACGGCAATGCTGGTATTTTTTATGAATCTCGGCTTTGCGGCAGTGGAATCCGGCTTTTCCCGAGCCAAAAATTGCGCGAATATAATGTCAAAAAACTTCATCGTGTTTGCAATATCCTCGCTGGGATTTTTAATTTTAGGCTGGGGGCTGATGTTCGGCGACGGGAGCAGTTTCATCGGTCTCAAAGGACTGCTGCTGGCAGGCGGTGCGGATAACTCGCCTGCAATTGGAGATGCCTATCAGGGAGTATATTCGGCAATATCCTGGACGGGAGTGCCGCTATGGGCAAAGTTTTTTTTCCAATTGGTATTTTGCGGTACGGCTGCAACTATTGTCTCCGGAGCAGTGGCAGAGCGCATTAAATACATAGCGTTTATCATTTTCTCATTCGCGATGGCAACGGTGATTTACCCTGTCATTGGGCACTGGGTATGGGGTGGAGGGTGGCTTGCGAAAATGGGGATGTATGATTTTGCAGGCTCAACGGTAGTACACAGTGTCGGCGGATGGGCGGCACTGGCAGGCGTGATAATGCTCGGACCGCGAATAGGAAAATACGATAACGGTCATATTAAAGCAATTCCCGGGCATAACCTGTCTCTGGCAACTATCGGAACGTTCATATTATGGTTCGGCTGGTTCGGCTTCAATCCCGGTTCAACAATGGCTGCAGACCCAGGCGCCATCGCTCACGTTGCAGTAACAACTAATACCGCAGCGGCAGCGGCTATTATGAGTGCAACCATAGTTTGCTGGCTGCTGCTCGGCAAACCCGACCTGGGAATGACCCTTAACGGATGTCTTGCAGGATTAGTGGCGATTACGGCGCCTTGTGCATTCGTCAGTGTGCCAAGCGCTTTAATAATTGGACTAATAGCCGGGGTGTTAGTCGTACTGGCGGTAATGATGTTTGACCGGCTGCGGCTGGATGACCCTGTCGGGGCATTATCGGTACATCTAGTCAATGGCATATTTGGAACTCTTTGCGTAGGATTGTTTGCTCAGGATAAAATTACCGGCACGGCAACAGGCAACGGATTATTCTACGGCGGCGGTTTTAAACTGCTCACAGCTCAATTGGCGGCTGTGGTTACGGTAGGATTGTTTGTTTTTATTGTGGCGATATCAATCTGGGCTGTTTTAAAAGCCGTTATCGGTATCCGCGTATCACGCGACGAAGAGCTCCGCGGCCTTGATATCGGCGAACACGGCAACGAAGCTTATGCGGGTTTCCAGGTATTCACTACCGAATAAGAACTTAACCTTAAAAGGAGATAAAAAATGAAACTGATAATCGCATATATTCAGCCGCATAAACTCAATGACGTAAAACAAACCTTGTTCAAAGTAGAGGTTCATAAAATAAGCGTAACAAACTCGTTAGGCTGCGGCCGGCAAATGGGTTTTCACGAATCATACAGAGGCGTGGGAATGGAAGTGAACCTCTTAAAGAAAGTGCGTCTGGAAGTAGCTATCAATGAAAACTTTGTCGAGAGAACCGTACAGGCCATCATCGACGGTGCAAGAACAGGTCAGGTCGGTGACGGGAAAATCTTTATTGTGGATTTGCTCGATTGTATAAGAATCCGAACAGGCGAACGCGGCAGCGAAGCTATAGGCTAACAAGGTGTTTTGCTGCAAAGACAATTCTGCAATAACTACAATTATGTAGATTTGTATGCAGCTATATACAAAAATGTAGATTAAAAAAAAATTATATTGATTTTACATATTCTTGTAATATCTTATAAAATAACAACCTGTGGAAATATGTGTATCAAAAAGACATTTGGTACAATTATTGCACACTTGTTATGATTGAGCCGGCTGCCGAATATGTCCGCACAGGCGGACCATGGCGGCTATGAATAAAAAACAAAATTTGTTTGAAAGGAAAATAACAAATGACGCCGAAAGATTTTTTCGAGTTCTGCAAAAAACACAACGCCAGGATGGTTGATTTGAAATTTGTCGACCTGCTCGGCACCTGGCAGCACTGCTCCTATCCGGTAGAGACCCTAGACGAGAGCACCTTTACCGAAGGACTCGGGTTCGACGGCTCGTCAATTCGCGGCTGGCAGGGAATCCATATGTCAGATATGCTCGCGATACCTGACCCTGATACTGCCGTAATAGACCAGTTTTTTGCCGAGCCTACGGTAAGCGTACTTGCAAATATTGTCGATCCGGTAAAACATGAAGATTACTCCCTCGACCCGCGTCACGTGGCACGCAAAGGCGCTGCATATCTCAAACAAACAGGAATTGCCGATGTCTGCTATATCGGGCCGGAGCCGGAGTTTTTCATCTTCGACGAGGTGCGATACGAGCAAAATCAGCATACAGGAATGTACAAAATAGACTCCGTCGAAGGTGCGTGGAATACCGCCCGATTCGAAGAGCCGAATCTCGGCTACAAACCGAGTTTCAAGGGCGGATACTTCCCCGTGAGCCCGACAGATACATATCACGACCTGCGAGGCGAAATGGTCTATGAAATGATGAAGGTCGGCATTAAAATCGAAGCCCATCATCATGAAGTAGCTACCGCAGGCCAATCAGAGATTGATATGCAATACGCAGACCTTGTCAAGATGGGCGACCAGTTTATGTGGTACAAGTACATAATTAAAAATGTCGCTAAACGGCACGGAAAAACCGTAACTTTTATGCCAAAACCTGTCTTTGAAGATAACGGCAGCGGTATGCATTCACATTTCTCGCTGTGGAAAGACGGCAAGCCGCTGTTCGCAGGCAAAGGATACGCAGGCTTAAGCGATATCGGCCTTTATTCCATCGGCGGAATCCTCAAACACGCACCGGCCATTCTTGCCTTCGCCGCTCCGACTACCAACTCCTACAGAAGGCTTGTGCCGGGATTCGAGGCGCCGGTAAATCTCGTGATGAGCGCAAGAAACCGCTCGGCAGGAGTAAGAATACCGATGTATTCGGAAAACCCGAAGGCAAAAAGACTCGAGTTCCGCTGCCCGGACCCGACGGCCAACGGTTATCTTGCCTGGACGGCAATGGTGCTGGCGGCAATTGACGGGATACAAAGTAAAATCGACCCGGGCAAACCGCTCGACAGAGATATCTATGAAATGAGCAAAGAAGAACTCGACAATTATCCGAAAACGCCGGGCTCACTCGAAGAAGCCATTACGGCACTCAAGAACGACCATAAATTCCTCATGGCCGGCGGCGTCTTTACGGAAGATTTAATACAAGCGTGGATTGACTGGAAAGAAACCAAGGAAATTAAACCTTTGTCAATGCGGCCGCATCCTTACGAATTCAATCTGTATTACGACAGCTAAGAGGAAGATTAAGTATACTGCGGAGAGATTCAAATAGAATGGTGCCGAGACAAACAGATAGTGGTCTGTACGAAGTACGGCGAGAGCACGACGCCTGCGGTATCGGTGCTGTTGTAAATATTTCAGGAAAAAGCGACCACTCCATAATCGAGTACGGCAGGGAAATTTTAGTCAATCTCCATCACCGCGGAGCCGCAGGCGCAGATGAGACTACCGGTGACGGAGCAGGAATACTGTTTCAGATTCCGCACGAGTTTTTTTTTGCACAGACTAAAAAACTCAATATAACCCTGCCGCAGCCCGGCAAATATGCCGCGGCAATGGTATTCTCACCAAAAGACGATGGACTTCGTGAAAAATGCCTGGTGCTGCTTGGGCAGGCAATAGAACATCACGGAATGAAAATCATAGGCAGGCGGGATGTGCCGACAAAACCGGACTGTCTCGGGAAAATCGCGCTCGAAGCCGAGCCGCATATAAGTCAAATCTTTATCGACGGCTGTGGAATAGAAGGCAGGGAATTCGAAAGAAAGCTGCTGCTTGCGAGAAAACGAGCTGAAAAACAGCTGCAAGAAAATTTTGGGCAGGCGGGAGGCGAATTTTATATCTGCTCGCTGAGCAGCAAAACCATCTGCTATAAAGGGATGTTTATGGCATGGCAACTATTTGATTATTATCCCGATTTGGCAGATAAAAATGTAAAAAGCGCACTGGCAATAGTCCACCAGAGATACAGCACAAATACATTCCCGAACTGGCAGCTTGCGCAGCCGTTCCGCTGCATAGCGCACAACGGCGAAATCAATACCCTGAGCGGAAACAAAAGCGGTATGCAGGCAAAAGAATACAAGATGTCCTGCGAGAAATTCGGCGAGTATATGCCCGACTGCCTGCCGGTACTTGCACCAGACGGCAGCGACTCGGCGTGCTTCGATAACGCACTGGAATTTTTAGTGCAGGCAGGCAGAAGCCTGCCGCACGCTATGATGATGATGATTCCTGAAGCCTTCGGGCAAAAATACCATATAAGCACAGACAAACGCGCTTTCTACGAATATCACTCGGCCATAATGGAGCCGTGGGACGGCCCTGCCGCGATGGTTTTTACAGACGGGCAGATAATCGGCGGGACGCTGGACAGAAACGGCCTGCGGCCCTGCCGATACATCGTAACAACAGATGGGCTGGCAATTCTGGCAAGCGAAGCCGGCGTCGTGGAATTCCCACCTGAAAAAATCCAGAAGAAAGGACGTCTTGTGCCGGGCCATATGTTCCTCGTCGATACTATCGAAGGCAGAATCGTTACGGACAATGAAATAAAAAGCAAAATCTCAAGACAAAAACCATACAGACGCTGGCTCGAAGAAAACCGCATCGAACTGCGAGGGCTGTTCGACAGCCCAAAACTTGTGCCGAGTGACCGCGATACCATCTTTCAGAGACTTCGCGTTTTCGGATATACCCGTGAAGAATTCAAGATGATTCTTATACCGATGGCAACTCACGGGCAGGAACCTGTCGGGTCTATGGGCAATGATGCTGCCCTTGCTGTGCTGAGCAATAAGCCTAAACTTTTATTCAATTATTTCAAACAGCTTTTTGCACAGGTTACAAACCCGCCGATTGACCCGTTGCGCGAAGGACTGGTAATGAGCCTGATGATGTTCACAGGCAGGAAACCAAATATTCTTGAAGAAACGCCGCAGCACTGCAGACAATTAAAACTGCCGCACCCGATACTGACCAACGAGGATATAGAGCGGCTGCGCTCGGTCAAGAAAGAAGACTTTAAGGTCGTTACAATCCCGGCACTTTTTGATGCAAATGCAAACGACCCTGCAGAGACACTGTGGGCAGGAGTGGAAAAAATCGTAAAAGATGCTCAGGATGCAGTAAGAAGCGGAGCAAGCCTTGTAGTTATAAGCGATAAACTCGTATCTAAAGATATGGCGCCGATTCCTTCACTACTCGCTACTGCAGCAGTTCATACAGGACTGCTCAAGGCCGGTCTGCGAGCCGATGCAGGCATTATTGTCGAAAGCGGTGAGCCGAGAGAAGTTATGCATTTCTGCCTGCTGTGCGGATACGGTGCAAACGCGGTAAATCCATACCTTGCTTTCGAATGTCTCGACGAACTTCAAAGACAGGGCGACCTGCCGGCAAGTTACGAGTCCGTGCAAATTGCAGACAACTACATCGCGGCAATAAAAAAAGGTATTCTCAAAACAATGAGCAAAATGGGAATATCAACGCTGAGAAGTTATCATAGCGCACAACTCTTTGAGGCAATAGGACTTAACAAAGAAGTTGTAAATGAATTTTTTACAAATACAAGCTCCCGCATAGAAGGAGCAGGCTTTGAGCAAATTGCAGAAGAGATTCTCCTGCGGCATAAAAACGCTTTTGAGCCGCCAAAAAGCGGCCAGCTCGAACTCGAATTCGGCGGCGAATACCACTACAGACAAACAGGTGAAGCTCATTTGTGGAATCCTACAACAATATCGCGGCTTCAGCATGCGGTAAAAAACAACGACCAAAAGGCGTACAACGATTACGCAAATGCGGTCAATCAGCAGGGAGAAAAGCTGTGCACACTGCGCGGACTTTTCGAATTCAAAGACGCTGAGCCTGTGCCAATTGAAGAGGTTGAGCCTGCAAGCGAAATAGTAAAAAGATTCTGCACGGGAGCGATGAGCCACGGCTCGATAAGCAAAGAAGCTCATGAGTGCCTGGCAATGGCGATGAACAAAATCGGCGCGATGAGCAATACCGGCGAAGGCGGTGAAGATGAAGAAAGATATATCGAGAAAAAAGGCGAGATATCGAGAAACTGCGCGATAAAACAGGTTGCAAGCGGCAGGTTCGGCGTTACGCTGAATTACCTTTCACACGCAACCGAGCTGCAGATAAAAATGGCCCAGGGCGCAAAACCGGGCGAAGGCGGACAGCTGCCGGGGCATAAAGTAACGGAAGAAATAGCAAAAATAAGGTACTCAACACCGGGTGTTACGCTGATATCGCCCCCGCCGCACCACGATATATACTCCATCGAGGACCTGGCACAGCTTATATACGACCTTAAATGCAGCAATCCAGGCGTAAGAGTCTCCGTCAAGCTCGTCGCGGAAGTCGGGGTAGGAACCATAGCGGCAGGCGTCGCAAAAGGCAACGCGGACGAAGTGCTAATCAGCGGGCACGACGGCGGGACAGGTGCAAGCCCGCTAAGCTCAATCAAACATACCGGCTGCCCGTGGGAACTGGGACTGGCGGAAACACAACAGGTGCTCGTAAATAATAATCTGCGGGACAGAATTACCGTGCAGGCTGACGGACAAATGAAAACGGGAAGAGACGTTGTTATTGCCGCACTGCTCGGGGCTGAAAGATTCGGATTCGGAACGGCGGCACTGGTTACAATCGGATGCACAATGCTTAGAAAATGCCACGAAGGGGCCTGTACATTCGGAATAGGAACACAGGATAAAGAGCTGCGAGCCAGATTCGCAGGCAAACCGGAATATGCCGAGCGATTTATGTTCTTCGTTGCTGAGGAAACCCGGCAGATTATGGCAAGATTGGGATTCCGGAAATTCGAAGATATGGTCGGCAGAGCAGATTACCTCTGCACTAAAAAGGCAATCGAGCATTACAAGGCAAAAGGTCTGGATTTCTCTGCCATATTTCATAAACCGGATACATCGGACGGCAGAGCTTTAAGAAAAATCAGTCCTCAGCCTGATAAACTGGCCGACCATCTTGACTGGCAGATTCTTGAAAAAATGAAGGCCGCGATTGACAGCGGGCAAAAGGCAAAACTTAAAATGCCGATTCGCAACGTCAACAGGACGGTCGGGGCGATAGTGAGCAACTATACAGTAAGAAAACACGGGGCGAAAGGACTGCCGGATGACACTATCGAGCTCGCTTTTAACGGCTCGGCAGGCCAAAGCTTCGGTGCATTTCTTGCGCCGGGAATTACGCTGAAACTGACAGGACAAAGCAACGACTATTTGGGCAAAGGCCTTTCAGGCGGCAGAATTGTCGTAATAACGCCGCAGGCTTCGCCGTTTACGGCTCACGAAAACATCATCGCAGGCAATACGCTGCTCTACGGCGCCACAAAAGGTGAGGTTTTTATCAATGGTATGGCAGGCGAACGATTTGCCGTGCGGAACAGCGGAGCAATTGCCGTCGTAGAAGGACTGGGCGACCATGGCTGTGAATACATGACAGGCGGAACGGTCGTCGTACTGGGCAAAACAGGATGTAATTTTGCGGCAGGTATGAGCGGCGGCATCGCTTACGTGCTTGATGAGATGCAGCTTTTTGATACGCTGTGCAACCTCGATATGGTGGAACTTGAGAGCATCCGACACGATGAAGACAAAAAACTTTTAAAAGAGCTTATCGAACAACACTACAAATGGACGCAAAGCGAACAGGCACAAAGAGTCCTGAACTCCTGGCAGGATATGCTGGGTAGATTCGTAAAGGTTGTACCGATTGATTATCGAAAGGCGCTTGAAAAGATGAGAGCAGCCGAACAGCGGCATACCGAGACAACACCTGCCACTGAGGAGGTGTTCTATGGCTGAGATAAAAGGCTTTCTGAAACATAAACGGCAAAAAGTCGGCTATCGGCCGATTGAGCAGAGGATATCAGACTACAGCCAGGTTGAACTTGCACTTACGCCTGACGATATTATCCAGCAGGCGGCGCGATGCATAGACTGCGGGATACCCTTCTGCCACGGCGCAGGATGTCCGCTGGGAAACAATATACCTGAATTCAACGATATGCTGTACAAAGGGCAATGGCAAAAGGCCTGCGAGCTGCTTCATTCGACAAATAATTTTCCGGAAATTACGGGACGCGTCTGCCCAGCACCGTGCGAAACGGCGTGCACACTGGCGATTAACGATGAGCCGGTGCTCATAAGGCATATCGAATACCAGGTCGTCGAACACGGTTTTGCCAAAGGCTGGATAAAACCGATAACGGCAGCCGAAAAGACCGGCAAAAGAGTAGCCGTTATCGGCTCGGGGCCTGCAGGACTGGCTGCGGCACAACAACTTGCAAGAGCGGGACATAACGTCGTCGTTTTCGAAAAAGACGAGAAAATCGGAGGCCTTTTGCGGTACGGAATACCAGATTTCAAGCTGGAAAAAAGCATAATCGACCGCAGATTGGCCCAGCTCGCCGCCGAAGGCGTCCAGTTCGAGACTGATGTCGAGGCAGGCAAAGACATATCGGCCCACTATCTGGAAAAGATGTTCGATTGCATCTGCCTTGCAATGGGAGCGGGCGAGCCGAGAGATTTGGCAGTAACGGGCAGAGGATATGAAAACGTCGTATTCGCGTGGGATTATCTGACACAACAAAACAAGATTTGTGCAGGCGAAAAAATCGACGCCAAAGCCATATCGGCCAAGGACAAAACAGTCGTAGTCATAGGCGGCGGCGATACGGGCAGCGACTGCGTCGGCACAGCCCGCAGGCAAGGGGCAAAAAAGATTTACCAGCTCGAGATACTGCCGAAACCGCCAGACAGCAGACCGGCCGATACACCCTGGCCGATGTGGCCGAGAATTATGAGAACGTCATCATCGCACGAAGAAGGATGCGAAAGAATCTGGGGCGTAAAAACAACAAAATTATCAGGCGCGGAAACAAACGTGAGCGAACTGCACGGCTGTAAGGTCGAATGGATAAAAACGTCCAGAGGATGGAACATCAAGGAAACGAAAGGCACGGAATTTTCAATAAAGACCGACCTTGTAATACTCGCGATGGGCTTTCTGCATGTAAAACAGGAAGGATTGATTAAAGAACTCAAATTGAAACTCGATGAAAACGGCAATGTCCTCGTCAACAACTTTCAGAGCAGCCGGCCAGACGTATTCGCAGCAGGCGATGCCGTGCTGGGGGCTTCACTGGTAGTAAAGGCAATCGATACAGGCAGAAAAGCCGCCGACAGAATTGATAAATGGCTTATGGACTAAATAATTGAAGATTGAAAAATGAAGATTGAAAATTTTTAAAAACGAACACTGCCGAAGGCATACCCAAAAATCTTCAATCTTAAATCTTCAATTTTCAATTTTATTAGTTAAAATTTACGGTATAATATAGAAAAAAGTGAAAAACAAATGACTCTAAGAACAGGACTGGCACAAATAAATACGACTGTGGGTGACTTTGCGGGCAATATCGCAAAGATGAAACAAATGTACGCCCGCGCAAAACAGGAACAAGTCGAGCTGCTTGTTTTCCCGGAATTGTGCGTCTGCGGCTATCCGCCTGAGGATTTGCTGCTGAAAAGACACTTCCTTTTGGAAAACAAGAAGGCAATAGAACGGTTTGCAAAAGAGTGCCCCGATATGACCATAACGGCAGGCTTCGCAGAAGCCGCCGATGGGGTCTGCTTTAACTGTCTGGCAGTTCTTGCAGGAGGAAAAATTACCAAAACCTATCGAAAAGCCCTGCTGCCGAATTACGGCGTCTTTGACGAAAAGAGATACTTCAGCAGCGGCAGTGAGCCGACAGTTGTAAAAATAAAAAATACATCAGTTGTTTGTACAATATGCGAAGACATCTGGGAAATGAGATGGCTCAAGAAATTTCTGTCGCCTGTGCCTGAAAAGAGTCTCGTCATCAATATATCCGCCTCGCCTTTTTACGCGGGAAAAATCAGCCAAAAACTGGCGGTGCTGGAGGATTGTGCCAAAACATTGGGCTGCTGTGTCGCATACTGTAATATCGTCGGCGGCCAGGACGAGCTTGTTTTTGACGGCAGAAGTATGTTTGTCGATTCAACCGGCAAAGTTGTCTCCTGCGCAAAGGCATTCGAAGAAGACCTGCTCGTTGCTGATGTTGACACCGATGGAAAAATAAAATCTGAATCTGCACCGTTAAAGACCGACTATATCGAAGAAATCTATCAGGCACTCGCACTTGGAACGAAAGATTATGTCAGAAAGAACGGTTTCAGGAAGGTGCTGGCAGGTCTGAGCGGCGGGATTGACTCAGCACTTACTGCCGTTTTGGCAGTCGATGCCCTTGGGAAGGAAAATGTCATCGGCGTTACAATGCCGACGAGATTCAACGCGGCTGAAACAATAAACGATGCCCAAATCGTCGCAAAAAATCTGGGTATCGAATTTCACAATATACCAATCGAACCGGTGCTGCAAAGTTTCAATCAGGAACTTACGAAGATTGGCGGCTGGGATGAAGAAGGTCTTGCTTACGAAAACCTGCAAGCACGAATCAGGGGTACAATACTGATGTCGATGAGCAACCAGTTCGGATACCTTGTTTTGACAACGGGCAACAAAAGCGAAACCGCAGTCGGATACTCGACGCTCTACGGCGATACCGCAGGCGGCTTTGCAGTGATAAAAGATGTGCCGAAAACGGTTGTCTATAAATTAAGTGAATATGCAAATAAACTGCACGGCAAAGAAATTATCCCGAAAAGCGTTATTACAAGAGTACCGAGCGCAGAACTCCGCTTCGGACAGAAAGACAGTGACAGCCTGCCGGAATATGAAATACTCGACGGGATACTCAAGGCTTATATCGAAGAAGAAATGTCGCCGGCGGAAATCGTCAAACAGGGCTTTGATGCCGAGACTGTTCTGAAAGTCATCAGAATGGTTGACCGGAACGAATATAAACGGCGGCAGTGCCCGCCGGGCGTCAAAATAACTCCGAAAGCATTCGGAAGAGACAGGAGAATGCCGATTACCAATCTTTATCGACAACAGCTTCCTGAACAAAAATAATCAATGCACACCGCGGATGTAAAAAAATGCCGAAACGCACAGATATCCACAAAATAATGATAATAGGCTCCGGGCCTATAGTAATAGGCCAGGCCTGTGAGTTTGATTATTCCGGTGCCCAGGCCTGCAAGGCACTTAAGAAAGAAGGCTTCAAAGTAGTGCTGGTCAACAGCAATCCTGCAACAATTATGACAGACCCACAGCTCGCAGACAGAACTTATATCGAACCCATCACGCCTGAAATGGTTGAAAAAATAATCCGCAGGGAAAAACCAGACTGTATCCTGCCGACGCTGGGAGGACAGACCGGATTAAACACTGCTGTGGCACTTGCAGAAAACGGTATTTTGAAAAAATACAACGTCAAACTAATCGGCGCAGATTTGGCCACGATAAAAAAGGCCGAGGAACGCAACAGATTCAAGAAAATAATTCTCAATATCGGCCTCGAAGTGCCGAAAAGCGGTTACGCTCACTCCTGGCAGGAGGCACAAAAAATAATCGGGCAAATTGGTTTTCCGGCAATCATCAGGCCATCATATACGCTTGGCGGAACAGGCGGAAACGTCGCGTATAATGCCGAAGAATATAAAGAATTTGTACACTGGGGACTGAATCTGAGTCCCAAAAATGAAGTGCTGATTGAAGAATCGGTGCTCGGCTGGAAAGAATATGAGCTGGAAGTGATGCGCGATAGAAAAGACAACGTTGTGATTGTCTGCTCGATAGAAAACCTCGACCCGATGGGAGTTCATACCGGCGACAGCATTACTGTAGCACCCGCTCAAACACTGACCGATAAGGAATACCAGACGATGCGAGACGCTGCGCTGAAAATTATGAGGGCCATCGGGGTTGAAACAGGCGGCTCAAATATCCAGTTCGCCGTGAACCCCAAAAACGGCAAAATGTATGTAATCGAAATGAATCCTCGTGTCTCAAGAAGCTCGGCGCTGGCGTCAAAGGCTACCGGATTTCCAATCGCGAAAATAGCTTCACTGCTTGCAGTCGGTTATACGCTCGATGAGATACCAAACGATATAACCAAAAAGACGCCTGCCTGCTTTGAGCCGACAATCGATTACTGCGTGGTCAAATGGCCGCGATTTACATTCGAAAAATTTCCGGCAACAAACCCGGACCTGACCATCCAGATGAGAAGCGTCGGCGAAGCAATGGCTATCGGCAGAACATTTAAAGAAGCCTTCCAGAAGGCCATACGCTCGCTCGAAATCGACCGGTACTCGTTAAACAGAAAACACATCAACTCGAAAATCGACGATGAACGGCTCAAACAAATACTGCGAACCAACTGCTGGGATAAAATCTGGTACGCTGCAGAGGCCCTGAGAAGAAAACTGCCGATTGATGAGATTTACGAGCTTACGAAAATTGACCCCTGGTTCCTGAACAACATCAACCAGATTGTTCAGTTCGAAGACAAAATAAGCATAAAAAATCTCAAACAGGCAAAAAAATTGGGCTTCAGCGACAAATACATTGCCTCAAAATTAGATATTACAGAACCGCAGCTTAGAAAACAGCGAATCGGCGAGCAAATTACCGCTGTATATAAAATTGTCGATACCTGTGGAGCGGAATTCGAGGCCCATACACCCTATTTGTACTCGACTTATGAAAACGAGTGTGAGGCAAATCCCACAGGCAGAAAGAAAATCATCATTCTCGGCGGCGGGCCGAACAGAATCGGGCAGGGAATCGAATTCGATTACTGCTGCTGCCATGCAGCTTATGCACTAAGGGAAATCGGCATCGAATCCATAATGGTCAACTGCAACCCTGAAACGGTCAGTACCGATTATGATACATCTGACAGATTGTACTTTGAGCCTTTGACTTTCGAAGATGTAATGAACATCGTCGAAAAAGAAAAACCTGACGGCGTTATTGTTCAGTTCGGAGGACAAACACCCCTGAAACTCGCAAATGCCCTGGCAAAAGCCGGCGTGAAAATTATCGGCACAAGCCCAGACAGCATCGACGCCGCCGAAGACAGAAAAAGATTCAACAAAATAGTCGAAAAACTCAAACTCAGCCAGCCGCCAAGCGGCACGGCAATGAATTACGAGCAGACCGTAAAAATTGCAAAAAAACTCGGCTACCCCCTGCTTATACGGCCGTCATTTGTGCTCGGCGGAAGAGCCATGCAAATCGTCTATGATGAAACGGAATTGAAAAGCTGCGTTGAAAACGCAATCTCCGTTTCGCAAGAACACCCGATACTGATTGATAAATTCCTTAACGATGCAATGGAACTCGATATCGACGCAATCAGCGACGGCCAAACAACTGTTATCGGCGGAATTATGGAACACATCGAAGAGGCAGGCATACACTCAGGAGACAGCGCCTGCTGCCTGCCGCCATTTTCATTAAACTCTGCCTTAATCAAGGAAATAAAACGCCAGACAAAAATGCTCGCACTGGAGCTTAAAGTCAAAGGTCTTATGAACGTCCAGGTCGCGGTAAAAGATGACCGGATTTTCATACTTGAAGTAAATCCAAGGGCTTCGAGAACAGTACCTTTTGTCAGCAAGGCTATCGGCGTACCGCTGGCCAAACTGGCCGCAAAGGTAATGGCAGGCAAAACACTTAAAGAGCTCGGATTTACCGAAGAAATGCACCACAGCCATTATTCCGTCAAGGAAGCGGTCTTTCCATTTCTGAAATTTCCCGGCTGTGATACACTGCTTGGGCCTGAAATGCTCTCGACCGGTGAGGTAATGGGCCTGTCTGACGACTTCGGCATCGCTTATGCAAAATCACAGATTGCTGCAGGTAACCCCCTGCCGACGAGCGGAAATGTCTTTATAAGCGTTAAAGACACCGACAAACCAGCCGCCGTCCAGACGGCTAAAAAGCTCCATCAGATGGGCTTTAAAATTCTGGCAACAAAAGGAACCTGCATTGAACTGATTAAGAACAATGTGCCTTCGGAATTCGTATTGAAAATGACCGAAGGCAGACCGAATATCGTTGATTTGATTATCAATAACCAGGTTGCCCTGATTATAAATACAACTATCGGTAAACAAACCATCAAGGATTCCTTCGCGATAAGAAGAACCGCCCTCGACCGCAATGTGCCTTATAGCACAACAATCAGAGGTGCCGCAGCGGTTACAAAGGCAATTGAGTCAATGAAACAGAAAAAAATAGACGTAAAACCAATACAGCTTTATTACAAATAAGGAATAACAGTGAAAGCCACTGTGCTGCTTGAAGATGGGACCTGCTTTAAAGGCTCAGGTTTCGGAGCCGAGACAAGAAAGTGCGGAGAAGTTGTTTTCAATACCGCTATGAGCGGCTACCAGGAAATACTTACAGACCCATCCTATCACCAGCAGATTGTTACAATGACATATCCGCTTATAGGCAACTACGGTACAAATACGCTGGATGTGGAATCAGGTAAACCTTATTTAAGCGGATTTGTCGTAAAGGAAAACTGCAATTTCCCGAGCAACTGGCGGAATAATTTTTCTCTGGATGAATATCTCAAAAAATATAACATCCCTGCAATCGAGGATATCGACACACGAAAATTAGTTATGCACATCCGCCAGGCCGGTGCTATGAAAGGTATTATCTGCACAGACGGGACAAGTATAAAAATGCTTAAGGACGAGCTTGCCGAATATCCCGGCCTTGTTGACAGAGACATAGTAAAAAACGTCAGCACAGCAAAAAGCTATATATGGGACAAGCCCGTCGAAAATGAGTTCGGACAAAGTTCCAGACCCGAAGCCAAATATAATGTGATTGCTTTTGACTACGGCATAAAACAAAATATTCTGCGGCTTTTAGTATCACACGGCTGCAGGGTTACGGTAGCCCCTGCACAAACAACCGCCCAGGAGATACTCAAACAAAAACCTGACGGCGTATTTTTAAGCAACGGCCCCGGCGACCCTGGCCCGATAAGCTATGCCATAGATACGACACGCAAACTGCTGGGCAAAGTGCCGATATTCGGAATATGTCTCGGCCATCAAATTCTCGGCCTTGCGGTCGGCGGAGAGAGATTCAAATTAAAATTCGGACATCACGGCGCAAATCATCCGGTCAAGAACCTAATCACCGAAAAGATTGAAATAACCAGCCAGAACCACGGCTTCTGCATCGACCCGGATTCACTGCTCGATAAAGACGTCCAATTTACACATATAAACCTTAATGATAATACGCTGGAGGGTTTCCGCTGCAAAAATGTGCCTGCCTTTGCCGTTCAGTATCACCCCGAAGCCTCACCCGGGCCGCATGACTCTAATTACCTCTTTGACGAATTTATTAAGCTGATGAACAAAACAAAATAATACATCCGCCCTTTTAGTTTTCCTGCCAATAGCTCAACTTGTCATATTAAGCTAATTATGTTATATTGAGCCTTATGACTATCAAGGATGAAAGACTTGTTGAAAAATTATTGATTCCGGTAAAGAAAATAATCTTTCAAAAGGGTTTTTTTCAGCTAAGCCCCTCCTTCAATCCTGAAAAACTGATAACACATCGGGATAAAACAATCAAAAACAAGGAAGGTTACAAAATAAAAATTCACACAAAAGGCATTGAAATCTCTGCCGCATCAGATGCCGGCCGATACTATGCTGCGCAAACCCTAAAAGACCTCATAACAATTTATGGAAACAGGCTGCCCACCTGCCTGATAAAGGACGAGCCTGATTTTAAAAGGCGAGGTGTTTATCTTGACTGCTCGCGTGGAAAAGTGCCGAAACTCCGGACGCTTAAACGGCTGGTTGTGCGGCTGGCACACTGGAAAATCAATGAGCTGCAGCTTTATATCGAAAATGTCTTTACTTTTAAAAAACACCCGGCCATCGGCAAGGGATACAGCCCATTCAAACCTGAGGAAATTCTCGACCTTCAGGATTTCTGCAAACTACATCACATAAGATTAGTCGGTTCATTAGCAAGCTTTGGCCATTTTGAAAAAATTCTCGCCCTGCCGAAATATCGCCGCCTTGGCGAACTGCCCGGCTGGCGGGGATTTGTCGGCGGCACAACACTCTGCCCTACCGATGCCGGCTCAATCAAACTCATCAGCGAACTTTACAGCGAATTTGTGCCGCTATTTGAGGCAGAGGATTTCAATGTCTGCTGCGATGAGACCTGGGAACTCGGCAAAGGCCGAAGTAAAAAACAAGCGGAGCGTATCGGAACAGGCCATGTTTATTTGAATTTTGTCTTAAAAATTTATCGCCTGTGCCGGAAATATGGAAAGCGAATGAATATCTGGGCAGATATTGTCCTGCAATATCCTGAATTGCTCAAAGAGCTGCCAAAAAATATTGTTCTGCTTAACTGGGAGTATGAGCAGAATGGTAAAAATATTTCCAGAACTAAAGAATTAGCAAAAACCGGGATTCCATTTATGGTCTGTCCCGGCACAAGCGACTGGCTGACGCACGGTAGCCGGCTGCCTAACTCAATGGCCAATGTAAAAAATTTCGCTCAGCAGGGACGAAAATATCACGCCGAAGGTCTGCTTAATACGGATTGGGGCGATAATGGACACCGCAATTCATTGGGAGTAAGTTTGCACAGTTTTGCACACGGTGCGGCACAAAGCTGGAACGGCAAAGCAGTCGATAACGCAAGATTTACCGAGAATTTCTGCTCTCATTTTTTTGGCGAGCACACGGGGCAACTGGCCAACATAATTCGTTTATTAGGAAGCACTTATATCACCTGCGGAACCAACGTGCCCAACAAAAGCTGGCTGTATTTTGCACTGGTTGAGCCTATAAAAAACAATCAAGCCGAAAGCTCTATTGACTTGATGAATGAAAAAGGACTGCGAAAAATAGTCAAGCAATTTTCTGACAAATCCATCTGGCCGAAGCTGCCTAAGCAGACAGGAAATTTTGAAAAAATTGCCCTTGAAGAACTAAAACTTGCTGCGAGAATGGATTGTCTCTCTGCCAGACGGGCGCTTGCTGTAAAATCGCTGCGAGTCGGTAAAAATGTAAGAAAAAAAGAACTGCAATTTTTAAAAAGACAAATGCAGAATATTGCAAGAGATTTTAAACGGCTTTGGCTCCTGCGCAATAAAGTTTCACGACTGAAAGATAATTTACGATTATTCAAACAAATATGCAGAGAATTAGAACAATGCGAATAATAGGTTTAATGTCAGGCACAAGCGCTGACGGCGTCGATGCTGCTGCTATCGATATTAAAAAAAATAAAGTTAAATTATTGGCCTTTGATACTTACGAGTACCCACGGCAATTAAGAAAAAATATCCTTAGAATTGCTGAACAAAAAAGTTGTAAGGCCGGTGATATAAGCCAATTGAACTTTATTATCGGCCGGGTATTTGCTGATGCGGTTATAAAACTATGCAGGAAAAGCAAAATCAATTTAAAGACCATTGACTTGATAGGTTCACACGGCCAAACCGTTTATCATAATCCGACAGGCAAAATTTGCTCAACACTTCAGATTGGCGAACCATCCGTAATAGCATATAAAACAGGTATAACTACAGTAGCAGATTTTAGGCCTAAAGATATAGCGGCAGGCGGACAAGGCGCGCCCTTAGTGCCGTTTGCGGATTACTGGTTATTTAAACACAAAAAGCTGAACCGTGCCGTTCAGAATATCGGCGGCATCGCCAACGTAACTTACCTGCCGGCAGGATGTAAAATCGATGAAATAATCGCCTTCGATACGGGGACGGGAAATATGATTATCGACCGAATCGCAACTGTTTTAAGTAAAGGAAAATTACATTATGACAAAAACGGCAAAATCGCCGGCAAAGGCAGGGTAAATAAAAAACTGCTCGATGAAATAATGCGGCATCCATTCCTGCGAAAACTGCCGCCCAAATCAACCGGCAGAGAAGAATTCGGAGCAGCTTATACCGAAAAACTTATCAAACGGTCAATACCTCTCGAGGATATGCTCGCCACAGCAACTGCTTTTACGGCCTGCAGCATCGCTGACGCATACAGACGATTCCTGCCAAGTATGCCTGACGAAATAATCCTCTGCGGCGGCGGCGCACGAAATAAAACATTGATTAAAATGCTGCGACAGAATATAAAAAGCAAAATACTTTTTACCGATGATTTTGGTATAAACCGTGATGCAAAAGAAGCTGTCTCTTTTGCCATTCTGGCTTATGCAGCCGTTAAAGGCATTGCAAATAATGTCCCCGGCGCAACCGGTGCAAAGAAACCTTTGGTTTTAGGAAAGATAATACCACCGCAATGAAAAAGCATAAATTATTACCAATCACAGAAAAACGCAATCGCAAAAGCGAAAATATTGACCGCCTGTCAACTGTGCAGATAGTCCAACTGATAAATACCGAAGATAAACTGGTCGCGCCTTCCGTCGGCAGAGAATATAAAAAGATTGCCGCGGCGATTGATATGATAGTCGAGCATTTCAAAAGAAACGGCCGATTATTTTACGTCGGGGCGGGGACAAGCGGCAGACTTGGCGTTTTAGACGCTTCCGAATGTCCGCCGACATTTGGCGTAACGCCTAAATTGGTGCAGGGAATAATCGCAGGCGGAAAACGAGCATTGGTAAAAGCTATCGAAGGAGCTGAAGATAAAACAAGTGATGGAGCTGCTATCATTAAAAAAAACAAAATCTCAAAAAAAGATGTTGTCGTCGGCATTGCCGCCTGCGGCCTGACGCCTTTTGTCAGGGCAGCTTTAAAAGAAGCCGGTAAGAAAGATGCAGGCACTATTTTCGTTACTTGCTCTCCGGAAGCGGTTAAAGACATTCCGGCACAAATAATTATTAATCCTGTAGTCGGCCCGGAGGTCATCACCGGCTCAACAAGAATGAAGGCAGGCACCGCGACAAAACTCGTGCTTAACACGCTTACCACTGCAGCTATGATAAAAATGGGCAAAGTTTACGGCAATCTTATGGTTGACCTGACGGCGACAAATAACAAATTGCGGGACAGGTCGATGAGGATTGTTTCAGAAATGACAGGCCTTCCAAAGAAAAAGGCAGCCGGCCTCCTTAAAAAAGCTAATGAAAAAGTCAAAACTGCAATAGTAATGCACTATCGCAAAGTCAATTTAAAACAGGCTGAAAATATTCTTGATAAGTGCGGCCAATCGCTGCGAAAGGCCGTGGGAACAATTAAATGAATATAGATTTAATAATGGTCGTATCGGCCGTTTCCTTTCTTTTCGTTATTTCATACATTTTTGGACGGCAGGAAAAAAACACAAATGACTTCTTTCTCGGCCAAAGAAAAGTCCCTTTAATTGTGGCCTGCCTCTCCTTTGTCGCTACAGAAGTCAGCGCCCTGACAATCGTCGGGGTGCCCGCAATTGCTTACAGTGAAAACTGGGAGTATGTGCAGTTCTTCATCGGCTCGGCGGCTGCACGCATTTTGGTAGCGTTTCTGTTTATTCCCGTCTTTTATAAATACAACTGCACAAGTATCTACGAATTTTTAAGGCATCGTTTCGGCCCGCAAACTCAATACGCAGGGTCGATTTTCTTCTTCGTTACGCGGCTAACAGCCTCCGGCGTAAGGCTATACGCAGCCTGTCTTGGAATCGGCATTATCTTAGGCTGGAGTCTGGCACAAACGTTACTGGTCTTTACAGCCGTTAGCATCATTTTCATCGCATTTGGCGGAATAAAAGCTGTTGTCTGGGCAGGCGCCTATCAAACGATTGTCTTTTTCACCGCAGGCATCACATTAGTAATATATCTTTCTTTACATATCAATGGCGGCTTATCGACAGCCTGGCAAATCGCCGGCGAGGCGGGCCGATTGAGCGTTTTTAAATTCGATTTCAATCTCAACGACCCTACGACCTTCTGGGCCGGAACTGCCAACGCGTTCTTTATCGGCCTGGCCATTTTCGGCACCGACCAGGAACTGATGCAAAGGCTGCTTACGGTAAAAACCAGAAAAAAAAGTCAAAATGCGATCCTCCTGACAATAATAGCAGCGTTTCCTATTCTTTGTATATATCTCGCAATCGGCACTTTGCTTTATGTGTTTTTCCGGCAAAACCCGCAAGTGCTTCAGCCGGACAAAGCCAAAGAGGTTCTTTCGTATTTTACGGCAAATTTCCTGCCGGCCGGCTTAAAAGGGCTGATACTCTCGGCAATCATTTTAGCCAGTATTGATTCGCCTTTAAGTTCACTTAGTTCTTCTTTTGTAATGGATATTTATCGACCTCTCATTAAAAGACAAGCTTCGGAAAAACATTACTTGATTATCTCAAGAATAGGAGTAATAGCCTTCGGCCTGATTCTAACTGTTATCGCTTTTGCATGTCAGCCGGTGGAGAATATTCTGTGGTTTGCATTTCAAATAATTTCTCTTACCGGTGGGGCCACTTTGGGCGTTTTTCTACTTGGCGTTCTTACGAAAAGAAAAATCAATACCGGCAATGTCATTGCAATGATTATCAGCACAATATCTGTAACAATCCTGTTGATTTTATCGCATCAGGGTTATATTAATTTGGCCTGGAGCTGGCTGATAGTACTGGGCACGGCGATGACGTTTGCATTAGGTTATCTCTTCAGCTTATTAAAAAAGACGTGAAAATGGAGCCAACAGGGATCGAACCTGCGACCTCTTGCATGCCATGCAAGCGCTCTCCCAACTGAGCTATGGCCCCGTATCAGGAATATAATAACATAAAAAACCATCATCTACAAGTCAGCCCTGGTGTTTTTTCAGCCGGTTCTTAACCCAGCTTATTGCCTCCGGTTTTGTATTAACCCTTTCAGAAAGCTGCTCAATATAAAGCTCTTTAGAGACCAAACCAACCTGCGGCCCTGCTGCTGCGCCCAGATGAATAAGCTCGAAACCGTTCAGCAGCGGTTTTGGTCGTAACTGTCTGCCTGCCAAGCTGTTAGCTCTTCTGCGAACCGCCAAAAGCGCCGAGAGGCTCTGGCGATGAGTTTTTTGAATTGCTTTTTGCAGCGAATATAAATCCTCAAAATACGGCTCCCAAACAATCAGCTTCAATTGAGCAAGAGACAAATCGCCCAGTAAAAATTTTCTTTTTTCAAGCAGAAATTTTATATGCTTTAATTGATTTCTGCTGAGTTTCAAAATCTGAAGATTCTTCATTGCATCGCCGGCCCGGCAAGCCCCAAAAAAAGCTGCCAGTGCAAGCCCAAAGGTTATCTGTCGGGGCAGATAATCAGAAATTTTTATCGCAAAATCGGCGATTGATTTATTTTTGAAAACGGGAAAAATTCGTTTTGCCAGGCCGGTCTCGATAAGCAGTTTTACGCCTTTGCTGCGATGCGGTGCGGCAAAAAGCGATTCAAGCTCCGTCGCGATTCTCTCGCCGCTAATTTTTGCTATTCGCTCACAATGTTTTTTTACAGCATCTAAAGTATTTTTCTCGACTCTAAAACCAAGCTGAGCGGCTAAACGAACAGCCCTTAACATTCTCAAATAATCTTCACTGAATCTTTCGGTAGGATTACCTATCGTCCTGATGATTTTTTTCTTTAAATCTGCTCTGCCGCCGATGTAATCGATGACTTCTCCTGCCAGCGGGTCGTAAAACATACCATTGATTGTAAAATCTCTGCGGAGCGCATCATCTTTGGCACAAGTGAAACTGACCTTGTCAGGCCGTCTGCCGTCGGTGTAGCCTGCCTCGGCTCTGAAGGTCGCAACTTCGACCTGCCGGCCGTCCATAAGAACAATAATTACGCCGAATTTTGCGCCGACTTTTATCGTCCTGCGGAAACCAGCGCAAACCTCGGCAGGAGTCGCACTGGTAGCCACGTCATAATCCTTGGGCTTTTCGCCGAGTAGCATATCGCGGACGCAGCCGCCCGCCAGCAAAGCCTCAAATCCCGCCTTGCGGAGCCTGCGAATTATCTGTATCGCCGCCTGTCTGCTTGTCATCCTTTTTTAATCCCAAAAAATATACTGCTATCGAGCTCCATACCCTTTTGTCAATTATCCGTAATTGGCCGTAACTGTCGAGAAGATTCACTTTTTTTTCTGTTCTTGCAACAACCAGCCCATCATCGGTTATCTGCTCAGCCAAAAGCGATAGTAAACCTCCCAATCGGGAATCTCGGCTCGTCTCTCTGCTCATTTCATAAGGCGGGTCAACAAAAACAAGAGAGCATTTTTGCCCGCCTGCTGCCGGCGCCCCAACCTTAAACGCGTTTGCACAGACAACCCGCGATTGAGCCGCAAAATCTGCCTTTGCGATATTTTTTTTGAGAATCTTCAGCACACTCCTGTCGCCATCGACAAAAATCGCTTCTTTAGCCCCTCTGCTCAGCGCCTCAAGACCGAAAGAGCCTGTCCCGCAGAACAAATCGGCAATGAACCTGTCTTCTATAAGATTGTACTTGTAAAGGACATCGAATATGGACTCTTTTACGCGGTCTGTTATCGGCCGGGTACTGCCGCCCTTAGGCGGTAAAATCGTCATTCCCTTTTTTGTGCCTGATATGATTCTCATTCCAAACTCGGTTCAAGTCCCAAATCTTTTATCATTCTTATATCATCTTCAACCGCCCTGCCTGCCGTGGTAAGGTAATTACCGCTCAGTATTGACGTAGCGCCCGCATAAAACATCCAGCTCTGCATATCGCGAAGATTCAAGACCCTGCCGCCTGCGACTTTTATGCCCGTCTTTGGCAGTATAAACCTGTACAAGGCAATTAGCCGCAAAATCTCTCTCGGCTGCATCCTCGGTGTATCGGCCAAAGGCGTGCCTGCTATCGGGTGCAGAAAATTCATCGGCACCATATCAGCCTCAAGTTCTCTAATCTCAATCGCCATATCTATTCTGTCTGCATCGGTCTCGCCGATACCGAAAATCCCGCCGCTGCAAAGGCACAGCCCTGCCTTTTTTGCGGCTTTTATTGTCTCTACGCGTGAATCGTAATCGTGCGTCGTTACGATATTCTTAAAATGGTTCCGCGAAGTCTCAAGATTATGATTATATCTCGACATGCCCGCCTGGGCCAGCCGTTTGGCTTGCCGGCAATCAATTATTCCAAAACTTCCACATACGCTGATACCGATTTCGTTTTTGATTTTTGGAATTAGTTTCTCTAATCTTGCCAGCTCTTTCTCGCTGATTGTCTTGCCGCTGTAAACTATTCCGAAACTCGGCACGCCTTTTTGTTTAGCCTGCTTTGCGGCATCGAGGATTTGTTCATCTGTCAGGGTTTTAGTCTCTTTAAAAGCGGTTTCGGACCTCGCCGATTGCGCGCAGAATTTACAATCCTGACTGCAGCCGCCGAGCCTGCCGGGAATTATCGAGCATATTTTGATTTTATTGCCGAAAAATTTCTCACGTATCCGGTTGGCCCGGTATAATAAATCCGAGAAATCGTTATCGAGTGAAAACAAAAACTCTATATCGTCTCTGTCAATGAGATTGCCATCCAAAACTTTTTCCGCAATATCTGCGATTTTTTTATTCACAATTAAGCCTTTTTGCAAATCAGCTCATCAAGCCTGACGGAATACTTCTTAAAATATTCAGCGGACAAATGCACGGTGTTCCACTTTTTACTGCGAACAGTCTGTCCCTTTTTATAATCGTCAAGCGTAACAGCCATAAAGACATATCTCTTGTCGCGGTACTCGAAAATTTCCCTGCCGTCGGCATCGACATCGATATTCTCAAGATTATACACAAAAACAAACAAGCCCCGATACTTCCTGCCGAAAATATCAATCCAGTTTTCAAGGCCGCGGATATCATCAACCGTTACCCAGTTCGGCAGGCTTCCAAACGCGGTAAATTTCTTCGATATAAATTTCCGCCCCTTTACTTCCGCGATATAGGCTCGCCGCCCAGGCGTGTAAAAAAGAAAGTCAAAGCTCTTGATTTTGCTTTTGGAAAATGCGGCCCTTTTCTGCTGGTCAACTGCAAGATACTGAACTCCATTATCTTTAAGCCAGCCTTCAAAGGCCTTTTCGTAATGATTACCAGCTCGCTCCCTCATTGAAAGTTATCCAAGCCGATTTAAAAATTCCTGCACCGATACGACCTGCTGAGTTCCCTTGCTCATATCCTTTATTATCAACTGCCCTGCCTGTGTAAATTCCCTGCCGATTATAATACATCTTGCCGCACCGCAATCGGAGGCCGCTTTAAGCTGCTTGCTCAATGAGCCGCCTTTGTAGCTGAAATCCGCTCGAATCGCCGCCCTGCGAAGCCTTGCAATCAGTTTTATCGCTTCGCTGCGAAAAGAATCTTCAGCAAACGTTACGAAATATTCGAGATTGTTTTCCCGCATCAGATTTTTGAATAGCCCTTTTTCCTCAAGGACGATGGCAAGCACACAGTCGCCCATTCCGAATCCGGTAGCTCCGATTTTCGGCCCGCCGAAGT
Source organism: uncultured Planctomycetaceae bacterium (assembly GCA_964619675.1). Classification (GTDB taxonomy): domain Bacteria; phylum Planctomycetota; class Phycisphaerae; order Sedimentisphaerales; family UBA12454; genus JAPLMW01. Next base: position 970 of record CAZUEO010000029.1, on the reverse strand, counting down.
CTGCCAATAAATTATCGTATCTGCCGCCGCCGCAAATCGCACGCAATTGCTCAGACCTGTCGTAAATCTCGAATACTATGCCAGTATAATAGGCAAGGCCTCTTACAACGCTTATATCGAACCTGCAAAATTCGCTAATACCCATCAGCTCAAGATACTCGAAGAGTTTTTTAAGCTCGCCTGCCGCCTCTTTTGCGTTTTTATCACTGCCTGCAAAATCCCCAAGCTCCTCTAAAGACACAACCGACATAAGCTCAAGCACTTTCTGCCGCACAGTCACGTCGCTAATCTTTTCTTCGAGCATTTTTACAAAGGTCTCCTGCGGAACCTTGTTTTTCTTATCGAGAACGCTGTAAACCGCTTCGAGCTGCGATTCTTCTATACCGAAACATTCTAATAGCGCTGCAATAAGTTTCCTGCTCGAAATTTTGACAACTACATCTTTGCTTGTAAGCCCTGTCTGCATAAGATAATCAACTGCGCAGAAAATCACTTCCGCATCAGCAAGACAATCGTCGATGCCGATGATATCGATATTCCACTGGAAAAATTCCCGAAGTCTGCCCTTTTGTGGCCGTTCAGCCCTGCACAATCGCGGCACAGAAAACCACTTTAAGGGCTTGGGCAGCGTATTTATTCTCTGGTTAACCATTCGTGCCAGCGTAGGCGTAATCTCAGGCCTGATTGCGAGCATTCTTTTGCCGCGGTCTTCGAATGCGAAGAGCTGTGATGCAATTTCATCACCGCTTTTTAGCTGGTACATTTGAAGGTACTCGAAAATCGGGCCATCGTATTCTGCAAAGCCGTTGCGCAGGGATACCTCTTTCCAGAGGTCGGCGATGAAGTTTCGTTTCGCCATATCTTCCGGATAAAAATCCCTTGTCCCTTTTACCGCCTGTATTTCCATATTACTACCCTGTACGGCATTCTACAATAATTGGTAATTATCTTATAATCAAGACTTTATTTA
>CAZUEO010000028.1:0-36775 GCA_964619675.1 uncultured Planctomycetaceae bacterium | reverse complement strand
CGTTGCTTTGAGGCAGTTTATTATACAGTCCAGCAGGATATGTAGAGCTTATTGGAGGATGGAGAAGAAGGTAGTTGGTACTACTCTGCGAAGCAGTTTTGCTGCGTAGTATGAGCTACCAATAATAAATAGCTCAGGACTCCTGCTGGACTTTTTTATTCCATCTTAATAACTGTAGAGGTATTGTCTGGCGATACAGGGCGCCTATATTACCCACCTTAACACGATTTTCAAAATGTTATGCGCTTTTTTCATTTTTTGTGTGCGCTTTTTATTTTTTTTACGCACCTTGTTGAATTGAATCGTATAAAGATACGAATGGCACTAAGTGCGTGTTTACTGGTTCAAAGACAGCTGTTTTGTTTTCAGCCGGCGCTTTGTGAAAGGAGGCACGACTATGGAAAAGGCGAGGAAACTTGCGGATATTCTTGGGCGGGTCCGCGATGGCGAGGACCCGGCCAAAATCAGACAAGAATCGCGTCAGCTTCTTTCAACCCTCAAACTCAGCGATATCAGCAAAGCACAGAAGTATCTGCTCAGTGCCGGAATATCGTTTGACCAGCTCCGTACACTTGTTTATGCCTTTGCGTCGATTTTGGGCGACCAGTTTTCACTTCTGCGGGCAAACCTTTCACCCAGTCACCCAATTCGCAGAATCCTTGCAGAGCATGAGATGTTCGAGTGCTTTCTTGCGGACCTTGCCGAGGCAAATCTTGAGTTACAGGAGGCTGGGGTGCTAACGGAATTGAGCAGCGAGTTTCGCAAGCTGGAACACATCGCAGGACACCTGCAGGCGATTGACATTCACAACCAGCGGGAAGACGACCTTGTTTTTCCCGCACTGGCGAACTATCCCTGCAAAAGTATCTGTGTGGTTCTGCAAAAAGCGCATTGGCGGATAAAGAACATAGTCGGCAACCTGACAATGGCGGTTAATAACTTCAAGCATTTCGAACCGGAGCAGTTCAAAGTTCAGATTAACGCACTTTCTTGTGCCATTGTGCCGATTGTCAGGGAGCATATCTTCCAGGAAGATAACATTCTTTATCCTGTTGCGCTGGATGTTATTGAGGATGATAAAGTCTGGCAGCGGGTAAAATATCTCGGTGATGAGATGGGTTATTGCGGATTTGATGCTCAGCCCTGCTGTGATTAAATGACTGCCAGTTTTTAGGAACCCCAGTTGATGGATTCTTTTGGCACGTGGGCTAAGTCAGGGGCGTAAAAATCGGCGCCGGGAAGTTTTTCAGGTGTGAAACTTGAAGTTATCGCGAGGCATTTGCAGCCTGCGGCTTTTGCTGCCTTTATTCCGCTTAGAGCATCTTCAATTACGAGACAATCTTTCGGGTCAAGGCCGAGTTTTTCTACTGCGAACAGAAATATATCAGGCGCGGGCTTTTTATGTTCCACATCATTACCTGCAATTACGACATCGAAAGTTTCGGCAGGTATTCTCATCTCGGTAAGATTACCTTTTACCTTTCGCCAGTCTGCACTTGAGGCGACAGCAATTTTTTTGTTCAGCTTTCTGCACTTTGCAATAAATTCCTTTGCGCCGGGCAGAGGTTTTAATTTGCCTTTTATTATTTCAAGATAGATATCATAAGTGCATTTTTTGGCCTGTTTAATATCGACTGGGAAATTGTATTTTTCAGCGACGCCGCCGATAAAGCGGTTCTCTCCTGTGCCGGTAAAGGGATGAAAATCTTGGGGGCTGATTTTCAGGCCGAGCTCAGCAAACATCTGTGTCGCAGCCTTTATTATAAATGGCTCCGAATCGACCAGAACGCCATCCATATCAAATATCACACCATAAGGCAGTTGCAGCATATCGTTCCTTTTCCTTACCTCTTTATTCTATCTGCACCGAGCTGGCCGCAGGCGGCTTTTATACTTCTGCCGCGGCGGTATCTTATAATCGCCTCAAAGCCCGACTGCATAAGAATATCCTTGAAGGCCTTTATCCGCTCCTTTGGCGACGATTGGAAATCGCTGCCGGGATGAGGATTATATTCAATAAGATTAAAGCTGACGTGCAGGACTCTGAGGAGTTTTATAAGTTTCTCGGCATAATCGAGACTGTCATTGATATTGTCCATCATACAGTATTCAATGGTTATTCTGCGTTCAGTTTTCTGCTGATAGTATTTCATAGCGTTTATAAGCTGGGGCAGGGGGTATTTATTAGCGGCAGGCACAATCTGTTTTCTCAGGTTATCATCGGCAGCGTGCAAAGAAACTGCAAGGCGGGGATAAATATCCTCATCAGCAAGTTTTCTTATACCGTCGGGCAAGCCGATGGTTGAGATTGTCTGCCTGCGGATGCCGATTTTTTTGCCTGACTGCTCTGATAATATTCGCACAGCCTTTAGGGTGTTTTCATAATTATCCAAAGGCTCGCCCATACCCATATATACGAGATTGTTTATTTTGCAGTTACTGTCGGCTGAAATGGTATCGGCCTGGTCGATGATTTCTCCGGCAGTAAGATTTCTCTGAAATTTGAGATAGCCCGTCGCGCAGAATTTACAGCCCAGCCGGCAGCCTATCTGTGTTGAAAGGCAGATTGTTTTCCTGCCATTTTGGTCAAGCAGAACTGATTCGATTTGCTGCCCATCTGTAGTTTCAAGAAGGTATTTTATTGTGCCGTCAGGGTCGGTAAGCTTTTCAATGATTTTAAGCTGCGAAATGAAGTAACCATCGTCGATTAGTTTTGTTCTAAGCTCTTTTGGCAGGGGGGTTATAAGGTCAATATCGTTTATGTTATGCACGTGCAGGAAGCTGAATATGTATTTTGCAAGGTAGCTCTTGTCGCCGAATTTTTTGACGATTTGCTGCAGCTGGGATAAGGTTTTGTTTTTCAGGTCTTTGTCCATAGGCAGGCGAGTTTAATGCAAGTTGCTCGTTTTGTCGAGATAGAATGTTTTTTATGGGACAGTTTAAAGAGATTTTGCTTAATATTTGGTTTTCGCTGGTGTAAATCCTATATTTTAAATAGGTTTAATTCTGTGAAGGGGGGTTGTGTATCAATGAGGTCTCGATGTTCGACATAAAGGAACTAATCGGAAGCGAGGTGGTTTTTGTAGACAACTGTTGTCAGTTGGCTGAGGCGGCAAGATTGTTATGTATCAGCGACCAGCTTGTACTGCCTGTGGTCAATGAGTGTCTTGAACCTGTTGGGATAGTAACCGAAAGAGATGTTCTCGCCTGGCTGTGCAGCGGCAAGGACAGGAAAGCAAAAGTTTCTGATTGTATGAGAATGAAGTTTGCAACTATAGATACCTGTGCAGGGCTTGCTGATGCGGTATGTATATTTGCAGAAGAAAATCACAGAGAAATACCGGTTGTCTCGGATGGGGTTCTTAAAGGGCTTATCAAAAGGGGCAGTCTGGTAAAATATCTGATTGACGAAAAAGCGGCTGCAAAGGTGTAGAGCGGGAAATCATGAGGGATGAATGGCAAAAGCACGGTATATAGTAAGAACAGATGCGTTGTGTCTGGAGCCCCAAATGCTGATTGAGACAGCTTTAAAGCTTATGCGGCAAAAGAATATGACATCAGCTCCCGTTCTAAATAGTGACGATACCATAGCAGGTATTCTTGCCGAGTCTGATATCATCAGGATGTTCATCGCCCCTGAAAATGGCGGCAAAGAGGGCAAGACCGTCAGCGACTTTATGACTAAAGATGTTACAACAGAAGAAATTGAAAGCGATATCGGCAGGATAAGCCGGTGTCTGCTGAATAATCATTTTGAGCAGGTTCCGATTGTACACAACGGTAAATTTGTCGGTGTCGTAAGCAGAAAAGATTTGTTGAGGTTTATGATAGAGCCGGTCGGTTAATCGTTGTTTTTATAAATCATCCACAATTTTTCAAGCGTTTCTGCCGCACCGGCAGCGATTTTATAATCGACAATATGACTGACCTCAGTATCGGCAGGATTTATTTCCACAGTGCATCTGCCGCTGTACTTTGCCTGGTGTACGGGTCCTGCAATATAAGGGAAAACGCTGGTAGTGCCTACTGAAAACACAATGTCAAAACCTTTGTCTAACTGCTGACGAAGGGTTTGACATTTATCTATTGGCAAAAGTTCGCCAAACAACACTACATCCGGCCTGACGAGTTCTCCACAGTTGGGACAATAAGGTGGGATTTGGATACTGCTGTAATCTTCAACTGTTTTTTTATAGCTGCAGTTTGTACAGACCAGTTTGTGAACATCGCCGTGGATGTCAATTATATTTTTTGATCCTGCCGAGTAGTGAAAGCCGTCGATGTTTTGTGTCAGGGTCCACAGACAGCTGAAATGATTTTCCATTTCCGCTATTATTTCGTGGGCACGATTGTGTTTTGCACCTCGGCAGTTTTTTTCAATCTGATAAATGTATTTCCAACAGATGTCAGGCTGATTTGACATCATTTGTCCTGAAAGAGCGACCTCAATCGGATATCCTTCATCGGTGATTTTGTTATTGTACAGGCCGCCGATGCCGCGATAGGTCGGCAGACCGGAATCGGCACTTATGCCTGCACCAGTGATGAAAAGGACGCTTTGACTGCTTTTCAGGATTTTGACGATTTGATTTAATTTGTTTGTGGATTCCTGCATCAGAGCCATTTAAAATTTCCTGAAAATTTCTATTTAAAGCATAATATTACAGTTATGCCGCCGCAAGTAAAATAGCATTTGACCTGAAAGGCGGCTGTAAGTACAATTTTGGCATAAGATTATGATGTTTATGGAGTTTGGCAGAAATGGATGCGACAATATTCAAGGCTTATGATATTCGAGGTGTCTATCCCGACCAGTTAGATGAGGATGCAGCTTGGAAGATAGGCAATGCGACGGCGACTTTCCTGCGGTCAATGCTGCGCGGCTATGACCGCGGGCTTGCCAATCGCCAGAGTTTATGTGTCGGCTATGATATGCGCTCGCACAGCAGGGCTTTGGCTGAAGCGCTTATTCGCGGGATGAATGCAGCCGGTGCAAATGTTATTGATGTTGGTATGATTGATACGCCGCAGATTTATTTTGCGATAAATTATCTCGGCACCTGCGGTGGCGTGCAGGTGACCGCTTCGCACAACCCGGCGCAGTACAATGGTTTTAAAGTTTCCAGCCTTGAAGCAAAGCCTGTCGGGCAGGATACCGGCCTTAAAGAGATAAAACATATAGCAACATCGCTACTTCATACTCGTGGTGTTATGGATGGTTCCGTTAAAAAACGCGACCTGACGGATGCATACAGGGAGCATATACTCAAGTTTCTCGATTCTAAGGTAAAAAAATTAAAGATAGTTATTGATGCCTCCAACGGTATGGCGGGCAAAGCTGTGCCGCTGATTTTTGGCGATTTGGGCATTGAAATTATCAAGCTGAACTTCGAGCACAAGGGAGTATTTAAGCATGACCCTAACCCATTGATTGAAAGCAATCTTTCACAGCTCAGGCGTATGGTGAAAAGACGCAAGGCTGATGCAGGTATTTGCTTTGACGGCGATGCCGATAGGCTGATGATGGTTGATGAAAAAGGGCAGGCCATCGGCTGCGATTTATTGACAGCTCTTATGGTACCGTACTTTTTGAAAAAAGCTCCAAATTCAGCAGTAGTTTACGACCTGCGGAGCAGCTGGGTAGTTCGCGAAGAGATTTTAAAGTACGGCGGCGTGCCGAGGCGTGAAAGAGTGGGACATGTGTTTATGAAAAAGACGCTGCGAGCAGCTCGTGCAATCTTCGGCGGCGAACTGTCGGGGCATTTCTATTACCGAGACAATTTTTATGCGGATTCCGGTATGATTACGCTGGTACATGTGATAAATATCCTGAGCAAGTCGAAACAGCCTATCAGTGAGCTTGTGAAGCCGCTGAGAAGGTATTATGCGAGCGGAGAAACAAATTTTACAGTAGACCAGAAAGAGGAAATGGTGAAAGAGCTGCACCGTAAGTTCAGCCAGGGCGAGGCAGATGACTTAGATGGGATTACGATACAGTTTAAAGACTGGTGGTTTAACTGCAGACCGAGCAATACCGAACCGTTGTTGCGGCTCAACGTCGAGGCGAAGACAAAAGAGCTTCTGGAAAAGCAGCTCAATGAGATAGAAAATATTCTTGGCAAACCGGTTGAACACTGAATTTTTATGCTGCGCAAATTTCCATATGAGGAATTTCCTTTAGTTGAACTGCCTGACGACAATATTGTGGATATTTATTCGCCGCGGTGCGACCAGGTCGCAACGGGCAGGCCTGCCGAGCATTCGTTGCAGAAGGACGAAAGTAAAATTATTGAGGAGGCGCTTGCGAATCCCATAGGCACAGAACGCTTGGACAGGATTGTCAAAGCCGGTATGAAAATCGTCATAGCTGTCGATGATATTACGCGCTCGACAAGAACAGAACTTATGCTGCCGCTGGTTTTAAAGCAGCTCAAACAGGCAAAGATAAAAGATGAAGATATTTCAATTTTTATCGCATTGGGAACACATCGGCAGATGACCGAGCAGGAAATAAGGCTCAAATATACACAGGAAGTTGCGGAAAATCATCAAGTTATAAATCCTGACTGGAGGGTAAACGAAGACTATCGGACAGTCGGCAAGAGTTCGGATGGTTTTGAAATCAAAGTTTATAAAGCGATACTTGAAGCCGATTTCGTAATTGGGCTTGGTCAGACTTCGCCGCATATGTACGCGGGTTTCGGCGGCGGCGGAAAAATAATTAACCCAGGCTGTTCGGAAGAACAGACTATCGGCCAAATGCACTGGCTGAGCCATACAGTACCTGCGAATGAAAGATTTGGGATTCGTGATAATAAAGTAAGGTGGTTGATAGATGATATTGCCATAAAGAGCGGTCTGAAATTTATTCTCAATGAAGTGCCGGCAGAATACGGCAGAATTGCTATGGCGTTTGCGGGCGAACCGATTAAGACTCATCAAGCGGCCTGCAAATTTGCCGGGAAATTATTTACGGTTAAGGTTAAAAGAACAGATATTGTAATAGCGGACTCATACCCGGCTGATATTGATTTCTGGCAGTCAATAAAGGCGTTATATTCCGCACACTTTGCGGTCAAAAAAGGCGGCACCCTGATATTTGTAACACCCTGCCCGGAAGGAGTCAGTTCCCAGCATCCGGAAATTATTGAAATCGGTTACAAAACGGGTCATAGACAAATTGAGAACCTTGTTGCAGAGGGTAAGTTGAGCAAGGTTGTGGCGGCTAATTTGTGGGTGGGAAATGAGATTCTTCAAAACAATACTGTTTGCTTTGTAACCAGGGGTATATCGAAAAAAGATATAAAGGCAATGGGTTTTCAATGGGCGGCAAATCCTGCAGATGCATTAAAAGCCGCACTTAAAAAACACGGCAAAGACGCAAAAATCAGCGTACTTTGTGGGGCATCAAAAATTATCTGTCAGGTTTAATTCTTATCAAACGGCATTTTGACTCCGCCGCTGGGTGTAACCTGGGTGTCGCTTGTTTGTTCTATGGGTTTTTGAGGTTCTTTACCCTGCTTTCTGCAAATCAGTCCTTCAGATAATTTGGAAGCGTTTCCCTGCACTATAGCTGCGTAGGAGAAATTTGACATAACTTTTGTAATTTTTATTGTGGCGATAGGTTCTTCAATTTTTCCGATAGATTCTTTTGTATCGTAATCGAAAAGCTCAGTGCCTTCCTTAAGGACTTCATAGATGTCCGACTCGGCAATGTCCTTGCCGCCTTTGTTTATGACAATCTGGCCTTCCGGCAGGATTTTCGCTATTCTGGCAGGGTAGATATTTTGGGTGATATTATCAACAATCGGGCTGACAGCCAGCTTAATCAGTTCTTCGGCAAGTACCAGATAATCAATCTTGTCATCTTGCCAGTTTGGAACAAGTTTTCTGACATCCTTATCATACTGGAGCCATAAATTTACGGAATCTGAAAATTTGATTTGGCTTGTTGCTGCGCCGATAAGGGAATAATCCATTTTGAATTTAGCTTCGTGTTCGTAGGTTTTTCTTCCTATGGCCTCCAGATATTTTTCTTTTACAGTCAGCACGGCCTCATTAAGCGTTGAGGTAAGTATATAGTCTGCCCCAAGAAGATTTCCCAGTTTTGCCTTTTCTTCAAGAGAAGCATCATAGTGCCAGACCAAACCTTTCTCCCTCATAACCTCATCGAGATAGTGCCTGTCAAGAACAGCGAATTTATTTGTTGCCGTTAGCTTGGTGTTTAATATATGTGTAATTTTCTGTTCAATTTTGCTGTCACTAAGTGCGATGTTACCAAAGTAATACCGATTGCTTGAAGGTCTTTCCGGCATCACGGCTATTCTTAATCTTTCATTTTTGTCCGGCGGCTGATAGTCGTATATCCAGACTTTAAGTTTCACTTCCCACGTATTAGGGTCGATTTTTTTCTCTTCGAGAACTTCATAAGTTTTCACCAAAGCCCTGATTGCCGTGCTGGTTGACGTGCCTTCGGCATATATCGAAACTGCGTCAAAGCCGATTTCCTTACCGCCTGGCTTTCTTGTAATATCTGCTGAGGCGGATTCAAAACCGAACTGGTATCTGCCTGAGTTTACGTTTATTCCTTTGGCTTTTGCGACTGCCTCAAAGATGGCTTTTTTTATGGCGTCTTCTCTTGTCGAGGCAACTCCCTTGCCTTCCTGGATTATCGCTTGTTCTTTGGCAAAGGTCTGTAAAGACAACAATAAAGTCAACAGTATTATTGTTTTTTTCATCTTATCTGTCCTTAAACCGTTATTTTTTACCACGCGACGGTTTTATTGCTGCCGCGTTTGCCGATAAGCACTTCTTCCTGCCAGAATCGCAGGCCGGTTTTTATATCCGTAAGTTTTAACTGGAAGTAATATTCCACCTGCTGTTTATCCTTGTCGTAGCGTAAGTTTCTCTGATAGATTTTTCCAGACAAGCTCAATTCGGGGGAAATAATCTCGCCTTTTTGCGGCAGGGTTTCCTGCTTAAACTCTTCGCCTTTTGAGGAGTCTCTGGTCTCTCTCATACTATAAATCGTTTCGTCACGATTGCTTTCTTTGCCGCCGACGGCGCTTGTCATTACGACTTGTCCACTATTCATTAAATCCTGCTCGATTTTAGCGGTAAGCTGGTCGGTGTCGATTCTCTGCATAGTGTCGTTTGTAACCCGGCCTGTGGAGACGACATATCTGCTTCCATCCTTTTTGGCGAGCCTGCCTGAACTTATAAGCGACTGAATCATTTTACCTGCTGCCTCGTCAAAGTCTCTGTAATCGAGCGCAAGAACTTGCTTGCCGGTATCATTAGTGGTATCGATTTTTGAGACTTCTTCGCAGCCGATTACAAACAGTGTCAAAAAGATTGAAAAGAACAAAAACGCAAACGTATTTTTCATATTTTTATCCTTTCTTTATTCAGGTGTTTTTCTTGTATTTATTCTAAAATCGACAACATCTTTTGTCGGTGCAACAGCTTTAAAACTGAAGGTGGTTCTTGATTTTGCGGATACACGCTGCCAAACGCTTGCTTTTGAATCAACCGCAACGCCGTTTTTGTCGAGCCAGTCAATTTTATAATCAAATCTTTTTGTGTATATAGCTCGATTGTAACCGGTAACCTGAACTTCCATAAAGTCGGCATCATTTCTAAAGACTTTTACATCTTTTAAATCAATTCCTTCTCCAATTAGCAAACTGAATGCACCATAGACCGGCCGGGTGAGGGCGTTGTTTGCAAGATTATCGCTCTTGACGCCGGTATCGAGATTGACGCGATTGTCTTTATACTCGCCGCAACTATTAAGAAATACGGCCGATGCAACAAAAAACAACAAAAGAAAATACTTTTTCATATAATTCTCCTTAATCATTTCATAAAGGAATAACATTATAAACTGGTTTGGCATTCCGTTGTATAATTTTAACATATACCAGGACATTATCGCAATCAGGCAGTTCAATGTCAAATGATTGGGAATTTAAGGGGGTAACTTTTAGTAATTTGTTCTGCGGCTTAGGAAATCTTGCGATTTGGAAGTCTTTTGGAAGGGCTGTCCATATTCTGACATCTGCGGCATTAGTTGCAAATGAATAAGCAGCTACCATAATTGAACCGATGGTTGCCGCCGTGGAATCCTGGCTTGATAAGACATATTGAGCAGTAACTTTTGCGGTTGTTGAAATTATTGCTCTTGTCAGGGCGGCTTCAAAATCTTTTTTGAATTCGCTATGTATTACATTGTCCATATTGCTGACAACAAAGGTATTATAACTGGTTCCATCGGCTTCAACCTGCAAACAAGGGTATGCGGCATCTCTGTACTGGAGTTTTGGCAATGCGATTCCGGCATATTGGACTCTGCTGGTTGCTATGAAAAGCGGAAGGTCGATTCGAAATTCTTCTTTTACAGGCCCTAAGCCGTTTTCAAAAATAAGCCACACGGTATTTTTAAGATTTTCACTTTTATCAAGCAGTTTTTCTGTTTCCTTAAATTCAGCCTCTACATATTTATTGTCGGGAACAAGACCGTAAGTTTCCTTCAGTAAATCCCGGGCTGTCGAAGATTCGCCTATGGCATTGAAATACACGGAAGCCAGGTAAGTTACAAAAGGATTGGTATAATCCTTGTAAGCCTGGTATTCGTAAAGTTCAGGATACTTGTTGTGCAGAGTTTGCTCCGTATTCGGGTTTGAAATTGTTTGATTTACCAGACCTCCGCAAGACATTTTATCAATTTTTTCTTTTGTCTGGCGGATTTCTTTTTCAAATTTTTCCTTTGTTCTTCTTTGTCTGTCTAAAGCTCTGTTAAATTCAACTCTTGCTAGGTCTGGCTTGTTTTCCGACAGGAAATTCAGTGCCTTGTATGCATTTACCATTACGCCGTCGTATTCTTCACCTTTATAAGGCATAGCATTATCATTAATGACAACAGCGCTTATTTCGTCTCCGATAGCGGAACGCGTATCGTAATACTGAAGATGTTTTTCGGCGTTATCAAAATATTGCGTGCTGGAGTTGTAATCTTTCAGTATTCTTTTTGCCGCTGCGGCCTGAAGCGTCCAAAGCAAGTCGTCGCCGTCGGGAGTTTTTCTTTTTTTGATATTTTTTTCTGCAAATGTTGAAGCCAAGTTGAAATCTGAGGTTTCAAAATATTTGTTAAAGGTGAGCAATTGTTCCCGTGGAGCATTGCAGCCGCAAATAAAAAGCAATTCTGCTATAATAAGTATTGATGAAAAGATTCTTTTACTCATCAAGTTAAACTCCTGTTAAATAGCACAAGTTATACTAAAGCAAGGTGAAGATATTTCAACACAAAAACGCTCTTGACATTTTATTGTATTGAGATACTTTAATACAGAGATATTTGTCTGAATTATAAGTGTCTTATCTGAATAGAGTTAAGAAGGGAAAAGATTATGAAGATTTTATGGATGTTTTTGATTGTGTCATTGTTCGGGCTTATTATTGCCGGCTGTGAAACCAATCCGGTAACAGGGGAACAAGAGTTGATACTTGTAAGTCCCGAGCAGGAAAAGGAAATGGGGCGCGACGCTGCGCAGCAGGTTGAAAAGGAACTCGGCCAGAGTGTCAAAGACCAGCAGCTTCAGAATTATATAAACATGGTTGGTCAGCGAGTTGCCCGTGTAAGCCATTCGCCTGAGGTAGGTTTCAGTTATAAAGCTATCGACCATAAGTCGGTGAACGCATTTGCTCTGCCGGGTGGTTATATCTATATCACTACAGGTTTGCTGAAGGAACTTAACAGCGAAGCTCAGCTTGCGGCAATTTTAGCGCACGAGACAGCACACGTTACAGCAAGGCATATTGCTCAACAAATTACAAGGAATATTATAATTGATGTAGGTTTTGGCGTAGCTGGCTCGCAAGCTTCATCGTCAGCGATGAGGGTTGCCAACATTGTCCGACAGCTTGAAGGTATGTCTTTTACCAGAGAGCAGGAAAGACAGGCTGATGAAGTCGGTCTGGATTATCTGGTCAGGGCAGGTTATACACCTTATGGGATGGTTGAGACTATGGAGATACTTGAAAGGCAGAGCGGGTATAGGACGATAGAGTTCTTCTCGACACATCCGAGTCCTGAAAACCGCATCGGGTATTTGCAGGAGCGTATCTATAGTAAGGGCTATCGCGGTGAAGGAAAAACCGGCCAGCAGGAATATGCTGCAAATATTTTAAGCCGACTTTGAAAGTAAAACTGCTGTGATAAGAGCGATACAGCCGACAGTGTGCAGTAAAATTGTTGCTTTGCTTAATGCGATGTAACCTTTCTGAGAGAGTTTTTCTGAATCTGCATTTGCAAAGCATATTGCGCCGATACCAATTATCGGTATCAATAAAACTACTGATGCAAGTTTGTTAAGATATGCAATCGAATAAGTAATTGTCAGAACACAAAGTATTACAAGTGTAGCTTTGTAGAATCCGGCGGCATTTTTTATACCGAGGGTAACTGCGAGAGTTTTTTTATTGGCTGCACGGTCGGCAAGAAAATCAGGGAATTCATTTGCAAGAATTACAAGAAAAATCAGGATAGCAACGATTGCTCCCGGCGGTATTGGTAAGGTACTGAAACTTTTTGTCTGGATATAGAAGGAACCATAAACCGGCAAAATGCCGAAAAGCAGGCCTATCGTTATTTCACCGGCTGTACGATAGCCGAGCTTAAAAGGCGTTGCTGTATAAAAATATCCACCAAGTATGCCGACAAGCCCAAGCAGAAGCACAAGCAAACTTTTTGTCATTATTACTATTATAATTCCTAAAACTGCTCCAGTTGCCAAGGATATCCATGAGCCGATAAAAATTTCTTTTGGGTTAAGCAGATTATTCTGAATCATTCTGCTTCCGCCCGAGAATGGTGTTTTATTGTCATTGAGCCGGTCATTTCCGGAGGTATGGTCGAAATAATCATTGGCGATATTTGCGCCTAGATGAATTGAAACGGTTGCAAGAGCAGCGAGAACACAAAGAATTAAGTTAAACTGTTCTGTTTGAGAATACGCAACAGCGCTGCCGATGATTACAGGTAGCAGGCTAGCGGTGCAAAATGGCGCTCGTAATTCCTTTAGCCACAGAGTAATTTTTGATTGTTTAGCCACGGAGGACACAGAGAGTTAAATGATGTTTTTCAATCTTCTTTTAAGACTATTTCGTCATATTCAAGTTCAAAGCGGAGCTTATGTTTTGCTTCCTGCTGGGCAAGCGACTGGAAAAGCTGGCTTGCCGATTCATCGGTGATAAGATTGGCAAGAGTGGTATAAAGCTGAAATGCCTTTTTTTCCTTCTGCATCGCAAGAGTAATTGCTGCTTTATAATCCATATTTGGTGTCGGCTTGACTGCGACAGTGTATTCTGCAATTTTCAAATCGCAAATTTTTTCACCGCCAATCTGAACTAACTTTGTATTTTTGGCATCTTCCAGAAGTTTTCTGTGTTCCTGTTCTTCAGCGGCAAAATCGCTAAAGACCTGTTTCATCTCGGGATTATTTGCCTTTGCGGCAAGACCGGTGTAGAATTTGTAGGCCTCTATTTCATTGTCGATTGCAAAATCCAGAATATCATCGACGATATTAGATTGTTCCATTTTTGCACCTGTACGTGAAAGTTCCTTTTTCAGCATTATAGAGGGAAATAACGCAAAGGCAATAGTTATTCGAAAGTAGGGTATAGAAGAAAAAACGTTAAATGTTTGCGATAGCGTGTCCGATAGATGAGACGCCGATATTTAGGTGATAGAAGACAGGCTTAGGGGACAATTTTTTTCAAAACGCGCAAAAAAAAACGTGCGCGTTTTGAAAATCTCAAAAAAATTTCATCCTTATTTGACAAGTACTTATGAATTTCACATCAAAAATTTTAGCCTAATTTTTTACAGAAACGCGCAACTTTTCAGGTAATACGGAGGGACGTATATGTCCTCCAAGACACGAAAAAAGTTCTTTTAAGTGGAGAATTTTAATGGCGTTTGATTTTGAGAATTTCAAGACCGGTAGTCTAAATGCTGATTTCGTAGACTGGCTCATCGATGAACGGTGGGTCGGTATGCAAATACACTTCGGCACGCTATGGGACTATTACCAAAATCCGATGTATTCTACAAGAGGCTTATTCGCTACCGATACAAGACTGAATGAATCGGCACGAACTTATGTGCAGGCGCAGGAGATGGGACTGCCTGCGAGAATTACGGGCATAAAGCGAACTGAAATGAGCGGCCTGCTGGGCGGCAAAGCCATTGCAGATATCGAACGCAAAGAAGTTGTGATTGAAAATGATATCGGCTGGCGAATCAATGCAATGGTGGATTTCCTCTTCGGCAAAGGCGTCGATATTGTCAGCAGAGCGCAAGACAAAAACAGACGTGCTGAGATAGATAAAATTCTAAAACAGGTATTCAATGCCAACAGTGGCGTGAGGTTCTTTCAGGATATGGCAGTGCTCGGAGCGGTTTATGGATTTGTGGATTGTGTCGTTCGGCCGGGGCAGAAAATTATTGATTATTATGATCAGAAACCTTCGAAAGGAATTTCCAACACTCCTTCCTCCTCCAAAACGTTCTTTGAGCAAGCACTTGAGCTTGTCTGTGACTGCTCACTTGAACTGATTGAAGCTCCAAGAGCACTGCCTATCCTTGATGAAAGAGACTTTAGCAAAATCAATTTTTACGTTCAGAATTTTATTGAACAGAAGAACGACGTAGCTGTCGAGGGCAATTTTCTGGCCAGACTACTTGGTGGAAAAGGCAGCGGTGCGGCGAGACAATCGACTGCGGTTACGGAAGTAATCGCTCCAGACCTGTGGCAAAGGTATGAAGACAAGCAACTTGTTTCCCAAGGACCGAATATTATGGGTATTGTGCCGGTTGTGCATATTCAGAATATTGCACAGCCGCTCTATTACGAAGGAGTCAGTGATGTTGAGCCGTTAGTACCGCTGCAGGATGAACTTAATACGAGGCTCAGTGACAGGGCAAGCAGAATAACATTTCAGGCCTTTAAGATGTATCTTGCCAAGGGTATTGAAGGTGTTGAGAACAGGGCCATTTCGCCAGGCAGGATGTGGTGCACAGATAATCCTGACGCAAGTATCGAGCAGTTCGGCGGCGACAGTGCAACACCGAGTGAAGATATGCACATTGCGGAAATAAGAGAGGCGCTGGACAAGACCAGCGGTGTTACACCTGTAGTTGCGGGTGTACTCAAAGATAAAATCGGAAATCTTACCAGCGCTATTGCATTACGAATGACGCTTATGGGAATGTTGGCGAAGACCGAGCGAAAACGTTATGCGTATGGTCAGGGCTTAAAAGAAATCGCAGCGATGATTATGCATCTGCTGGATATTACAAACATTTATCCAAATACAAAAGATGAGAGAAACTTTGATGTTATTTTCCCAAGCCCTCTGCCTGAGAACACGCTTGAGAAGCTTAATGAAGCAAAATTGAAACAGGAACTCGGAGTGCCGCATGAACAGGTGCTCAGAGAAATCGGTTATGAAATAAATTCTTAAAGAGAGGTATTCAATGAGTCAGATTGACACAGAAACCAGCGGTTCAGAAGAACCGCAGCAGCGGAGCGAAAGGCTCGTAGATGTAAGTGAAGCTATTCGCTACCGCAAAAGGGCACAGAGTGCCGAGCAGAAGCAGGCCCAGCTTGAGCAGGAACTTGCTGAAAACAGAGCAGAAGTTGAAAGACTGAATAAAAATCTTTCACAAATGACTGTAGAGCGGCAGCTGATAGAAAAGCTTGTTTCAGCGGGCGTGCGAGATTTGGAAGTTGCCGTGATTATCGGCAGAGCAAGACTAGAAAGTGACAAAAAGACTACAGTGACAGATGCTGTTGAGCAGTTGAAGAAAGAAAAGAGTTATTTGTTTTCTGATACCGGTTTTACTGCTGCGGCAAGCACAAAGACCAGCGGGGTCAAAGACAGGTTGTCCGGCACAACAGGGACTCTTGAACGGGCGGCCAAAAAGGCTGCCAGCAGCGGCTCAAGAGCAGACCTACAGGAGTACCTGCGGGCAAGGAAAAATTTTATGTAATAAATTTGGTTTTATTTCCAAAGGAGAATAATTATGGCATTTACAGGTAAAGCGACATATTCGGCAGGAACTACACTGCCGGAAATCGCTGAAGATGTATCAGACATTATCGGGATTATTTCGCCTTATGAGACGTCTTTGCTTGATGCGATTGGCGATCCATTGCGTGAGGCAAAGAGCACTTATCACGAATGGCTGGAAGATTCGCTTGTGCCCAACAAGGATACCATCAGCGACACCACAATAAGCGACCCTAGCAGTGAAACCAGTTTTGATGTAGCTCACGGCGACAGGTTCAGAGCAGGCGACCAGATTCAGACGGCTGGGTCAGAAGAGCTAATGCTGGTTACAGGTGTAAGTGACAACACGATTACCGTTGTTCGCGGTTATGCAGGCACAACGCCTGAGAATATCGCCGACGGTCAGGTGATTCACATTCTCGGCAATGCTGCGATTGAAGGCGATGATAAACCTGCCGCGAGATTTACTAATCGTTTGCGATGCGGAAACTATACGCAGATTTTCACTGCTGCTGTTGAAGTCAGCGGCACAAATATAGCTGCAAGCCATCTGGGTATTTCAAGCGAGATAGATTATCAGAAATCAGAAAGACTGCGCGAGCTGATTCGTGACCTTGAAAACACAGTTATCAACGGCGGTCAGCCTTCGGCAAATCCGCAAGGCTCTGCTTCTGTTCGCAGGAGTATGAAAGGGATTGTCCAGCATATCGCAACACATATTTATCATCCCGGCGATTCTGGATTTCCGTCAGGCGACGGTCTTGATGAAGCCAAGATTAACTACGTTCTGCGGCAAATTTGGGAAAACAGCAGCGGCAATGTCGATTTGATTGTTGTCGGCGGATTTCAGAAACGAAAAATCAATGCTTTCCTGAGTGCAAGCAGAAGTTTCGGGCCGGCTGACAGGGCATACACCGATATGGTCAGCATTTATGAAAGTGATTTTGGCGTATGCAGGATTATTGCCAGCAAATGGATACCGCAGGATGCGGTATTGCTGCTTGATTCATCGCGAGTATCTGTGCTGCCCCTTGCTGGCAGAAGTTTTTACTTCAAGCCTCTGGCGAGCGGCGGTGATTATGAATGCGGGCAGCTAATCGGCGAATACACACTTGAGCTGCGAAATGAAGCTGCACACGGTCTTATCAGAGACCTTGCTACAAGCTGATTTAATAACCTTTTTTCGGCCGGGCATAGAAGCCTAAAAAACAGCGGCGGGGTATCATAAAGGTTAGTGCGTTCCAGCCCGGCCGGGAAAAAGAAAGGTAAAACAATGAGCAGTTTTTCAAATGATGTTGATATTTTGAAATATGAACCAAGCCTGTTTGGCGATTTACATTTTGCCAGCCAGGTATTGACAGGCGGCACAGGCGGCGAAGTTACAGGCACCACGTTTAGCGCACCAGATGCAGATTTCAACGTTGCAAAAATCACGGCAGGTATGGTGATATATCTGCAAAGTGCTGATGATGTGGTTAATAGTGCTTTTGAAATTGTTTCAGTGGATTCTGCAGTACAGCTTACCGTTTCTGTTTTAAGGACTGATGAGCAAACGGAGGCGATTGCACTGAAGGATACGGAAGATGTAAATTACAGAATTTGCACTTATCAGCCGCAGAGCAATGAGGTTTTTTTGCAGCTTACTCAGCATTTTGGATTGAGGCCTGGCGTTACTGACGGCATATACGGCGCCGATGATATTCTTGACGCATCGGTTCTCAAACAGGTTTCAGTTTGTGGTATTCTGTCGATGATTTTTGCAACGCTTGCCGGAAGGGCGGATGAAAACGAAGAAAACTTCTGGAAGAAGAGCAAACACTACAGAGAGCTTTATGAAAAGGCTCTGCAACGGTGCCGAGTCTGCATTGACCTTGGCGATGACGGCGTTGCCGATTCGGTTCGCAGCGGTGCAAGTGTAAGACTGCTGAGGGATTAAGCGATGAAAGCTGTGCTTGATGAACAGATAAGTTTTGACCGGATGTCTTTTGAGCTTGAGGTAAAAAGCCCTCAAAGGAGTATTATTCAGAGGTCGGCTACAGGTCTTGATGGGCAGGTTGGCATTGAGATGGGACTTCGCGGAAGAAAAATTGTGCAAAAAGGTCAGTTGCGGGCCGCTAGTCAGAACGAACTTCAGCAGCAGATAGATGCAATAGATGAACTTATCGACGGCAGTTTGCACGTTTTAAAATGTCCAGATGGAAGGGTATTTGAAAATCTTATTATAGAGAGCTTTCAAACTGACCATTATGTTTCAGGTGGTGCTCATATAAGCTGCCCGTACAGCATAACGTATGTACAGCAGGTCTATTGATATGACAGTTATTAGTGAAGGAATAAGCAGAGTGAGGGCGTTTGCGCTACCAGCAGGATTGAGCTGTGATGGGCATGTAAGTCAACTTGTATGTGCTACTGTGGTTAAATGGCATTCAATGTACAACGATATGTTGTATCAGGTTTATGTCAATGGCAAGTTTGCTGGGGCAACCGTTGAGCCGACTCAGAGACAAATTGTTGTGCCGATACCACTTTCTCAAAAAACTGCTGTAAGAATTGAAGTTTTTGCAGTTGAGTCGCGGTTTGCTGATATTGATTTTTCTGATTGTTTCATAAGGCAGACTTATGCAGGACGAGTAAAGATTGAGTTTCCGCGAACAGATAATCTGCCGCTGGATGGGAATGTCGATTATTATCTTGGTGTTGAAAGAATGAATGAACGGCAGATAAAAATCCATCCGGAATCTGCGGACAAAAGTGGCTTCGGCCTGAGTTGTTTTGGTTTCAGCGAATTTGGTTATGATGGCTCTGCGGCGATAGGGTTCGGCAAAGGCAATTTTGGCTGCGGTTGGTTTGGTTTTGATGCGGATATGCTCAGCTGGCAAAGCAAACAGCTTCAAACAGGAGAGTATAAATTCGGCGTAAAAATTATCGATGATTGTGGTAATGAAACGCAGGAAATTGAAACAGAACAGTTAACGGTTGTAACGCCTGCTGAACCTGCCGAAAGTCTTGGAATTAAGTCATTTGATAAGCAAAGTGGAAAATTAATCTTGCAAATAAAATAATTTTAAATGAGGTTTAAAAATGGCTGAAGTTTATCCATCTGATAATGAGCTTTTGAATATTTTAAGCGATGGCGAGACAGGTGTTGAGTATATTACAACCGGCAAATCACCTTATTATCTTGAATTTCGCAAGCTGCTTTACAGACTGCTGTTGGCGACAAGACGTGCAAATGATTTGCGGGTGTTTGACGAAGGTGGCTTGGATATCGGTGTCAAGAGCGGGAAATTTTGGGTTGGTACGACACTTATAGAATATAGTGGTTCAAGCGGCAATACTCTTGCCGACGATAAGAGCAACATTTATGTTTACCTGAGTTCGCAAGGCAACCTTATTACAAATGAATACAGCAGCTTTCCAAGTATGCAGACTACACCGCATTTGCGTCTGGCTGTTATAACAACAAGCGGCGGTGATATAATATCAATGACAGATGCGAGGGGGCATCATAACTTTTACGTTCCTGTCTAGGAGGCATAACAAAAGATGGCTACAATAGTTTATGTTGATGCTGCTCTGCAGACCGGCCTAAACAATGGCACAAGCTGGGAAAATGCTTATCGTGGTTGTGCTGGGCTGCAAACTGCTCTTGATAATGTTGTCAGTGGCAGTGATACAATAATCTATATTCGGAATACTTTCTCGGTCGGCGCTTACGGCAGTACTATAGATATTGACGTTTCCGGCGGCGATTACGCAAACAATCATTGGCTGAAACTTATCGGCTGTGATAGTGTTACGGGTGCCCCTTTGCCAAAGGGACAATATGTGACTCTTGACGGCGAAAATTCACTTGCTGGTCATATAGTAAAAGTCTTCAACGTACATATGGTGCACATAGAAAATGTTCACTTCACAAGAGCTTCGGTATCAGGCAAAGCCGGTTGTTATTTATCTGCTACAGGAATAAGGTATGGGTTTAATTTCATTAACTGCAAGTTTTCATCCTGCGATTATGGCTTATTTCCCTCATCGGGAAATAATCGAAATTTACTTATAAATAGGTGTATGTTCTTAAGTAACACTACTTATGATTTATTTTCTCTGGCAAGTTCATCTATTATAATCGGCAGTCATTTTAGATCTGCTTGTCAGGCAGTATTTGTTGTATCGGGTGGAATTGTTCAAGGTTGTATATTTGAAAGCTTGCGGAATAGTGGAATAGTAATTTCAGTAAACGGCCACGGCCTATTCAGGGGAGAGACAATAGTTACAAACTGCACTTTTTACTGCACAGGAACCGGTGGCATAACGGCGATAAACTGTAACAGTCTTGTTGGACCGGTTATCACAAACAACATTATCTACCTTGCTCAGCCGGCATCTGATATTCCTGTTTCAGTGCCGAGAATAAGCCATGAGGATTATAACTGCACGAATGCAACTGTGAATTTATTGACAGGCTCGCATAGTTTAAATGCGGTAAATCCGCAGTTTGTTGATGCTACCGGTGGTGATTTTCGGCCAAAGAATCCTGTTGTTCTGCGCGGCGGCGTCCCTGACATAGCTGGTAATCCCACCCAGGTCGGAGCCGTTCAAGGCAAGTTTCAATTCATATCGAAGGCAAAAATTACCAATCTTGGCAGACTTTCAATATTCAGATAGGAGTTCCAAAAATGGCAAATATGGCAATAGATATTCCTTTTTATGTTTCCAGAGACGGTGTGCCTTTAATCACCGCCGCCGCTGAAATAAATTTTGAGTATTTGAAGACTCTTGCTGGTGCAGACAAGAGTAGTTCATCTCCGGCAATATCTGAAATCGGCGGCGGCTGGTACAAGTTTAGTGTTGCATACGGCACAGCTCCTTTTGAGACAGGTGATCTTGTCGGTGTTATTGATGCAGATAAGAATGGCAGTAACTTACTCGCTAACGTAGAAAGATATATCCCTGTTGAAGTAAGGCTTGATTTTTACAGCCTTATGCGAAGCGTTTTCAGGATGACACAAAACAAACTTACCGGCGATATGGAAATAAAGAATTCGAGCGGTAATACGATATTGAAGCTTGATATTGCCGACAGCGATAACGAGGTATCCAGAGAGCCAGCGATAGACTAATGGAAGCAAAATTTTTTGACAGTTTGTATAGTGGCGATTCTGTCAGAGGCCTAAAGCTCTGTATGAGTCTTACAGAAGGCGACTTCTGGGCTCGACCTGTAGGTTTACAGGTTTTATACCAGGAACAGGATGGCAGCGATATTGATTTTGACAGGATAATCGCTGTATCAAATTCGGATGAGGATACTTTTGAAGTATTAGCGGGTCAGCCTTTAAGCCGGTCCTTTTATGTTGTCCGACGGATAAATTGTTGTGGTGTTGAGGAAAAAACGCTTTCTGCAGCGGTGAAGGTTGAATTTGACGGTCAGGGTAATCTGGTTGAGCGTAGTTGCAATAAAGTTTTTATGGTTACTGCTGAACAAACCGGAGGCAGCAGAATTTTGCTTAAATGGTTTTATCAGCCGATACATCAGGCAAAAAGAATAAGCAGATTTAAAATTTGCTATGATAACGGAACAGGACAAATTGATTATCAGAATCCAATCGGAAGCGTAAATTACATCGGACGAAAATTTTATCAGTTTGTTACTAATGAACTCACAGGGGATAGTTATAAATTTTGCATAAGGGCTGTTGCCGAAGATGATTCTGATGATGGTTCTGCAGGACAGATAATTATTCAGCTTAACAAGCAAAGACCTGACAGCGTTTTAATACTTCAAAGTGGTGTAATTTGAATATGTTGAACAGAATAGATTTTTTTCAGCCTCAGTATAATGAACTTTCTGCTGGTGCGATTACAGCAAGTGTTTACCTTGACGGCCAATGGTGCGATTTTCTCATTGCAGAAAGAATAATGCTGGCAGCGGATCCTGATTTCAGCTGTGCCGTACTAAACTATTATCCGAAAGATAATAGCTTGCTGTCTGAGGAGGTAAACTCTCTTGTCAGGTGTGGGCAGAAAGTTGTTTTAAAATCCGTATATGATGCAGGTATTGAGACTGTATCTCCTGAAGAACTGCCGATATTTGCCGGTTTCATTGAGCAAATCGATACGGATATATCCTCAAACCGGCAAACAGTAACGATTATCGCAAAGGATTTTTCATCAAAGTTAGGGAGAAAAACCATTTACGGCAGAAATATTTATTTGGATAGTGGCCAATCTGTTTTCTTGGCAGGGGTTGAAACTGTTTTCAATCCCCAAGGAAAACCGAACGCATCGAAGCAGAATATTCTTCGAAACGGCAGAAGCTTTAAAGCTTTTTGTGCAGATGAAAGCGAAAGCAATTATTTTGATTGTGCCGATGCAATTTATTATCTTTTGTGTAGCTATGTTCCTTCGGGCGAGCTTGTTATACCAGCTTTGGAACGGCTTAAGGCATTGTCAGAAGGTTGTAAAATTATTGATGTTGATGTAACGGGGCTTAATCTGATAGACGCTCTTGCTCGCTGCTGCAGCCAGGCAGGGTTAAGGTTTAAATTTGTGCCGAGTCTTGTTGAAACTGTGTCATCCGAGGCGATTGTTTTTTTCAAGCCCAAATGTTGCAGAGAAGTCGAACTGAACTGTCAATGGCCGGGCGAGATAATTGATATATCGAAAACAACTGTTGCACAAGTTTCCGCTAAGAAAAACTTTTCACCGGTTACGCACAGGTATATTGTTCAGGGCGACTACAAAATTTATGAGGCCACCTTTGAACTGGCGAAGGCATGGGACCCTGCGCTTGAGGAAAATGATTATGACAGGTATTCACCAATCACCAATGAAAGCTTCAACGAGGTCAGAGATGTTTACCGCAAATGGTGTTTGAACGAGGCGGGAGATTATAGCGTCAGTCCTTATAACCAAGGACCAGCGTATGACTTTTCGAAAATATTTGAAAATGGGTTATATATTCGTCAGAGAAGACGATTTTTGCCGGCGTTGACCTGCAGCAAAGACGGTACCTCAATCGGATATTATCTTGAGGTTTCATATACCGGCGGCAGTTGCTGGTGGCCCTATATGAGCTCGTTCAAGATACTGCTTGACCAGTGCGGCATTTGGCTCTCGGCGGAACAGCTCGATGCTGATGTGTGGTTTGCTATTCTAAAAGGACTCTTAAAATTCAGGATAACTGCTTCTGTTATGGCGGATGAACGAGTAAGCTTTACTATTGCAGATGGGCCGGTTAATTCGACTATCGAAGTGGTCGATAAAATCATTACTCTGCCCCGAAAATTCAAGTACCAAAAAATATCTCCTTGCAGCATTTTTCTAAACGACTCTGATGGAATTTTTAGTTCTGCGAACCAGAAAGATGATACAAAACTGCTTGTTGAATTTGCGCGAGGCCTTTCAGAATCAGGCGGCTTTGAAACCGGACTTTTACAGATAAAAACTATAGTTTTGTCGTCGATTTTCAGTCCCGGCGACAAAATCATTACCAGCCCTGACAGCAGAGATATCTTTGGTGTCAAATATGACAACAGAAGTATATGCTGGCTTGAAAAAGTAGAGATGGATTTTACGAATCAGCAGACAATTCTTACAGCAGTAAAGAAGAGGAAATAAAAAATGGCTGATAGCTTTGCCCAGAACCAGCAGCAACAGTTTATCGAGCGTCTTTTACGCGAGAGTGTGGGTCTGAATGAAAATGCATTTGTAACTTCAGCTGGCGGAAAAGCCATAGGCTTTGTTGCCGAGGTCATCAGCAAATATGATTACAATTACTATAATGTTAGGGCTGTGGAAGTTGACATTCCCGGGACAGTTCCTGTGGTTGTAGGTAACCAGGTCGTAGCGGTCAATATTGCAGAATCATTTACATCGCAGGGAAATCTGCCTGCTGGCAGTTACGTAATAATATTCAGAATCTCCGATTTATATGTTTTTTACGCACCGGTGTAAAATGGCTGAAGCAGAAAACAAAAATAAACAGTGGAATTTCAACAAACAAATCGACCTTTCGGTGCTGGTTCAGATTATTTTTCTGGCGGTGCTGATTGTGGGAAGCTGGGTCAATCTGCAAAAGCAGCTTTCATTATTGCAGCACGATATAACGATGCTGATAGAGACCCAACGGCAGTTTCAGGAAAGAATTGAGGAATTAAACCGGGCGAGCATTTGTTATGAATATCGTCTGCGTGCCATTGAAAAGCGCCTGCCAGACGCAGATATTGGCAAAGATGGGACGATGTAAAAACTCAAGAGCGTGAAGATAGGTATGAGATATGCTTCACGAGAAAGGGAGAATTTTTATGAATTGGAAAGCGATTTTATCTGTTGTTATTATCACTGCGGTTGTATTCACAACGGGTTGTCAGCTTCTTTACGATTTGTGGCCTGCCGACATATCGCCGCTGGCGGTTAGATATGTAGGTCAAGACCCCAACAATATCAATTTGTTTAACAGCAACATTCATACAGCCCGGAATTTGCGTAATGAGATAATAGATACTTATACCGGTGAGCAGTTACGGCTTGATTACTTGGCTAATCTTAACAAGGAAAAATATCAGCAAGTAATCGGCCTTCTCGATTTGTCGATAAAGCAAGCTCAAGCCGATAGGATGGCGGCAATAGGCACGCTCCAGCAGCCCGGCTGGTTATTGACCGGCCTGCTTACGCTTTTACCTGTGGGAACTTATGTTGCCGGCTGGCGAACTCTATGGCCTTCACATTACACAGAAGAGGAGGTCCAGACGGCAATCGTAGAGGCAAAAGCCAAAGCAACAAAAAATTCAGCCTGAAAAATCTTCTTATTATCGGGTCTTGAAAAGGAAGAAAACATTTTTTTGCCTTAAATTCTGTCTTCATCTCAATGCGGGGGATAGATAAGTCGATAATCTTGATAAGAGATTAAATGTAAAAAGTTTGTACAAAAATGAATCCCGTTAGAAATTATAAATGGAAAAGAAGATTTTTAACGGGACGAATCCTGTTTAAGATATCAAGGTTTATAATAGAAAAGGGATTTTTAACGGGATGAAGATCAAAAAGCAGAGAAAAATTCTCGTTATCGACGACAGCCGGACAAATCTTATCCTTCTGAAAGCTCATCTTGGCAGTATGGGTCTTGCCACACTTATTGCTGAAGATGCTGCCGATGGCATAAAAATGGCAGTTGAGCACAAGCCCGATGTTATCTTGCTTGATGTGATGATGCCGGAGATTGACGGCTTTGAGGTATGCAGACGGCTCAAAGCCGATGTTCGCACATCTTCGATTCCGGTTATTTTTGTTTCTGCCAAAGACGCCAGCGAGGACAAGATTAGCGGTCTGAAACTTGGTGCGATTGACTATGTAACCAAGCCTTTCAACAAAGGCGAGCTTCAGGCACGAATCGGAATAGTGCTTCAGATGATTGAGCTTCAGGAAAGACTCCTGCTTCTTGCAAATACCGACGAGCTTACAGGTCTTGCCAACAGACGTCGTTTTTTTGAGGTTCTCGAACGCGAAGTACTGCAGGCCAAGATACGTGGCGGCTCGGTTGCCGTTATGATGTTTGATATTGACCATTTTAAGAATCTTAATGATACGTTTGGACATCTGACCGGCGATAAGATTCTGCAGCAGCTCGGCAAGATTCTGAATGAAAATATTTATCCGCTTGATATAGCTGCCCGTTATGGCGGAGAAGAATTTGTTATTCTTATGCCGGGGATGCCTGTGGAAATCGCAACACAAAGGGCGGGCAAACTCTGTCAGATAATTGACAAATACCACTGGGAAGTAGTCGGTCAGTCTATATCAGTTACATGCAGTGTAGGCATTACAGTTTTTGATGGGGCCGATGCAGCAGATCCATATGAACTGATAAGAAGAGCTGACGATGCTCTTTATGCAGCCAAGCGTCGCGGTAGAAACTGTGTCGTTTCGTATGATCAGGTCAATCCGGACGAACAATTACAGAATCGTCAAAATGAAGATTTCTATGAACTTCAGGCGAAGATTTCGGCGCTGGCCCATCAGATAAAGACACAGACGCTCGGCATGATTACGGCCTTTGCGAAAGCGATTGCAACCAAGGATTCTTATCTTGCCTGCCATGGCGAAAATGTAAAGGTTTACGTAGCCGAAATTGCCAGGCAGATGGATATATCACAGGCTTTGACCGAACAGCTTCAGACGGCAGCGATGCTGCACGACCTCGGTAAAATCGTGATTCCCAACGATATTATTCACAAACAAGCCCCTCTTACCGACCGGGAGCGTAAAATTATTGAGCGGCATCCGATTGTAAGTGCTGAGATTCTTGCGCCAGTCGGCCTGTTTAATCAAGAAGTGGTGATTATACGGCATCATCACGAAAATTTTGACGGTACCGGTTACCCCAACGGCCTTGTTGGCAAAAACATTCCTATCGGCTCAAGAATTCTTGCCGTTGCCAATTGTTTTGATGCGATGACCTCGCAGCACTACGCCAGTTCTGCCAAATCGGCTGAAGATGCTGTCAGCGAAATTGTCAGCCTTGCCGGTGCTCAGTTCGACCCTGAAGTTGTCCAGGCCTTTCAGGCTGCATATGCCGCCAATCGTAACCACTGGCCATTGGTGCAGAAACAGAAAGTACAAAGTTGTGTCTGATTATGCCTGCTCCAAAGGCCGTTGCAGGATTAATTTAGCAACAAGCTGCTAAAATACCTGAGCAGCTTTTTCTGACTGCCGGTGTATGATATCGATTAATCTGCCGAAAAGTTCCGACATATTATAAGTTTTGCTTAAGAGGTCTTTTGAATTTTGGGCCCAGCTGATTGCTGCCGGCAGCATTATTGTTTCAGTTATATTTTCATTAAGCTCGCCGCAAAGACAAGTTACAGATTCAAGCATACTTGCAGGCAGTTTATCTGAGGCATTGTTAAAATTTAGGCTGGTGATTATGTGCTCTCTGCACGCAAGAGGTCTTAAATGGTAAATCGTGCAGACATTTTCAGACAGAAAAGGGCATACAGAAATTTGTTTTCTGCGGGCCAGTTCAATGGAGCGCTGCAGCACTTTTCGTTCTTTGTTTTGCATCAGATTAATTTCTCTGCATAGCCATAATGCTTCGGGCGCCGACATCGGTGCGGGATTCCGGCAGCAGTAGCTGCAACTTTTTTTGCGGTGGATATTCTGCCCTGATTCTTGTGCTTGGCTGACAACGGCATTTATGATTATATCGCAAATTGCCTGTGCCGGCGGAACTATATCGCAGATTTGCACCGACACATCTGCAAAGCCTATTGTCAGGTTTAACTCTTTGCCGAAGATGTCAATATTCAGATTGACTCGACTTAGTTCATCACAGAGATTATTGTCGAATTTCTCCGATTTATCTATTACAAAGGCGGCACAATATTTTTGTGTTTTTAGGTTGTTTATATTGTTAGCGCACATATTCAATAGTAGTATCGGCGCTGACCGATTGCTTCTTGAGTACAATAGATGCTGCAAAATATGTACAGCATTGATTTCCCGCATTAGTCCTATAACGCCAGTGGGCTTATTTTGTGATGCGTTTTGTAAGTTCTGTAAGCTGCGACTGGATTCTGTCGTCGGTTTGCTGCAATTCACCGATTTTGCCGCAGGCGTGCATTACGGTAGTATGGTCTCTTCCGCCGAGGTGCCCGCCGATTTCCTCTAAACTGTGGCTGGTTAAATTTCTGGCCAGATACATACAAATCTGTCTTGGCATAGTGATACTCTGGCTGCGTTTTTTACTTTGTAAATCTGCCGGCCGGACGTCGTAGTAAGCGGTTACGACTTTTATTATATCGGTAATCGTAATGTTTTTGTCGGTTGTTTCTCTATCGCCCAGGGCTTTTCTGGCAGTGTCAAGGTTGATTTCTTCGCCTGTAGTGCTGGCCAGGGCATAAAGCGTTGTCAGTGCTCCTTCGAGTTCGCGTATATTTGTCTTGACCATTGATGCGATGTATTCTGCGATCTCATCTGAGATTTTCATGCCTCTTAGTCTTGCCTTTTTCTGCACGATGGCCACTCTGGTTTCATAAGTTGGTTCGTCAATCCTTGCCACCAGTCCGCATTTGAACCTGCTTGTAAGCCTTTCAGGCAGTGAAGGTATTTCTCCCGGTGCAGAATCAGCGCTCAAGACAATTTGTCTGCGGTTGTCGTAAAGTGCGTTAAAGGTATGGAAAAATTCTTCCTGACTTTGTTCGCGTTCTCGCAGGAATTGCACATCGTCAATCACGAGCAAATCGACGGTTCGATACAGATTTTTGAATTCGGCAAGTGAGCCGGCCTCGATTGCACTTATAAAGCGGTTGACAAACTCTTCGCAGCTTAAGAACTGGATTTTTGCCTTTGGAAAGTTGCTTCGCGTTTCCCTGCAGATTCCATGAAGCAGGTGGGTTTTGCCCAGTCCCACGTTACCATAGATGAACAGAGGATTGTATGTTGTACCGAGTGATTTGCTTACGGCGGTACAGCTTGCCTGTGCGAGCCGGTTGCCGGGCCCTACGACAAAATTATCAAATGTATAATCAGGATGCAGGCGAGGGTCTGTCTGGTTTGTTGAAAAAGGTTTGCCTTTTCCGGTTTTACCGTCGATGCCGAACTTTATGCTTACCAGATGTCCTGTAATCTGCTGTGCGGCACGGGTGAAACTGCCGGTGCAGTTATCCTGAAGAAAGCCTGCTGCTTCGACGTCCGGGCAGTTTATTTCAAGCAGTCCGCCGCTGAAATTCTTTATCGCGAGGTCGTCAAACCATTTACGGCTGTTTGCAGGGTCAAGTGTCTTGACCCGTTCTACGATAGCTTCAAATATTTCCCTTGTATCCTGTGCCAATTTCTTTTTTCCCTGTCGGTCTATAGATTCAAATAAAGCACCGTCAAAAAAAACGGCACACCCTTATGTTGTATTGTAAAAAAAATTACACAGATCCTTGAGCATGCATGAGCTGCCAGACGTGCCTTCCCTGACGCTAAAACCCTACAGCCTCAAAGCCGCTTTGTCAATCAAAAAACGTAACTAATGCAAATTAACCAGTTTAACATATGAAACTTGTTCTAACTGTTCACGGGCATAAAACGGTGTTTTTATATCATTGAGGTCTAAACAGAGCCCCGAATGTAAATGAGGGGGTAATAAAAATATTTAGCCCTCGGTTTTACCGGGGGTTTATTTAGCTTTATCTACAAAATATAGGTTTTTTTCTGTTCTAATACTATAATGTCTTAATCTTATTTGTCCCTGCACCTTATCCATAAATTTTGGTTTTGGCATTATTATTTTGTTGCCATTTTGCCCTGAAACTATAAAAACAAGGCATTAAAATCTATTTAAGAGTTGGCATCTAAAAATGAAAAAGGATTTGTTGAATACTCACTGGATTCGTAGTTTACTTGGGTCGCGATGGTTCCCGATTGTGCCTCAATTTATAATGCTGGGTGTTTTTTGCCTGATTATCATTGGCGGGCTGGGTGTCAATACCGACGATATGGCCTTTGCTAAAGTGCTGCGAAACACAAACCTGGCAACGTTGCTTGTGTGGGCATTCTGGTGGCCGATAATGATTTTTATAGCGGTAATACTCGGCAGGACCTGGTGTATGGTCTGCCCGATGGAATTGGTTTCCTCGCTGGCAGCTCGGGTCGGCATTCGTCGTAAGGTTCCGGCTGCATTAAAAAGTGGATGGGTTATAACTATCTTCTACGCACTTATTCTGGCTGTGGGAATGTACACATTCAGCATACACAGAATACCGCACAGAATGGCTATCTATCTGCTTGTGCTGTTCGGCACAGCTCTGTTAACCGGTTTTGTATTCGAGAAGCGAACATTCTGCAGCTACGTTTGTCCCATAACTTACCTTCTTGGTCTGTACTCCTGCATATCTGTACTCGAGTGGCGTGTGAAAGACTCATCGGTTTGTAAGGCGTGCAAGACAAAAGACTGCATAGCAAAGGATAATCATTATAAGTTGACCAAACACTCGTGTACAAGCAATCTTTATCCTGCGGAAATTAACGACAATCGCGACTGTATTTTGTGTACACAATGTCTGAAAGTATGCCCAAACAGTAACCTGCGATTTTCGATCAGGAGACCATTTGCCGATTTTTTCCGCCGGATTGAGTTGCGAACCGCCGAAGTGGGTTTTCTTTTGGCAGTGAGTGCATTTGTACTCTACGACATTCTTCCGGAATGGTCTGTTACAGGAAAAATTCTTATGTGGCTTCCGGAAACCATAGTCAATGTCCTCGGAGCGGCAGGAATTGCATCAGATGTACTGACAGGGATTGTGCTGTTTATAGTCTTGCCTGTCCTGATGCTTTTAGCGGTAGTGGCCTTAGCAAAGGTCTTTTCAAAAGAAAGCTTCGGCAGTATTGCCAAAGGCTTCGGCCTTCTGTTACTTCCTACAGTTGCCTGCACTCACTTGGTTAAAGGAATATTCAAGGCAGTCTCACGAATACCATGTTTAAAATATGCCTTCTCCGAACCAAGAGGTGTTGAGGCGGCAACAGGGATATATAATGATGTTATAATCGTGGACAAGTCCGTGCTTAATACGCTTGAGCCCATAACAAATTATATATGGGCAGTTGTAGCCCTGGCGGTTCTTGTGGTTACTTTATTAATTCTTCGCAGGTCTCCATCTCTTAAAAAATTCAATACCGGTACAAAAGCTTCACTGCTCTTGGGTGTGCTTTTCTACTGGGGTATTCTGGCGTTGGCAATCATTATGTGGCGGTTCTAAATTTAATACGGGATTTTCTATTATAATCATTAAAGGAGCTTGAAAATAAGAAAAAGACTTTGGATACACCTTGTGCTGCTGACGATTGTGGCTGCAGTGGGCATTTCAACTGCTGCTATACCGGATACCGAAGAAAAAAAGGCAATACCTTCCGGTACAAGTGAGGCAAAAGCAGGTGAGACAAAAGCTGACTTTCATAATCCATCATCCTGGCTGGAAATGGGCGGAGATTTTCGTTTTCGTATAATTTCTGAAAGAGCCAGGAAATTAGACAAGGATAAAATCAACGACGACAGACTCTGGCAGCGTTACCGCGCCCGTATATGGACAAAAATGAACTTAGCTGATGATTTGAATTTCAATATGCGCCTTGTAACAGAGCCGCGATATTACACCAGTAGAGACGATTTGGAGCGTCGATTTATCCGGCACGAGGCGCTGTTCGACCGATTTAACATCGAACTGAAAAATATTTTCGGTTGGCCTGTAACGGCAAAAATAGGCAGGCAGGATTTGCAGCTTGGCAGCAACTGGCTAATTCTTGAAGGCACGCCTCTGGACGGCAGCCGAACCGTTTACTTTGATGCTGCTCGATTTACCTGGGATTTGGATGAACACGGCTCAACATTAGACCTTATCTGGATTAATAACCATGCTGACAGCGGCAAGTGGCTCAAACCATTCAACGACCGCGACATCGATATTGCCGAGCAGGATGAGAGAGGCGTTATTGCCTATTGGTCAAATAAGTCGAATGAGAACACCCAGATTGACGGTTACTTTATCTATAAAAACGACCATAACCGCAACAGGGCCAGTGGCAGCGAAGGCAATATCTACACCATTGGGTCGATGATTAAAGGCAGCATCAATGACAATTGGAAATATCAAGTTGAGATTGCTCCGCAATTTGGACATAAAAACGGCAAAGACCTTGCCGCCTTAGGCTCGAACAATAAGATTAGTTATCACCTTCACGACAAGAAGGACAATATCTTCCACATCGGTTATGAGTATCTCTCCGGAAGCGGCGACCCGGATAAGCATTTCGACAGAGTATGGGCCAGGGAGTCGCGATACAGTGATTTATACAACGGATGTATTGATTCGATTGACGGCAGGGAATTGGACGGGTCGAACCTGCACAGGCCGAATTTTGGCTGGAGCGTCAGGCCGGTTGACAAAATGCAGGTTATAACTGATTACTCTCTGCTATTTGCCGACAAAAACACCGAGGATGCCGGCACAGACGGTATGAGTAAGCACGGTAAATTCCGAGGCCAATTACTGAAACTTCAGGTGAAATACAAATTCAACGAGCATGTAAAAAACCGGTTCACAATGGAACTTTTTTCACCGGGAGACTTCTACAACGGCAATCGCAACGACATAGCTATGTTTTTTAGATATGGGATAGAATTTACCTGGTAGTAAATTTTTGATTCCGAGTTTAGCCGAAACAATCTCGGTTAGCCCTGCCGATACCTTGGCAGGGTTTATTTAAAACAACATCGCCGAATGGCGATTCCTAAATTAATAATTTTGGTTTTGTTACTTATTATTTTATTGCCGTTTTGCCTTCAAAATTATAAAAATGATGTGTTATAGTCTATTTAGTAGTTAGCTTATGAAAGGGAAAATTATCGTCAGAGATAGGAATAATCGCCTATGCCCTGCCGAAAGAGCGGGCATGCTCGATAATAAGATTCGAAGATGGATACAAAGCCCGCAGAAAATATTGGCCCCTTATATTGAAAAGGGTATGGTAGTTCTGGATATAGGTTGTGGCCCGGGTTTTTTCTCTATCGACATGGCTAAAATGGTCGGCAAAACCGGTCGAGTTATAGCCGCTGATTTACAGGAAAGAATGCTTGAGAAAGTAAAAACCAAAATTCAGGCAACCGAGCTTCAGCATCGCATAACACTGCATAAGTGCGAAGAAAACAAAATAGGCGTCTCAGAGCATGTTGATTTTGTCCTGCTGTTCTACGTTATCCATGAAGTTCCCAATATAGGAGCGTTTTTTTCTGAAATAGAAGCGATTCTAAAACCAAATGGACAGGTTTTTATGGTAGAGCCGCCATTTCATGTTTCGAAAAAAGAGTTTGACAATACTATCAAAAAAGCCAATGACGCGGGCCTCATAGTTATCAAGAGACCGAAATTGTTCCTTGGCAAGGCCGTAATCTTAAAAAGGGCTGACAAGGCGTTGGTATAAATACCCTGTAGAATTTTGCCGGGCCCTACGACAAAATTATCAAATGTATAATCAGGATACAGGCGAGGGTCTGTCTGGTTTGTTGAAAAAATTTGCCCCGACTTCAGAGCATTTGTGAATTGCAGGTCCTGCCGTCCTTGACAACGGAAAATCTACAACCGCGACGCAATTTTGTCAAAAGAAAAATAATTTTTCTTAAACATTCAGCGTTCGATGTTCCTGAACCCTGCGCCCTTTACGTATGATTGTTTATCTGATAAAATAGAGAATCTTTAAGAAATTATATTTGGAGCTTTTATGGGAATTTTTACCAAAACTCTCGATTACATCAAAGGCCATCTCGGCAGGACCCGCGATAAGATTAAATCTTCTCTGGCTGCTGTTTTGGTCTTTGGCAGGGATATTGACGACCAATTGCTTGATAAGCTTGCCGAAACGCTGATAACCGATGATATCGGCGTCGAAATGACCGACAGGCTGGTTTCAGACCTCAGAGCAGCTTTCCGTGAGAGAAAAATAGCAAAAACTGACGATATTATTCCTTTTTTAAAGGAGCATATAAAAAGCTACTGGCCGGCCCGGAGTCGTCAATTGAACAAATCGCCGGCAGGCCCCACTGTTATTCTTGTTGCGGGCGTCAACGGCTCCGGCAAAACCACGAGCATTGCCAAGCTCGCTTACGCATTGAGCCGCAATAAAGAAAAGGTCATTGTTGCCGCCTGTGATACATTTCGTGCAGCAGCGGTCGAGCAGCTTGCAATATGGGCGCAGCGCATCGGCGTCGACATTATCAAGCAGTCGTCCGGCTCAGACCCTGCCGCCGTTGCCTTTGATGCCTGCTCAGCGGCAGTTGCCAGAAATGCCGAATTTTTGATTCTCGATACCGCAGGCAGGCTTCACACGCAGAAAAATCTTATGAAGGAGCTTACAAAGATTCGCGATGTCGTCTCAAAACAGATACTCTCGGCCCCGCACGAGGTTTTGCTGGTTCTCGATGCCACTACAGGCCAGAACGCTATCGCCCAGGCAAAAATGTTTACCCAAGCCATCAATGTTACAGGCATATTTCTCGCGAAGCTCGACGGCACTGCCCGCGGCGGTATCGTTATTGCCATTAAAGATCAGCTCGACATACCGGTAAAATTTGTAGGCCTCGGCGAAAAGCCACAAGATATTGCAGAATTTGACCCTGACACCTTTGTCGAAGCGTTATTTAATTAACTCCGGCAAAATAAGGCCTGTTTAACTCCTTTATCTTCAGGGATTTATAATTAAAATACCCCTCGTCATTTGCTTTTTGCCTGTTTATTTGTTATACTGCCCTTATTATTAAGGAAGAAGTTAAAGATGGCAGCGATTAAAAGTTTTTATTACAGAATTTGGCTTCCGTTTACTTTTAACAAGAAGCGGATATTAGTTCTTGCGATAGCAAGTTATATTGCATTGTGCTAATTACGCGCAGTTGCGCTCGGTGATGTTTAACATATTTGTTCTCCTGGCCGGTTTTAAAACCGGCCATTTCTTTGCGCAAAGGTTTTATTTGACAAAAACCCCCGTTTTTCGTACCCTTTTATAATAAAATTTCGTCCGCCGAAGGCGGACTCCACAATTTTGCATTTTAAATTTTGATTTTTGAATTATGTTAATTGTTACTGGTGGAGCGGGTTTTATAGGTTCGGCTCTCGTTGCAGGCCTTAATGCCAAAGGCATTACGGATATTCTGATTGTCGATATTCTCGGCAAAGATGAAAAGTGGAAGAATCTGCGCCAGATATCCTTTACCGATTATCTCGAAGCGGATGATTTTATCGACATTATCACCGCAGGCCGCTTTGCCCTTCCCGTTGAGGTATTTTTCCATCTCGGCGCCTGCTCTTCAACGACTGAAACGGACGCCTCATACCTGATAAAGAACAATTTTGAATATTCGAAGGCCGTTACTGCCTTTGCACTCGATAAAAAGGCCCGCCTGATTTACGCCTCGAGCGCAGCAACCTATGGCGACGGCTCAAAGGGCTTTAGCGATGACGAATCGAAGCTGGGTGAGCTTGAGCCTTTAAATATGTATGGCTTCAGCAAACAGATGTTCGATTTATGGGCGTTGCAGCAGGGGTTTCTTAAAAAAATAGTCGGCTTAAAGTATTTTAACGTCTTTGGCCCTAACGAGTATCACAAGGCCGATATGCGAAGCTTCGTTTTGAAAGGCTTTGAGCAGATAAAGCAGACCGGCAAAGTCAGGCTCTTCAAATCGCACAATCCCAAATACGCCGATGGCAAACAGATGAGGGATTTTCTTTACGTCAAGGATGCCGTCGATATGACGCTGTTCTTTTTTGATAATCGAAAGCCCTGCGGCATTTTCAATATCGGTGCAGGCACACCTCGCACCTGGCTCGATATGGCAAATGCCCTCTTTGCCGCAATGGGCAAGCAGCCGAACATTGAATTTATTGATACCCCACCTGAGATTCGTGAAAAGTATCAGTATTTCACCCATGCCGACATAACAAAGCTGTGCCAGGCAGGTTATGACAAACAACCGATTGCTCTTGAAATTGCTGTCAAAGACTACGTGCAAAATTATTTAATCCCCTGCCGATATATTAAATAACCCCCAACATAAAGTTGGGGGCTTTCGGAGTGTGGGTGGATGCAAAAAATTTTGGGTTATATGTTGACCTGGACTGCTTATGGCAACTGGCTGCAGGGCGACAGACGCAGGTACGTCAAAAATGGCCAAATACTCAACCCTAATCCTTCGCTTGAAGATGCGAATAAGGAAAATATGCGGCATCCCAAAGTATCGTTGACTGCTGCGCAAAGAAAAATCATTAGAAAGGCCGTAATTGAGGAATCTATCGAATTGAAGCAGAAGATTTGTGCAATTGCAGTTGGTAGAACTCATATCCATTTGGCGGTCGAATGTAATTTTATTTCAGCCGCTTCTGCGGCCAGTCATTACAAGAACGCGGCGAGATTGGCAATTCAGAATAATGGTTTTATTGGCAAATTATGGACAAGGGGATTTAGTGTTCGTTATTGTTTTGATGAAAAGCAATTGAATGCGATAGTTAAATATGTAAACAATCATAACAAATAATCCTCGTCCTCGTCCAAAAGCCCCCAACTTTATGTTGGGGGTTAGTAACCGTAACTGCGATTCCCTAACTTTATGTTAGGGGTTAGTAACCGTAACCATGATTCCCCTAACTTTATGTTAGGGGTTATTTTCATCCGAAAGCCCATCGGTTTATCCGGTGGGTTAAATTAAAATCCAAATTTCCCCCAAGTTTATCTTGGGGGTTCGTTCAGGGGTTGGTATTACCCGCCATTGGCAGGACGGACCTGTCTTCAATTTTATATTCTGTCGTTCTCTCCCACTTTGCTTGATAATTATCAAGTATCATTTTTCACCGCATTTTTTAATTTTGATTTTTTATTTTTTCCCCCGCCGCAAACAAATTTTCAATCCCTGTCCTGAGCCTGCCGAAGGATTAAATCTTCAATCTTCAATTAGTATCGGCTCCGATTTTCCATACACCCTTTTCCCGAAAAGCGGGAATTGTTTGCCGGCGAGCGGAGTTGGTAAGAGCGTTAATTGATTTTTTATGCTTCTTGGAATAATCGGCTAAAGTTATTATTTCCATCCCCTTAAGATACGTAATTCTTTTATGGATTGACTCAGTCAGGGCCAGGGTAATAATTTTCTCCATCGTTTTAGCGTTTTTTGAATCATGGTATTCGC
>CAZUEO010000027.1:0-37266 GCA_964619675.1 uncultured Planctomycetaceae bacterium | reverse complement strand
ATGGCAAGGTTACTGTCTGGGGTTTCGGCGGCGACGGGATTACCGGTCATAGCGATTCCGGCAACACCTACCTCAACGGTTTCCAACTTGTTCCAGTGCCGGAGGAAGCGAATAACGTGCATAATATTACCGACGACTTGTGGTATGCCACTCTTAACGAAGCTCTGGAAGATGCCAACGATAAAGATATAATCGTGGTGTATCCCGGCACTTATTATGAAAGTATCGACATGAGAGATTACAACTGTAGCGACGAGGATATTACAATCACAAGTATTGACCCCGACGACTGGAATGTTGTTAACGCAACTATCATTGACGGTAATGGTGCAGATAATACATTTGTATTCGGGTGCAGTGCACTTGAATTTCATTTTATAGGATTAACTGTAACGGGAGGCACCAACGGTATTTACTGTATGAATGGGTACCCTCAAATAAATAACTGTGTTATAAGAAACAACAGCATAGGCGTGGATGTATTCGATGCGGTTCCATCCATCTACAACTGTATTATTAAAGATAACACTAATGAAGGTATCGCCGTAGGCTCTGCCAGTCTGCAAGTTAAGAATTGTATCATCAGGGGCAATAATACAGCAGTGGAGGTCGATGCTTACACCGGCCCAGTAGTCCATAACTGTACTATCACCAATAACACAAGCTACGGAATTAAAAGAGTTTCGCCGGATTGCAGCGTCTCTGTTAGGAACTGTATCCTGTGGAATAACGGCGACGAATTGTATGACTGTAGCGCCGCTTACAGCTGTATTAAGGGTGCTTTTGACGCTAATGACCCCAATTACGTTGGCAGCATTGGTGACGACCCGTGTTTTGCAGATGCCGATTCGAATGATTTTCATCTCCTGTCGATATCGCCCTGCATTGATACAGGCAATAATAGTTCCGTTCTGCCTACTGACCTTGATGGGTTTGCACGGATTGTAGATGGAGATTGCGACGGCAGCGACATAGTAGATATGGGCGCTTACGAGCTTTCATATGTTTCTATCGGTGATTTCGATAATCAATGCGATGTTGACTTTCAGGATTTCGCTGTTATGGCTGCTGCCTGGCTGACCGAAAAAGGGCAGGGTGATTACAGTCCTGTGTGTGATATCGGCACACCTTCTGACGGAAAGATTGATATGCTTGACCTTGATGTTTTTGTTGAAAATTGGCTGTGGTCTGCCGGAATATAAGGTCATAAAAGTTTAAAATTTCAAAGGCTGCCGTACTCAACGGCAGCCTTTTTTATGCGCAAAATTATTACGGTATCTATTGAGTGCTGGCCAAACGTATAATTTTTCTTGACCGCAGCGCCCGAAATGCTAAAGTGATTTACGTTTAGCGGATGTGGCGGAACTGGCAGACGCGCAGGCTTCAGGTGCCTGTGGGCTTACGCCCGTGGAGGTTCGACTCCTCTCATCCGCATTCGCTTAGTGCATTTATGGTTAAGATTCTGGTAAAACAACCCTCCCTTTTAGACTCAAGAGTTTGTGCGTTTTAGGCCGATAATATAAATATGCTTGAAGCGTTGGAATACTATCAGAGTCTTGCTCAGAGATTTCCCGGCCAGCTTTTGACTGGACTGGGGGTAATGGTTGTTCTGGCGGGGCTGTGTATCTGGCTGGCAGGGCTGCGCTGGCGCAAGGTAATCGGCGCATTTGCAGGAGTGGTGGTCGCTGCAGCCGGCGTTTTTATTATTGGCAGATGCGCCGGCGGGGTGCTTCTGGCAGTCTGTGTAATCGGCCTGGTGGCAGGAGTAATTATCAACAGGATTGTATTTGGTATATTCGGTGCCGCTGTCAGCGTTTTTGTTATAATGCTAATTTTGGCCGGCGGATCGACGGCTGCCGAAATTACAGCGGATAATTTTTATTTGGAATATTCTTATCCGACCTGGCCTGAATACGAGCAAAGCAATATAGTTATAGATGCACCGACAGCACTGCAAATCACGACACAAATGGCAGAGTACTTTGTCGACAGGGCTAAAGGAGCTGCCGTCTCGTCGCCTGTTAAAAGTTTCGTCGGTGCAGGTTTGGCTGCGATGATTACTGTTGCTATCGCTCTGGCAGCTCCGCGAATTTTTATTGCTGTGGTTTCTTCTGCGCTCGGCTCAGCAGTTATTTTTGCAGGGATGATTATGCTGCTTTTTTATAAAGGTTCAAGACCTGTAAGCTATATCGCCCAAAAGCCCTGGTTTTATACGGCGGCTTTCGCAGCGATGATAATTTTAGGAACGGCTGTACAGCTTATTCTTTCACCGCCGCCGGCTAAACAGATTAAAGTAGATTTGCCGGAAGAAAAAAGTGAAATAAAAAACAGGTTCCGCACTCTCTGAGTATTCAATAGGAAAAATTGAACAGAAAGAAGGTATCAGATGAATACGCTTTTTATTCTTGCCCAGGCCGGTCAGGGAACCGCAGGGCAGACTTTTGTCGTGCCGATAGATTTAATCTGGGAGCAGATAAGCACGCTTACCTGGCTGCAGGCCCTTATAGCAGTGTCTTTCGGAGCGGTTTATCTGTTCTACGGCTGGCGAATCTTTAAAGTAGTTACTGTGGTATGTTTCGGAATGCTCGGGCTTTTTGCAGGTATGAGAATCGGCGAAATGACAGGCTCAGTACTATGGGGCGGGATAATCGGGCTTGTTGCGCTTGCCGCTCTTTCCGTACCGCTTATGAAATGGGCGGTAAGTATTCTCGGCGCCGTGGCAGGCGGAATAATCACAAGCGGCGTATGGTTTGCCTTCGGGATGCCGCAGGAATATATCTGGGCAGGGGCCATAATAGGAATAATCGCAGGCGGTATGATTTCGTTTATAGTCTTTAGAATTGCGGTAATGCTGTTTACAAGCCTCAGCGGCGCCGTGCTGATAATTGTCGGGCTGCTCGCACTGCTGCATCTTTACGAACGGAGCCAGACCGAATCCGCAGACCTCATAAGGTCGCTCGTCAATGACTATAACTGGTTTCTGCCCGTCGTGCTGATATTTACAACATTTGTCGGTATGATTATCCAGAACAAATTAGTTAAAGGCACTTCGAACTGGAAATTGTAGGTTCGAATTGTTAATTAACCGCGGATTACGCGGATTTAACGGATTACTTTTACCACAGAGCCACAGAGCTCACAGAGGACACAGAGACTTTTATTTCAACAGCAATAACAATTGCCCTAATTCAAAACGCCAAGCCTTGCTTGCAAGTAAAACTTGCCATCGGCCCGCCGTCCTGAATTTTCGGCTGCGCCTTTGTTGAAACAAAAAACAGTTACGCCTTAAAGTAGATAAACGTTATAACTATGCTTCATTGCAGTATACTACTATGCAGTATACTGCATACGAGTATAGTAGCTAAAGGATTGAAAATTGAAGATTTAAAACAGCGTTAAGCGGTTGCGGTTGCGAGGCTCGTTACGGCTTACGTTAAACGGTTACGTATAAATCCGCCGGAGGCGGACGAGTTTTTTAAACGCTAATTACGCAGATTACGCAGATTTTAATTAACCACGGATTACGCAGATTTAACGGATTATGTTCACCACCAAGCCACAGCGAATCGATGGTATATGGTATTTAGGATTTAGTATTTGATAAAAACCGCTTCGGCAGCCTGCCCTCCGTAGTTTCAACGAAGGCGGAATGTTGCCGGTTGCTTAAGCATCTTTTCTTAAACTGTATTAATATCTCTATGTTTCTTTTCGACTTTCCCTTCAAGACGAAGTGTTACCAATAATCCTGCAATAAAACCGAACAAAAAAGTAAGCATTAACAAAAACGCTCTTGGCATAGCAATCTTGACAAAAAGAAATTTCGTTTCAACAGACTGTGTGTTCTGCAAAATTACTATCAGAACTAAAACTAATACAACTACTATTGTTATTATCTTAAACTTTTTCATTCTTAATCTTTCTATCTAATATCCTCCTATCTAATATCCTCAAATTTTGCCCGTTGTTTGTTCATCGTTTTCTCTTCGCTATTCTATCCTGCTGAAATCTGCAATAACAAATCATAAATCTTCTTTCTTCCGGCATTAAAGAAACATTATATCGTTAAACCAGATAGAAAAGCAGGTTTTTTCGCATCCTCTGTGTAATCCGTGTCTGTCAGGGTTTTGTTTATAGTTCTACGGGGTTACAGAGATTTTCACTGCTGTTTGCCTGTGCGCCGCAGTTGCCGCACTTGTATTTTGGATTATCGGTTAGTTTTTTGTAGGCCTCTGGGTCCTTCTCGGCAAAGCCTTCTGCTTTCAAGGCACACATATGCATTTCATGTCCGTCTTTTTTACATTCTTCGTTACCAGCCATTTTTTTCTCCTTTAAATTAAAGCTTCTATTTACTGGTTAGGTATCAAATACGCTGCCAAGGCAGATTTTAACCTTGTCGTGGCCGGTATCAAGCCAAATCCGTGGTTAGATAAAGTTTTCTATCTTCTCCTTGCAGACCGTTTTCGTAAGTCTCTGCAATACTTTCACCCTCCCTGCAAGGTACCCTAACTGCCTTTTGGTGATTTTGTACGATGCCTTGTAACGGACACGGTTTCGTGACTCGTAGCTCGGTTCCCGTGGCTCGTGGGCGGCATTCGCCACGCGCTGCCTGCCTTAAGGCAGTTTTCATAGGCCTGATTTTATCTGTTATTGCCTGCCGGTAAAGTGAAAAAAACGCCGCCATT
Source organism: uncultured Planctomycetaceae bacterium (assembly GCA_964619675.1). Taxonomy (GTDB): domain Bacteria; phylum Planctomycetota; class Phycisphaerae; order Sedimentisphaerales; family UBA12454; genus JAPLMW01. The sequence continues at coordinate 32,584 of CAZUEO010000027.1, read as the reverse complement.
GTCCGCCAGAGGATATAACCTGCCGAATAAATCGGCAGGCTTTCGGATTTTGACGAACCCTGCCAGTAGAACCCCGCCATGCGAAGATGGCGGGGCTAAACCAATTTGTTGCAAATTGCTGCGAAAACGAGTATTATAAACGCAAAATATATAAGGATGTGATATTATGGCGGAACGAATAGGATTGATAGGCGGCAGCGGGCTTGGCGATTCGCTGCAGCAGCAGCTTAAAGACTGCAGCGAGACGGCAGTGGATACTCCTTTTGGTCCGCCAAGCGGCAAGATTTTAATCGGCACGCTGGCAGGCAGGCAGATTGCCTTTATAAACAGGCACGGCGACGGGCATCGGTTCAGTCCCTCGATTGTGCCTTATGCGGCAAATATCTTCGCACTAAAAAAACTCGGCGTAAATACCGTTATTGCAAGCGGCGCCGTAGGTTCGCTTGAAAAAAGTATAAAGCCGAAAGACATTGCGGTTGTCGAACAGGTTATCGATAAGACATTTAAAAGACAGAACACTTTTTTTGACGGTATCGCAGCAGTGCATTGTGAGCTTGCGCAGCCTTATTGCGGCAGGTTAAGGCAGGCGCTTTTAAATGCCGCTGGTGGTGTCGGGACAAAAGTACATTCAAGAGCGGTATATGTCTGTATGGAAGGGCCGCAGTTCTCCACGAGGGCAGAGTCGCTTATGCATCAAAAATGGGGCGGCGAGCTTATCGGGATGACCGCGATGCCGGAAGCTAAGCTGGCAAGGGAAGCGCAAATGTGCTTTGTGATGGTTGCTCTTGTCAGTGATTATGACTGCTGGCAAAAGCCGAATGAAAAAAAAGACGCTCAAACGCTCCTGCAGGAAATCATAGGCAATCTTAATGAGGCAACTGCCAACGCTATAGAAATGATTAAGGCTGTTTTAAAATCAGATGCGATTATCTGCGATGACAATTGCCCCTGCAGAAAAAGCCTGCAATTGGCTGTCTGGACGAAGCCTGAATATATAGATAAAAAATATAATGAGATTTTTGAAGTATTGAGAAAATGAGAAAGTAATTCGGTTATCAGTTATCGGTTATCAGTTTGTTATTACCGATAACCGAGTCCGCTATGGGATGGCTTGCGCCATTTCTGATAACTGATAACTTGTTTTTTTCTTGATTTCAATCTTAAAAAAACAGATAATTAATTCTATATGGGCGGTTAGCTCAGCTGGATAGAGCGCCTGCTCGACATGCAGGAGGCCGTTGGTTCAAGTCCAATACCGCCCAGTTTACCTGTTTTAGCAAGTCGCCAAAAAGAGAGGTCTGATTTTTGCAATTCTTCCAAATAATTTATTTTTCTTCTTGACATTGTAAGACCACCAAAATAGTTTAAAGCCGCGATTTGAGTGTGCGACCCAGAGGCAAAAGTATTCCACGATAAGTATCCTGCGATAAGTTTCGCAGACTGGGCAGGTTGTGTGCCTGTCAGAGAATATAAATCGTGTGAGTTTTTTTCCAATCAATAGAGCGAAATTAAGGAGTGAGAACAATGAAGAAAGCAAGAAAAGTAATTGTGACTTTGGTTTTCTCGGTAATTCTGCTTGGTGTGCTTGCAGAAATATCCGAGGCAGCGAGATGGCGGTATCACGCGCGGCGTAACGGACGCGTAACCGTCTGGGGAACGCGGAACTGCTTCATACGTACCAGGCCTTTAGTTTATCGCCGCTGGATGTATGCTTGCCAGACAATCGGCGGGTATCTGCCCTGGTACTGTAATGACTGGCTTGTCAGGCACGAATGGGGACCGCCCTGTTATAATATCACGTGGAGAAAGTATATAGCAAGGCCGTGCCCCTTGTCCTGCTGGCGACAACGCTGGATAATGGGACCGCTCGACGACTACTTTGTTGATTATATGCCATATCACTATGGTCGGTCAGAGGTAATTCTGCCCAGTTTAGGGGACCCCAACGGTGATGCAACCGGCAATCAGAACATTTACATCTTTGTGGACATTGGCGACTGGCTGGATGCCGGTTCACCGTATACACCGCCGCCGTACGGTTCGGAACCCAATGAGGTATTCTATGATTTTATCGATGGAAATAGTCCGAATCTGCCGGGATTCACCGTAATGAGAGTAGAGCCTGACATGACCGCGGATGATGTATCAGGCCTCATTGCGTTTAACCCCAATGCCCCCGCCAGCGTCTATCCATTTGTGAACACCCGCCCGGACCTTCTGTTCAGTGGACGACTCTATCTGCTGAGTGACGATAGTTTCACCAGCGAAGAGTACAATGGTTATTTGATGACAGGTGACAGCAACTATGACGGCGTGGTAAATTACCTTGATTTTGCCCAAACTGCTGATCTGTGGCTTGAGGATTCAAATACTGCCGGTCCGCTGGAATAGTAGAGACTTCTCGTTAAAGTCAAGGGCTGCAGGCGGAACGCCTGCAGCCCTTTTATTTGCTTGTTGCCGCCTGCTAAAGAAGGTATAAATGAGAGAGCAAAAATTCATCGGAGGTATATATGGATATGCTCGATTTAATTAAAACCAGACGCAGTATAAGGCGGTTCAGTCAGGAAAAACTTGACAGGAATTTTTTGACGGAACTGATTGAAGCTGCGCGCTGCGCCCCGGCATTTGCCAACGAGCAATCGCTCGAATACATAGTGGTCGATGAGCCGAAAGTATGTCAGGAAATCTTTGAAACGCTCACCTGGGCATGGCACATAAGGCCTAAACGAAAGCCTGCCCCGAATCAAAGGCCGACGGCTTATATTGTTGTACTCATTGACAGCGGAATCAAAAAAGAGGCTGTTGTTGACGCTTCTGCGGCAATTGAGAATATCCTGCTTGCCGCATGGAGCAGGGGAGTCGGTTCCTGCTGGCTGGGGAACCTCAAAAAAGAAAAAATATCCCAAATTTTGAGCATTGACGAGAAATACGACATTAATTCAGTAATAGCGCTGGGCAAACCCGCTGAAAAGCCTGTTATGGAAGATGCGGCAGCAGATGATACAAAGTATTACCTCGACAAAGACGATGTGCTGCACGTGCCCAAAAGGCCGCTGGCCAGAATTTTACACTTTAACAAATTCGGCGGCAAATAATAACTATCATCTGGCCGACAGCGCCAGAGTTGTTATGGAATTTGCGGGCAGCTTCAGCGGTTTTTTTCTGTATTTGCCGACAAGGACGCATTTTTCCGTCCGGCTGGAGCGATAAATTTTGCCTGTGGAAATTTTGAAACCCTTGAAAGAATTGTTGAGAGTGATTTCTGTATCAGCAGTAGTGTTAATTATAACTACTGTTAATTTTTTATTATCAGGACTGATGTAAGCCGACATTCGCAAGCCGGTATTTTTGGTTGAGGCATCGACTCGCTGCCAGCCTGAATCTGTGAAAGCTGAAAACTGCTTGAAAGCATAATAAACCGGCTTGATAGTATATGTAGTTGGGTCATCAACGCTTACCATTCCACTGTCGGCCCCCCAGAATAAATCCCAATACAGATACGCGGCAACCTGCTCTATAGTCAAAGAATTGTGCAGCAAAATCGCGGTATTCATTGCACCGGTCCAGGTGTTCGGTTCGTCTTCGAATTCCGTCTGGAACAGAGGCTTGTTACCGTGCTGAGAATTGAATTTTACGAAGCTTTCCATTTTTGGAATATATCTGTCGGGGTTTTCTCCGCAGCCGCTGCAATCGTAGAGATGATGGGCATAGCCATAGATGCGGGAGCTGTCCAATTTAGCTATGTAGCTTTTGGCATTTGAAAAGCCCATCGTTTCAGGGTCGAGCATCTTCGGCATATTTTTTCCCAGTTTGGCGTTCAGCTTTTTCCAGACTGCATCAAATGCGGCATCATAAGCAGCGATGTTCGCATCGGTTGAAGGAGCGAATATGCAGGCGTCATACTTGGCTTCAAAATCAGGCTCGTTCTGCATTGTCATATAATCAGATTTAACGCCTGCCTTTTCATAAGCGGCCAGACTATCAAGCCACCACTGAGCAAATTCATCATATACGAATTTGCCGTCTTTTTTGGCAAGCGTCCCGCCGATTACACTTCCATTGCTTTTCAGGCCAGCCGGCGGCGACCATGAGGAAATCATAATCTTCAGGTTTTTACCGAGGGCAGCTTTTGCCCCTTTAACTATTTCCGCAGTCTCATTGAAAGTGTTTTGCTCAATGCCGTAGGTGTTTCTTATGCGGAATATATCAAGGCCGAGGTCTTTGAAGAGCAGTGTATAAAGCTCATCTTTATGTTTATTTTTGACAAATTCCATCGTCCGAAATGCGCCCGAAGCGCCGAGACCCTCGATTTTTTGATAGCGTTTATTTACATCAATCAGGCCTGTCGCCTTGGGTTCGGCTGGTTTAACCTTTGAAGCGGCCGGTTCCGGGCCATATACATTTACGTCATCGACGTAAAAATTAACGCCTGGCGGCGGGCCTTCAAAATAAACATCCAGAACCGTCATCGCCCCGTTTACATCCGGAGTGAAATTGCCTGAAAGCAGAACCCAATTGCTGTTTGTAGCGACAGCGCTGGCTACGTTGTGATATTTTGTACCGCTGTTGTCCTGCTGCTCGACTGATAAAGCGACGGGAGCATTCGGGGCGTTATCAAGTCTTATCCAGCCGGAAATCTGGTAGGTTTTTCCACTAGTCATCTTACCGAACATAGACTGTTTTATTCCCTGCCAATTCGAGTCTCTGCCGGCGGCTTTGATGCTGCCTGAGCCGCTATGCACAGGCGATGAAACGGCCTCAATCCGGCAGCTTCGGCTTGCCCAGCCCTCTGTTCCATTTTCAAAATCGGGATTGATTAGGAGATTAGTGTCACCATAGACAAACGTAAACGATAAAAACAATATTAACCAAATACTTTTGAAAGACATCTCGATACTCCTTTATTCCTTATTTTTTACTTACCAGAAATCACGAGGGTGGTTATAGAATTTGCAGTCAGTTTTAATGGTTCGCTTTGTTTATAGTCGCCAATCTTAGCACATTTTTCATTTTGACTTGAGCGGTAAACTTCGCCTTTGGAAATAGAGAAACCCTTAAGTGAAAAGTCGCCGGCAATTTCCGTATCCGCAGTAGTATTGATTATAACCACAGTTAGTTTTTTGTTATCCGGGCTGATATACGCTGACATTCTCAAGCCGGTATTTTCAGTTGAAGTATCGACTCGCTGCCAGAGCGGGTCGGTGAAAGCTGAGAACTGCTTGAAGGCATAATAAACAGGATTAAGAGTATAGGAATTCGGGTTGTCGATGCTTACCAGGCTGACAGTTCCCGGCCCCCAGAACAAATCCCAGTATAAATATCCCGCCGCATTTCCTGCAGTCAGACAGTTATGCATCAAAATCGCCGTGTTTATTGCCTGTGCCCAGGGGTTCGGTTCTTTATGCTGGTATTCTGTCTGAAGCGAAGGTTTGTCGCCGCACTTTGATTTGAATTTTTCCAAATCTGCAAGATACTTATCAGGTTCTGTTCCGCAGCCGACAGTGCTGCCTGTGCAATCGTAGAGATGATATGCGTAGCCATAAACGTGCGATAAGTTGCCTAATTTGGCTATATAATTCATTGAGCTTCTCGGCCCATAAGCTTCGGGTGCGAGCATCTTAGGCATATCTTGCCCCATTTTGGTATTCAGCTTGTTCCAGACCGCCTCGAACGCCGTATCGTAGCCGGCCATTTCCGCGGTCTCTGTTGGTTCTAATTTGCACGAATCCCACCGGGCTGTGTAGTCTGGTTCATTCTGAATATTTAGATAGTCCACTTTGACTCCTTCTTTTGCGTAAGCGTCCAGGCTGTCTGCCCACCACTGTGCAAACTCGTCATACGCATATTTGCCGTCGGTTTTCTTGAGTGTTCCGCCGACAGTTTTTCCTTCGCTTTTCAGCCGGGCAGGCGGCGACCAGGAGGACATCATAATCTTCAGGTTTTCATTTACAGCTTTGGCGCCTTTGACTATTTCCACTGTTTCGCGGAAGGATTTTTGCTCCATTTCATGATTGTTTCTTACACGGAATATATCGAGGCCAAGCTTTTTGAAGAGGACATTGTAAAGCTCTGCCTTTTGTTTATGGTTGACAAATTCCATCGTGAAATAAGCGCCGGCTGCGCCGAAACCTTCGATTTTCTGATGGCGTGTCCCTGCGTCAATCCTGCAGGTCGCTTTAGGTTCAACAGGTTTAGGTGCGGCAGCCTTGGCAGCTTCAGCCTCAGGGCCATATACATTCACATCGTCAACATAAAAACTGACTCCCGGCGCAGGCCCTTCAAAATAAACATCTAATCCCGCCAATGTGCCGCTTACCTCTAATGTGAAATCGCCTGAAAGCAAAACCCAGTTGCTGTCGGTGGCGGTTACACGAGCCACGTTGGGATATATGTTGCCTCTGTCGTCCCGCAGGTCGATAGATATGATAACAGTATCACTCACAGCGTTTTCAAGTCTTACCCACCCTGATATCCGGTAAGTTTTCCCCGGCACCATTTTGCCCAATATAGACTGGCTTATTCCCTGCCATTTTTCAGCCCTGCCGGAAGCCTTTGCACCGCCTGAGCCGCTGTGAACAGGTGTGCTGACCGCTCCAATCTGGCAGCTTCTGCCGACCCAGCCGTCAGTCCCTTTTTCAAAATCGGGATTAACCAGTATGTTGGTATCGCCATAGGCAAACGTAAACGACAAAAATGACAGTAAAAACAAAGACTTGCAAATATCCTTGAAAGACATCTTACCACTCCTTAAACCTGAAGTTCATTTAAAGTTTATTTATCAGGCCGTATATGATAACATATTGCCGTAGATTTGCAACATTATTGAATGTTTAAGGAATTTTACTTTTATGGATACTAAACATCAAAATCTGTTATCGTTTTGTATCGTTTTTCTGCTTATTCCCCTTAATGCACTCATCGCTGATACAGTCCATGTATGGGAGATGAGAGAGATTACGCTGAAAGCCCAAAAGAGTTATAAAAATTATTATACAGATGTAACCTGCTGGGTAGAACTTAAGGGGCCGAATTTTTCAAAACGGATTTACGGATTCTGGAATAGCGGCAATGAATTTGCCATACGTATCGTTGCAACGGAGCCGGGCAAATGGCAGTGGATAAGCGGCTCAAATCGGCCTGGTGATAAAGGACTTAACAACCAAAGCGGCCAGTTTAACGCCGTCAAATGGACAAAAAAAGAAAAACTGCAAAATCCCAACCGCCGCGGTTTTGTTCGGCCATCTCCTGACGGACACGCGTTACAGTATGCCGATGGCACGCCGTTCTTTATGGTCGGTGATACCTGGCTTGCGGCAGCTACCTGGCGATTGCCTTTCAGGGGCGCTATCCCTGCGAAAGATTATGTGCCCGGCCCAGGCATTGGCTTTGAAGATGCAGTAATATATCGCAAAGGCCAGGGCTTCAATTCCATCAGTATGATTGCCTGCTTTCCAAATTGGGAATCGGATTGCTCCGCCGCTACTTACGCAGATTCCAATGGCATATACCTGAGAAACGCCTGGGAAAAATTTGATTACCTGATTGAAGGCAGTCAGTTGACTGCAAAAAATATGCGCGATGAATTAGGCAACAAACCCTTTAAAATGTCAAATAATCACAAAGGCGTTGCCGATTTTGATAATGTTAATCCTGAATACTTTAAAAGCCTCGATAAAAAAATGCAGTATCTTTCCGAGCAGGGCTTTGTACCTTTATTGGAGACCGTCCGAAGGGATAACTGTCCTGCGTGGAAGGCTTATTTTGACTTCAATGAATCTTACTCGCGATACGTTCAATATCTTATCTCGAGATACAGCGCATATAATATTATCTTCAGCGGGATTCATCTCGATTGGATTCCAAAAGAATACAGCCTGACAGCTAATGAATTTAACGAGGCCCTTACCTATCATTTGAAAAAATACGGCCCAATGCCGTTTGGCCAGCCCTATACGACCTTAATCAATGATTCTACATATCTTCAGTTCGGCCATAATGAAAAATGCCCCTGGCTGACAATGCACAGCGTCGGCAATAAGCCAAGAGACCATAGCGTTTCTGCAATGATTGAAACTTTGTTTAATCTTGTTCCCGCTTATCCAGCCATAAATTTTGAGCCGTATTATACAGGCTGGAACCACGAGATAAATATGCCCAATGGCGAAAGACCGCCTGCCGATTCGCCGCGTGATAATTACTTTTCGCGGGCACAGATGTACGGCTCAGTTCTTTCAGGGGGCTTGGCCGGCCATGTTCACGGAACAGGCGCTTATGATATCACAACTACGGGTGAGCCTGCAGGCGTTCGGCCGCATTTCTGGGATGCGTTAAAATTTCAGTCAGGCCGGTATATGCAGTATCTTGCGGAATTTATTTTATCAGAGGGCAATAAATATCAACAGTTGCAACCTGTTTGGCAGAGTATCAATCCGCGAAAAGCACCCGCCAGTCCTGCAAGGGGTCTTGACGGCTGGTCTTTTATGATGTGCACGAGGGAGAAAGAATTTGCCTTACTTTACTTTGAAAACAAGGCTGTATTACCCACATTGAGAAGTTTTAAACGTAATGCATCGTATTGTTTCCAATGGTTTAATCCCTCAACCGGCCAATGGCAAAAAAAGATTAAACTCAAAGCGGATGAGAAGGGCGTTTTAACTTTACCGCCATTTCCCGATGGCCAAAATCCGTCTATTACCGACTGGGCAGCCAAAATTCGTATGAGTTGGTGAGTCCAGCCAGGAAATTGACGAGTCGGGGGATAGGGTTTGGGAGTCCAAAATTTAAAGCTAAAAAAGTAAAACCGAGGCGTGAAATTTAGAATTGACGACCTTTCTGAAGGTATTGGGAAGTGTCATTTTTATATATTTTTGTTTTGTTTGCTCGACAGAAGGATATATAATGATGACAGCTTTGAAGGCTTAGCCAAATATAAAGGCGAGGAAGATGATATGAGAGAAGCTATGCAATCCTGTGAGTTTTCATAAGTTTTATGGTGGTACTTGTGCGCAAAAGGTGCGCTGCAAGAATATAAAAACTTTTTTGAAAAGGAGAAGAAAAATGAAAACCGCAAGAATATTGACAATTCTGGTTCCGGCACTGGCTGTGATTCTTTTCTGCCCTGATGTCGGCAAAGCGGCTCCGTTAGGTACCGCGTTTACCTATCAGGGGCATCTCTATGATGTCAACTTTGTGGCAAATGGACAGTATGATTTCCGATTCAAGCTCTTCGACGCAGCCACTGACGGCAACCAGATAGGCAGTGATGTTAACAAGCCCGATGTGGACGTAATCAACGGCTACTTTACGGTAGAGCTGGACTTCGGCGGCGGTGTGTTCGACGGCAGTGCACGCTGGCTGGGAATTGGCATTCGGCCTGGGGATTTGAATGACCCTAATCTCTATATAGTCATGCAGCCCCGGCAGGAAGTGACGCCTGCGCCTTATGCGCTTTACGCAGCAAACGTAGGCAGTGGCGGTGGTGGTGACGGCGACTGGATGGTCTCTGGGAATGATATGTATTCAATCCCCACCGGCGATGTCGGCATCGGCACGACCAGCCCGAAGAACAAATTAGACATAGAAGGTGGAATGGCAGTAGGAGCAACCTACTCGGGGGCGAACACAGCACCATCGAATGGGATGATAATACAAGGAAATGTTGGCATCGGAAGGACTGATCCAGGATATAATCTCGATGTAGCTAGGGATTTCAGAGTAGGAGATGTAGTTAGTCCAGGTCATTATACAACTATAACAGATTCGGGCCAAATATACGCGCGGGTTTGGGACGCAATTTTTGGCTACACGGCTTGGGGTGGCTATGGGGTTAAGGGCTGGGCTGGCGGCGGTTCAACGGTAATGAGCCCTCCTGGCATAGAGGAGGTTACAAATATAGGAGTTTGGGGCTATGGGTCCACTTTTTATTCGTTGGGTTGGTACCATCGAGGAATCGGTGTTTATGGAGTATCAGGTGGAGACTACCCTGACGAAGGTTGGGCCGGTTATTTTGAGGGCAATGTATATGCCTCCGGCAATGTTGGCATCGGAACGACGGATCCAGGATCTTATCAATTGTATGTTAATGGAACTGCATACTCAACCGGTGGATGGCAGGGTTCTGATTTGCGGTTTAAAGAGAGTATCAAAGCAATAGATTCCCCGGTGGATAAGATAAAAAACATAAAAGGAGTTTCATTCAAATGGAAGACATCTGAATATAAGGACAAAGGGTTTCCTGAGGGCAGACATTATGGGGTCATTGCTCAGGAAGTTGAAGAAATACTCCCCGAGATAGTTAGAGAAGGGCCCGATAGTGAAAAGTCTGTTTCATATACTGAGCTTGTCCCTATATTGACTGAGGCTATTAAAGAACAGCAAGAGCAGATTGAATCCCTTATCCAGCGAATTGAGGTTTTGGAAAGCACAGAACATCAGAATCGCTCTGCCGAGACAAGGGAGGTGCAACAATGAGAGCAGACATCTTATTTTTGGTCCAGACCGGCGGAGGCAAACGAGGTGTCGGCAGGCGGTTGCTTCTTTTGCTGCTGATAATATCCCTGATGACTATCAGCGCAAGAGCTGCTGTAAATCTCCTGACCAATCCTGGCTTCGAGACTGGGACTACTACAGGATGGACGGGCAGGGGTGGCAGCAGCCTTGCGGCTAGTTCGGCTCAGGTGCATACCGGCAGCTTCAGCGGATTGGCATCTAACAGAACACAAACGTGGGAGGGTCCCATGCAGTCTTTGCTCGGTGTTATGCAGAATGGCAAATCATACAAAATCTCCGGCTGGGTCCGCCTGCAGAATGCCGATAGTAACTCGATAGGTTTAACTGTACAACAAACAGACTCCGGCGGGACGCAATATCATTCTGTAGAATGGTTAACAGGATACGACGACCAGTGGGTTCTGTTGTCCGGGGGCTTTACTCTTAATGTGAATGGCACTCTCAGTGTGCTGGATGTTTATTTTGAAGGGCCTGCGGCTGGCGTAAATTTCTATCTCGATGATGCGGAGGTGGTGGATACCAGCGGCTGGAAAGCCGAAGCCGATGCCAGAATCGAGCAGATACGCAAAAGGGATGCACAAATTACAGTACTCAACCCACAGGGCCACCCGCTCAGCGGCGTGCAGGTGCAGATAGACCAGATTAAACATCGTTTTGCCTTTGGCTCGGCGATTAACCATAATGTCAGCGACCCTAACTACACCCAGTTCTTCAAGGACCATTTTGAGTGGGCGGTGATGGAAAACGAGTCGAAGTGGTACTCGAACGAACCGAGCCAGGGTCAGGTGGACTATAACACTGCCGATATGATATATAACTGGTGCAATGCGAACGGAATCATTATGCGCGGCCATTGCGTATACTGGTGCGTTGACCAGTACGTGCAGAGTTGGATAAAGAATCTAAGCTATGCTCCGCTGCCTGCCACAAGTGAGCTGCGGACTGCTGTTGAGAACCGTATGGATAGCGCTGTGAATCATTTCAAGGGCAAATTTGTGCACTGGGACATCAATAACGAAATGCTTCACAGTTCATTCTTTCAGGACAGGCTTGGGCCCAACATCCGCCCGTGGATGTTTCAGGAAGCCAATTCGATTGACCCCAACTGTCTGCTGTTTGTGAATGATTACGAGGTTGTTTCCAGCGGCGGCTATACCAGTGCGTACAAGGTGCAGATTCAGGACTTTATAAACACCGGTGTTCCCGTGCACGGCGTAGGTGCGCAGTGTCATTTTTGGGGCAGCGATATCGAGCCGTATACAGTTTACGACCGGCTGGAGAGTCTAGCACAGATGGGACTTCCGATATGGTGTACGGAGTATGACTTCGCATCGACAAATGTGAACATTCGCGCTGATGGTCTCGAGAAATTTTATCGTACGGCGTTTAGTCATTCCGCTGTCGGAGGAATTCTGATGTGGGGCTTTTGGGAGGATTCGCACTGGCGTGGTGACTGCCACATTGTCGATTCCAACTGGTCGCTCAACGCAGCGGGGATACGTTACGAATCGCTGATGGATGAATGGACAACAAACGATACTAATACCACCGATTTCTCAGGCAATGTTAACTTCCGGGGATTTCACGGCACTTACGAGATAACTCTCACCGTCCCGGGCGTGATTACCGAAGTTAAGACAATAGAACTGGAACCCGGAGCTACACCCGCAGAATTTATCTTCGAGCTGAATCTGGGGGATCACAACTTTGATATCAGTCGGAGCACGATAGATGGCGGTGGTGGGTTAAGCACCGGCGGGCAGTATGTTCTGACTGCCACAATCGGCCAGGCGGATGCAGCCTACTCGTACGAAAGCGATTACGAACTATTAGGCGGTTTCTGGCCGGGCGAGCCTTCGTGTACAGTTGGCTTCCGCCTCTTTGCAAGATTTGCTGAATACTGGCTTGAGACCGGACCTGATCTGCCGGCAGACCTGTACGCCGACAATGTTGTCGACTATCTTGATTTAGGTGTTTTTGTTGACGAGTGGCTCTGTTATTGTCCGTATGACTGGCCATTAAAGTAAGAGCGTTATAATTATTGGAAACGCGGCTGTTTTAATCTTGGTCCATTTACCAAAGGCCTGACAAAATCAGGCCTTTTTTGCTTTGAATCTGTCGTAAAATCGCAAAAAATTGATTTTATTTAAAGCAAAACGGTATTCTGCGGTGTTATTATAACAGGCAGTCGATTGTCGGTTATTTAATAAGGTTTCTGAGTGCTGGAAGATAAGTTACTTATCTGGAAGTTAAAACGCGGCAGCAGGGATGCACTGCAGCGCATCTATGAAAAGTACAGGGACGATATGCTGCGGATAGCAGCAGGGCTTTTGAATCAGACAAGCTCTGCTGAGGATGCTGTGCACGATGTTTTCACGGCCTTTGTCTGCTCTGCAGGCAGCTTTGAGCTTACCGGCAGTCTGAAAGGATATTTAGCTACCTGTGTTGCCAACAGGGCAAGGAATATGCTTCGCTCACAGAACCGGCAGCGAACGGTAACCCTCGGAGACATTGAGCCTGCAGGTTCAAATTTCAAAAGGCCCGACCAGTGGATTATATACGATGAACAGTTCAGCCTGCTAAGCAATGCACTGGCCGAGCTTCCGTATGAGCAGAAGGAGGCTGTGATTCTGCATATTCAGGGGAATATGAAATTCCGGGATATAGCCAGGCTGCAGGAAACCTCGATAAAGACAGCACAGAGCAGATACCGTTACGGGATAACCAAACTGCGGTCAATTTTAGATGGCGAGGTGCCAAAGTGAACATAAGACGATTAATTAAGAATGCAAAGATAAGAACCAGTCCGGATGTTAACAAGGCGGTTTTGAATGACCTTATTGATACACTGGATAAATCTAAAAATGAACGTTCGGCCGATATGGATGTGTGGAAAATAATAAAATTCGCTGCTGCTGCCGTGATAATAATTGTGATTTGCTTTTTCTTTACTCATCACAGCCGCAACGGCAGGATTGAAACGCCTAAAGTTGTGAGAACTTCAGAATCAAAATCGCCAGCCCAGTTAACGTCGCTTGTTTCTCTTAATATGGCCTTTCGCCGGGGAGGGATGGAGGCGGTTGAAAAGCAGTTTGCCGAAGCCGATAAAAAAGTGAGGCAAAGCTTAAAAGAGCGTATAACAATTGAACAATTATTATGTGAATTAGGCGAATGCGAAGAAATTTAGGAAAGGAAAATGTTATGAAAACTTCAAATAACTATAAAATGATATTATCGATGATTGTGTTCTTTTTAATGTCGGCCTGCGTCTATGCTTATCCGCCGGATAACGCCGCAGTTTTGTATTACAAGGCGGCGATGCTCTATGCGCCGGATGACAAAATGGAGAAAGTGTTAAGTGATTTCTCGAATGAAGCAGCCGATTTCTCAAAGGCCGACGTAGACAGAATAAGAAAATTCGTAAATAAAAACCGCTCCATAATAGATACGGTACTTGATGCTGCCGAGATAAAAAACTGCGACTGGGGGCTGGATTATTCCGAGGGTCTGGCAATGGAAATACCTTTGGGCAGCCAGAGAAAATTGGCGTGTCTGGTCTTGGCTGACGCAAAAATTCTTGCAATGGATGGAAACTATGAAACTGCCCTGAACCGCTGTATGAGCTTATATAAGATAGCTCGTCATATGAATGACCGTGTCTTTGTAGCTTACCTTATGGGTGCTGGAGTCAATGGCAGAACAAATTCCTGTGTTATGCAGATAATGTCTGATATGCCGCAGGATATGCAAAATTTGTCCCGCCTGAAAAATCGATTGGCGAAGGTTGACAGCATATCTTTTTCCGTAAAACCTGCCATTATAGCCGAGCGGGATGCTATGTTAATATTTATGACACCGCAGCGTATTTCTGACGGGGTAACCATTCTTCGGCGGGAAGATGTGCCTCTTAGTGAGGAACATAAGGCTGTCTACGAAAAAATTCTTTCTTTTGACGATGTTATGATTGAACGCAACAGGAAATATTTCGAGAACTTTTATACCGGTGTTGTTGATGTCTTTGAGATGCCTTATCCGCAGGGTTATGCCTCGCTTGCGGAGTTATGTGAAAAAGCGGGAAAAGAGATGATTGAGGGTAATCCTGATGCAACGTTGACCGTCGTTTTTAGACCTGCGATGGGAAAGATATTTTCATTGGCAACGCATTCACAGACGCACGACAATGCAATCAGGACGGCGATTGAGCTTTATATGATAAAGGCCCAAAAGGGCAAGCTGCCTGACAAGCTGCCTGCCGACCTGCCGGCTGATTGCTTTAGCGGCAAGCCATTCGATTATGAGAAAACAGCCGATGGATTTATTCTTCGCTGCCAGGGCAAAGAGATAAACACCGGCAAGGTCTATCAGTATGAATTCAAGGTCAAATAATAATCTCTTGATTATTAGCTGTAAGAAGGCCGGGTATGAAAAACCCGGCTTTTTTTTGGAAAAATTTTCAAATAAAAATATTTTTTATACATAAAAACAGCCTGCAAACTTATCATATAATTGAAAGACGTCTTTGCCGGTACATATTAAGGTTGATAAATGCTGTCAGACAAAGCTCTTATAAGAAGCATGAAGAAAGGCTGCCCGCAAGCCACGCGTGAGCTCTATCAAAAGTATATAACCGATCTTTTGAAGATATCCCTGATGATTACATCGGATGTCCAGCTGGCTGAGGATTGTGTGCACGATGTGTTTGTCAGATTTGCATCGTCCATTTCCCGGCTGAATATTCGTACTAATTTAAAAGGATATCTGATTTGCGCTGTGATAAACGAAATTCGGGCCAAGGCGCGTCGCAGTAAGTTATTGAACCTGGTCAGCATCGAGCAGGTAAGCGATATTGCCTGCCCCGATAAAGACCCGCAACAGTGGGCGGTATTGAACGAACAGCTTAAGATTCTTTCAAATGCGATGTCGCAATTGCCTCAGGAGCAGCGGGAGGCCTTGACCTTGAAAATCGAGGCAGGCTGGACTTTCAGAAAGATTGCCGAAGTTCAGAATGCTTCTATAAGTACCGTTCAATCCCGATATCAGTATGCATTGCAAAAACTGCGGTCAGTATTGAAGGAAGGTGAATAATGAGTATCCGGAATGAAATAAAAAAGATATTTAAAGCTGCCGGACTGCAAACAAACCCGAAAATTGATGAAGCGGTTGTAGATGAAATGATAAAGGCCCAAAGAATTTCTGTCAGTGAAGAACCATCTCGAAGAATAAATGTTTGGAGAATAATCGTGCAAAGACCGCTTGCAAAATTTGCAGTTGCTGCTGTGATAATAGTTGCAGTCGGTCTTTTGCTTACCCATCATAGTCGAAATAAGCGGGCTGAAAAACCGGAAATCGCACAAACTTTAAAATCGCCGGCCGAAATGCTTACAATAGCATCGCTTAACCTTGCTTACCGCAGGGGCGGGATGGAAGCAGCAGAACAGCAGAGCAGAAAAGCACTTAAATTGGTATGTATTGTTAATCCGGATGTCAAAAAATTACAAAAAGAACTCATTAATAACGATGGAATATAAGAAAGGATAAACTATGGAACCGAAGAAAGATAATAAACCTGTGAAATTTATGCTGGTTGCGATGATGGTGCTTGTATCAGGTTTATCGGTATTTGCTTATCCGCCTGATAATGCCGCGGTGTTGTATTATAAGGCATTTATGCTTTATCAGGTGGACGATACAATGAACTCGATGTTGAACGATTTAAAAGGTGAGATTGAAGTAGATGAGAAGGTAAAAGAATTTGTAAAAAAGAATGAAAAAGTGATACAAATTCTGCTTTATGCTTCGAATATAGACTATTGCGACTGGGGAGTAAATTTCAATGAGGGTTACGAAGAGGAGATACCGCACATTTTTAAAATGAGAGAGTTGAGCAGGCCGGTACTTGCCAAGGCAAGAATTCTGGCTCAAGAGGGCGATTACAAAACAGCGTTAATGCATTGTATAAGTGCTTATAAAATGGGCAAACATACCGGCGACCTTAATCTGATTAGCTATATGGTTGGGATATCGGTCATTGTTTCAGCAAACGGCTGTATTAATGATATTCTTTCCAACATGCCGGTGGATTTGGAATTATTGTCCTTGTTGAGAAGCGAACTGGTCAAAATTGACAGCATCCCCTTCTCGATGAAATCGGCTGTGGCCGGTGAATATGAGGCGGGAAAAGCGTCAATGACCCCTGATAAAATCAACTATTTGGTACAAATGTGCATTGAAGACGATGCTGTAAAAGAGAAGATACTTGCATCTGTTGCTGCCGATAATCAGTTTCTTGCGGACAGCAGCCAATACTGGAACGACCATATGAAACAAGTCGCAGCGGCTTGTGATTTACCCTATTTACAGGCGTATTTGAAACTTGAGCAGTTGAGCCAAAGACCAGGCAAAGAAGCAAACGGAAGTCCCAAAGCAAATCTGATAGCTGTTTGTGCGCCTGTATTTCATAAAGCCTTTAGCCTTTCAGCACGCCTGGGAAGTCATTGCAATGCGATTAAAGCTGCTATTGAGATTTATATGATAAAGGCCAAAACGGGCCAATTGCCGGATAACCTGCCGGCAAGCCTGCCGAAGGACTTGTTCAGCGGTAAGGATTTCAAATATGAAAAGAAATCTGACGGCTTTGTACTAAGCTGTCAAGGCATGGATTTAGCCAAGAATGAAACTTATCAATTTGAATTCAAGGTCAAATGATAATCTTTGTTATTGACTGCCAAAAGGCCGGGCTGTTTTAGCCCGGCCTTTTTTGCTTTTCACTTCAACAGACTTATCCGCCGTAGCTTTAGCGAAGGCGGATTCGGCAGCAAATAAACAATTTTTAATATTAAGGCCTTGGGGTCGCATCGCTGGAGCTGGAGACTGTTAACGCTTTTTGAATGGCTTCTAAAAGCTTGTCGAAATCAAATGGTTTTTGAAAATACGCTACAGCACCATTCTTAAACGCGCTTTGCTTTATAGTTTCTGAGTCATTCGCAGTAATAATAATAATTGGAGTCAAAGCGATAGTATCTATAGCAGCTATTCGCTCCATTACAGCAATACCGCCCCCTGCGGGCAAGCCAATGTCGAGAAGAATCAAATCAGGTTCTTCCTGCCGGGCTACCATAACTGCTACGGCGGCATCAGTGGCTGATAGCACTCTATAACCGCTTAACCGTAATTCCGCGGCTATTGTTTGTAAACAGTCCTTTTCATCCTCAACCACAAGTATTTTTTTTTGTTCCATATCATTTTCCTTAAACTTTTTGTTTCGAAGGAATCAGAGCTTTATCAATCTTTTCTTTTAGCTCCATTGGGTCAAACGGCTTAGTGATATAATCCAGGACACTATATCCGGCAGCTGTACCTATACTTTTTGGGTCCGAGTGAGCAGTCAGCATTATTACCGGGATGTCCTTCCAATCGGGATTATTACGTATCTGTGTAAGCATTTCGAATCCGCTCATTACCGGCATGCTGGCATCAAGCAGGATAAGGTTAGGTTTTTCATTTGCTATTTTATCCAATCCTTCCTGGCCGTTAGTGGCAGTTATAGCCTCATAACCCCATTTTTGCAGACTAAAGGAAACGATTCTTAAAATGTCCTTTTCGTCATCGACAACTAAGATTTTACCTGGCACGGTATTGCCTCCACAGGTAATTCAAAATAAAAAGTTGTTCCTTTTCCATAATCCGATTCTGCCCATATTTTGCCGCCGTGATTTTCTATGATTTTTCTGGAAATTGCGAGCCCCAATCCTGTTCCGCCTGTTTTTCTCTCGCTGTCTGCAGTAGCTAATTGTTCAAATTCCTGAAACAGCCTTGGTATATCTTCCTGTTTGATTCCGCATCCGGAGTCCTTAACAGATGTAATAATATTATTATCATTCAGGGAAGTAGTAACCTTTATGCTGCCTGTTTCAGTAAACTTGATTGCGTTGTTAATAAGGTTGGTCAGCACCTGAATGATTTTGTCCTTATCAAAATTCACGGGCGGGATGGCCTGGTCAATTTCGATTATAAAATCCAACCCTTTTTCCTTTGCAAGCGGTCTCATTGTCTCTTCAACCAAAGTAACAGCTTCATTTATGCCGGCCGGTTTCATATTAAAGGCCATTCTTCCGGCACTGATTTTCTGAAAGTCTAAAACATCGTTTATTAATCTGGCAAGACGGTCTACATTTCTCTTTGCGATACCTAAAAACTCTTTCTGGTCATCATTAAGCGGACCAGTCATTCCGCTATATACCAGGTTTATGCCTTCTTTTATGGAGGTCAGAGGCGTTCGCAATTCATGCGAAGCGGTAGAAACGAATTTCGCCTTCATTTCAACCGCCTCTTTCATTTCTTTCTCAGCTTTTTTGCTCTCGGTTATATCTCGAACAGTGGCTTGTAACACTTTTTCGCCTTTGATTTCTGTTCTCGTCAATAAAACTGTAGCAGGAAACTCTGTATTGTCCATACGCTTATGCATCCACTCAAAGAAATGGCTGCCTTTTTCCATTGCAATTTTCATCATTTCCGGTGCCTTTACGGAAGACTCCGTGCCGTCGGGCTGATATTTTGGCGATAAATCTGCAGGTGTCAAAGAGGTAAATTGTTTTTCATCTTTGCAGCCAAACAGTTTTATTGTGGCCGGATTACCGCTGATAAATCCCCTTTCACTTATTAGTATCATGATGGCATCATGGGAGCTTTCGAAGAGGCTGCGGTACATCTCCTCACTTTGCCTCAGTCTCATCTCCGCCCATTTGCGATGGATAACTTCTTTATTTAGATGTTCTATGGAGGTTGTTGTATTTTTTAAATTCTCCGTCATAGCATCAAATGCACGGGAAAGCTGTCCCACCTCATCTTTTGCATCAGTGCCTACCTTATAATCCAAATTGCCGCTGCCGATTATTTCGGTCCCCTTATGCAGCTTGTGAATCGGCCCGGAAAGAAATCTGGCAATATATATCCCTGATAACCAGGCGGTGTTGACCGCTATAAATAAAATCAGGGAAAAAATATAACGTATTTTAGCCAAAGGCGCAAATGCCTCTTCTGTATTTATCTCGGCTAAAACTGCCCAATGCATCCGGGACATGAATTCGTGTGCCCCCATAACCTTCTGGCCGCGATAATCAGGAAAAACGCCTACTATTTCATCTTTTTGTAATACGTGTTCTCTGTCTTTATGTAACCAGGCTCTCCTTAAATTTTCAGTATCTATCTTCTGTTTTAAAACCGCATCTTCTATAAATCTGGAAGGAGTAATCATAAACCCGTACTTATTTACGATGTATATCTCGCCGGTCTTACCCATACCGGTTTTATTCGTAACGATATTATTTAACTTATTTAATCTCACCCTTGCAACAAGCACGCCTAATAATTGGCCGGTATGGCTGTCTAAAAATGGCGCAGATACAGCTATTAAAGGCTCGTTAAATAATTCGGAATAATATACATCTTTGATGAAGATATTTTTCTGCCCGTCGAGAAAAATAGCATCCGTGGACTTATCTGCTCCGATGCTGCTTTCGTTGCTGGAGGCCGCCACTTTTCCTGTTGCATCCAGCAGCAAAAATTCAAATATCGAAGAATTAGTCTCTTTTGTCTTCTTGAGCATGTGCATAGCCTGCTGGAAGGCTTCGCTCTGCCGGGGGCCGGCCTTGTCTTTTATTACTAAAAAATTCTCCAGAACCATGCTTTTAGATAACTGTCCAGCGGAGATTTCCAGCATTTTGAGGTAGGTTTCTATGTGATTTGTTCGCGAGGTGACCGTCGTCTTTAGATTGTTATATATAGACTCCTGCAAATTATGTTTCGTAATTATATAGATAATAGTTCCAATAGTGCTCATAAGAACTAAAACAATGGCAAGAAAAGAAAAGCTTATTTTATTTGCTATCTTCATAGAGTTTTTCCGGTAGCGTACGGTATAATTTTACCCCTGATACAACGGCTCCTTTTCCCCTTAAAGATAAGGAAGCAAAATTTCACCATTGAATATATCGGTTTGAATTTATATAGTTGTTAACCAATACCTCGGCTTGTTTCGGATTCTTTTATTGTAATTATATGCGGACATTCGTTTTAAGCTGCGTTAGTTTTATTATCGGCCCATAAGGAGGCTTTATGCCGGTAAGTTACGGATTGCTAAATTTTTACGTAATTGTATAATTGCCGTACTGTGCATCAGAAAGGAATTATTAAATGGCAAAATCGAACAAAAAAGTCGTTCTCGCCTACAGCGGCGGACTCGATACGAGCGTAATTCTGCCGTGGCTCAAGGAGACCTATGGCTTCAATGTTATTGCGTTTGTTGCCAATATCGGCCAGGGCGAGGAACTTGACGGGATAAAGAAAAAAGCTCTTAAATCCGGCGCGATAAAATGCATCGTAAAAGACCTGCGCAAGGAGTTTGTAACAGAATATCTCTGGCCGTTGCTCAAAAGCGGGGCGGTTTATGAAAATGGCTATCTGCTCGGCACGAGTATCGCCCGGCCTTTAATTGCCAAACATCAGGTATTGGTAGCCCAGCAGGAAGATGCTATTGGCGTTGCCCACGGCGCAACGGGCAAAGGCAACGACCAGGTGCGATTCGAGCTTACCTATATGGCTTTAAATCCGAAACTGAAAATCATTTCACCATGGAAAGACCCCAAGTTTAAACTGACGAGCAGAGAGGCCGCCATTGAATATGCAAAAAAGCGTAAAATACCCATTGAGCAGAGCGTAAAGAAGATTTATTCACGCGACCGCAATCTCTGGCACATAAGCCATGAAGGTGCGGAACTGGAAGACCCTGCCAATGAGCCGAAAGACCGCTTGTTTGTGCTTTCAAATCCCGTTTCAAAAGCGCCTAACAAGCCGCAGTATGTTGTAATCGGCTTTGAAAAAGGCATACCGGTAAGTCTTAACGGCAAAAAGACGGACGCCGTGAAGATTATTGAAGTGCTTAATAAAATCGGCGGCAAACACGCTGTCGGGCAGGCCGACGTTGTTGAAAATCGTCTTGTCGGCATTAAGTCTCGCGGCGTTTATGAAACGCCCGGCGGAACTATACTTGTCGAAGCTCATAAAGCTCTTGAAAGCCTGACGCTTGACCGCGAGATGCTGCATTTCAAGCAGCAGGTCGCTCTTAAATATGCTGAAATGGTTTATTACGGCCTGTGGTTCTGTCAGCTTCGCAGGGCTCTTGATGCTTTTATTGATGTAACGCAACAGAACGTTACCGGTACGGTAAAAATGAAACTTTATAAGGGCCGCTGCACACCGGCAGGCATTAAAAGTCCAAAGAGTCTTTACAGCACCGCTCTTGCAAGTTTCAAAATGGGCGATGAGTATGACCCGACGGATGCAACAGGATTTATTCGTCTGTTCGGTTTGCAGATGAAGGTAGTCGGTCTGGTTAATGAAAATAAGGAATAATATTTGACGGCTTGTATTATGATACCCAACGGATTGGTCATTGCATTTCTCTTTGCGATTGGTGCATCTGTCGGCAGTTTTCTCAATGTCGTGATTTATCGGCTGCCCAAGGATTTGTCGATTATTCGGCCCGGCTCTGCCTGTCCATTCTGCAAGACCCCGATAGCTTTTTATGACAATATCCCGATTTTGTCCTGGCTGCTGCTGGCGGGAAGGTGCCGCAAGTGCAAAGCAAAAATTTCGCCGCGATATTTTATTATTGAGCTCCTGACAGCCTCGATTTTTGTGGCTGTTTATGTAATTTATTTTCTGACGCCTTTGAGAAAAGGCATTGGCGAATTCTTTGGCGATGGTTCTGTGTTGTATCTTGCTCATATTATTATGCTCTCTGCCTTCATAGCAGTATCGGCAATAGATTTGGAATTCTCGGTCATACCGCTTTCAATTTGCTGGATTGTTACCGCTGTGGGATTTATTGCTTCGGCAGCAGGGGTGTTTGTTTACGGGCCTGTGATTGTTCGCAGCTATGACATTTTTCCCGTTGCGAAGGCTTCGGTATCAGTTTTGGCAGCGGGTGGGCTGGCAGGCCTGATGATTTCCTTGTTCTTACTCTGGAAGGGGTTAATAAAGAGAAGTTATTACAGCAAAGAATCAGACCCCAAGATATCTTCAATAGAAGAAAAGCCCCAGGAAAACCATAATCATCGTCTTGAAATGTTAAAAGAGGTAATTTTCCTTCTGCCGATTGCTTTTGGTGCTTTTGCGGCCTTTGAACTCTATAAAAATGTACCTCAATTTGCCGACTGGTGGATTGATTTTTCGCAAGCTCCTGTTGTTGCAGGACTTGCCGGCAGCTTATGGGGTTATTTTATAGGTTGTGCGATAGTCTGGACAACCAGAATACTCGGCACTTTTGCCTTTGGCAGAGAGGCGATGGGGCTTGGCGATGTTCACCTGATGGGAGCGGCTGGTGCCGTGCTTGGGGCTTGGCCGGTTGTATTCGCGTTCTTTATCGCGCCTTTTTTCGGACTGGCGTGGGCGGTTTTTTGTATGTTTTTTAAAAAAATGCGGCAAATTCCTTATGGTCCCTTCTTGTCAATCGGGCTTTTTGTGGTTATGATTTTACACAATGTGATAATAAACTGGTTGCAGTTTGTTCTGTACCGTTGAAAAAATAAAATAAATTTAGTTGATAAAGGAGTAAGGTATGGATGCTTTGGGCAGGAAAATTGTTCTTTTAACAGTCGTAATGGTAGCATATGGTTTTCTAAGCGGGTGTACGAGCTACAAGAAAAAATATAATGCTTTAAACGTCGAACATCAGAATCTTAAAGGTCTATACGACAACTGCAAAGGGACGCTTGACAGCAGTTCCACTGAGAAGCAGGAGCTTGCGGCAAAAATCGCGGAAGGTGAGCAGACCATTGAGGACCTGAAGAGACAAATAGCAGAACGTAACCAGACGCCGGGCGAAGCCACCGGATTTGGTGATTATGAGGTCGATGTCGATTCAAGAGCAGGGACGATAACGGTAACGCTGCCGGAGACGATTCTTTTTAGCTCCGGAAAAGCAAGTCTCAAGTCCGGTGCAAAGGGCGACCTTAACCATATTGTTTCTGTTTTGAATGATAAGTATAGCGGCAGAACGATAGATATCATTGGCCATACGGATGCCGACCCGATAAAGAAGTCCAAGTGGAAAGATAACTGGCAGTTGTCTTCTGAGAGAGCTCTTACAGTGCTTCGTCATCTTAATTCCAACGGCATACCGGACAGTCGTCTGAGAGCTATCGGCTGCGGCCCTGGAAAACCGATTGCTCCAAATAATACCTCAAGCGGCAAGGCAAGAAACAGAAGAGTTGAAATCGTTGTGCATATGAGGTGATTTGCCATTTGGCCGTTTGACGAATGGAATTGTTGGACGCCATTAGCAGCCCCGATAATTATCGGGGCTGTTTTTTTTGGAATTTTCAAACCCTTCTGAAATGTATTTAACCGCCAGTTCCAGGGCATTATAACGGCTGATACTTTCGCTCAGAGCCGAAATATTCTTTTTATATTTGCTGTTGCTTAAAAGTTCTTCGACAGCAGATAAAATGCTTTCAGTAGTTCGCCGGCCTTTATGAAGCTGCAGGGCAACGCCTTTTCTTTCAAGCTCAACTGCGTTTATCTGCTGCTCGAAGTGGTCATAAAATACGAGTAAAGGCACTTTATGTTTAATGGCTAAATAATTGCTGCCGGTTCCCGCATGACTGATTAGCAAATCGCAGAAGGGCAGAACATTGTTAATGTTAAATTTATTGCAACCGTAGAAGCCCTTTATTTTTTTGTCCTGGACGCAGTAAAAAGCAATAGCGTATTTTCCATCGTTAAAAGTATTTTCAAAAAGGCTTGTTTGGTCATACTTGCCGGAGGTCCCTCTATAGATAAGGATTTTTTTCCGTTTGTTCCTTTTATATTCTTCCAGCCAGCCGGCAGCAGGGTCTTGTCCTGTAACCAGAACCGGACCTATATGTTTACAGAATCGTCTGTCGGCATCAGATAGTTCAAAAAGTTCCTCTGCATCCGGGAAAAGTGTCAAATCAGGTCTGACACCATCTATTGTAATGAATTTTTTTAGGCCGAGTTCTTTTAATTTTTTGCGGATGTAGCGAGAGTTTTTTCTGCGAAAATGATTTTCTATTGACCTTGCGGCAAAAAGCAGCAGCCGCTTCGGGAAAAGGCTTATCCATTTCGGCAGTTTTTCAGGCCTGAAATCAAAATGATAATACGGGCTTAAAGTAGCCTTTTGCACAAAAACGTCAAAGGCTCTTATACCGCTTATTTTGGCGGCTACGCCTGCCATTTCTCTGAAATGGTCGCGGAGGATAATATCAGGCCTGAATTTCTCAATCGTTGCTTTTTCGATTTTAAAATGTTTTTCGTAATTTTCTGCAGTGTAATAAACAGTCGCAAGATTCTCATCTATTCTCGAGAAGAGT
This sequence comes from uncultured Planctomycetaceae bacterium, assembly GCA_964619675.1. Classification (GTDB taxonomy): domain Bacteria; phylum Planctomycetota; class Phycisphaerae; order Sedimentisphaerales; family UBA12454; genus JAPLMW01. The sequence goes on along the minus strand of CAZUEO010000027.1, from coordinate 7,685 downwards.
TCCTTGCTGCTGATAAGCTCCGTCTTTATCCAGGCAAAGCCTGCGTCTTCGACAGATTTTATATAAGGGCCGTTGCCGGAAAAGGTAATGTCATATCGGCCTGTTTGGCGCAGCACCTTTGCTATCGCAAGGACGCGAACGGTATGCGATGACATCTGACCGTGAACAAGAGCAAGTACCTTAAGTTTTGCCATTTTGTGAATCCATACCAAAGATTTTCTTTCTGTAGTTGCTGTAAACTCTTACGGCGGTTCCGACCTGTCCTGCGACGACCTGCCCAATCGGTGCGGCGACGGCAGGGGTGATACCGAATTTCTGCAGAAAATACTGGAGGGGAATCCTGAACAGGTATGTTGCCCAGATGCCGTGAATATTTGAGATAAACATTGATTTCATATCGAGCGGGAAATTTCGCCTGCCGTTTTTGTATTCTGCTATATTTAAAATTGCATAAGTGCCCATCCCGCCGGCAAAGAAACCTATACTGCCGCAGATGGTTGAAATAATGGTAATTGCCAGGTCGGAGTTTGTGAACAAATCCGCTATTGCTGCCGATACGCTTGCCATTGCCGCTGCTGCGACGTAAGAGACAAGTTCGGAAGTAAAATATTTTTTGTTCGTTACTGAAAATAATCTGCCGTGATTCATATTTACACAAATTATATTGCCGCAGCAGGTCAGGTCAAAGGCTTTTTTCTGGCTAAAACCGCGAAAACACTTATAATATCCGCTCGAAACTTTTTTAAGGAGCATAAAGTGTCAGAGCTCTATATTGACCCGGATTACAAATCAATACTGCCAATCAGGGAAACTGAAAAAGCCATAAAGGAAATAAAGGATTATTTTGAAGGGGTGCTTGCCTGGAACTTAAATCTTCAGCGGGTCTCTGCGCCGCTTTTTGTCCGCAAAGGTTCAGGCGTCAATGATGACCTTAACGGCATCGAACGCAAGGTATCTTTCCAGATAAGAGATGATAACAATTCAGATGCGGAGGTTGTTTTTTCACTTGCAAAATGGAAACGGATGGTCCTTGCCGACTACAGTTTCGGCGAAGGCGAGGGCCTTTATACCGATATGAACGCTATAAGGCCGGACGAAGAGTGCCTCGATAATCTTCATTCGATTTATGTTGACCAGTGGGACTGGGAAAAGGTTATTACTCCTCAGCAGAGAAATCTTGATTTCCTGAAAAATATAGTGCGAAAAATCTATAATGCCGTTCGTGAAGCCGAGAACCATATCTGCAAGTTATGTCCTCAGATAAAACCGATTTTGCCGAAAGAGATTCAGTTTATTCATACTGAAGAATTGCTTGAAATGTATCCCGGCCTCAATCCGAGGCAGCGGGAGGATAAAATTTCTGAAAAATATGGTGCGGTATTTGTAATCGGCATTGGTGGCCGGCTTGCCGATGGCACAATCCACGATGGCAGGGCACCTGATTATGACGACTGGATAACGCCGACAGGCCAGGACAGAAAAGGTCTTAATGGCGATATTTTTCTCTGGTATCCGGTGCTGAAAAAGGCATTTGAAATAAGCTCTATGGGTATCAGGGTTGATAAGGAATCGATGTTAAAACAGCTTGAAATGCGAAATGCACTTAACAGGATAGAGTTCGGCTGGCACAAGAAGCTGCTTGAAGGCCAGTTACCCCCGAGTATCGGCGGCGGAATAGGACAATCCCGGCTGTGTATGTTTTTGCTGAGGAAAATCCATGTCGGCGAGGTGCATGCGAGCGTCTGGCCGCAGGATATGCTCGATAAATGCTCACAGGCAGGTATAAAATTATTGTAATGGTAATTGCACGAGCATAAAAAAAGCGGCCTTAAACGCTATTAAGGCCGCTACCTCTGTGTAGCATAGGAGGAGGCGAAGAAGACTATATTGTTTTTTCTAATTATTATTACGCAGAACGGCAAAACTTTTTTGGTTTTTATAAACTGATTATTGGCAGCCGTTTATATCTCACTTTGCAGGATGTGGAACCGGCCAGAAGACCGCATCGCCGTCTTTAGTGTTCCATTTCTGCGGTCTGCCTTTTTTATCGGCCCCTGTTTTTCCACCATCGTCATCGAAATCTGAGCCGAAACTGTAAAGTAAGAAACTATCGCCGGTTTTTCGGTATGTTAATGAGCCAGCCCTGTACGCGTCAAAGGGAATTTGTTTTATATAGCCTTTGTTTAAAAGCTCGTCTAAAGATTCGGGATAAGAGTTGGTTTCTTTATGGTATCGCAGGACGGCAAGAGTGGTAATTAGGCCGTCTCTGTCAGTTTTAAGTCGCCATGAAATTTCAGCTATTTTGCCAACCGCTGGCAGGAAAACTTGAATCGCCATAGGAGCATTTTTGAAGATATCTTCATATTGTTCGTTGCGAGTTCGATAATTGTTATCTTCAAAACTCTGCTGCAAGTCATCATATAATTTATCTGTTTGAGCAATAACCTCTCTTTTGTCCGGCAATTTGAAAATCAGCGCATTAAGAACCATTTCCTGAAGAGTTCTGCCGGCAAATGTGATGCCTTCGCGTACAGGTCTGCCGCCGCCTTTGCCGTCATCGGTGAAATTACGCTGAATAAAATCGTATTGAAAGGCTTTTTCTGCACTGATATCGATTATGGTATCGTTATAATGCTGCCGGGCGAAGTTTTGGAGTTTTTCAAGCTGCTCTGTTGTCAGGGCCGTTCTATCGAGCATCGCGAATACTGTTGAATGTGTTATTGCTTCAATGGCAATTCCTACAAGCTGCTCAATAAGCATTCCATTTCCCTGCATTTTTTGACCGAAACTGCATAGTTTAATAGTGTTGTTTACAGCTTCTTCGGTATTATTTTTGTAAGCCTGATATCTGATTTGCCAATTCATGGCCTTGGCAAGGTTGCGGTATTTTGATAACGGAGAGTAAAAATCAGCTTTCATTAAATCAAATTCATTTGTGTCGTAAATACTCCAGTAATATGGTTTATCAAACGCCTTTTTTAGTGTCTCGAAAGCCTGCGTATTTTGTGCAAGCCAGTTTTCGAACTCCTTTGACTGGATTTCGTTAAAATCACCAGGCCAGGTTGCGTTGCTGTCCTCTAACCATTTAGGCATAGGTACAGCAATATCGGTTGCTTTTTTTATCATCGGGGTGCAGTTGAGAGATTCATCCCTGCCATTACATACATAGTCGTTTAGCCACTCTACGTAATTTACCGGAGTATTTAGTTTATCGGAGTCAATACCGGTGGCAATATATACGGCACAAATCGTGATATATAAAATGATTACTCCAAGAGCCTGAAGCGAATGAATTAAGACTTTCCGCCATAATGGTCGGCAGCGTTTTTTGGCTCGTCTTGCAAGAACGCCCAGCATTTTCGCATTGCCGAAATTACCAGTCAATTCTTTGGCTGTTTTTTCTTTCTCTTCATCGGTTTTACAATTTTTTAACGCATCTTCGAAATGAGCTATAAGTTCGGCCTGCACGTCGGCACGAACTTTCCGCCGCCATCGCATCTTTTTTATGACGAGCCTGATATAATCAGCAGCGCAATCCGGCAGGTTACCGAATGGATTTTTCCTGTTTTTGTCTGTCATAATAAGACCTCCATGAAAATTTATGCAGGTATAACGGAAGTTCCGAAAACCAGTTTCAGAGCCCTGAATAAATCGGCAAGCTGCACCTTGTCGGTGTCAAGCCGCTCTTTGCCTTTGCTGGTAATGGAATAATACCGCCGTTTCCTGCCCGATGGGGCTGTTTCCCACTGACCTTTGACAAGTTTTTGTGCCTCAAGGTTGTAAAGCAGCGGATAAAGCGTTCCCTGGCCTAAAGTTAAGATATCCTGACTTTTGCTGCAAATCGCCTCGCCAAGCTCATAGCCATACATCTTGCCTCTTGATAAGATTTCGAGAACAACCACCGGGGCGATGCCTTTTAAAAGTTCACGCTCAAATTTCATATTGTAAACTCCTAAAAAATATTATGTTTTACATACTATATATTACATAGTATGCACTGTCAAGTATAATCTTTAAAAATTCCTATTATTTTTTTTAATCCTTCATTTTGGTTTTAAACGGTGTTTTTTATGCAAATAAGGGCATTTCTCTTAAGTTGCCGCAAGCCGGTGCGGCTTATAGCCGAATCTGCAAAAAGAGTATCAAAATCCTTCTGCGAAAATTTCAAAACCTGCTGTGGCGTCAGATTTAGTCTTTCAGCGAAGAATTTAAAGTCATTGCTGCGGTAGGCAGGAGCTTTTTTATTATACGGACAGGCAAGAATACACTTGTCGCAGCCGAAAACACAGGAATCTATCTTTGATTTGAGTTCTCCGGAGATTTTTCCTTTGTGCTCAATGGTAAGATAACTGATACATTTTCGTGCATCGAAAAAAGGACTTTTTGAAATAGCGCCTGTAGGGCAGGCATCAATACAACTTGTGCAGTTTTTGCAAAAATCTTTTTCGGGTATGGGCTTGTCTGTTTTTAACGGCAGATTTGTAATCAGCTCGCCCAAAAGCAAAAAAGAACCAAGTTTAGGATTGGCGAGTAAATGATTTTTCCCGATAAAACCCAGACCTGCGCGTTCGGCAATCGCGCGTTCCGCAAGCGGTGATGAATCAACACAAATTTTGAATTTCGGGTCTTTGCCTGTTTGGCTTTTTATAAACTCAGCGAGCTCAAAAAGCCTTTTTTTAATAAAATTATGATAATCCTGATACAGTGCATAAGAAGCGATGTGTTTCGATTGATTAAAAGGTTTATAATTTATTGCTGTGCATATTACGGATTTGGCGTCGGGCAAAAGCAGGGCGGGATTAAAACGCTTGTCGATATTTTTCGCAAGCCAGGCCATTTTGCCGTGAAAGCCGTCTGCAAGCCATTTTTTGAAGTGTTCAATGTGGACTGAATCTATAGGTTCTGCCGAGGTTATTCCGACAAGACAGAAGCCAAGGGATTTTGTCTTCTGTTTGATTTTATCCTCGAATGTAGGCATAACAGATTAAGACGACTGATATCAGAAAATTTTAAAATATACCGGCAGCACCCCGATTTCATGACAGGTTTCGATAATCTCAATAATACCTATAAACCATATAAACCATAAGGTGCTGAAAATACTCTTTCTGAATATTTTGGGGTTTACCACATAAGTCTGCGGTTCTTCATAAAGGGATAACTTCGGGAAAAAAGCGGGGGTTTTTTGACAGTATAGTTTAAATTTTTCGCCGTGGATACTTAACAGCCTTTTTTCTTCACCAAGGATAACACCCGGGTAGTAGGATAAAAACACTACCAATACAATAAGAGGTATCAGCAGGGTTTCAGTTGTAAAAGCTACTCCTAAGGCGCCAATCAGGCTAAAGAGATATAAGGGATGTCTCGATATCGAATAAGGGCCTGTGGTTATCAGCACTTCATTTTTATATCCTGAAATGTATAGTGAGCACCACAATCGCCCCATAGCACCTATTGATGCCAGGACGCAGCCTGCTGCAAATATAAGAGTGTCAGTAAGCTCATAAAACCGCCAGCGGCTTTCTGAAAATAAAATGATTATTAATAAAGTCCCGACAAAAGCCCGCGATACTAACATACGGACTTTTTCGCTTCTTGAATGATAAGTCATTAAAAGCTCCCAACAGTTTATTTTAGTTCGATTTTTTAATTTATAGTTTTATAATCGGGGAGACAGGATTCGAACCTGCGGCCTCCTGCTCCCAAAGCAGGCGCTCTAAGCCAAGCTGAGCTACTCCCCGAACAAATACAGCCGGCAGAATGTATAATAAATACTTCCTTTTTCTGCCGCCCGACCCGTCGGTATTAAGTATCCTGTGGATATTACTATAGTTGCGACAGATTTGCAAGGGCGGATTGATTATTTACAGGCGGTTTTGAGCCGATATAATGTTGTTAGTTTTGGATATGGATTTTAAGGGAGGCAAATAATAATGTGCGGAATTATAGCTTACATAGGCAGAAAACCTGCCCAGCCTATACTTATCGAAGGCCTAAAACGCCTCGAATACAGGGGATATGACTCCGCCGGCGTAGGTCTGGTAAATCCTCACAAGACCGGCATAAAAGTCACTAAGTCCTCCGGCAGAATAAACGTTCTTGAAGAGATGTTGAAATCGCCTGACACACAGGAAGTTGTCGGCATCGGGCACACACGCTGGGCGACTCACGGCGAACCTAACACCACAAACGCTCATCCTCATCTTGATTATACCGGAAAAATCGCGGTCGTTCACAACGGCATTATCGAAAACTACAGCACCCTCAGGACCTGGCTGATAAGCAAAGGCTGTAAATTTGTCAGTGATACGGATACCGAGGTTATCGCCAACCTTATCGGCTATTTATATTCAGGCCAGGACGGTGAAAAAACGCCGAAAGAAGGACAAAACAGATTTGAATGGGCTGTGCAGCACGCCCTAAACGAGCTTGTAGGCACTTACGGACTTGCCATAGTTTGTACGGATTTCCCTGATATGCTCATCGGCGCCAAAAAGGGCAGTCCCCTGATACTCGGGCTCGGCGAGAATGAATATATTATTGCTTCTGATGCAGCGGCAATTGTCGAGCATACCACGCAGGCGATTTATCTTGCCGACAGCGAAATGGTAACCCTGAGCTCCAAAGGCTTTCATACGAAGACCATTGACAACGTCGAGATACGCAAGGAGCTCAAACAAATCGAATTCTCACTTGATGCAATTGAACTGAATGGCTTTGCGCATTATATGCTCAAGGAAATCTGCGAGCAGCCCAAGGCCCTGAATATGTGTCTCGGCGGCAGACTTAACCTTAGGGACGGCAGAGTTGTGCTCGGCGGAATAGGCAAATACTGGCGGGAAATTACAAGGGCAAAAAGGATTATTATTAACGCCTGCGGTACAGCCTGGCACGCAGGGCTTATCGGAGAATATCTGATTGAACAGCTTGCCAGAATCAACACCGAAACCCAGTACGCAAGCGAATTTCGCTATCGAAATCCCATTATTGAGGATAACACTATAGTTATAGCCATCAGCCAGTCGGGCGAAACAGCCGACACACTTGCCGCGGTTGAACAGGCAAAAGAACGCGGAGCGGCAACGCTCGGTATTGTTAATGTCGTAGGCTCAACGATTGCCCGAACCACCGATACCGGTGTTTATTTACGTGTCGGCCCTGAAATCGGCGTCGCAAGCACTAAGGCGTTTACCGCTCAGGTAGCCGTGCTGGCTATGCTGGCAATCGAACTTGGAAGAAGGAGACACCTCGGCAGTGAAGAGGCCAAATTTTATATTGATGAGCTTGCGAAAATTCCCGAAAAAATCGAAAAAATCCTCGCAAAATCGGAGCAAATCAAAAAGATTGCTGAAGCGACCTGCAACAGGGAAAACTGGCTCTTTTTGGGCAGGGGGTTCAATTATCCCGTTGCGCTGGAAGGTGCCCTTAAGCTGAAGGAAATAAGTTATATCCACGCTGAGGGCCTGCCTGCTGCGGAAATGAAGCACGGCCCGATTGCGCTTATTACCGATGGTATGCCTGCGGTTTTTATCGCGACAAGATGTTCGCAATATGAAAAAATCATCGGCAATATAGAAGAGGTCAAGGCTCGCGGCGGAAAAACCATTATTGTCGCAAGCGAAGGCGATGAAAATATAAAACAGTATGCCAATTATCTTATAACTGTGCCGGATGCCCCTGAAGAG
>CAZUEO010000026.1:0-38043 GCA_964619675.1 uncultured Planctomycetaceae bacterium | reverse complement strand
TTTGACGGTCTTTCTGCAGGCGGTATGGAAATCCTGCGTTTGCACTGCTGACAAAAAGAATCGCCAGAAGAATTGAAATTAGCTTTTCTGTTTTCATAGTTTCCTCCTTTATTTTTTTACTTTTTTACACGTGCCTTCTCTACTCTGTTCTGTGAATTTATCCTTATTGATTATTATTAAACCGATTTAAAAGTCAAGAGAATTCTGCACATTTTTCAGTTTTTTGTGATTTTATTATTGATGTCATCAGAATTGATGTAATTGTTCTTGATGTAATCATTTCAGATTAGTTAATTTTAACTAATCATTCAGGTTTTTTGAGGTGGGAAAATTTTGGATAATTTTGCGGGAGTGACAGTTACAAGGCCGATTTTGTCACTGGACAGAATTTTTAGGAGGGAATTTGGTAATTTCAGGTAATTGCGGGCCGCTCATTTTGGCCGGCTGGCTTTAGGCCTCTACGAGCTGCACTTCCTTTGTGTCGATTTCCATAAGATGGTCGAGATATTTGCTCAATTCCGAAACGGGAAAACGAGCCAAAAATTCGGGCTTCGCAGTACGGTTAATCTGGCAGATAAAATCAATTATTTCTCGCTTGCTCACTTTTTGTATCTCCAAAAAAACCACCTTAGTAAAATCACTCTAAGCAATATCGGAACAAAGCGCAATTTTTCTTTAACTCTGTTATAAATAAAAACTTAAAGACCTATAACAAATACTACTATATATTGCTTGCATTACGGTAAAAATACATTATATTGGTGTTGCGTGACCGGGGCCTGACCGGACAGTATTTTGTCCCATAAAATCTGCACTTGAAGCTAAACAGCTAAGATTATTTTTTTAAAAAAATCACCTTTTGACAAAAATGCCTGGGTTAAACGACAATGCATACAACAAAATAGCGGCCCCTGACGAGCCCAAACTGAAACTATGGACTTCGGCTGGGCTGCTATTGACGTATCAATGTCCCGCACAATGTGAATTCTGCTATTATAATTGCGGCCCTCAAAAATCGGGGCTTATGAGCATTGAAAATGCCGTCGCAGCCTGGCAGGGATTGATTCGTATCGCGGGTGCGCGAGCCAAAATTCACATAACCGGCGGCGAGCCATTTTTATACTGGCAGCACCTTCAACAGTTACTTCAGACAGCGGCAAAACTTAATCTCGGCCCTGCGGACATAATAGAAACAAACGGCTATTGGGCTGGGGACCGAGCAGAAATAATCGAAAGGCTCAGCTTTCTGAATTCTCATAACGTAAGCAGGCTGAAAATCAGTTATGACCCCTTTCACGCCGAATTTGTGGATTACAGCAAGGTTAAGCTGCTTTACGAAATCGCCTGCCAGGTATTTGGCGCCGACAGAGTACTTTTCCGCTGGCAGCAGTATCTCAAAGAACCTCCCCAGCTGGCCGGCCTTTCGGAAGACCAGAAATTAAACCTGTTTTTGGAATCCTACAAACAATACCCTTTTCGATTCACCGGCAAAGCGGCAGGCAGATTGGCACAACAGCTTGCAGATAAAGAAGTTGAGCAAATTTCAGCAGAAAATTGTAAAAAGGCGTTTTTAAACTCAAAATCAGTTCATATCGACCCGTTCGGCAATGTTTTCAACGGCGTCTGTAGCGGAATTATCATTGGAAATATAAATAAAAAACCGCTCGATGAACTATGGCAGAGATTCAATCCCGCCAACGAAGAGTTTTTGAACGTATTATTTAACAGCGGACCTGTGAGTTTACTGGAAAAAGCGACTAAATCAGGCTACAAAAAACGCCGATTATATGCTGATAAGTGCCATTTATGCACTGATTTAAGGCAATTTTTCTTTGACAAAGGACAATTGCGACAGATAATTGGCCCAAGAGATTGCTACAACTAAAAACCTTACGGAAGCGTAATGAACGAAACAAATTATGATTCTATTTTCGGCAAGCTGGTTCTCGACCAGGGACTTTGCAGCGAAGAAGAATTAGCCCATTGTAAAAAGCAGTTCAGACACCAGGCGCAGGAAAACCCGAGCACACTTGAGCGGCTCCTGATATCCAACCGCTTCATCACTCCAAACCAGGCAAAGAGAATAAAGGGGTTAGCAAAAGAAGGCAAAGATGCAGCGGAACAAATTCCAGGTTACAAAATTCTCGGCAAGCTCGGCGCCGGCGCTATGGCTATCGTTTACAAGGCAAAGCAGCTCAGTCTTGACCGTGTCGTTGCCGTAAAAATCCTGCCCCGAAGGTTCAGCGAGAACCCCGATTACGTCCAGCGGTTTTATAAGGAAGGCAAGGCGGCAGCCAAGCTAAATCACAATAATATCGTCGCGGCTTACGACGTAGGCGAAGCCGGCGGTTATCACTATTTCGTAATGGAATACGTCGAGGGCAAAACCCTTTACGAAGACCTGTCAAAAGGCAAAATCTTCTCTGAAGCCGAAGCAATAGAGGTTATAACACAGGTGGCAAGAGCGCTGGCGCACGCTCACGAGCGAGGGCTTATTCACAGGGACGTAAAGCCAAAGAACATAATGATTAACACCACAGGAATAGTTAAGCTGGCAGACCTCGGTCTTGCCCGTGCTACAGACGATATTCAGATGGCCAAAAGCGAGGCAGGCAAGGCCTTCGGAACGCCATACTATATTTCACCGGAACAGATAAAAGGCGAAATGGACATTGACGCACGAAGCGATATTTATTCGCTCGGCGCAACTTTCTACCATATGGTTACCGGCAGAGTGCCTTTTGATGCTTCAACTCCCGCCGAAGTAATGAGAAAGCATTTGAGAGAACCGCTGATTCCGCCCGACCATATAAACACGTCTCTGTCAGCGGGAGTGTCTGAGGTTATCGAGGTTATGATGGCCAAACGAAAACACGACAGATACGAATCCGCCCAGGAGCTCCTGACAGACCTCGATGCAGTCAGCAGAGGCGAACCGCCGCTGAGAGCGAGAAAAAAATTCAATCTCGGCGAGCTCGAGCAGCTTCAGCAGGGCCAGCCTATCGAGAATGAACCGGATTCAGAAGGAAAAATTCAGTACATACAGTCCATCAGCAACTACAAGGTGATTATAACCATTCTGGTTTCGGTTATCGCCGTACTCGTGCTGCTGGTTATATTCCTCTTTACTTCAAAATAACCTCATCCCGTAATTTGCATTGACTAATCTCCGTTTCTACCTCATTATATACCAGCCGGATTGAGTTTTGTGGAGTTTTTATGCCCAAAGGCGGTGCCCATTTTACATCGCAGGAGATGGCTCTTGTTTTGAGCCATTACGATATCGGCATTATCCAGCAGGTAAAGCCGCTCATCGCCGGCAACAGCCGCGCACCAAAACAGATTATCGTATCCGATACCGGCAGATACCTGCTAAAAAGACGCGCCAAAGACAAGGACGACCGCTATCGTGTCGCTTTTGCACATGCGGTCCAGCAGCATCTGAAAGAGAAAAACTTCCCTGTTGCCGGCATTGTCTCCACACGCGAAAAAAGCAATACCTTTCTTGAGCAGGACAATCATCTCTACGAACTTTTTGAGTTTGTCAACGGCAGTCGTTTTGACGGAAGAACTGAATCTATTGTCGACGCCGGTACGGTCCTTGCAAAATTCCATAAGTTTTTGAGCGATTTTTCATATAAGCTGATACCTCTGAAAGACAGCTTTCACGACTCGCGTGCCGTGCGGGGGCACCTTAAAAAAATCGGCTCGGAGAAAAATAACGACCACGCCAACGCATCACTGCGAAAAACAATCGAGTCGCTGATGACGATTTACAATAACTCAAGCGTAAACGTAAACCAGCTCGGTTTTGACGACTGGCCTCAGCAGATTGTCCACGGCGACTGGCATCCGGGCAATATGCTGTTTGCAGGCGGAAAAATCATTGCCGTCGTTGACTTCGACTCGCTGAAGGTCTCTTCTCCTATGACCGACCTTGCAAACGGCGCATTGCAGTTCTCTATTGTCGGCGGTCGGCCAAATCCTGCCGACTGGCCGGATTACCTCGACCAGTCAAAACTCGTGCATTTTATCCACGGATATTGCGAGGCAAAAAAACTCCAGGAAAACGAATTGAAAACCCTGTCGAATTTAATGATTGAAACCCTTATCGCCGAATCCGTTCTGCCGATAGCGACAACAGGATTCTTTGCAAATCTTTCAGGAGCGGATTTTCTCAAGATGATTCAGCGCAAATGCCTGTGGATAGACAAAAACCATAAAACCATTTATGAAGCCATTGAACATTCTCTGCAGGACCTGCCCGATGAGCACCGCTAAAATAACCACGAAACAGAAAATTTCCGCCGCTGCAAAAAACCTCTTCAGCACGCACGGCTACAGCGAAACAACAATCGACGACATAATAACCGCTGCCGGCGTTACCAAAGGTGCCTTTTATCATTATTTCAAAAGCAAAGAGGCCCTTTGCAGCGAGATTATAGACTCGATACAGGTCGAATACGAGAATATCATCGAGACATTGCCCAAAGAAGCAAATCCGCTTAAAAAATTAAAGGCTTTAATCAGACGACTGCTTGAATTAAATGACTCAGGCCAGTGGGTCAACTGCAAACTTCTGCTGCGGCTCACCAGCCAGGCCCAGCTTCTGCGGGCGCCGGTAAAACAGAAACTGGATTCATTCTGGAAATGGTACACAGACCAGTATCATCAGCTAATAACACAATGCAGGGACCTGAACCTGATGAGCGATAAACTTTCTGCTGTTCAGCAGGTTGATATTATTATGAATATTCTAATCGGAAGCATTTGGACAAAAGCTCACTTTGACAGCAGCCCGGATAAAGAAACTATTGATTACATCATTGAAAAATTATAAAGTATTTTCCGCCTGACTATTGGGAATTTCCATTACGGCTGAACACTTTTTAACCAGTTTTCGACAAAGACGTCAAGATCCAACCGGTTAATAATATTGTCCTTAGGATTTGAAATATCACAGGCCGGATTCCAGTTTGGCAGACCCGGGAGGCTCATCCATGCTGATGCCAGAACAGCAAAATCAGCAAAATTCACCCAGCCGTTGCCGTCAAAATCACCGGGAATTAAAATAACTGCCAGACCTAAACTGTGTCTCCAGCCTCCCGCTATTCCCACAAAATCTGTATTAGGTGAAGGCACACTGCATTGACCATCAATGTTCCATCCCCAGACAACGATTGAGCCGTTGGACTTTCGACCCATACTGTGATAACCGCCTGCCGCTATTTCCACAAAATCCGTATTGGGGGAAGGCACGGTGCATTCACCGAATTCGTTCAATCCTCCCCAGGCAACGATTGTGCCGTCAAACTTTCGAGCCAGACAATGGTAATAACCTCCCGCTATTTCCACAAAACCGGTATTAGGCGAAGGTGCACTGATACCGTATCCCCACACTACAATTGTGCCGTTGGACTTGAGACCAAGACTGAATGAATAGCCCGCCGCTATCGCCACAAAACCACTGTTAGGCGAAGGCACATCACATTGACCGTCAACGTTCCGTCCCCATGCAACAATTGAACCGTCAGACTTCAGACCAAGACAATGATACCAGCCTGCCGCTACCGCCACAAAATCGGTATTAGGCGAAGGCACATCGCATTGACCATAATAGTTCCATCCCCAGGCAACAATGGAACCGTTAGACTTCAGGCCAAGACTGCAGGATTCGCCTGCCGCTATCGCCATAAAATCCTTATTGGGCAAAGGAGCATTGCATTCACCGTCATAGTTATCTCCCCAGCCGATAATGGAGCCGTCAGACTTCAGGCCAAGACTATGAAAATAACGTGATGCTACCGCTACAAAACCGCTGTTAGGCCAAGGCACATCACATTGGCCGGAATTGTTATTTCCCCATGCAATAATTGAACCGCAAAAGGCACTGCTTGCACAAAACAAAAGCAGCATTATAACTAGTAGTGTCCTTTTCACCCTGGCTATACTTGACCTGGAAATGCTCTCCCCCCAAAAATCTAATCTTTCCAATTCCAGCCTCCTTTATCTATGTTTTTGTAACCCAGGAAACAACCAGAGGCCGCAGGCCAGTATATCAAAAAACCACTTGAAAGTCAATACCCCCTGATTGTTAATCGCAGCAAAGCCTTTGCAAATCGCTGATTTTAAGCTGTTTTACCGAATTTATTATCATTTCCGCATCTTTCAACTCATCAGCAGCATAACTATTTGTTACGGCAATTATATGCATTCCGGCCTTTTTAGCAGAGGTGATGCCCCAGCGTGAATCCTCGATAACTACGCATTGTTTTGCCAATATCGGCTGGCCCGAAACAGCATTGAGTTTTTTAAGGGTAAGTTTGTAACCCTGCGGGTCGGGCTTGCCTTTTGTAACATCATCAGCAGAGACAATAACATCAAAGGAATTCTCAATGGGGCTGCCGGCAAGCATAACTTTTATATCAGCGGCTGTAGCACCAGAGTTGATAGCAATTTTTATATTACTTTTTTTCAGCTCCGTAACCAGTTCCACAATGCCATCAATCAGATGACCGCCTTTGCTGATTAAATCCTTAAAAACTCCGGCTTTCCGTTCAACAAGCTGCTCGATGGACAATCTCTTATAATCGGTTTTGTATCGGTTTTGAATATTCTCGAACGCTTCGTAATCTGTAAAACCGAGATACTCTGCATAGTATTCTTCTTTTTTGATTTGAATCCCGAAATTGGCGAGAACTTTATTGTAGGCTGCGAAATGACACTGCTCGGAATCCGAAATTACCCCGTCAAAATCAAATATTACAGCCGCAAGCACTTTTATTTTTCCTCTGGCACAGGGCCTGCAAGAGCCTCATACTGTTCGAATGTTGACCTGTCACCGCTGATTATCATATCGACAAGTGATTTTATAAGAGCGGTATTTTTTGTTATATACCTGCGGGCAATTATTTCCTTGCGTTTTTTCATACTGACCGTTTGACTTTGGCCGTTATTCTCGCCGTCGGCAATTTCAACCTGCAAATCATTTTTGCTGCTCGCCTGGCCGCAGAAAAGATAGCCGCATATAATATAAATCGCCGTATCCACAATCGCCCTGCCGTTAAGGTCCATATAATCGACGCCTTTATCTTTTACAAATGCAACCGCTTTGAGCATAAGCTCCCTATTCTGCTTTAAAATATCGAGCAGGTCTTTAACCTGCGGCTCATAGTTTGCCACCGCAAGCTCTTCGAGATATTTTCCCACCGTGCCGCTGCAGACACCTCTTACCGCCGCAACTATCTGCAACTGGCTTGTGCCTTCGTAAATAGTCGTGATTCTCGCATCACGCGCAAACCTTTCGCAGGGATAATCTTTCATAAAGCCGCTGCCGCCGAGTATCTGCATCGCGTTGTATGCAACCCTGTTGCACATCTCCGAGCTGAAATACTTCGTCATCGGCGTAAGCATACCTGCATAGCGACTGTAACGTCTCGAGGCATTCTTAAGACTTTTGAGCTGCTCCTTATCGGCAGGCGGATTCGACTCCAGCTTTTTCGTATAACCGATATCGTAATCAACCACCCTGCTTACCTCATAAAGCAGCGCCCTTGCCGCTTCAATGTCAATTTTCATATCGATAACCATATCCCGCACGGCAGGCAGCTTTTCAATCGGGCCGCCAAATTGTTTCCTGCTCGCTGCATAGTCTCTTGCGACCCTGTATGCGGCCTCGGCAATACCGAGCGACTGAGCCGATATGCCGATTCTTGCGCCGTTCATCAGGCTCATAACATAAGGAGCAAGCCCCCGTTTTCTTTCGCCAATCAGCTCACAGGGTGTATTATCAAAAAACAGTTCGCAGGTAGGCGAGCCGTGAATACCGAGCTTGTCCTCAATTCTGCGAACGTGGACGGTCGGTCCTCTTTCACATACAAACAAACTCAAACCCATTCCGCCGCTCCTGTCCGGCTCGCTGCGTGCAAGCACGAGAAGTATCTCACCACACCCATTGGTTATAAATCGTTTCACACCGTGCAGGAACCACTGGCCGCTGTCGTCCTGAAATGCCCTTAACTTGCAGCTTTGCAGGTCGCTGCCGGCGTCAGGCTCAGTTAAAACCATAGCGCCGGTTACCTTGCCTGCCGCAAATTCGTGCAGATATTTCTGCCTTATTTCTTCCGAGGCAAAACCATTTATGGTCTCGGCAATGCCCTGAAGCCCGAACAGGTTCATAAGCGAGGCATCGGCTCGAGAGACAATCTCGACGGCAATTGAATAAACAAGATTCGGGAAGTTAAGTCCGCCAAACCTGTGCGGCAGAGTAAAGCCCATCACATTTGCCTTTGCGAGCATATCAAGCGACTCTTTTATCCCATCGGCATAACTTACCGTGCCGTCCTCATTGAGTCTGCTGCCCTGCTTGTCTATATCTTCGCTGCGCGGCGCAACAAAATCCCCGCTCAGCCGGCCCAAAGACTGGAGCACAAGGTCGTAATTTTCAATCGCCTCGGCGGTATCGGCAGGCGCATAATCAAATTCCTTCGCGAATTTGAAGCCCTCTTCCGCTATATCGGCAATACTGCCGATGTCCATATGCCTCATCAAGAACTGAATATCATCGTTATCTCTGTAAAAATTCGCCATTTCTCAAACTCTTGCCTTTATAGCTTTTATCACTTTCGGAACAACTTCATTAAGGTCGCCGACAATTTTATAATGAGCAATATCGAAAATCGGGGCCTGCGGGTCTTTGTTGATAGCGACAATCTTCTGGCTGCTGCTCATTCCTGCCTGATGCTGAATAGCGCCGCTGATACCAACAGCGACATAAAGGCTTGGTCTTACGGTCGTGCCGGTCTGGCCTACCTGATGGTCGTGGTCGATAAATCCCAAATCAACCGCAGCCCTTGTAGCACCGGGCGCCGCTCCAAGCGCATTTGCGAGGTCCCATATGAGCTTGAAGTTTTCCTTACTGCCGACACCTGCCCCGCCGGAGACAACAATCCTCGAAGCCTTGAGGTCAACTTTTTTCTCACGTTTGTGCTCACTGAGGATTTCCAGCGGCAAATCACTATGCTCAACGTGAATCTTCTCGACTATAATCTCGTGCTTCCTGCTGGTAATCGGTTCAGACATCGGCATAACACCTTCGCGGACGGTTGCCATCTGCGGCCAGCGGTCATAATTTATAATCGTTGCGATAATATTTCCGCCGAATGCGGGCCTTATCTGCAATAGCAAATTCTTATGCACCACATCTTTATTCTGATGGTCGCCGATTTGCAGGTCGGTGCAGTCTGCGGTAAGTCCTGCTTTTGTCGCACTTGCCACGCGGGGTGCAAGGTCTCTGCCGCAGGGGCTCGCTCCGTAAATCATTATCTGCGGCTCGTATTTATGAACAAGGTCATAAATCACCCTGCTGTAACTATTGGCCTGGTAATGCTCAAGAAGCGGATGCTCGAGAACGTAAATTTTATCGGCTCCGTAGTGGCAGAGCTTTTCCGCAAGAGCTTTTACCTCATCACCGATAAGCACTGCCGCTGCCTTAACGCCGAGACTGTCAGCGAGCATCCTCGCCCTGCCAAGCAGCTCAAGACCGATGTCCTCCAGCCTGCCGCCGTGCTGCTCGGCAAAAACCCAGACTTCGCCTTTTCTGTTGACTGAAATCATAGAATACCCTGTTGCTAACTTATGGTTTTGTCTCTTATCAGTTCATGAATCATATTTGAAATACCCTGCTCGCTCGGCTCAACGGTTTTGCTTTCTTTGACAGTCAGGATAACGCTTTGAATACGATGCACCTTTGTAGGCGAGCCGTCCCTGCCGCACCACTGCAAATCAGCGCCGAGAAAATCAAGGTCCCATTGCTTTATTAAAAGTCCTTTTTGTTCAAGCTCATCGATTTTCCTTTGAGCAAGCTGTTTCAGCTCGCCGTCGGCGGCATTAGGATTGTCCTGTTTTACCTGCATTTCAATTTCAACGGGTGTGCGAGCTTTTTTATATTTCATCAGCCTTTTAGCCACAGAGACCCGCGGCTCGTTTGCCTCACCGATAACGGTAAGCAGCACAGGCAGTCCGCATTTTACTTCCTGCCAGCCATTGCCGATATTGCGTTTGGCAACTATGGAGCGATTTTCAAGACTGATAAGCTTCTCTACATAAGTAATTTGCGGCACTGAAAGCTTTTCAGCAAGCTGTGGGCCGACCTGGGCGGTATCGCCGTCAATAGCCTGCCTTCCGCAAAGAACGATATCATAATCAAGTTTTTTAATAGCACAGCTAAGAATATAACTGGTGGCAAGGGTATCGCTTGCGGCACAGCGTTTATCAGTTATCAATATCGCATCATCGGTGCCGCGATAGAGAGACTCTCGCAGAATTGTGCCTGCGGCAGGCAGTCCCATCGTTATTGCGGTAACTTTACCGCCGAATTTATCCTTTATATCCAGTGCCAGCTCAAGGGCATTAAGGTCTTCCGGGTTAAAAATTGCCGGCAGTGCGCCTCGATTAACGGTGCCGTCGTCATTCATCGCTTCGCCGGTAATCTGCTTGGTGTCGGGCACCTGCTTTATCGGTACTACGCAATTATAAGCCAATCTGAGCTCCTTATTTCAGGAATTTTAAGTGTTAAAAGAGTGAATAGTTTAGCCAAAATTGAGGACAAGTCAACCCTAATAAAAATGGTGACCCGGATATCATTTTCTCAGTATTCGCCAATCCTCGCGCCGAAACGTGACCAGAATCCATATAAACGTCGACACTATAAACCCAAAAGTCAAATTCACCATAAGGCGGTAAAGAAGATGAAAGCCCATTTCCCAAAACGGGCTTATCACAAACAGACGAAGCGGCTCTTTGCTGAAGACGTCAATAATTCGTACACCCAGCTTAACAGCTATAAGACAGTTTACCAATATCAGCCCCCATAATAACGCCCACAGTTTTCGCCTGACCGATACCGGCGTAGCCGCAATCAAAGCAACTACAAACATTATATAAATATAACCGCCGCGCCGACTGGTGCAGCCGCATTGTACCCACATTATCCTGCCATTGGCATCTTTCCTGCCGACATTAGCAAAAGAAAGCAGGGTATCGTATGGCGGGTCGTCAATCGGATCGAATAGCACTTTACCCTTTGAGCCAAATGAGCCGAATAGAAGCGCTCCCCCGGCTCGGTACAACCGCGCATACCCCCTGCCCAGCACAGGCCAGCAGGCCATAAGAAGGCAATATACCACCACCAGGATAAGAAGTGATTTTAAGACCTGCCTGGACCGGATGAGGTTATTGTCTCTGTACGAAGCGAATTTCGCGTTATCCATAGAAGCCATACTACCCACAGCATAACGGCAAAGATTATGAACAATCCCTGCCAGACCTCAATATGCATAAAATCAACCATATGGCGAAAATAGACGCCAATAAAAAACAAGCTGACAATCCTTACAAGATTCAAAGCAGCCAAAACAAATGTCCCCACTATAATCCCTGTGACCTTCCGCAGCCAATCAGCGGGAAATGCAAGTATCGCACAGACGAACAGCATTGTCGCCTCAATTGCATCACAACCTGATTTTATCCTCACCGAAAACCGCGGCGAAGAAATAGACGCACCCATAGCTGTCGCACTCTCTCCCGAAAACGATAATATCCCGGCTGAGGCCTTTGCAATAAAACGATGATATGCAGGCAAACCCCCATATTTGCAAATCGGCGTAAATGTAATGGATATGTAAAATGCCCCCAGCAAGACCCCAAAAATCAGCAGGAAGAAGAAAACGGGTTTTCGCTGAGAAAACCATCCTCGTACCGATCGAAAACCGGGCTTGTTTTTTTGTGCCCCCCTCTCTTCCTTCAAACCAGCAGATGGAAAATGTTTATGGCGTCGTCTTTTCCTGTGACTCATCGGTGTTAATGTCCTTCTTACAAGTCTTGCACTCGGTAATTTTACAAAATGTGGGAACAAACCTTGGGCAGATTTGTTCCCACAGTTACTTTAATGTCTTTTCTTGCCTATGTTGCTACCCGCCTTCGCCTAAGAATCACAATTGCTCCGACTGTCAACAGAAGCACCGCCATCACTATCAGACCCCATTCGGAGACCGTAGGAACTCCGGGAGGAGATGATGGATAGTGATATTGATAGATTTGCTGGTTGCCGCTGCCGTCCTGGCTATTGTATACCACGTGCATATCATTCGTATCATTTGCACCGATATCAGCCATACACGCACTGGTGCTTGGGCTGTACGTTCCAATCTTTTGCTGGGTACCGGGACCGGTGGAAACGTAGAGACCATTATCCGAGTCATGCAGGTACACATTGCAGCCGTTGTTGGTATAAGCGGCGGTCGCATCGACTTCAGGCTGGCGGTCATCGCCATTTCCAATAGAGGTAGAGACGCCGAATGAGGCGCCCGAGTCGGTGCTCTTACGCTGCAACGGCCCGTTTGTGCTGTCGTCCCGGAGGACATAAACGTTCGAGCCGTACGCGGCGACGGAGACGTCCCTCATGCCGCTGGTGTCGTTCCAAAGAGTGACAGGAGCACTCCAATTGACTCCCGAGTCGGTGCTGCGGATGAACATAACATCCTCATCATCTATTGCATCTTGTTGCGCCCATACGATATATACATTATCGCCATAGGCGGCCACCCGGATCATATCATGTTCATTGGAGTCTGCTGACGTCAGGTTCTGCGACGCCAGCCAATTAGCACCGTTATCAGTACTTCGTCTCAGGTAAATATCATCGTTTGTTTCATCTTCCCAAATCACATAAACCTTGCTTCCGTAGGCGGCCACATCGGGTATCCATGTGGAGGTATGCGAGGCCAAGTCTACTGCGTTGGCAAAAGTTGCGCCGTAGTCAGTGCTTCGAGCGTACGGGATCTGTTGGCCTTTCCACACGACGTGCACGTACTGACCCGAGACGGCAACGTGGGGGTTATAAGAACCGCCTCCTCCGGCGTAGATAAGCGTCTTGATAGAGTCCCATGTACCGCCGCTATTGGTGCTCCGCCGATATTGGGTAAAAGTTGCAGCAGCGTCACGCCAGACTACATGGACATAATCGTCTTCCACGGCCACCTGCGGATACCACCATCCCGTAGAGCCGCCATCTGAGATTCTGACAGGACTGCCCCAACCCTGAGCACCGGCCGTTTGAACTAAAACCGACGTTACAACAACTGTCACCAAAACCCATTTTAATAACTTGTTCATTTTCCCAATCCTCCTTTTATTTGTTTACTTCTTATTTTTTAGTTTTTGTGACAACGAAGTCATTCAGGCAGCGGCCTGCCAAAAATAGCGGCAGAACCATTGTCAGGTCTTACAATTACTTCGTTTCTCCAGCCTCAACATCGGTTCAGGCCAAGTTAATTTTGCGTCTGCGCCGAACAATCACAATTGCTCCGAACGTCAGCAGAAGCACCGCCAGGATAATCAGGCCCCATTCGGAAACCGTGGGTACGGCGGGAGATGGAGCAAAAGTAATCTCACCGTGGCGATAAAGAGTTCCTGTCAACGGTGTAGTTGAGAAGGGATAACCGCTAGACGGCGCATTTGCGTCAAAGACAAACGGAGTAGTACCAATCAGGTAGCCCGGCAGGTTGGGACACGCTCCTGAAACAATATCGTAAGAGCCCTGCAGCGGCCGGGGGTTAGCAAGCCACCCCTGGAGGTCCATCATAATATATACATTCGTGAAGACAGCATAAGGGTCGCCAATGGCAGGAAGAATTATACCTCCCGACGGGAGGAAGTTGTCCATCCAGTCGCTCAGAGGAGGCAGTCTCCAACGGTTCATGTTGGGGTCGTGCCAAGGCACGCCATCCTTGTACCAATCCCTGTTATGACACCAAAAGTCCCATTCGAATAGCATCATATTGTCATTGTATTCATCGGGCAGCGTACCGGTATATTCATGGCATTCGACAACATACCCACCAAACAAAGCGTCGCCGACTATTTCGCCATCAATCGTTCCCCAAACTGTCAGCGTACCATTACCATTAAAATCGGGAAAACTATCGTGGAGTTGGGGATGGAACGTCCATTCGCCCGCCTCTGCCGCCTGACCAAACAGCGACACCAATAAAACTGCCGCGATAAAATAGGTAAATAACTTTTTCATTTTGTTTTCCTCCAATCATAAATACATAAATTTTAGAAAATAAAACATTCCATACACCAACTTATTCAATGTCTGAAAATACCGCTACGAGCCGATGCTCAAAACAAAGAATCTTCCAACTAAGACACGAACAGTTATTATAATTTCCCAGATCTGCTCATACCCATCCTCCAAAATTAGACACTAATTCCTAGGCGAATATAAGGTGTATCTTCCCATAGTACCATCTCCATTTATTTCGCCACATTCTCGGGTTTACGCTACTGCTTATCTTGGCAGATGTCAAGCCTTTTCTTTTGCGGTTTTCCACAATTGCCGCAAACTCACATTAACAAAACACTTACAGTCCCCAACATAAATCACTACCCCATCCTGCGTGCTTGATATGCCGTATTCTCACTGCAGATTTCTCAAAACGCTTTGCGCAGAGTCTCCCTCCCATCGGTACCCTCACTTCCCGATCCGCTATGCGTTCAAACTACGCCTTCCCTGCCGCTTATGCTGCTGCCACTCGCCTCCGCCGAACAATCACAACCGCTCCTGCTGCCAACAATAGCACCGCCATAATAATCAGACCCCATTCGGAGACCGTGGGAACGATGGCAGGAGGCTCCGGCTCCTCATGACCAAAAATCCACCGGGAGATTGCGGGATCACAGCCTGGCATTTGATACTCCATCTCACCGTCAACGTAAATATATCGATTGGTATTAGGGATGCCATAGAGACCAACTTGGTAAGAGCTGTTAGCATCAACTACAATTGGACCTGTAACCTCCTCAATTACCTGGCCGCTCGTGACACAAACGCGGTAATTGGGGTCGCAGGGGTCACATCGTTGGGGGCCTTCGTGAAACCGGAGATAGCTGATTGTAACCGGAATATCAGGGTCTATGTTATTAAATGTGTATGTGGTATTGTGTTCCTCTTCCTCCGGCGGCCACTCAGTATCATTAACGTCGTCTCCATGGTCGGGAGCACCTCCCCTTGTATTGGGCTCATTAGGATAACTCCACTCGACGTTCCATTTTTTAAGCAAATTCCCGCTCTGATTAACTGTGCCTTTGACGTGAATCGTAATCGTCGTACCGTAAGGGACGCTTATTCCATCGTATAGAACATCGTAATACATAAGGTTACCGCTACCGTCCGTGTGTGAGGTAGTACTACGTGTACCACCGATATTCGGGGTTATCCAGACACTAAGGTCATAGTTTACTATCCACCAAGTACCCGCATCACCTGGAGGAAGTCCCGCTTTGAAACTCACGTCGTTAGCAGTCCTTTGCAGTACATCTAAATTGGTAATGTCGTATTCCATGTCTACTTCCAAATCAGCGTATGCTGAAGTTGCAGAAAGAAAAAGCACTGCAACAACCACCGAAATTATAAACTCATTCACAAAATATACTCTCGTTCTCATTTTAAGTTCCTCCTATTCACTTTGAGGGACAATACCGCTGTCCCATACGTACTTGATTTATTCCTGGTTTTATAGGATGGGCATTGCCCACCACATTTCAGTTCAGGACAACACCCTTGATAGGAGGTGCACGAGGGTATCCTCGGAAAATGGTAATAAGCCGGAAATATAATAACGTTTGGAATAAGTGACATGCCTGGGGGTTAGCCAGTTCTTCTAATGACCTTTGCTGGGGAACTCTCAGTCAAGCGCCACTTAACATAACAAGCAGCGATGCGTTGACGCACACCACGAGGAAGGCCACAAAAGCATAGCCGAGCAGATGACTAATCCAATGTAGAATCGGACTTTGACTTTGGGTGCCGGCGAGCAGACCCTGCTGTAGGCCGAGTGGTTTGATGGCAACCTCAACCAATACCCAACCAATGCCCAGCAGTAGAGGGTTGAAGCCAACCCAGCGGGTAAGAAGGGCACCAAAGCATGCATAGAACGCCGGTATAATCGTCAGCAAGGCAAAAGATTGAAGTGTCGGCGAAACAGCATGGGCAGCAAAGGCAACGGAAAAAAGGTAGAAGCAGACACCCCAGATGGCACCAGCCAGACCAGCGACTACCGGGCTCAACACACGAATGGCCAAAAATAGCGGCAGAAGACTGAACCATGCAAGCCAGGAGTAGGCTGCCGAGCTTACGGCCATGGCCATCAGTAGGGCACTGGCCACTAGCGATATGACCAATACCGTCGCTTTGAGGCACTGCCAACTCCAGCCACTCCCGTCTTTCCGTTTCGCAGACAACCCTGCACCCCTCGCTATTTTAAGTTAACAACCTTGTCAGGCCTTACAATTACTTCATTTCTCCAGCCTTAACATAGGCTCAAACCCAGTTATGTCAAAACGCAAAAATGATCCCATTAAGGTACGGCAATCATTACAGACTTTTAGGGTTGCTCGTATTCTTCTTCAAAATTAAACACTAATCCCTCGGCGAATATAGGGTGCGTATTCTTATGGCAACTTCTCCAATCATTTCGCCACTTTTTGCGATTTTAAATTACTGCTCGTCTCGGCAGATGTCAAGCCTTTTCTTTTGCGGTTTTCCACAATTGCCGCAAACTCACATTAACAAAACACTTACAGTCGCCGATGCAAAATCATTCCCATCCTGATAAACCGGCGGAGGTTATTCCTTAACCGGCATAATCCCAACGCCGCTGCCGAGAATTGCGTTGGCAGAACCAGTCTTAAGATTATATTCTATGGCGTCGGCAAATACGCCGTTGAACATACAAGGCATATCCTGCGAGCCGTTAACCGTAAGAAACTCCTTTTGCGCATCATAGTAAAGGTCTTTGCCGACAAATTCATACTTAGGCTGTTCGTAATAAACAATCCCGCCTGTTGCGTAAAGCTGCTTCAGCTGGGCCTTGCCTTTTGTCGGTTCGAAATAGTCAATGTCTATCTGACGCGTATCAACAGTAATCCTGTTCCCATAACCGGTCTTCTCAACAGGCAGATAGCCGATATGAACCCCCCTCGTTTTTTCACTAAATGCCTTTACCGTCAGTGCATTGGTATCCCAGACGAGCTTGTCAAAGCCTTCGACAAGTGCATAGCAGGGTTTGTCCAAAGCCCCTTTTGAAGACGATGTCCGCAAATTCTCAGTTGCGGTATTTCTGTATTCGATTATTCCTTTTCCCGTGGCGATGACATCTTCGGCAGCCTTGTCGTAATCGATTCTGGCAGACTTGAGCCTTACATAACTTAATTCCGTTTGGCCAAGCGTTCTTATTGACTCAAGCCGAACACCCGGCCCCATAACAGTTATATGTGCAATATTAGTCGAACCGACGGCCTGTGGTTTATTATCGCCGCCGGCCAGGTCAACAACGAGCTTATCGCCATAGAATATATTCTCCTCATTGTAATAATCGGCCTGCCTGTTGAATATCCCTTTTACGTTGCCGTAAAAAATCGCCTGGTTCTGCTCCGATATAAATTCAGCGCCGCGTTTGGCATTTATTACAAACGGCTTGCCTTTTTGTTTGCTATACGTTTCCACCTTAGGATAGAAAACCAGCTCAACCTGCCCATGTGCCTTTGCAATCCGGTCAGTATAGTCGTAGCTTACCCGTTGAGCCAAAAGAACGTTTCTCCTGCCGAGCCAGCGGGCAATATCATCAGGCAAACCTGCGAATCTCCTGAACTTTGGCGGCTTGTAATCATCACCCCCGGCAGCAGAGGCCGGCTTTATTATCATAGGGCCGTCGCATTTAACTGTCGCAACAACTGTTCCTTTTTCATTAAGCGCTGCTGCTGTTGCCTCTCTGCGCTGCTGTTTAGCGGTAGCGGTACTTTCGCCGATGCTTTGCGGCTGCTCGGCTTCCTGTGAAGAGGTCCATAAAAGATTCGTAATTGCAATCTCACCGGCGAGTATAACTTCGTTTTTGTGCTGGAGCACAACATTATCCCTGAACAGGCATTGAAAATTATCTTTCTTTTCTTCATCGCCGGCGCCGGCAGGCATGGCGGATGAGGTCGCAGCAGTACCCTCCTCCGGCTGTTTTTCTTTTATTCGGTCCGTTTCTGCAAGCTTCATTACGTTTAAAAAGTCGACTTTCTTTACCTTGAGGTATTCGAGCTTATTTGTGATGTTGTTATATACGATTTGCAATCCCTTGCCTGAAAGATGCGCATCGGCAGAAACAAAATTCACATCGTCTTGCGAGTAAAACATTGCGCGGTCGGAGTCAAATGTAATCTCGTTTAGATATACAAAGCTGTCCGATGAGCTCGCGACCATTTTAGGCATAATATGCACGACGACATTTCCTTTAAGAACGGCTGATTTGGGCGCAGGGTCCGAACCTTCGACATTTTCAAGCTCGATAGTTCCCGTCTCGGCCGTAATATCACAGCGCAGTTTGTTTTGAAAAAGATTTATATACGGCTTGTCAAGCACCCACTCATCGCCGGTTTTGTGCAGCACTTTTTCAAAGCCGACGACGCGTTTTAATTTTCTCGTTCTGGCGTCGAAGGTCTCGAAACGTGCACGTTCGAGATACTCAACTTTTGCCTGGCCCACCTGGCCGGCACTGGAATCAGCGGCAAACTGATTGGCATCCACCTGTCCGATACCGCTGTCAAGTCTGGTGATTTCCACTACGCCGGTGTCGCTGGTGCTCCTGTACAGAAAAAAAGCACCCAGCACAACGCCGAAGGAAATAAGCCATATTATAAATTTTCTGCCTAAAACCATAGCAAAGCCTTTTTAAGTCTAAACAAGATAACGTTCCATAAGCTCGGCCCATCTGCCTGTATTTTTCAGGATATACTCAATTACCTCCCGCACTGCTCCCGCCCCGCCAGGCCTTGAGGTTACGTAGATAGCTGCGCTTTTAAGCTCATCGACCGCATTTGCCACTGCGATACCAAAGCCTGCCCGCCTTACCAGCGGAATATCGAGCACATCATCACCGATATAAGCGATATTTTTCGCTTCGAGCTGCGATTCGGAAAGCAGCTTCTGGAAGCAATCGAGTTTTTGCTGGCAGGGCTGGTATAAAAAATCTATTTCCATTTCGCCTGCCCTTTGCTTTGTTACGGCGCTTTGTCTGCCGCTTATCAGGGCCGTTTTAAGCCCGGCCCTGCGCCACATTCTTATACCGTGCCCGTCGAGCAGATTGAAAGTCTTGAATTCCGTTCCGTCAGAACCGACCGTTATCGTGCCGTCCGTCAGGACACCGTCAACGTCCATCGCAAGCAGCTTTATTTGTTTGAGGTCCGCTTTCTTAATCTCTGCCATTTTGCTTAACCGACAATCTTTATCGCGACTATGTCCTGCACGTCAATCATACCGACAGGCTTACCATCTTCATCGACAACAGGTAAATCGTCGATTCTGTGCTTATGAAATATCGCCATTGCCTCCGAAGCAAGTGCGCTGGCTTTGATTTTTTTACAATTTGCAGTCATTATATCCTTCGCAGCGTAATTTAAAACCTCAGCGCCCTTTTGCGCCATAAGCCTTCGCAGGTCGGCATCGGTAACGATACCTGCAAGCTTGCCGCTCGATTCGACAATCATCACCGCACCGTGTCTTTTTACGTCGCCGTTTTTTTTCAGCAATTCGCCGACGGTGTCGGCAGTTTTTGCAAGGGGCAGTTTTTCGCCTGCCTTGAACATCATAGACTGTTCTACCGTGATAAGTTTTGTGCCCAGCGAGCCTGCGGGATGAAAACGCGCATAATCTTCAACGCTGAAGTTCCTGGCCTTCATAACGGTAAGGGCCAGCGCATCACCGATCGCGAGCATACAGGTGGTGGACACGCTTGGCGCAACGCCCAAAGGACAGGCTTCGTCAAGTTCGCCCATGCACAGGATGATATTGCTGTGAGCGGCAAGACGCGACTGACTGTTGCCGGTAATTGCTATAAGTTTTATTTCAAGCTGTTTGACAATATTTATCAGGCGGATAATTTCGTCCGTTTCCCCGCCGTAGCTTAATACAATCACGACATCATTTTTTCTCAGCCTGCCCAAATCGCCGTGTACCGCCTCGGCTGGGTGAAGAAAATGGCTTGGCGTGCCGGTCGAGGCAAGTGTAGCACTGATTTTCTGACCGATGATGCCCGCCTTGCCGATACCTGTAACTATAACAGAGCCTTTACAGTTATATATAAGCTCTGCGGCGCGCGCAAAAGCGTTATCAGCAAGCTTTGCCATTTGCACGACGCCTTTTGCTTCGGCATTTATCACCTGCCTTGCATATTCAAGGTCGAATGTCATCAGACCACTCCATTAAAGTTTCACTATTCCTTCACGGTCGTCAAAACATATTATATTATACTGCTCGGCGGGACAAGTTTCATCCGGCCGGATTACTATCTGTTTTTTCTCATCCGTTTCTATTCTGGCGATGACGGCTCTGCGTCTATTGAGCAGGAAATCGGCTACGTTGGGCGGCACAGACAGCTCGATTCTTCTGACCTCGCTTCTGGCCGCGGCCATATTGAGGGTTCTTATAATTTCTATCGCAGCTGTTTCCGGACTTTTGACCATACCCGTTCCGCCGCAGTGCGGGCACTTGCGATAAGTGCTTAACTGCAGAGACGGCCTTACTCTCTGCCTCGTCATCTCGATAATGCCGAATGCGCTTATTCTCAATATTCTGCTGCGGGCACG
The DNA here is from genome assembly GCA_964619675.1 of uncultured Planctomycetaceae bacterium. Classification (GTDB taxonomy): domain Bacteria; phylum Planctomycetota; class Phycisphaerae; order Sedimentisphaerales; family UBA12454; genus JAPLMW01. Next base: position 17,352 of record CAZUEO010000026.1, on the reverse strand, counting down.
GTCGTCTCTCAGAGCTCCGCGAAAGGTCCTTTCAACCTCCCTTCTGTTTTTGCCGTCACGCATATCAATGAAATCGCAGATAATCAAACCGCCAAGGTCGCGAAGCTTAAGCTGCCGGGCAATTTCCTTTGCGGCCTCGACATTAATCTTAAGAGCGGTCTGCTCGGCGCTTTCATGCCTCCTGTATTTGCCGCTGTTTACGTCTATCGCAACAAGCGCCTCGGTCTGCTCCACGACGATTGAACCCCCGCTTTTGAGCTCAACGCGTTTCGCATGAATTTTGCGGATTTCATCTTCGATTTTATACTTGTGGAACAGCGGAACTTTCCCGTCATAATACGTTACACGGCTTTTCAGTCTCGGCTGAATGATACCGAGAAAATCTCTTACTCTGCGGGCCACATTTTCACTGTCGCAGATAATTCTGCTGATGTTGGTATTGAAAACGTCTCTGACTACGCGAATAACGAGGTCCGACTCTCTATACAATTCGGCAGGTGCAGGCACAGTATCAATTCTCTTCTGTATCGCTCGAAACAGCCTGGTTATATATCCGAGGTCTTTCTGGACGTCCCTTTTCGAACAGCCTGCGCTTGCGGTGCGGAGAATAAAACCTGCCTTGTCGGGCACCCGGACATCATTAAGAATCTGCCTGAGCCTTGCGCGTTCCTGCTCATCCTCGATTTTCTGTGAAACGCCGAGGTTGCGCATCCACGGCATCATTACAAGATACTTGCCCGGCAGCGACAGATATGTTGACAGCGTCGGTCCTTTGGTATTTATTCCTCCTTTGGTAACCTGAACAACGATATCCTGGCCCTTCTTGAGACATTGCTGAATGGGCGGTCTTTCCCTGAGTGATTTTCTCTTGCCGATATGCTCGGTATATTCGTTGCCTTTGCGCATATAGTACCGCGGGTGCAGGTCGCTGATATGCAGAAAACCGTTCTTGCCGTAACCGAAATCTACAAAGGCTGCCTGTATCCCGGGCTCGACATTGACTACTTTGCCTTTGTAGATGTTTCCGACTCGGCTCGCCAGCGACGGCCTTTCGATATAAAGTTCCTCGAGACTGCCGTCCTGGACAACCGCGATTCTGCACTCGTCCGCCTCGGCAAAATTTATCAGCATCTCTCTTGCCATATATCTTTATCCTTATCTGCTTACTTGCTTAAAATATTATTCATCTATCTGCCAGGTTACCTGTTTTCTGATAATCGAGCTGCTGATTTCGCACGGCTGCATACCGAGCAGTTTTAATATCTCATCAGGTCTTACCGTCCCTGTCGGCAAAACTCTGCAAAAAACTCTGACGCCCTGGGCGGTAAACTCAAAAAGCCTCAGAAATTTTGCGATATCTACGGTTTTTACATCGCCTTGGCTGTTTATAGTTCTTTCAATTAAAATTTCACTGCCGGTCTGAACCTGTTCGTTAATCTTTTGTATATCCGTAATTTTTTCTGCCGGCTTTACCAGATATTCGACCTCAATCGGCCTGTATGTAACCGGTTTTTCCGTAACCGCAACAGACACAAGCTCAAAACCGCCAGGCAGCTGTTCAGCAATCAATTCCTTAAATGAAAAACCTTCAGATGCTTCTATTTTCACGCAGAAAAGTTCGTCATCAGAGGCAAGTCCGACATTCCTCGGCAGCGGCAGTGAAAGTTTCGGATGCGGATTGAAGCCCTGACTGTAAATCAGGGCAATTCCGCTGCGGACAGTCGCCCTGGCGATGACCCGCATTGTTTCCTGATGGGACAGAAACCTTACATTGCCGCTTATTTTAAATTTACCCGCAAGGGTAAGTACATTCGAATTTATTGCTGACCTCCTAAATCCTTAAAAAGTTAATTTTCTTTAAAACACTTCAGGCAGAACTTTCATTGCTGCACTGCGGAGATAGTTTATCACTTCGCGCTCGGAGCTCATTAAAAGCACTTTCCGTGCAAGGCTGTTGCAGGATTCTATTGTTACCGAGCGTATGAGTTTTTTTATCTCCGGTATCATCGGCGGAGCAAGCGAAAAAGTCCTGAAACCCAGTCCGAGAAGCAGCATCACAAATTCCGGTTCTGAAGCCATTTCGCCGCAGATGCCGGCGCTTATTCGCGCCTTGTTTGCCTCGTGAATTACGCTTCGAAGAAGGCCTATCACCGCAGGGTCGGCGCCTGAGTAAAGGGTGGAGACCCGCTCATTACCACGGTCAACCGCGAGAGTATATTGAATAAGGTCGTTGGTCCCTATGCTGAAGAAATCACATTCGTTTGCAAGTATCGAAGCGGTCAGCGCCGCTGAAGGCGTTTCTATCATAATTCCTATCGGTATATCAGGCCTGTACTCGATGGAATCTTCATCGAGGTCCTCCATTACGTCACGGATTATCATTTTTGCCTGCCGCAGTTCGTGCAAACTGCTTATCAGCGGGAACATCACGCGTACATCTCCGTGAACTGAAGCCCTGAGGATGGCCCGAATCTGCGTTTTGAACATAACGAGATTCTGCAGACAGAAGCGGATTGAGCGAAGTCCCAGAAATGGGTTCGGCTCGCGCACAAACCGGCGGCTCTGCGTGAATTTATCCGCGCCGAGGTCCATCGTCCTTATCACCACAGGCATATCGCGAAAAACCCTCATAACCTCGCTGTATGCGTTATAATGGTCTTCTTCGGCAGGTTCGGTCTGACTGTAAAGGTACAGAAACTCGGTTCGATAAAGACCGATGCCGACCCCGCCCCTGTCTAAAACGGTTTCCGCCTCATGCGGAAATTCGATATTGCCCAGCAGTTCTATCTGCACACCGTCGCGGGTAACCGCGTCAAGGTCGCGAATCGCGTCGAGTTCTCTTTCAAGTTTGTCAAAATTAACCGCATATTGCCAGTACTGTTTGAGAGTCGCCTCGTCAGGGTCGATTACAACCACGCCGCGGTTGCCGTCGATTATCACGGTAGCGGTCGGGTCGACATTTCTCGTAACGTCCTCAAGACCTACAACGGCAGGAATGCCGAGCGAGCGGGCTACTATCGCCGTATGGCTGGTTCTTCCGCCGGCATCGGTGGCAAAACCTTTTATAAACTCGCGGTCGAAACTGGCGGTCTGCGTAGGACCAAGCTCATGAGCGACTATCACTGCTTCATGGCCGATATGCTCGACATCTTCTCTTTTTTTGCCGAGCAAATGCCGTAATAAACGCTTCTCCACATCATAGATATCCATTGCTCGTTCGCTGATATACCTGTCCTGAACGGAGGCGAAATGATCGGCGATATCTCTCAGGGTCGTAGAGATGGCGTATTCTGCTGTTAGAAGATCGTTATAAACAAGGTCGGTGATTTTTTTTCTCAGACTTCTGTCCTTTAGAAACCGCAGATGAACTGCAAAAATATCCTTGATATTGCCTTCAGTAACTTTTTCGTCTGAGTCAATTTTCTCAAGCTCCTCGACAGCTTTGCGAAAGGCGTCCCTTACCCTCTTGACCTCGGCGACTTTTACCGAAGGCAGTATGGACCGTCTGGGTATCCGGTAATCCTCCGCATCAATAACGATAGGCTTTGCTATCGCAATGCCGGGCGAAACTGCTATTCCTTTTTTTATTTCCATCTGCTTTACGCCAATCACTCGGCGGGTTTTTCCGCCTGCCGGTCCTGTTCACTGCATAACTTATTTTCTACAAGGTCCTTCAGTGCCTCGGTGGCCATTTGAGCATCAAGGCCCGTAGCGGTTATAGTCAATTTTGTACCTGCCGACGCGGCAAGCATTGTAACCTGCATAATACTTTTACCGTCAACGGTAGTCTTGCCGTTGCTGATTTTGATATTGCTTGTAAATCTGCTGGCGGTATCGACAAGCTGCATCGCAGGCCTTAAATGCAGGCCGTTGGCATTTTTTATCTCGACCTCGGTTTGACTGACCAAATCAGCCAATGGTTCTACTCCTGTACTTTTTAATTCTATTCTCTGTCAGGCTTTCCGCCGCCGGCCTACCACGAGGGATTCTGGTCAACTTCCACCAGTAATTCTTTTATCTGTTCGACAGTTTCACTTTGCCTGAGGAATTTTCTGAAATTATCCTTCTGCAGATGCTCAAAGATGGCTTCCATAGCCTGCAGGTGCTGGTCGCCTTCGGTCGGGCTGATTAGCAAAATGATGGTATAAACCGGCTGCTTGTCGAGAGCGGAAAAATCGATTCCTCTTGCGCTTACTCCGATAGCCGCAACTATCTTCTTGATGGTCTTATGCCTCACATGCGGCACTGCCACTCCCTTGCCGATGCCGGTACTGGCTTCATTTTCTCTCTTGATAACTGCCTTGGCGATATCAGCCGCGCTGCCCTTGGCGAGCTTGCCGGCCTTCTCAAGAGCTTTGACAAGTTCCTTTATTACATCATCTCTCTTTACCGCTTCAAGCCTCGGTATAATAGCTTTGGTACATATAACATCAGCTATCTTCATATCCGCTCCCGTCTCATTTCTGCATTGTCTTACGTGAGTGCTTGTTATCTCGTTCCTTTTCTTTCTGTCTTTTAAGCTGCCTTTCAACCTTTCTTATAACTTCCTCCAGGCATCCATACATATCCTGCCCGATTTCTTTAGCGACAAATGTATGATTATGTTTGGCTCTTGCGATTATCTCGACACTATTTGTCGCTCCGTCTTTGCCGCCTTCGACAATAACTTCAACATCAATTATGCTGCTGTAAAACTTCGCAAGCCCGGAAACCTTCTCTTCGATTTGGGCCCTGGTATCATCCGTTATACCTATGTGTTTGCCAATGATTCTTATGTCCAATCTGTCGCTCCTTAAAAATTTACTTATCTTTTAATTCTTTTAATTCTGCAGTATTTTTTTCTTCGGAATAAGAGTCAAAAATTGCCGGGCTGATAACTCCGCCGCTTACGGTAAAACGCAAAGCTTCCTCCACCGTCATACCCATCTCTATAACTTCATTTTTGGGAACTATGATAACATATCCTGTAAACGGTGTCGGAGAGGTCGGGACAAACAATGTAATAAATTCCTTTTGTTGATTTTCGTTAATCTTCTGAAGACCCGCCCCGGTCACCATCGCTATCGACCATGAACCTTTACGCGGATATTCAACAGCGACAACTCTGCTGAAAGTCATTTTCTCTCTGGTAAGAAAGAAGTCCGTAACCTGTTTTATATAGGGGTAGATTTTTCTGATGACCGGCGTCTTCATAAAAGCTCGTTCAAGTATTCGCCACAGGGCCTTGCCGATGAAACTTGCCAGAAGCGCGCCGACAAAAATTACAATAACAAATGCAATCAGAAGCCCGGCCATCTGGCCTCGTCCATAGACCCAGAATTTTTCGGCTTTTTCAACTCTTACAGCCCTTTTCACTTCAAAATCCTGTGTCTTATCCTGCAGCAATTGCTGGTCCTCAGCAGCGGCCGGAAAATTATCTTTAACGTAAACCAATACCTCGTCCTCGCTTATATAGGGATAATGCGGGGCGGCATACACCAGAATCCTGACTACGCCGCGGTTAATATGTGAACTTACATTATGCTGGAGAAACAGGTAAAGCTGGACAAAAATCCAGACTGTCAAAATAGTTGGCAAAAGCGCGGCCAGGCCTCTGAAAAAGTATGTTCTAAAATTTTTTAAAGCCTGCATTTCCCCTGACTTACAATCCTTTTATTATTTTTGCTTCGGCCCGTTGGCCGTTTTCTTCGTAAAAACCTTAAAAACCAGACAAAATTCAGTCAAATCTGCCAGCCAATTTACTTTATGAACCACTGCTCGTCAACAAAAAATAATATAAGCTTTGAGATTGGAAATATCATATCTGCGAACAAAAAAGGCCGCTGGCAATACAACACAGCGGCCTTTGAATTTAAGTTTTTACTACCAGTTCGGTGTGCAGCCTGGGGTATTCGGCTCGTTGCAAAGCATCCAGTCCAACGCAAACTCGGCAAAGTCAGCAAAGTCCACCTTGCAATCCTGGTTTAGATCGGCAGTAACTGCATACCATTTATTCAGATATTCCTGACAATTTCTCGGCTCCCAGGCCGCATAATGAGCCGCCACACGGCACGCATCCAAAATACCAGGATATATCGCAAATTCATCGTAATATCCCTGCATAAAGTTATGATAATAATACCAGCCTTCTAAAGTATATCCAGCGCCAATGATAATACGGTCCATCTCCGGCCCCGCCTTTCCACCGTTAGGGCCGCCGGTGTAAGCTATCGATCTGACAAGTACGCTGTCCAAAAACATTCTGACAAGCATTTGATTCGGGTCATTATTATACTGCTCATCATAAGCTACAACAATGTGGTGCCACTGCCCATCAAGAGGAACCGGCATGCCGGGATAGTCCCAGCCGCCATTTCTAAGAATACGGAACTGATTAGCATCCTGCTTACCCAAACCGGGAGCGATATCTTCAAACTCTCCTGTCTGCTGGAAGAAGATTCCATCAGTATCGGTCACTTGAGAGCCTTTCCACCAGAACTCAAAAGTTATATCGCCATCAACAAAAGCATATTGGTCGTTATAGTCGGCTGGACAATAAGAGGGGTAAGGACAAGGGGGTGCTGTCAGCCGATTTGCTGCAGCAGCATAGCTATAGCCTGTACCGGTCATATAAATGCACTTTCCTATTCCACCAGCGCGCTCCACAATACTCGTCGCAACGCCGTATTCAACCCAGTAGTTGTTGCCGGAAGAGTCTTTATGATTATTAGGGTCATCCCCAAACCGCAGATACAGACAGGGGTCATCTGCCATTATCTCATCGGCATATGAACCGGCATCAGGAACAATAAAGCATGGACATACAAAGGTACTTTCATAGACGTTAATACCGTAGATGCAGCTGCCCGTCATCCTGGACCGGTTTATGATTATACTGTCAGGCACAGCCTTCGTATTGACCTGTACAACCAGTTTAAAACAATTCGAATCATCGGGACCTAACGTTCCGATGTCCCAGATAACCGTATGAGAGCAGGGGTCATAAAACCCACAGGGATCTGATGAAACATAGTTCACCTCATCCGCCAGGAAATCGGTAATGGCAACATTCGTATCGCTGTAACCGTTGGCATAGTAATAAATATTGTATGTGATATTAACATCGGGCAGAACGCAATCATTGGCATCATCAACCTTCGTAATTGTCGGACAGCATATGGATGTATATTCATAAGCAGTATCTGCCGTCTGGTCACCGCTTTTTATTTCGCATTCGTTTATGATTGTACCGCATGGCTGAGCACACTTTACCTTCACTGTCAGCGCAACAAGACCCGAGTCATTCGGCTCCAACGTACCAATATTCCATATAACTGTATGAGAATTGGGTTCATAGACTCCGCCGGCAGAAGCTGAATTAAAATCCACTTCCGCCGGCAGATTATCAACAATATTGACATCGCTGATACCCGGCAAGTTCGGCTCATTAGACTCATCGGGATAGCCGTAAAAAATCGTGTAATTAATATAATCACCCGGCCCGCGACAGTCGCCACCATTGACATCATCAACCTTTTCAATGGTCAAGTTCGATGAAGGGCCAAATGCATATATCTTTCCATTTTCGTTACCGACATATATGCTTCCCTGATAAACTGCCGGTGAACCCTCCAGTCTGCTGGCGCCGGTATCATAACACCAAACCAATTCGCAGGTCGTTTCATCTATTGCGTAGAATTTGTGGTCTAAGGAACCAAAGAACACTTTCCCATCGGCCACTGCAGGAGCAGCCCATACTGCTGAGCCCGTTTGGTAATCACAGATAACCTCGCCTGTCACGGCATTCAGAACATAGAGTTTACCATCATCGGAACCGATGAAAACTTTTCCATTATGCACAGCCGGAGTTGAAGTAGAACTACCACCTATATTGGTCGTCCATATTTCAACACCATTGGCCTCATCTAAGCAGACAGCCTGATCATCTGTGCCATTCCAATTGTAAACTCCAAAATAGACTTCAAGATTTCCGTCATTGTCCCCATCAGCTACCGCCGCCCCATTATTATTAACCATCCCTACTACGTTATTATGGTACAGATAGTAATCGTAAGTCCAGATTATCTGACCGGTAATCTCATCGAGGGCAGCCAAAGTAGGTTCGCCATTCCCAAAATTGTGCGTTCCGGAATAAACTTTTCCGTTTGCCACGGCCATTGGTCCATCGGGACTTCCTCCAATGAATTTGCTCCAGTTTGGTTCGCCTGTGTTTGCGTCGAGACGATAAACATAGCCGGCGCTTGATGCGATAAATACATATCCGTTATGAACTGCAGGGGACGACCAATCCCAGGGTCCATCACCTACCTGTGTTTGCCAGATTACATCATTTGTATCGGCATCCAACGCATAGAAACTCCCGGCCTCAGAGAGAAAGTAAACCTTATCATCTGATACAGCCGGTGATGAATGGATTACTCCATCTGAATGGAAAACCCAAATTAGAGAGCCGTCTATCACATTTACAGCATAGAGATTGCTATCCATAGCACCAATGTAAAGTATTCCATTTACAATTGCCGGGGAAGACACCATTCCCCCATAACCTGCTGTATTAGTGTCATATATCCAAAGAACGGTATTTGTGTCAGGCGCGGAGGATATGCTATAACCGCCAAGAGCCGAATCATGATGAAACATTGGCCAATCATCTATTGCCTCGGCTGTACCGCAGATGCCTGAGATGAGGATAATTAGTGATAAAATCAGACTTGTGCCGTGCTTTATCCTTCGTAGTATTACGGAGAATGAAAACGAAGCGTCGGTATTCGCAGCCGCTCTACAGCAGGCATTTCGCAGAGCAGCAACCGTTTTTTGAGCCGACATTTTTTACCCTTCTCCTTAATCCAACATCCCTGCCTTAAAAAATACCCGCTGTGATGTGCATCACGGCGAGAGCACACTGTCTTTACTCCTGCCGAAAACCCTTTTCAGACACACATCCTCTCTTAGTTTAAATTGTAAACTTACAGGCCTTCCAAGTCAACAAAAAACTAAAAATTCGCACCCGCTTCATAAGCCCGCAACGGACTATCCCCACGAAAGTGCCGATATGTTTTATTATTACCTGCTTTCAGGCAGCGGTCCCCATCTCTGCCGGCAGGATTCTTCTGCCCGGCGATGTCGGTCTTTGAGTCGGCAGTTGTCTCGTAAGCCACTTGCCGCTTCGGCAGGTCGCAATCGCCCAGGGCGTTATCCACCACAGGCCGACCAGCCACAGCAGGCCGTATGCATAAGCCCACAGCGAATCCGAATTTCTCCTCCGCAGCGCATAAAACACAGTCGGCGCCGTCGATGCTATAACAACCCACAGCATTAATTGTGAAATATATGCCTGCGGCCTGACAAACATAAAACCTACAGCCAGAGACGCTATCACCTGCGGAAAAACAAGGTTTACGCACGACACTATAAAGTTGACTCTCGCGCCGCTCATCGGGCCGCTGCGGAATCTTTTAAATACGAACCCCCCCATTTTCAGCGTCTCGCGAACGTTGCTTCTGGCCCATCGCAGAAACATCTTGCATAGTTTGCCGTAAGCAGTCGGCACCGCTGTATAAACAACTGCGTTCGACTGGAACTTCACGCTCCAGCCGTCGTTTAGAATCATATTTGTCATCGCTCTGTCTTCGCCGATATTCGCCTTTGCCCCGAGAAACGTCTGACTGAGCCAGGCGTTGAGATTTTTCATAACAATGTCTTTTCGATATGCCGAAAGCGCGCCGGGCGTGCAGAACACGGTGTTAACCATACTCTGGCTGGCACGCAAAAAGTCAAAGCCGTAGGCGAAAATCACGTCGAGCATCTTGGGAATAAATCCCTCATCGCAGTTCAGGACCCGCACATTGCCGGCAACGGCACCTACGGATTTATCGCCGACAAACGGGCTTACCAGCCTGCGAAGCGTTTGCGGCTCTACTACCGAATCGCTGTCGATTGTAATGATAATTCGTCCCCTGCTGCGGATAATGCCTTCAAAAAGCGCCGCTCTTTTTCCTCGATTCTTCTTGAAACGAATACTTTCTATTCTGCCTGGCATTATTTTGCAGGCGATTCTTATCCAGTCGAACGTATCATCGGCGCTGCCGTCGTCAATCGCAATAATCTGCAGCTTATCGGCAGGATATTCGCTGTGCACAATGCTCTTTAATGTCATCACAACCCCCTCGCCCTCATTGTACGCAGGCACAATTACGGTGCATCGCGGCAATTGCCTGTCACGGCAGCTTTCGAGAGGCCTGTATTTTAGAACAAGCAGAACTCTCCATAAAAACACGCTTAAATTTAACCCCAGAAGAATCCTGATTGTATAAAGATATACAAGCCCCAATTTGTGCGAACGGACATCAGCCAGCAGGGACCTGAAGTCTTCAAGGCCGAGCAGCCCGCCGTAGATAATCACGCCGATTGTCAGTACGATAACAAATTTAGCCGACAGCTCATCCATCAAAGGCAGCTCAAGCTGCCGGCGCAATCGTCTGCTTTGCAGCGAATAAAATGCCGTCAGCTTTTCTATAAGCCGCTCTGTAAATGTACAGCTCCCAACCTTTTTAACATTCAACATAATAAAAATCTTCCTCCGCGCCTGCCGAGGGCTCCAATCAGGCGCGAAACATAGAATTGCTCAGATGCAGACCTTACCCCGCCTGCAAAATTTATATAAAACGTTATAATAGCAAAAGAATATCTCAATGTCAATATACGTCCGCAAAAATGCAGCTTTTCAGCGCAAAAACACATTTTTAATCTCAAAAACGCAGCTTTTTAAACGCCTGATAAGGCGTCTTGCCAGGCTTGCTTCAGTGTCTCAGAAAAAGTCGGGTGGGCAAATGAAATTTCGCTTATTGCCTCTGTGCTGCCTAAAAGAACTCTCGCACAGGCAATCATCTCCGTTGCCGCAGAGCCGACCATTGTAACACCGACAATTTTATTCGCTTTTTTGTCCCGCAAAACTCTTACTTCACCGACCGTTTCACCCTGCGCAAGACTTCTGCCGTTGGCTTTGAAAAATGCCCTGCCGGTTGCGTAATCAATGCCGGCCTGTCTGCACCCTATTTCATTTTTACCGACGCCTGCCACTTCCGGAAACGTGTAAATCGCCCTCGGCACAAGCAAATAATCTTTCACACAGCCGTCACCGCCCGTCGCATTTTCAGCGGCAATTTCAGCCTCAAGAAATGCGCCGTGGGCAAGATAGGTCCTCCCAACAACGTCTCCGATTGCGTAAATGCCGCCCGCACTCGTCTCCATTTTCTCATTGACCTTTATTGCCGGGCCTTTCATCTCGAGCAAAAGATTTTTAATAGTCCGGCTGTCGCACAAGGCCCTTCTGCCGACAGAAACCAGAACTTTTTCAGCCTCAATTGTCTGCCCGTCTTCGAGAGAAAGCTTTATCTTCGCGTCTGATTTTTCACAGGCAATTGCTTTATTGCCCGTAATGACGTCGATGCCGCTCTTTTTGAATTCTCTTGTCAATAATTGCCCGACCCATTCATCTTCAAGCGGCAGGATGCCCGGCAGCGCTTCAATAATTGTAACTTTTGTACCGATAGCCGCATAAATACAGGCCATTTCGCACCCTATAAAGCCGCCGCCGATTACAATCATTGACCCGGGTACGGCTTTAAGGCTCAGTGCCTCGGCGCTGCTTATTATCTTTTTCCCGTCAAACGGCATAAAAGGAATCTCAATCGGAACCGAACCGGTAGCAATGATGATTTTTGATGCCTCGATTTCCGCAGGCCCGTTTCCGCCAACGGCAATTCTGTTTTTTGCCGTAACAATGCCCGTACCCTGCAGAATTTTTATTTTATTACCCTGTATCAGGCCGGTCAGTCCTTTTCTCAGCCCGGTAACAATCGCATCTTTGCGGGTTTGCACCTTCGGCCAGTTTACCTTTGCGTTCTCAACTTCAACGCCTAAAGATTCCGCATTTTTTGCGACTGTAAAAGTATGGGCCGAGGCAAGCAGTACCTTTGACGGAATACAGCCGCAGTTGAGACACACCCCGCCGATATTATCCTTTTCAATAATGCATACGGCAGCGCCTTTTTGTGCACATCTTATCGCAGCCGCATAGCCCCCGGGCCCTGAGCCGATTACTGCAACATCAAATTTTTCAGCCATCATTAATCTCCGCAAACTCAATCTTTAACTATCGTGGTCGTAGCAGCGTTAAATATTTTCACTCCGCCCCGCTGAAGCTGAATTATAAGCCCCTCTGCAGGTTCAATACCAATACAATTTCCCGTAAACTGTCTGCCGTCGTGCTCAACGGTAACTCGCCTGCCCAGCAGGATACTCATACCTCGCCATTTTTCGATAATTTCATCGGGTTTTTTCAGCTCGCCTGCAAGGCAGTGGTCAAGATTTACGAGCAGTCTTTTTGCTATTCTGTTTCTGTCGCAGACAGTGCCGTTTTGAATATCAATGCTCGTAGCCGTTTGAGCCAGCTTTCCGGGAAAATCTCTTTTTTTCTGATGGCAGTTAATACCGATGCCGACAATGAAAAAACGCTGCTTTTTTACCGATATGCTCTCGACAAGAACGCCCGCCGCTTTTTTATCATCCAGCAGGATGTCGTTAGGCCATTTGATTTTTGCTTCGCTTCTGCCGCACCGGCCTATTGACTCGGCTGCGGCAACGGCGCAGGCGAGCACAAGTGCATCAGGCTTGATATCAGGCTCGCTTCGCGGCGAAGCTGCCGGCTCGTACAACAGGATTGAGCAGAGAATGCTTTTGCCCGGCTCGCTCAGCCACGCGCTTGCCCTTCTGCCTCTGCCTACCGTCTGGTATTCGGCAAAAACGGCGAGCCCGTCGTTTTTCCTGCCGCCTTTGGCGTATTCAGCGGCAATGTCATTTGTGCTTGAGGTGCTTTTGTAAATGATTATTTCTTTGCCGATTCGGGTCGTGCCGAGATTTGCTTTTATAAAATCTGCATCGAGCAAAATGCATTCTCTCGCCATTTGTTTAAAACTCTCTGTCGAGACCTATATCTACTGAAATTGCGCTGTGGGTTATTGCTCCTACGGAAATCCTGTCAACGCCGCAAAGTGCGATTTGTCTTACGTTGTTGAGCGTAATCCCGCCGCTCGCCTCCAGCAGCGGCCTGCCGCCGCACATCTTGTTTCTCATCTCGACGGCGTGTTTATACTGCCACTGCCCCATATTATCGAGCAGCACAACGTCGATGCCCGGCACTTTCAGGACGTAGTCAAGCTGGTCGTCAACGTGGTCAACCTCGACGCAGATGAACTTTACGCTATCGATTTTTTTCGCCTCTTGGACAAGTTTCTTGAGTTTAGGCGTAATGTTTTTACTGAGCTGCACAATATGGTTGTCTTTGAACATTACCGCTTCGCTGAGACTGGAACGGTGGTTATGTCCCTTTCCGCAGCGCACCGCGTATTTCTCAAGCTCACGCCAGCCGGGTATTGTTTTTCTCGTGTCGTATATTTTTGCCTTTGTGCCGCGCACGGCATATACGTATTTATATGTCATAGTCGCTATTCCGCACAATCGCTGAAGGAAATTCAGCACCACCCTTTCAGCAATCAGCATCGACCGTACCGGTCCCTCGATTACTCCCAGCCTGTCGGCCACTTTGGCAAGCTGGCCGTCGTGTTTGACAATCCTTAATTTAAGCCGCTCGTCATACCTTTTCAGGACTTCTTTAGCGATAACCATACCCGCCACTACAATTTCCTCACGGGTTATAATATATGCCTTGCCCTTTGTGCGGGCAGGTATCATAAGCTCACTTGAAGGGTCTCTGCCGCCATAATCTTCTTCAATCGCCATATCTATAAGTTTGCTTATTATTTTAATGTCCGGGCTTTTCATTTTCGTTTCCCTATCTGCGGCAGCTCTTTCAGTTCTTTCAACTGGTCTCTCAAATATGCCGCTCGTTCAAAATCAAGTTTTTCAGCCGCCGCCAGCATTTCCTTTTCAATCCGCACTGCGATTTCAGCGGCGTCATATTCATCATCGCTCAGGCTGATTGCCTGCCGAGCGACCTGTCTTGCCTTTAGTTTATCCTGCAGGCCGGTATAAATCTGCTTTTTTACCGTTTCAGGCCGTATCTTATGTTCTTTATTGTATTGCATCTGTATTTTACGCCGCCGATTCGTTTCGTCAATTGCTTTTTGCATCGCATCTGTAACTTTATCGGCGTACATAAAAACCTTCGCATCGACGTTTCTCGCCGTCCTGCCGATGGTCTGTATCAGCGATGTCTGGCTCCGCAAAAAGCCTTCCTTGTCCGCATCTAAAATCGCAACAAGCGAAACCTCAGGCAAATCGAGCCCCTCGCGCAAAAGGTTAATGCCCACCAGCACGTCAAACTCACCGCTCCGCAAATCCCGCAGAATATCGACCCGTTCAAGCGTCTTTATCTCGCTGTGCAGATACCGGCAGCGATACCCTTTTTTTGTTATATACGAAGACAAATCCTCAGCAAGTCTTTTCGTAAGCGTCGTAACCAATACCCGCTGTTTTAACTGAACGTGCTTTTCAATCTGCCCAAGCAGATGCGGCACCTGGTTCGACGCAGGCTGGACAAATATTTCAGGGTCGAGCAGTCCCGTCGGCCTTACAACCTGCTCCACTACCGCCCCTTTGCTGAGGTTCAGTTCAAACTGGGCAGGCGTTGCAGAAACAAATATTACATTGCGCCAGTCCTGCTGAAATTCATCGAACCTCAAAGGCCTGTTATCAAGCGCGCTCGGCAGTCTGAAACCGTGCTCGACTAAAACTTCTTTTCTGCTGCGGTCGCCTGCGTACATCGCCCTGATTTGCGGCACCGTCGCGTGCGATTCATCGATGAACAAAAGAAAATCATCCGGAAAATAATCAATCAGCGTATAAGGCCTTGTCCCCACAGGCAGCCCGCTTAAATGCCTCGAATAATTCTCAATCCCGCTGCAAAACCCGACCTCCCGCAGCATTTCAAGGTCATACATAGTCCTTGCCGCCAGCCTTTGCGCTTCAAGCAGCTTGCCTTCCTGCCGCAGCCTCATAAGCTGCTGGTCAAGCTCGATTTTTATACTCTCGACTGCCAGCTCAATCCTGTCGGCAGGCATTACATAATGTCCCGCAGGATATACAAACAACTGCTGCTCTTTTGCCAATATCTCGCCGCTGACGGGATTGATATAGTTTATTTTCTCAATCTCGTCTCCGAAAAATTCTAATCTGACCGCAAACGATTCATAACTCGGCCAAAGTTCCACAACGTCGCCGCGAACCCGAAACGTCCCGCGGTGAAAATCAATATCGTTCCTTGCGTATTGCAAATCCGCAAACCTGCCCAAAAGCTCATTGCGTTCTACAGTCTCGCCGGTTTTAACTGCAATCACGCTTGCCTTGTAATCCTCAGGCGAGCCCAAACCGAAAATGCACGAGACCGATGCGACGATAATTACATCTTCACGACTCGTCAGGCTCGCCGTCGCCGCAAGCCGCAGCCTGTCAAGCTCATCGTTCCTCGATGCGTCTTTTTCAATATAGATATCGCGCTGCGGTATATACGCCTCAGGCTGGTAATAATCGTAATAGCTGACGAAATATTCAACAGCATTATTCGGAAAAAGCTCTCTGAATTCTTCATATAGTTGGGCAGCGAGAGTTTTATTATGGCTGATAACGAGCGCGGGCCTGTTTACTTGAGCGATAACATTAGCCATAGTGAATGTTTTTCCGCTGCCTGTAACGCCGTAGAGGGTCTGGTACTGTTTGCCTGCCTTTAGATTGTCGGCAAGAGTTTTAATCGCCTCTGGCTGGTCGCCTTTTGGCGTAAAATCGCTTTTTAACTGGAACTTCGCCATATCATCATGAATGTAACGGAGAATCGATGAAAAAACAATTCATTTCGGTTAGCCCCGCACCTATTTGCTGTTCAATTACGTCTATTATCACTACGGCATAATGAATAGGTGCGGGGCGGCCTGCTTTCGATTATCGACTTTCAAATTTGCCGGAATGAGAACTCGCCTCTTTGGAAGCTGTCAAGCTATTATTCTGCCGTCGCGAAGCGATATACCCCATTAAAACCTCTAACTTTACGCCGGGTGTTTTATTTCACACCCTTCACACCTTTCTCACTTTTCACACCCTTCTTACCTTTCACACTTTTCATACCCTTCTCACTTTATCCCATCTCTGCTTCAGCGTTTGGTCACAAAAAAACTTGCTTTTCTTTCCAGTTTAACGATATATTGTTTCTTTAAGGCCGGAGAAACGGCTGTTAAGAATCACACCTTTGTCCGTCAACATTGCCGTCTGATAAATGTCTTTAACCCGTTTTATACAAACTGTATAATTGTTGGCACAGTATGAAGACTAACGCGTGCATAGATATATTTCGGCAGATCAGTAATGCCTTGCTGGATAGAGCCAAGAGTTCGGACATAATCCGTCATCCACTTGAGAAGGGTCTGGCAAATGAAGAAATAGTCCGTCAGGTGCTCGGGGAGTTCTTGCCCAAAAAGTATGGTATTGCCAAGGGAAAAGTAATCAATGATGAAGGCAAAATGAGTCGTCAATGCGACCTGATCATATACGATAGCCTTAACTGCCCCACCTTATTCATAGATGACAACAGGAACCAAATCCTTCCTGTGGAAGGGGTCTATTTTGTTTTCGAGATCAAGAGTGTACTATCTAAGGAGTTTCTCAAGGATTCATTTGAATGTCTCAAATCTGTCAGAGAATTGGTCGAGAATAGAAGTGACAAATCCGTAAATTCATTTATCAATTTGCGCCCTCCTGGTCTCGGCGTGCTGGCCTTTAATTACCGAGGTAATTTTTTTAAGCTTAAAGATGTATATTTGGAATTATCGAAAGCTTACAAAGTTTCCGAAAGCTTCCATTCGTATAGTCAAAAATCACCCGGTTTCAAACGAGTTGGACCTCAGAAATACCTTGTTTCTGAGATAATGGTTGTTAATAAAGGATATGTTCACCACATGCTTGATGCTTCTGTGGATGTAAGAGAGTATAGCGAGTATACTCTGGGAGTATTTCTTACCGGCCTTCTAACTCGGTTGGATCAAATTCGGCTCGAATCAGTTGATTCTCTGGGGTACTTCAACCTTTCTCTTGCCGAGGAAGCTCTGACACAGAAAAAGAAAAGCTGGTAAAACAAACGCAATAGGTAATAAAAAGAAGAAACAGGAAATAATAGAGGCCGTTTACCTAATTTTTGATTTTTAATTTTCCGTTGTTGTTTCTTCGATGTTTATAAAAATTATATCCTTTTTCTTTTCAAACTCAATGTTTCTTCTCTATCGCCACCTCCACCGCCAATTCATATAGATTTCTGTTTTAAGTGTTCTTCATAACTGGATACTACAG
>CAZUEO010000025.1:1027-38220 GCA_964619675.1 uncultured Planctomycetaceae bacterium | reverse complement strand
CGCCCACTGGACAGGATAGTTGGAATCATTTGGCGTCAAACAAATCGAAACTATGTAATTGAGCTCGGCATATTCAACAGATGAATCTTTGCTGTAATCGGCAACTGCCTGTTTTGCTGACTGACCAGGCTCAAGTGTAATCTTATATATTCTGTCAAGTTCAGGAGCCTTGATACCTTTGGGTGCCCGTTGCCGTCTTCTAAGCAGCCTTTTTTCACTGCTGCTGAGCAGCTTTGCATCTTTCTTGAGGAGATTATTCATCTGTTTACGATTGGCCTTGAAGCTTTTGAAAACCGGCTCGATTGCCTTAACTTTGTGTTTGAGATTAAGACTGTCAAGCGATGTCGAAAGTCTCAGGTTCCTGCTATCAGTTCTCCCTGCAAGCTGCTGTTCCAGAGTATCCGACACAGGTCTCTTAAACTTCACGAGGATCTCACTTTCCTTATAAGCATGTTCTTCAATATCCACGCGTCCCTGCGACTTGTTCCCTTCCGCTACCGGCACTACATATGTACCTTTCGCGGCTTTCACCATCTCACCATTACTGCAAACGTTTATTGCATCCTGAATTATTGAATATTGGCTCGGCACAAGCCGGTCAACCGCCAGGCAGGCGGAGCTTAAAAGAAAAAATACCGCTGAAATGTGAATAATGAAGCTTCTTCTTCCCATAATTTTATCCTCGCTTTACATAACTCACTTATAACATCCTTATATACTCTGTTCCTGAGAATATACCATAAATCACATCAAAAAACAAGAGTTCTTTAGTCTTTTTTTGACACTTATCCTGACAGCCTGTGCTTTTGTAAATTTACGTATTGCAATAACGACAAATTGGTTATAATACCTGCGTTAATTTAATCCGCCTTAGGGCGGATTTATCTTTTTGCTGTGCTGGCAGAATGAAACCATCTGGAAATACAAAAAATCACAAAAACAATGAACAGGACCTTTTGAACCGCTATACAGCCGGCGATAAAGAAGCCTTCCGGGAAATTGTAAAACGATATAAAGACCCGCTTTATGCGTTTTTAAGGAGATTTTTAAATCAGCATCAGTTTATTGAAGAAGCATTTCAGGAAACATTCCTACAACTCTATAAAAGCAGAAAAACCTTCGAAAAAGGCAGGCCGCTGCGGCCTTGGCTGTTCACAATCGCAGCAAATAAGGCAAGGGATGTCCTAAGAAAACAACAAAGAGAAGAAGCAATCACTATGGGAGCTATGGCTGAGCCTTCAGAATTGAACATCGATGACGTCGTAAATTCCTTAAAGTCTTACGAGATAACACCTTACGACGAAGCTGATAAGGCCGAAAGGGCTAATAAGGTCCGAAAAATCATCTCCCAAATGCCGGAAAATCTTCGCGAAATTATCATTTTGGCCTATTTTGAACAATTTTCCTACAAACAAATGGCTGAGATGCTGAGTATACCAATAGGGACGGTGAAAAGCAGGCTGCACACAGCTATAGTGTTTTTTACCAAAAAATGGAAGTCGACCAGCGGTGACGGAAATTATTGATGGACACACTTACAAAACAGCAGCGAGACATACTGCTTGATTATTATTTCGAATGTGCCAACGAACAGGAAACTGAGACGGCAAAAGGGCTTCTGGAAACACATAAAGGCGCCACAGAATTCTACAATAAACTTCATCACTCTCTTTCAGCACTTGACCATCTCGACCACGAAACCCACGCAAACTGCCCGGACCACTTAGTTGAAAAAACACTCGAAAGACTCTATTTACACCATAGCGAAACTGTTGAAAGCGGCTGGCTTGAAAAACTCCTGCGGACTGAAAGCGAAAAAGTTGTCACAAAACGCCAAAGCTTCTGGCGAAATTTCGCAGAAGCAGCGGCAATAGCGGCAGGAATATTCATAATCGCCAGTATATTTATTCCCGTAACAAGACAAATGAGAGCACAGGCATATAAAACCGCCTGCCAGGCAAATCTCGCAAAAATAGCGACGGGATTGACGCAATACGCAGACGAACATAACGGCTACCTGCCTGCCGTCGCTACAAAGGCGGGCAATCCCTGGTGGAAAGTCGGCTCAACAACTCCGGAAAACCAGTCAAATACCAGACACCTCTGGCTGCTCGTAAAACAAAATTACGTCCAGCCAAACGCTTTCGTATGCCCCGGACACAGCAAAGGCAAAATAATTAAACTGACCCCTGCACAAATCGCCGGCCTGTCTGATTTTCCCGACAGGCGGTACATCACCTACAGCTTCAAACTTATCTGCGAACCGAACAAGGCCGTCAGGCCGCAATCAGCAATGCCAATTATGGCAGATGCCAATCCAATCTTCGAAACACGCCTGCAAAATCCAAATGACCAAACCTCCATGCAGTTTAACCCCATCAAATTAAGCAAAAAAATGCTGACAATAAACAGTATTAGCCACAACAGGACCGGCCAGAACGTAATGTTCAGCGATGGAATGGCGAAATTCTTCACCGAGAGACTCTTCAACAAGAGCGACGATATCTACACGGTAAAAGACCTCGATACCTACCGCGGCACAGAAACACCTGCCTGCGAAACAGACGTTTTCCTCGTGCCGTAACTAAAATCAGAGTCGTGGCGTCGGCAGAAGACCGACGTATATTTTAATAACCTTTTTTAAGCCCTGCCATTCAAGGCGGGGTTTTTTTATGCTTTTGCAATAGCCACAAAGACATCCGCCGTTGCTTCCTCCTTCGCTAAAGCTACGGCGGACAGGCAAAGACACAAAGTTCATTGAAAATTTAAAACTTGTTCCTGCGAAGGCAGGGATTGAAAATTGAAGATTTGAGGAATCGCCTTCGGCGGTTTTTCGCCGGGCGATAATCGCCGGTAAAAAATATCAATCCGACTTGTTCTCCTGAACAGAAGATTTTTGGTCATCTGGTATTCCAACCGGTGTAATTTTAATGATGTGAACAAGAGCCTCTAAAACTTTTTCTTTCCTGTCCTCCCGACGCCAAGCGAAAATATCTCCTTCCTTAATAGGGTAATCACGGAAAGAGGGGCTGAAACTTGATGGAAAGTCCATCTCCTCAAAAGGCTCATTGGCATCGATGTACATAATATCACCATTTGAGCTTTTTATCCTGCAGGTACTCCCCAGCCAGTCGCCAAATGCAATCACAGGATAATGCACATCAGGCCATTCTTCACCCGGCTGCCAGTATTCTGTTGTTTTCATTATTTTTAGACCGCTCAGCCATTTATCCGGCTCACTATCATTAACTCTGCGAAAACGCCAATCAAATTCTATCATTCGATGCCTGTAAGCCTTTACCGTTGCCTCTGCTGTCCGTCCGGAAAAAACTGTAGCAGACTGGCTGGGACTTCCAAAAACATCATTTCGGGCTACTTCTACGCTGTAGCTGCCCGGACCAATAGAACTGAACAGACAGGAACCCTCTTTTACAGGTTCGGTTATTCCCGAATAAAAACCATAAACCTTTAAATTCACCTCTGCATCCATCAATTTTAACCCTTCTTCAGTTTCGACCTTTACTATTAGATTGCCGCAGTACTCCTGAGGAATAGAACGAACAATAACCTCACCAAATGCAATCGCTTTTCCTTTTTGCACTTTTATTTTAAGTCTTGTCGGGTAATGGTATATGCCCCCAATTATTATGTCACCAACAACTGAAATATCTTTATTATTTGAATCAGATGCCCGACAACTCCAGAATCCTGAGCCAATAAATACCGGCTCCCCACTTCGACAAGTGTCTACGCACGAATATCCCCCGCGACTATATATGTTTAATTCATTATTCGAATTCCAATCGACCCTTACCGAAGGAAGCTCAAGGTCTTCATTTTCAAAGATTACGCGTAATACCGCTAATCCTATCCCGTCATCATTTTGTGAGATAATCATTTCTGCTCTTGACATATATTCTTTCCAAAATTCCTTCTCCGGGCGTGGGGGAACAAAGAGATATTCAATTTTATCTTCGACCTTAATTTTTTTGGCCTCTTTCTTGATTTTCTTCGCAAGTTTATTAATTCGTTTCGAATACATCTTATAACAATTTGTGCCGGCAAAGTCTCTTTGAAAACCGCTCAAAATGAGTCTGGCCCTCATATAATCTTCATCATCAACAGCAACCTGCAGCTGTAATAATTTTTTTTGTGCTTTATATTCTTCTTCAGCCGTAAATCCTTTGGCCGAACAAGGCCCGGAGAAAAACATGCCCGCAATAAAAAGTGCGACAAATAAAAAAATTCTGATGACCTTAAAAAAACCACTCAAATTAGTATGGCTGCTCAAAATCATATTAAAATTCCTCAAAATTTACGCTTCAAATTTTGCTTATACTATTTTAGATAAATTTATATCCTAAATAGTTTTGGAAGCAAGGGAAAAACTACTATAAGGACGGTAAAAATAATTAGCAAAACAAGCTGAGGGTTGTTAAAATCACTTTTTTAAATATTTACGGCTAAAGGGCATAAATACACAGATGGAAAATAGTTATGGCAGATGAATTATCAAAGGTTTATGAACCAAAGCAGATAGAAGCCCTCGCGGATGAAATCTGGCAGCGAGGCAACTATTTTCATACCGCCCCGCCCGCCAAAGGCGGGAAAAAGGCAAAGCCTTACACAATCGTAATCCCGCCGCCAAACGTTACCGGCGCACTGCATTTAGGACACGCGATTGACAATACACTGCAGGATGTCCTTATCAGATTCAAAAGAATGCAGGGCTTTAATACGCTCTGGCTGCCGGGGACAGACCACGCGGGGATTGCAACGCAATCGGTCGTTGAAAAAAACCTGAAAGCCGAAACCGGCCAAAATCGACACGACATCGGACGTGAAAAACTTGTCGAACTAATCTGGGACTGGAAAAAACAATACGGCAACAGGATTCTCGAACAATTAAAACGAATGGGGGCAAGCTGCGACTGGCAAAGAACGAGATTTACGTTAGATGAAATCTGCGCAAAGGCAGTAAGACACACATTTGTAAATTTATTCAAAAAAGGACTGATTTATCGAGGCAAAAGACTTGTAAACTGGGATTCTATTTTGCAAACGGCGGTGGCTGATGATGAAGTGGTTCACAAGACAGTGCAGGGCAATTTCTGGTATATACATTATCCGCTGGTTGATGGAGGAGAATATGTAACGGTAGCGACCACCCGGCCGGAGACGATGCTTGGCGATACCGCTGTTGCGGTCAATCCGAAGGATAAAAGGGCCAAAAAACTTGTTGGTAAAATGGTACATTTGCCGCTGACAGGCAGACAGATACCAATTATCGCTGACGATTATGTGAAATTAGGCGAAGGGACGGGCTTTTTAAAGGTAACGCCTGCGCACGACCCCAACGATTATGAGATAGGGCTAAGGCATAAACTTGAAATGATAAATATATTAACGCCTGACGGAAAAATAAATGAAAATGGCGTCAAATACGCAGGACTTGACAGATATGAGGCGAGAAAAGCCGTCGTCGAGGATTTAAAGGCGCAGGGGTTGCTTGAAAAAGTTGAGCCGCGGGAGCATGAGGTCGGCCATTCGGACCGCAGCGGCGATATAATCGAGCCGTATCTTTCAGACCAGTGGTTTGTAAAGGTTGAGCCGCTGGCTAAAGCAGCTATTAAAGCAGTTGAGAGCAGGAAGATAAAATTTCATCCGGAAAGATTCGCAAAGACGTATCTTGATTGGCTGTACGGAATACGCGACTGGTGCATAAGCAGGCAGCTTTGGTGGGGACACCGAATTCCGGTCTGGTCAAAAACACTACCATTTGCGATTCAAACCTCATCTGACATTTCTGTTAAAGACTTAGTTAATGCTGGATTAGTAGGCGATCTCACAGATAAAATATCACTCGCTGGCGGCAAAGAGCTTAAAAAGTTGATTGATATTGGATGTGTCGCAAAGATGCGTTTTCTTGATGAACAAACTGTAACTATTTACATCTGTGTACCGGTTTTACCATTAGACCAAGAACGCGAAGTTATCCAAGAACTTGAGAGTATGGAATATATACAAGACCTGGATGTTCTCGATACATGGTTTTCATCGGCGCTTTGGCCACACAGCACGTTAGGCTGGCCAGAGGAAACTGAAGAGCTGAAATTTTACTACCCGACAAATACGCTCGTTACGGCACGAGATATTATAACACTGTGGGTATCGAGAATGGTGATGATGGGACTGGAAAATATGGACGAAATCCCTTTCACAAATGTCTTCATCCATCCTACCATCCTCGACGGCAACGGCGAAAGAATGAGCAAAAGCAAAGGAAACGGAATCGACCCTATCGATATTATCGAAACCTACGGCGCCGATGCGATGAGATTCAGCCTATGTCAAATGACTACCGAAAGCCAGGATTTGAAACTGCCGGTGATAAAGGATAATCAGGGCAGGAACATCAGCGAGAAATTCGATATCGGCAGAAATTTCTGCAATAAACTGTGGAACGCATCACGATTTGCAATGATGAACCTCGAAGGGGTAAATTTTGACGCATTCGATAAGAAAAAAATGACTATCACGGATAAATGGATACTGTCAAGACTGGCAGAAACTGCAGGAGAAGTAACAACAATGCTCGATGAATTTAAGATAAGCGAGCCGCTAATGGAAATATACCGATTCTTCTGGAACGATTTGTGCGACTGGTATCTTGAATGGATAAAACCACGTATCAAGGATGCGGCACAAAAAGATGTGCCGCAGAATGTGCTTGCGTTTGTACTGGATATGACGCTTCGATTGCTGCATCCGTTTGTGCCGTTTATAACGGAAGGTATATTCCAGAAATTAAATGAAATCGCGCCGCAAAGAGGACTGAAAGGCCTGATAGAAATCGAAAAGAGCGATGCACTGGTAATTGCTGAATGGCCTAAGATTTCAGATAAATTCTTCGAGCCTGAGATTGAAGATAAAATAGCAATTGTGCAGGAAGTTGTGCGAGCGATTCGTGAAATCAGGAATAAATATACCGTGCCACCAAATAGAAAACTGGCGGCTACCGCAAATGCACCGGCCAAGAGAGCAAAAATCCTTAATGATAACGGCGATTTAATCTGCGACCGGGCCGGCCTTGAAAAATTCACAGCGTCGCCAAAAGTAACAAGGCCTGCCAACGCCGCTGCGGCCGTGGTTGAACAAATCCAGGTGTTCGTTGAAGGTTTGATTGACACCGAAGCAGAAAGAAAAAGACTAAATAAACAGAAAGACGAAATTCTTGTTGCTGTAAAAGCAAATGAAGCTAAACTGTCTAATGAAAACTTCGTAAAACGGGCAAAGCCCGAAGTCGTCCAGCAGACAAAAGATAGACTGGCGGAACTAAAAGAGCAACTTGCGGCCGTAGAGAAAAATCTGGAGAAATTGAAGTAGGATTCCAATGGATATTGAAGTTGAATTATCGCGGATAGTAATAGACGAGACCAGCGACCAGCAGATTATCATCCTGAAAGAAAAAGAAGGCGATCGCAACCTGCCAATAGTCATAGGTATCGTTGAAATAATGGCTATCGACAGAAGATTAAAAGGCAAAACGACCATCAGGCCGCTGACTCACGATTTGCTGGGCAATATAATCGAGGCGCTGGGGATAAAAATAGAAAGGGTCGTCATAAGCGATTTGCAAAACCACACATACTACGCAACAATCCACTTAAATACCGGCGACAAAATCGTTGAGGTTGATTCCCGGCCGAGCGATGCAATCGCGGTCGGCGTGGCTACAAATGTGCCGATTTACGTTGCCGAACATGTGTTTGAAAATATGTAATTAGGGGATAGAATTAGAGGTTGTTTGGTCTGTATGTTTGGAGGAGAAAATAGTAACGATAATTAAAAGAAATACCGCAATGGTCAGCATTGAATCGGCGACGTTAAAAGCGGGGAAATGAACGTCCTTATAATAAAAATCGAGAAAATCCCGTACTTTGCCGGCGTTAAAAAGCCTGTCATATAAATTGCCGCAGATGCCCGCTGCAAACAGGCCAAGCGAAAAAACAACAACAGTCTGCAGCTTTCGCATAAAAAGAAATACCGCAAAGACAACGACAATCGCAATAATGGAAATCAATATCAGTGGAATTGTTTTGTCGGCTGCGACGCCCCAGGCTGCGCCGCGATTCTCAACGAGCACAAGCTGAAAAAAGCCGGGGAAAACAACATATCGCTGCGGCCCGCGAGAGCTGAGCCAGTTAAAAACCAAAGACTTTGTCCATAAATCAGCAGCAAGGCCAAGTATAAAAACAGGCCAAAATAATAAATGCGAGGCAGAAGCGCTTAATTGGCTGGTTAAAAGACCCCAAGCCCGAGAGCAGCAGCATTTGTCGGCAGTTTCAGTCAAAAAGCAGCTCCCTACTGTGTGTATTTTCTGTATAACTTCAGGAGCTTGTCCTGAGCAGGATTCAAATCGAGCGAGCGACTCCAGTGGGCAATCGCCTTTGTCCTGAAATCAGCGGCACCGTTATCGCCGAGACTCTTTAAATCCCTGTACTTCATCATATAGGCAACACCAAGGCCTTTGTGTGCGCGCCAGTCGTCAGGGCCAAGCTGAACGGCTTTGAGATACTTTTCAACGGCAAGGCCCGTTTCGCCAAGTTTAAGGCAGGCAAAACCGAGATGACGCCAGGCCTGCGCATTCGAAGGCTGAGCCGCCACGACGGATTCGAGCAGCTCTTTGGCAGAGTCATACCGGCCTCCTCGCAGATAGGCAACGGCAAGGGCAAGCTGTATTTGTGGGTCATTTCCTTTCAGCTCGAGGACACGTTTATAGGAATCGATTGCCATTTCATTGTCCTGGCGGGCGGTATAAATATCGCCGAGGAGCTTCTCAATCTCGCTGTCGGTCGGGGCAAGGTCCTTTGCCGTTTTGCCGTATTCAAGGGCCTTTTCATAATCGCCAAGCTGGTAATAGGCATCGGCAGCGCCATATCGCGGGCCGGAGCTCTGCGGGTCAAGCTCACAAGCCCTGGCATAGGCCTGCGCCGCCGAGGTGAAATCACTCATCAAGCGATAAACCCTGCCAAGCGCCTGAAAATCCTCAAACGACCAGGGATTAATTGCGGCAGCCTTCTGATAAGCCTGTGCGCTTTGGGCCAAATCGTTCTGCCTGAGATAAATATTGCCGAGAAGTGAATAGGCTATCGCAAAATCGGGATTTTGCCTGACGGCCAGTTTGAGCTTTTCAACCGCCTGGTCAGGTTCATTCGACTCGGCAAGCGCTACGGCATCAACATAAAGATTAACGGAACTTCTCTTCCTGGCAGATTCGCCGCAACCGGCAATAAAGACAAGAACTACTATGAGTACACTTAACCGCAAAACCAGCAATTTGATTGCAGCCGGCATGCTTCAATCCTTTCCCAGCAGAAAATTCAGTCCGGCCCGCCGTGCTCGCGCCCGTCGCGGCAGGTCAGAAAATCCGTTTTGAGGGATTATACCAGACTAAAAGCTTCTGTCAAAAGGTTTTAAGAAAAAAAAGGGGCTAAAGTTCTTCTTGCAAAAGGCCTTTTTTGAAGATATAAAGGCGCTTCATCGCCGATTTGCGGCGATGAAAGCCCCGCCAAGGTATTGGCGGGGCTAACCAAAATAAAACAAGGAAAAACAATGAGGTACAGCAAGGCTCTTATACCGACAGTGAAAGAGGTGCCAGCAGACGCTGAGATTCCAAGTCATCAGCTAATGATTCGTGCAGGCCTGATGCGTAAACTTGCGAGTGGAACATATACATACCTGCCGACAGGCTGGCGGGTACTGATGAAGGTTATGAATATCGTCCGCGAGGAAATGGACAAGAGCGGCGCACAGGAAATCTTAATGCCTGCCGTTCAGCCGATGGAACTGTGGCAGCAGACGGGCCGCAATATAGATTACGGCCCAACTATGGCGCACTTTACCGACAGGCACGGCAGAGAAAACGTGCTGGCCCCTACCGCTGAGGAAGTCGTTACAAGCATTGCGGCAGGAGAAATAAATTCCTATAAACAACTGCCGGTTAATCTTTATCAAATCAGTTTCAAATTCAGGGACGAGTTCAGGCCGCGGTTTGGCGTGCTGCGAAGCAGAGAATTTATAATGAAGGATTCTTACAGCTTCCACGCCGACGAAAAGAGCCTCGATAAAACTTATAAAATAATGTACGAGACCTATAAAAGGATTTTCAGCAGATGCGGTTTGAAATACGCCATTGTCGAGGCCGAATCAGGCGAGATGGGCGGCAGCGGCTCACATCAATTCACTGTACCCTGCGAATCAGGCGAAGATATTATCGTCCAGACCGAGGATGGCAGCTATGCCGCAAATATTGAAAAGGCACCTGTTGACGCCCTGCAAAAAGCAAACCGAGATAAAAAATACGATGAGTTAGAAGAAACTCACACGCCAAATCAAAAAACTATCGACGAAATCTGTGAATTTTTAAAAGTAAACGCAAAAGAGCTTATCAAGTCGCTTGTTTACAAATCAGGCGGCGAGCTAATCCTTGTTCTTGTACGAGGGGATTTTGAAGTAAATCCTGAAAAACTGCGAACCGCTGTCGGAAAATCAATAGAACTTGCAGACAAGGAAACAATTAAAAAAATCACCGGAGCCGAGGTCGGTTTTGCAGGGCCTGTCGGACTTGCTGAAAAAGTAAATAAACTTATTATCGACCACTCAGTTCTTACAATCGAGGCAGGCGTTACTGGCGCAAATAAAACAGACTATCATATTAAAAATGTCGTGCCGGGAAGGGATTTTCCCATCGAAAGCAAAAACGTAATAATCGCCGATATAAGAAATGCGGTCGAAGGCGATACTTACAAAGGCAAAAAACTGGTTTTCAAACGCGGTATCGAAGTCGGGCAGGTATTCAAATTAGGCACAAAGTACAGCAGCAAACTGGGCGCAAAATTCCTCGATAAGGACAGCGTTGAAAAGCCGTGCATTATGGGCTGCTATGGAATAGGTATAAACAGGATTGTCGCATCTGCAATTGAGATATCACGCGACGACGACGGTATTATCTGGCCGATAAGCATTGCGCCTTATGAGGTTATCATCGTTCCTGCGGGAAATGCAGATGGAATTATCAAGGCGGCAGAAAAACTATATAACGAATTGACCGATGCCGGCGTGGAAGTGCTGCTCGACGACAGGGACGCAAGAGGCGGCGTAAAATTCAAGGATGCAGACCTTATCGGAATACCAATCCGCATAACAATCGGAGCTAAATCAATCGCTGAAAACTGCGCCGAGATAAAACTACGCAGAGAAAAAGAAATTACAAAAGTTCCGCTGGAAAAAACAAGAGAAAAAATTATAGAATTGACTGCAAAACTAAAAGCCGAACTGGATGTGGACGCTTAAAAAACCTGAGCCGGTAAAACTTATTGTAGGGATACTCGCCTGCAACAAAGAGGCTGTAAATACCGCCGTCGATATGATAAAGGCCAAATTCGGAAACTGCGACCTTGAAAGCCAGGTTTGGCCTTTTACGCATACCGAATATTATGCCGGCGAAACCGGAAAAGAGATTGTCAAAAAATTTGTGGCAATTGAAAAACTGATTTTGCCGGACAAACTGGCAAATATAAAACTCAAGACCAATAAAATGGAAAAAAAACTTGCCGGCAAGCTGGGCGGTAATTTGAGCAGGCCTGTCAATCTCGATGCCGGCTATATCGAGCCGTCGAAGCTTGTGCTGGCAAGTACGAAGAATTTTTCACACAGGATATATATCGGCAAAAAAATCTGGGCTGAGGTTACATTGATTTACAGCAAGGGACAGTGGAAAGGTTTTGAGTATTCCTTTCCAGACCACAAGGAAAACAGGTATCACGGATTTTTTAGCCAGGTCAGGGAAAAACTTGTTGGGCAGTTAAGGAAGTAATTTGTGATAAATCCGTCCATTGTTTACTTAATGGTTCTTGTGGCAGCTATTGCCGTTTCGGCAGCTTTGACGGCGATTGTTAAAAAACTTGCCCTGGTGAGCGGATTTCTCGCTCATCCGCGGCCGGACAGATTTCATAAAAAAACCATACCATTAGGCGGCGGAATCGCAATATTCGCAACAATCGCCCTTTTCTGTATTGCTGCAATTATCGCCGTCAAGTTTTATCCGGCTCTGGCGGCGGAAAAAAGCGGTCTTTACATTCAGGATTTTGCCGCTAAATCCCGGGAACTGGTCATAATAATCGCCTGTGCAACGGCGCTGCTGGCGCTTGGGTTGTGGGACGATATAAAAAATCTCGGGCCTGCCGTCAAGCTACTGGTGCAGTTTGTCGCCGCATTTACCGCAGCCTATTTTGCCGACGTACGAGTCGAGCTTTTTATCGAAAGCAGAATCCTGACCTCAATTATAAGCTCTTTCTGGATTGTGCTTATTATCAACGTATTCAATTTTTTAGACAATATGGACGGGGCAAGTGCGGGAATTGCCCTTATAATTTCCGCCATTTTGTTTTTCACAGCGGTTCTTTCAGGACAGGTCTTCGTGAGCGGCTTTGCGCTGATTTTTGCAGGGACGCTGGCGGGCTTTCTCGTTTTCAATTTCTTCCCGGCCTCGATTTTTATGGGCGATGCAGGGTCATTTGTCATCGGATTCTTTGTCGCGCTTCTTACACTGAGAACAACGTATTACCAGAGCACTGAGAGCAGCAAATGGTATGTTGTGCTAATGCCGCTGGTTATAACAGCCCTGCCGCTATACGATTTTATAAGCGTAACAATCCTGCGATTCAGCCAGGGCAAGAGCCCCTTTGTCGGAGACATGCAGCACTTCTCGCATAGACTTAAAAAACGGGGACTTTCCGAAACACAGACGGTACTTACGCTTTATCTTGCAACATTTGCGACAGGCATTGGCGCAATCATTTTGAAAACCATCAACTCCGCATACGGTATCCTCGTATTTGCGCAGACGGTCCTGGTACTGTGGATTGTCGCCGTTCTCGAATCAACCGGAAAAAATGGCTCAGAAAAATAATAACAAAACGCTTCGTATTTTCGAATCGGTCCTCTTTGCGTTTTTTATGTGCGTCATCGCCCTGAGACTAAGCTCTATGGAAAATCCGAACATAGAGTCATTCAGCCTGTCGGGGGTTTTCTACGACAACTTTCTGAGCATAAGCATTTCAAGTCTGCTGATTATCGCGGCGGCTGTCTGGTTTGCCGTCAGATTGTCCGGCGGCAAATATCGGCTGAGCGGACTCGATTACGGCGTACTGATTTTTGCCGCTGCCTGTGTCATCAGCACAATCACGGCTTCAAACCGCAGAACGGCCATAACCAGCTCAATTACAATCCTGTCGGCTATGCTGACGGCTGTCGTTCTTTCAAATCTTCTGCAAACAATTGAAAGAAAGAAAGTCCTGCTCTTTGTGCTGATAGGTATGGCAGCAGCAAACGTATACCAGTGCACCGAGCAGTATTTCAGCAGTAATAAACTTATGATAGAAGATTATAAGACCGAACCCGCCGTCCAGCTGCAAAAGCTCGGTATCAAGCCGGGCTCATTCGAGCATATGCTCTACGAGCACAGATTATATTCAAAAGATGTCAGGGGATTTTTTACCACAGGCAACAGCGTCGGGAGTCTGCTGGTTCTTGCAATCTTCTGCACTTTTGCCGCTTTTGATTTCAGGGTCAAACTGTCTGAAAAGAAAAACACTCTGAAAAGACTATGGTTTCCGATTGTTTTGCTGCTTGTTCTTTTTGCCGGGCTGTTCGAATCACACAGCAAAGGCGCTATTGCGTCCCTTGCTGCTGCAGGATGCTTGTTGCTTTTATCTGTAAGATTCGGTCAAATTTTCCGACGCCATCGAGGCTTTATAATTATCTCAGTTATTATTTTGATTATCCTTTCCGTAATTTTCATCGTCAGCTACGGCGTTACGCACAATAAACTGCCCGGCGGCAATTCAATGCTGGTTAGGTGGCAATACTGGTCCGCTACCGCTAAAATTATCGCCGGCCACTTAATAACAGGAATCGGAGGAGGAAATTTCGGCACGTACTACACACAATACAAAATACCTCAAGCTCTCGAAACTGTCAGGGACCCACACTGCTTCGTATTGAACATACTAAGTCAGTATGGAATAATCGGCCTGGCAGGATTCTGTATGGCAATATTTTGGCCGATTATAACCCGCCGCAAACAAGATAAAACTCCCATCATACCTGCTGAAAACGGCCTGACTGCTCTTGCAAAGGCTAGCGGTATCTCTATTGTTCTTGTCCTGCTGTTTGTCAGACCGATTTTTGTAAGGGTCGAGATTATCAGCAACTTCTACGTTATTATCTATGTCCTTACCATTATGTATGCAGCGCCGGCATTCTTCTTAGGAACGACATTATGGCTGTGCAGACGAACAGAAGAACAAACAAAAACCAGACAAATCTTCCACGCTGCCATTTTATGCGGACTGGCTGCGGTACTAATCCATAACCTGATTGACTTCGCATTATTTGAGCCGGGAATAATGACGGCATTCTGGGCCTGTATCGCACTGGTCAGTTCGGATTACCGACCGAATAATATTACAGGCAGCACTTTAAAACCAAATAAAACAAGAAAAGCTATCCTTGCCGCTTCAGCGATAATCACGGCAGCATCTCTTATATGGTTCTGCATAATACCGACAGCAAAAACGGCGGTTAAAACAGAAAAGGCAAAACTATTTTTTGCATATGGAGAAATCGAAGAAGGAACGGCACTTTTACTCGATGCCAGTGCAGATGATATTTTGAACCCTACGCCCGCCGCCTTTGCGGGGAAAATGCTCCTGTATAAATTCGAAATGAATCCCGGCAATTCCCCTGATGTCTTACTATCGGCTGAAAAATCACTGCTGACAGCCATCCGAAGAGACAAGGCCGATTACAAAAATTATGAAAATCTCGCCAAAGTCTATGAAACGCTCGCACAGATAACGCCAGACAGGCGGCGGCTGTGGTTCAAGAAGGCTTTTTCGGCATTTCAACAGGCACTGGAACGATACCCTGCCTCTCCAGAATTGCATATCGAATTTGCGGAAACCTGCCGGCAGCTCGGCAAAACCGACCTGGCAATCGAACACTACAAAAAAGCAATAGAAATAGAAGACGCATATACCGAACAGTTTAAAATAATGTATCCCGGCAGAGAAATCTTCAGCAGAATGGGCAAAGTAAAATACAGTCAGGCAAAAGAAAGACTTGAAGAACTCACAAAAATAAAGGAAAATCTGAAAAAATAAATCTCTATCAGCGGAGTTAAAAATGAAGAAAGTAATATTTGTCTTTATCGCCCTTTTAGCTGTCGGCGTTTGCGCAACCGAGCTGCCGGATATGACAAAATCCGTCGTGATGATTCAAATCGTCAAACAGGGCTACGATTACACTACGCCGTGGAAACAGAAATCCACAACAGGAGGCGTAGGCTCCGGCTTTATCATTGGAGGAAACAGAATCCTTACGAACGCCCATAACGTCTCAGACAATAGATACATCATCATCAAAAAAGAAAATATCGCAAAAAAATATCCCGCCAGCGTTGAATTTATCGGCCATGACTGTGACCTAGCTCTGCTGAAAGTGTATGACCCAGGCTTTTTTGACGGCACCGAACCGCTGGACTTCGGAGACCTGCCAAAAGTTAACAGCACGGTTTCTACATATGGTTTTCCGCTGGGCGGAACACATATCAGCGTTACCGAAGGCGTGGTATCAAGGATTCAGACCGATGTATATGTTCATACCGGAGCCGATGTGCATCTGGTCGTTCAGACAGATGCCGCTATAAATCCCGGTAACAGCGGCGGACCGGTAATGCAGGACGGAAAAATTATCGGGGTGGCATTCCAGGGGATGCTTGCTGCTGATAATATCGGCTATCTGATTCCAACAACCATAATCAGGCATTTCCTTCAGGACATCAATGACGGCAGATATGACGGTTTCGGTTCAATCGGGATAACTCTCTTTGCAGGCCTGCATAACGACAGCTACTACGATTACCTTAAAATACCTGCCGACACGCAAGGCATTGTGGTAACAAGCGTGATGCTCAACAGCTCCGCTGAAAAAGCTCTGCAGAAAGACGACTGCATAACAAAGATTGACGATTATGACATCGACAACGACGGTATGATTACGATTTACGGTACAAAACACCATATGTCGGAAGCAATCGAACAAAAACAAATCGGCCGGAAAATTACTCTCGCTTACTGGCGAGGCGGCCAAAAGAATACCGCTGAACTGGACATCAGGCTGAATCGCCCTGTGTTTGATTACGCCCGGCTTTATGATGTGCAGCCCCGCTACGTGTGTTTCGCAGGACTGACATTCGTCGCGGCATCAAGAAACTTCCTTGAAACATGGGGCAGAGACTGGATGCAGGGTATCCCGCATACGCTCAGATACCTTTTCAGCGATTCACAACAACTCAATGATGACCCGCTGCGAAAAGAATATGTAATTCTTTCCGAAACCCTGCCCGACCAAATCAACGCTTATGTCGATGGTTTCCTAAACAAGCCGCTCGAAAGCATAAATGATACGCCCATAAGGAGCCTCGACGACGTCAGAAAAGCCTTTGAAAACAAAGAAGCCGAGTTTTATATCCTTAAATTTATGAATTCAGACAGGCCTTTGCCGATAGAGGCAAAAAAAGCCCATCAGCAAAACGAAATCATCCTCAAAAAATATAACGTCCCGACCTGGGCACTTCTGGAGCAGCAGATATGAAAAAACCAAGCAATATCCAAATTGTTCTCGCCACTTTACTCTTCGCAACACTTATCCTATCGAACGCTTGCGGCAAAAACCGAATAGATATGACAGAAAAGACAAAAAATTCTATAGTATATCTGAGGATAACATACAGCAGCTATGACCAGTATCAGCCCTGGAAAATCAAGGATATTACCGAAGGCTGGGGTGTCGGCTGTGCCGTTTCGAAAAATGAAGTTATCACACCCGCAGTCAATATCGCAAATGCGGCTACGATGGAAGCAAAAAGATTAGGGCAGAACGAATTTGTGCCGGGCAAAATAAAGATTATCGATTATGAATCCA
Source organism: uncultured Planctomycetaceae bacterium (assembly GCA_964619675.1). GTDB lineage: Bacteria > Planctomycetota > Phycisphaerae > Sedimentisphaerales > UBA12454 > JAPLMW01. The sequence continues at coordinate 21,171 of CAZUEO010000025.1, read as the reverse complement.
ATCTTGCCCTGATTGAACTCGACCCGAACATACTCAGCAAACCCCTAACGCCTTTGAAATTCAGCGCAAAATACAAAAAAGGCGCCGAGGTCAGCTTTTACTGGCTCTCAGCCACACAGCAAACCTATAGCGGCAGAGCTTACCTGGACAGAACAACAATAGATTCATCTTCAGCGGCTTTTTCTAAAACGCTCAAATTCGTAGCCGCAAATATCTCGGAAAGCACAAGCAGCGGACAATTATACTGTATCGGCTCCGAACCGGTCGGGGTAAGCTGCTGGTCGAGCAGTAAAGAAGCGGGAATCATCCCGGCAGAAACCATAAACAGATTCCTGGCCGACGCAAAGAACAATTCCTACAATGGTATAGGAGCTGTAGGATTCTCTACTTCTCAATTGCTCGACCCTGCTTTAAGAAAATACCTGAAACTCCCTGGTGAAATACAGAATGGGGTTTATGTCTCGGATGTCTATACCATAGGAACAGGCTGCAATGAATTAAAAACAGGAGATGTGCTTCTGGCTGTTGACGGTTTTAAAGTGAACCCTTACGGAAGATTTATCCATCCACAGTATGACGCTCTGTTCTTCGATTACCTGATAACAAGCAAGACCGCAGGCGAAAAAGTTACATTCGACATCTGGCGAGACAGGAAAAAGCAGAAAATAGAAACGCCTGTTAAGAATTTCGCACTCTCCGATATGCTTGTGCCGTGGTATGACCTCGACAGCCAGCCGGAATATTTCATTATCGGCGGCTGTATCCTGCAAAAACTGACAAAAACATATCTCGAAGCAAGAGGAGCAGGCTGGGCATCAAAGGCTGAGCCGCATATTTATAATTACCTGCTCAACGAGGCCTTCAAACCTACGGAGACGCGAAAGACAATTATTGTTTTAAGCTATATCCTGCCGTCAGATATCACCCTCGGCTATCACGGCCTTAGTCAGTGTGTGATTGACAACATCAATGGTATGAAAATCGGCTCAATGAAGGATATTCCAAAGGCGTTAGCGTCTGATCCAAACGCAAAATACGACTTAATTGAATTTGAGCTCAATCAGCCGAAAATCGTACTCGACAGGGCCGCAATGCAGCCGGCAAATCTGACCATCGCAAAAACCTACGGGATTGACAAATCGGTAAATATAAACCCTGACTAACTTAATCGGGCCAATCACCTGTAAAAACTTCAGTCGCAGGGCCGGTCATATAGACACAATTATCCTCCTGCGACCAGTTTAACTGAAGCTGACCGCCTGGAAGATTGGCTGTTACGGCTCTACCGCACCTGTTAGTAAGAACAGCGGCGACACAACAGGCACAGGCGCCTGTGCCGCAGGCCAAAGTGGCCCCACTGCCGCGCTCCCAGGTAATCATCGTAAACTGCTGCGGCGAATCTACCCTCACAAAATGAGCGTTAACACGCTGTGGAAAAAGCTCATGATGCTCTATTACAGACCCTATTTTTTCAAGCTCTATGCCTAAAAGGTCATCGGTGAAAAATACCGCATGAGGATTGCCCATCGAGACACAGGTCATCAGCATACGCTGGTTCTGGACATCAATAGCCGCTTCAATTACGCTGTCGCCATCAAGAGCAACAGGAATTTGGGCCGGCTCAAGAATCGGCTGGCCCATATTGACGCATACGCTGCAGACTTTGTTTTTATTATCGACCTCCAGGCCAAGTGTCAAAACTCCCCTGCCGGTTTCAACCCGCAGGGAAACAGGAAAATTTTTGCCGCCCGGCACAGAAAACGCCTTTCTGCTGCCGCCAAGAGAATGCTCATAAGCATATTTGGCCACGCAGCGGATTCCATTGCCGCACATCCGCGCCTGCGAGCCGTCGGCGTTAAATATCCTCATTTCGACATCTGCAATATCAGATGGACATATCAAAATCAGACCGTCAGAACCTATGCCTCTGTGACGGTCGCTTAAAACTTTTGAAAGAGACGCAGGGTCTTTGACCGACTGCCGGAAGCAATCTATATACACGTAGTCGTTGCCAAGACCATGCATTTTCGTAAATTGCATACAGAAATCCAAAATTAAAACTGGGGGCCCGCCTGCAGCGGACGACTTGCCGAATCCTCATTCTACATTCCCGGCTTGTTGTTGTCTATGGGAAACTACTTGTTAATGGAAAACTCCTTTTTGCGGGTATCCATCTGCGCCTTGAGCCTTGCTATTATCGACGAGTGCATCTGTGAAACTCTTGATTCCGAAAGGTCAAGTGTTGCACCGATTTCCTTCATTGTCATCTCCTCATAATAGTACAACACAAGTATGAGTCTCTCAGCACGGGTCAGTCCCCGGTTCAGCAGATTTTTCAAATCTCTTTTCTGAGCCTCGACCATCGGGTCATCGCTTTTTTTGTCCTCGATTATGTCAATTTCACAAATATCATTGTCGCCCTCGGTGTCAAGATTACTGCTCAGGGACACCAGACCAACAGCGGTGGCATCGCGCTGCAGCCTGTAAAACTCCTCCATATTCATATCAAGCTCCTCGGCAATTTCCCGTTCGGTCGGCAACCTGCCGAGATGAGCTTCAAGTGTTTTTGTCGCATTGCCGAGCTGATGAGCACGTGCCCTTACAAGACGAGGAACCCAGTCCATACTCCGCAGCTCATCGAGAATCGCTCCTCTTATTCGAGGCGTACAATACGTCGCAAACTTGACGCCCCTCTCGGGGTCATAGGCGTCTATCGCATCCATAAGGCCGAATATGCCGGCACTGATTAAATCATCAACATCAACCTTTTCAGGAAGTTTCATATATATCCGCTCAGCGGTGTACTTGACAATCGGCAGATAATGCTCAATCAGCCTGTTGCGGTTCCCTTCGCTGCGGTCCTTGAAAAAATCTTCCCAAATGGATTCTATATCGACTTCCACAGATTTTTTTGTCGCCGGCATTTTCGCAACCCTCCAAAAATTCCAAATTTATCCGCCATAGGCGAACAGTCCTATAAGTCTTAAAAACAGAACGCAATTTTTAAAGCGCACAGGCATTACATGCTTTAACGCTTGATACTAATAATATCGGCCTTTTAAAAGAACGTTTTAAATCAGATAAACCAGTTAACAACTTTTCTGAAAAAACCCTGCCCTGCCGTACCACTGACAGGAACTTTGCTGAGCCTGGCTGCAACCGTCATCAGGGACTGCGCAGTAGTACATTTCGGATATTCAAGCACTACCGGCCGGCGTTTCCTAACCGCAAGGCTTACATGTTCATCCCTGACAAGAACACCGCCGTGCTGAAGCCGAACATTCAGGAACTGAGTCGCCGCCATCGCAATCTGCCTGTAAACCTTCCTGCCTTCTACCGCACTTTCAGCCATATTCACAATCAGACTAAACCTGCCGCCATACCGCTTGGCCGTAATAACCTTGAGCAATATATAAACATCAGTTATCGCTGTAGGCTCGGGCGTGGTTACAAGCACAATATGGTCACAAGCCATACAAAACGCCTGCACCGATTTTCCGATGCCGGCGGAAGCATCCACAATAACCACATCGTAGTTATCGGACAAAGTCTCCAGCGCCTTGATAACTCTTTCTCTGGCAAAGTCTGACATTTCCGCAAGACTCTCAATACCGGAAAGGCCGCAAATTATGTCAACGCCGCCGGCAGCAGGCTGGCAAACCTCCTCAATACTTCTGCAGCCTCTGACGAAATGTGAAAGGCTGTACTTGCTGCTCACACCAAAAATAATATCGAGATTGGCAAGGCCGAAATCCGCATCAAAAACCGCTACTCTTTTGCCGGCCGCAGCTAAACATACAGCAAGATTTGCCGCAATATTTGTTTTGCCTACACCCCCTTTGCCGCTGGCAACCGCAATAATCTTTGCCTTCTGACTGCTTTGAGCCGCAAGCATGGCAAGTCCCCCAATAGATACTGTCATTATTTGTTCCTCCTTGACCGCTATTCTTTTTTAAATTCTATAACACCCTTATCGTAAAGAAGTTATAACAATCCATCACTGCGCTGTCATTTGGGCAGATTTCAGTTTATGTCCCAATAAAGCACAAGCCGCCTTGTTATTTATCGTATTTTCATCCAGCCGCTGCTGCTGAAGATAAAGGTATTGGCCAAAATCCCTTTCAAAAAGTCTCTTTGCCGCCAAATCAACCTTCGATTTTACGTTCAACCGGCCGCCCGACATAAAACTAACCGACTCGCTGTCACAAAGAACAAGCCTTCGGCTTCTCTGATGCTCCGAAAGAGCTGTGGAAATTACTTTTGCAAAATCCTCAACATCAACCCGCCGAGGAATGAAACCTGTCAAATGACAATTATTAATATTTTCTAGGATTACTTTGTGGTGAATGTGTGTGAATTGAATGATTTTGACAAGCAGTTCATCAATGTTGTCACGAATCAAAGACGACAAATCCATTTGTCCGATATTGTTAGTCAAAACTATTTCCCTGCAATTATTTTAAAAATGCAAATCCGCCTCCAAGCGGATAAAAATCAGTCGCCGTAAGCTACGAGTATTTCTCTTATCTGACCTAATGTCTTTGTTTTTCTAAGTTCAGTTATCCTTGAAAGCCTTGAGAAAACACTTTCGTCATAAAGCCGATGTCCACCGTCAGTCCAAGCAGTCTCTTTTATCAGACCCATAATCGTATAATTGTGAATCGTTTGACGAGAATACGGCGTCCAGCGTACTACTTCGCCGATACGATAAAGCTTTTGCGGGACGGAAAAGTTATTTCTGCTACTCTTTGCAAAATCAGATTGATGCATCTCAAACATTACTTAAGCCTTTTTCAACATTACCGGCCGTAAAAAATCAAAAGTCCCTTAAAATCAAACTTCTGATTCTAAAAAACGGTCTTTACGTTTTGTAAAATGTAAAAGCTGTTCTGCCAAACGTCAACAACTTTTTTTAAAAAATTTTCTGTTTTTTTCATGTCGTATCTGCACATCCCACAAAAGGACTGCTCACCCTCAACTAAACCATCAAAATTAACGATAAAATTGAAAATTATCAGTTCTTTTCGAGCTACAGAATAGAATTTTTTCGGACCTGAGCCTGCCCAGATATAAAACCACCGGTAATTATAACTTTTTTACCAAACTTACCTATTTTCAACACCGATATAATGAATGCCCAAAAACAGTGCTTTTGCAGTCTAAGATGTTTTTGGAAAAGTACTTATGAACAATATCGGACAAAACAACAACACCCGCGGCTTAGATAACTCGCTAAAAAATGCGAATCTGGGTATCCTGCAGGCTATTACCCCGCTTGTACAGCAGATAAACTGCCTGAACATGCAACAGATTGGAAAAATTTGCGTGGAACAGATTCCAAAACTTGTCAATGCAAGACTTGCCTCACTGTACATACTTGACGAAATGACCGACATGCTGCACCTCGAAAGTCACAATCACCCATTTCTCATCAATAATATAGTATCTCTCAACCAAATTAATATGTCACCTATGATAAAAGCCGTCAAAAGCAAAAAGTTGATTGCCCTCAAAAACATTGAAGACCATAAATCACCGATTATCTCTAAATCAAATCGTAAATTTGCGAAAAATTATCAGTCAAATACATGCATAATTGCACCGCTCATTTGCCAAAACAGGGTCGTAGGTATACTAAACTTGGCCGATAAAATCGGCGCCAAAAATTTCAGCAGCGAAGATATCACCGTAATAGAGCTTTTCCGACAACTTGTCGGCGCTTCAATCGGCAATATTAAACTCTTCGAAAAAACTCAAATCCAGGCTAAAACAGACGGTTTGACCGGCCTTATCAACCACAGGACCTTCTTCGAAACCCTTGAAGTAGAATTGAGAAGATGCCAGAGATATGGCGGACAGCTTTCAATTATTATGGCAGACATAGATAATCTCAAACCCATCAACGACAAGTTCGGGCACCGTACAGGAGATACGGCAATAAAACGAGTCAGCAGGAAAATCGTCTCGTGCATTCGAAAAATCGACATCGCTGCAAGATACGGCGGTGATGAATTCGCGGTTGCTTTTCCCAATACCGCGCCTGCTGAAGCAGTCGTTGTGGCCGAGAGAATGGTCAATGAAGTCTCTAATTCTCCTATCATCTGGGAAAAACAAAAAATCCAGATATCAATAAGTATCGGTGTCGGCCAATATGACGGCCAGATGAGTCCGGAGGAAATAACCCATCGCAGTGATGAAGCGCTTTACACCGCCAAACAGGCAGGCAAAAACACCGTCAGGATTTTTGAAACATTAAGAAACAGCATAAAGTAACCCCCACACACAGCAGGCAAAACCTACTCAACTTAAATGCCCTGAAGTTACTGTCGACAAAGACCTTAATCGGGCGGTATAATAGACTTTATGCCCGAAACAAGAGACAAAAAATCGCTTTTTTCTGATATCGAAAAGGCACAATTACGGTCAAATGCACCGCTTGCGGCAAGAATGAGGCCCCAAACCATCGAAGAATTCGTCGGCCAAAAAGACTTCATTGCCCCCGGAAAACTGCTCTACAGAATGCTCCAGGCCCAAACGCTCAGCAGCCTTATCTTCTTTGGCCCGCCGGGGACCGGCAAAACCAGCCTTGCCGCCGTCATAGCAAATATGACCAATGCAACATTCTTTTATCTTAGCGCCCCAGCCGCCAGCGTTGCAGATATCCGTGAAATACTTAAAAAGGCAAAAGACAACCTGCTGGCCAGAAACTGCAAAACAGTCCTGTTCATCGACGAAATCCACCGTTTCAACCGTGCCCAGCAGGATGTGCTGTTGGACGATGTCGAATCCGGAATAATTGTCCTTATCGGTGCTACTACTGAAAACCCTTACTTTGCCGTAAACTCGCCGCTGATTTCACGAAGTACCATTTTCGAATTCAAGTCGCTTGAGAAAACCGACATTGTCCAACTCCTAAGAAGAGCACTGGCCGACAGGAAACGAGGATTTGGGACATTAGACATCAAGGCGGCAGATGATGCTCTCGAATATACAGCTATTATGAGCGATGGAGACGCAAGAAAAGCCCTTACGGCTCTTGAAATAGGGGTTATGTCCCAGAAGAATGCGGGACTTGAGGCGATAAAATTTGACCTCGAAACCGCAAAGGAATCCATACAGCAAAAGGCCATCTATTTTGACCCTACAGGCGACACGCATTACGACCTTGCAAGCGCTTTGCAGAAAAGTATGAGAGGCTCTGACCCCAATGCAACGGTTTACTGGCTGGCAAGGCTTATCGCCGGCGGCCAGGATCCGCGCTTTATTGCAAGAAGAATCGCTATCTGCGCCGCTGAAGATGTGGGCAACGCCGACCCTATGGCAACCGTACTGGCGGCAGCGGCTGTGCAAATATCAGAATTTGTGGGCTTTCCTGAAGCGCAACTGCCGCTGGCACAAGCCGCTATATACATTGCCTGCTCGCCAAAATCCAACGCATCAGCAAAGGCTATATGGTCCGCTATCAGCGATGTAAAAAGCAAAAAAACCATACCTGTACCAAGACACCTGAAGGATTCCCACTACCTCGGCGCCAAAAAACAGGGATATGGAACCGACTATAAATATCCCCACGACCGGCCAGCAGGATTTGTCATTCAGGAATACCTGCCGGACAAAAAAACACAATACTACGTTCCTACACCCAGAGGAAAAGAAAAAATTATTATGGATTATTTACAAAAGCTCGAGATTTTGATAAAACAGGAAAAATCGAATCCCGTTAGAAACGAAGGCGTCAAAGACGCCTGACGGTCGCGTTCGCGGCCCGTCTCTAACGGGACAAATGTGAAAAAACCAGCGGAGGAACACTGATGGCGGACAAACAGCAGCTGCGGCAGAAAATTAGAACACAGATGTGCAGATATTCTGCACAGTTGCGCACCAATATGAGCCAGGATGCATGCAAAAATCTGATTGAGACTCCGGAATTTCGAGGAGCAACTACGATAATGGCCTACCTTTCTCTGCCACATGAAGCCGACACGGCGCCGTTCATTTTGTATGCCTGGCAGCACGCAAAAACGATAGCTGTGCCAAAAATATCCTGGCAGCAGAGACATATGATACCGGTGCAGATTAACTCGCTCGAAACGGGCATCGCTACCGAGGCAGGAGGTTTGAGAAACCCGGTAACAGGCGTACCTATACCGCTCGAAGACATCGACCTTGTAGTAACACCCGGGCTGGCCTTCGACAAAAACGGCAACCGGCTTGGAAGAGGAGGTTCATACTACGACAGATTCTTCCAGCATGAAAAACTACGAGCCGTAAAATGCGGCTTTGGATTCTCCGAACAGCTCATACCGGCTGTGCCGACAGTCGAACACGACCGGCCGGTTAATATGCTCGTTACGAATGAAGGCGTAACATATTTTAATAACAAATAACAAAGGAAGGTTAATTTAAAATGGCTATATCATCTTATGGCAATTACAGGCCCGGCAGGAAAAAAACAGTAATTTATTACGTAATTGCAGCGGCCATCGTGGCGGCAGCGGCAGCCGTATTTTTCTATCCCTTCGCAGGCAAAGAAAAAACCCAAAATACACAACCTGAGCAAGCGCCCCAAATGCCTGCGCAAACACTGCCAACGAAAGACCAGGATAAGCCGCAGAAAAAATCAGACTTTGCCGGCATTGTCGCCGAGGTCAACGGCCTGACAAGCCCGCGAGTTGCGGCGATTCTGAAAGACGCTCAAAAAGATATTGCTGAAGGAAGAGTCATCGCCGCCAGGGATACATTAAACGATGTTATCAATATGGCAATGGAAGAAAATCTCAGAGAACAAATTAAAAAGCAGTTGAGCAGCCTTGCCAACGACTGGCTGTTCGGCAGGACGGCACAACCCGGTGATAACTTATGCTCTATCTATAAGGTCCAGCTGGGAGATATTCTCTCACAAATCGCGGCAGGCTATAAGGTGCCATACCAGTTCCTGATGAAAATAAATAATATCCCCGGTGAAAAATCCTTACAGGGAGGACAGACAATAAAAGTCGTACACGGTCCCTTCCATGCTGTTGTTTATCGCTCATCTTATACAATGGACCTTTATCTGCAGAACGTATATGTAAAAAGCTACAAAGTGGGACTTGGAAAAGAAGGACACGAAACACCGCTGGGATTATGGCGGGTAAAAATCGGTGGAAAACTTGTTAAGCCCACATGGACAGACCCTGAAACAGGAAAAACATATCACGCCGACGACCCCGATTATCCGCTTGGCTCCGGCTGGATTGCACTGGAAGGCATTGACAGCAGAACTCGCGGCATAGAAGGAATCGCAATCCACGGCACAAACGAAGAAAACACAATAGGCACAAGAAGCTCACGAGGTTGCATCAGACTCTTCAATGGAGAGCTGATCGAACTATATGGTATGCTTGCGGAAGGTTTCTCCGAACTGCGGATAGCAGACTAAGAAAGGCAAGTAAGGATGCAAGGATGTAAGAAGCAGTGAAACCTGCAATAAACTCATTCGCCGTTTCTTTTATCGTACACACTATTGTCCTGTCTATGCTGGCTTTTATAAAATTCTCTTCAAAACCGGCGTCAGTCCGGGCAACACAGCAGCCTGCCGCAAAAATTAAAATGGTAACCCGGCTGATTGAAAAGGCACAAATACTGCCCAAACCAAAAATCATCAGTCTGTCTTTGAGCAAAACAGGCAATATACCCCGATTCTCGCTCAATCAAAATTCAAACCCGATATTCCCTGCACCGGCCGAGGCCACAATCACCAAATCACTTGCGCCAGAAAATCTAAATGCCTGTCATACCGCTGAAGCTGCTAATATGAACTTCTTCGGAAATACGGTCTGTGACAAACGATTGTGTTTTGTCGTTGACTGCTCAGGCAGTATGCAGGGCACATTTGAAAAAGTTAAGTCTCAACTTAAAAACTCCATCAGCAGTCTTGAGCCTGACAGATATTTTCAGATTATCTTCTTTGGAGACAACCAACTTTACAGTTTCAGCAAAAATGGTCTGATGCGAGCCTCAAATCCTGTCAAAGAAAAGGCCGCCGAATTCATCGACGCAATCAGGCCGAAAGGCCGTACAAACGCCCTCGAAGCGCTGGTTAGCGCAATGCTAAGCACAGATACGGCACAGAATCAGCCGAATGCAATTTACTTTCTCACAGATGGTTTTAATCTCACCGAGGATAACAGTAATCTCCTGGCAAGCATTCTTAATTTCAGAAGCAGCCATTGCACCGAAACAAAATTTAACACCATCGGATTCTGGCCGAAACAACAGGACGAGATAATACTCAAACAGCTTGCGGAGATGACAGGAGGAACTTTTACACCGGTAAATAAATAAATGATACTGATTATAAGGAAAAACCTGATAAAGACGATAACACTTGCCGCAGCATTTGTGGTTGTATGTATCGTTGTTTTCCTCGCAATCCACAGCGGTTCTGAGCAAAACGACAGGACATTTTTTTCGCAGTTCGTAATCTCAGGCGGCTCTATAGTCTGGTTCATTCTCCTGCCAATGTCCGTAATAACAGTCGGCCTGATAATAGATTACTTTATAAACATAAAAGCTTCCGTTCTTCTGCCGACAGAATCGAGTGCGGAGATTATCAGAACCATAAGAGATAAAGGTCTGCAAGGTCTTCTCGATATGCTGGCTGATAAAAAAGACTTTGTCAGCACAGCGGTCATGGCGGCTGTCCGGAATCTATCCGCTGACAGAAGACAAATTGAAATGCAGCTTCAAATGCAGAACATTATAGCCGATACGCTCAAACAACAGTGCCGGCAATACCTGCGAAAAATAGAATGGCTCAACATTATCGGGAACGTCTCGCCGATGATAGGGCTTTTCGGCACGGTATATGGGATGATAAAGCTTTTCAACAGTATCGTTCTTGCCGGCGGACAGCCTCGGCCTGAACAGATGGCCGACGGCGTAGGCATCGCACTGGTAACCACCTTCTGGGGACTGCTTATCGCCATCCCGGCACTCATCGTTCACAGCATACTGACCAACAAAATCGAATCAATCTCACACAAGGCGGCAATCCAGGCTGAAATGATTCTCGTGGAAATAAAAGACTCAATTGAAAAAATATGAAACTCAACCTGACGCCTATAATCGATGTGGTTTTTCAGTTAATTATCTTTCTGATAATTGTCTATCAGAGAATCGACGCGGAAAATTTCCGGCTCGACGTGCCACAGCGATGCACTTATGCCATCAGCGATAACAATAGTGAAAAGTCACCCCCAACCATCAGTGTATTTGACAATCCTTCAGACGGAAAAACAACTTTCGCCGTCGGAGCGGACAAATGTCCTTTTCAGTCGCCAACTGACATTGCCAACTGGCTTATTCTTCACATCAACAAAGAAACATCTGGAAAAAAACTGACAACACTGCAACTGAGAATAGATAAAACAATAAAATATCGCGACAGTCAGCTTGTTCTTGCCGCAGCAGCAAAAAGCAACGCAACAAATCTTGAAATCTCAACTACAAAAGAAAATGTTAATCCCAAATAAGCGATTTGCTTCCCAATATTATTTTGCCTATTCCGCCCGAGGCGGACAAATTCGACCTGTTTTGTATAAAATCGACAATTCCTGCCATTTCCATCCCAAATAGTAAATATTTCAATTTCCTCTTTATAATTATTTGACAAGTACCTCCTCCGTTGTATAATTACCCCTCGAACCTGTTTTAAAACACTAAAAAATATAAAAGGTTTAGCAATGATTTATACAGGATTATACAGCCGTGTGTAGCCTGACGGCTACATTTGGCTGGCCGCATAAAGAATACATACCTTTTATGCGGGCTGGTTTTGCTTTCGCTTCGAAAGCTTTTGAAGTGGTTATAGCGGAGGAAGTGCCGATGTAGCGGTACTCTGAGGCAATTGTGGAGCTTATCGAAGTGGAAACTTCCCGACCGGATGTTTCCACTTTTTTTGAGCAATGGTGAAAAATGAATCAGGAACTTATAAGAATAGTTAACAACATAGCTCGCGACAAAAACATCGACCGCGAAGCCATCTTCCAGGACCTGGAATCAGCGATGGTCATGGCTACCAAAAAGTACTTCGGGAAAACCGAAGTTAACATCGAGGTCCGCATCGACAGGGCCACCGGAGACATTATCGCCTTCAAGGACGGTGAGCAAATTGACATCAAACGACTCGGCAGAATACCTGCTCAGACCGCAAAACAGGTAATGATTCAGAAAATAAAGGCCGATGAAAGACAGAGCATATATGACGAATTTGTCGACCGCAAAGGTGAAATAGTCAGCGGAGTCGTTGCCCGATACGAAGGCGGATCGGCAATCGTAAACCTCAACAACAGAACTGAAGCGATTTTGCCGAAAAGCGAACAGATTTCAGGGCAAAGTCATCATCCGTCAGAAAGAATCAGATGCCTCATCCTCGATGTCCGCGATGCAGCAAGCAACGTGAAAATTATTCTCTCACGGACTCATCCGGATTTCATCCGAAGGCTTTTCGAGCTGGAGGTTCCGGAAGTAGCCGAAGGGATAATCGAAATAAAAGCCCTTGCCCGTGAAGCCGGGTACAGAACCAAAATAGCCGTCCAGTCAAATGACGGCAAGGTTGACGCCGTCGGAGCCTGCGTGGGCGTTCGAGGCAGCAGAATCAAAAATATCGTTGAAGAACTGGGCGGTGAAAAAATAGACATAGTCAGATGGAACGAATCCTCACAGGAACTCATCGCAAATTCCCTTATGCCGGCAAAATGCAGCCAAGTTGCACTGTGCTTCGAGCTGGGAGGCGCAACGGTTGTTGTGCCTGAAGACCAGCTAAGCCTGGCTATCGGAAAACACGGCCAGAACGTAAGACTTGCAGCAAGACTGACCGACTGGGATATTGATATACTTACACCTGATGAATATAACCAGGAAGTCGAAAGACTTACAGCCGGGCTAAAAAGCGTAGAAGGCCTCGATGATACTTTTATTGACAAACTCATTGCACTGGGTGTAATAAGCGTTCTTGACCTGGCAGAAATCGGGGCCGAGCCTTTAATAAAAGAAATCGGCCTTGAGCCAAAACTTGCAAACAAGGTTACAGAAGCCGCTGAGGAATTAGCCAAGAAACAAACCGCCGAGAGCGAACCGACTATCGCCGAAACCATTATGGACCACCAAGTTAAAACGACAGATACAGAACAGCAAGCCAACCAGTAAGCTTAAATAAATAAAGAAGAATATCCGGAGTTATATAAGTTTGGCAACTACAAGAGTTCATCTTTTAGCCAAAGAGCTGGGTGTAAAAAGCAAGGCTATCATCGAGAAGTGTCAGGCTGAAGGACTCGATATAAAAAATCACATGTCGACAATTTCAGCAGGACTGGCGGCAACCATCCGGGAATGGTTCAGCGAAGGAGAGCACAAAACAACAATGGAAACAGCGGCTCGCGTCAACCTTAAAAAGGTTCGCCTGAAGAAACGAGAAAAAGCAGCCAAAAAGGACGCTAAAGAAAAGCCGACTGAACAGCCTGTTACGGTTGAACAGGCCGAACAAACGCAGGCTCCTGCCAAACAAGAATCGGAGACAACTGCAGCAACCGCAACAATTGAAGCCGCTGTGGTTTCTGCAGAAACAGAACAATTGCTTACCCCAGCCATCAAGAAAAAACCCGAACAAGTCAAACCTGCCAAACCTCCCAAACCTGCCAAACCGGTAAAGCCGGCAGGACCTAAACTTAAAAAACCCAAACCGGCAAAACTGGCCGGACCACGGGTCATACGGGTCGAAAAACCACCAGAGGCAAAACCTTCAAAACCTTCATATCGGCAAGCAGCTTCCGAACCGCTTCTGGCAAGTGCGCCGGAAATCATGGATTCAAAACTAAAAACCGGCAAAAGCAAAAAGAAAACACACGGCAGAAGACACGAAGAAATTATAACTGAAGAGGTTACCCGATATCAGAAAACGACTCGAAAACTGCGAAGCAGAGACCTCGAAGAAAGACGTGCAAGACTTGAAGCCGCCGGCGGCGAAGGTATGCGGCTGCGACCACTGCGAAAAATCGAAACCCAAAGACCCGCAATCGAAGAAGCTCCAAAAATAAGGCCTGAAAAGGCCTATATATCAGAACCAATAATTGTTAAGGATTTGTCAGCCGTCTTGACTGTCAAAACATCAGAAATCATAGAAAAACTTATAGCTCATAACATTTTTGCAAATGCAAACCAGATTATCCCCACAGAGATTGCTGAGCTTGTCGCTATAGACCTCGGCACTGAACTAATTGTGCAAACCAAACAGTCCATTGAACAACAAACCGCCGAGGAATTCGAAAAAAGGCCAAGAAATAACCTGCAGAAGCATTCAGCGGTAGCTGTAATGCTTGGCCATGTCGACCATGGAAAAACAAGCCTGCTTGATAGAATCCGTTCAGCAAAAGTTGCCGCAGGCGAAGCAGGCGGAATTACCCAGCACATCGGTGCTTATCAGGTAACATGGGGCGATAAAAACAACCCCAAAAAGGTTACATTCCTCGATACGCCGGGGCATGAAGCCTTTACCGCAATGCGGGCACGTGGTGCAAATATGACCGATATCGTCGTTCTGGTCGTCGCTGCCGACGATGGTATTATGCCTCAGACCGTAGAGGCGATTCACCATGCAAAGGCTGCAGGTGTTCACATCATCATTGCCCTAAATAAAATTGACCTGCCGGGTGTTGACGTCAACCGCATATACGGCCAGCTTGCCGAACATGAGCTTACACCTGTTGAATGGGGCGGCACTACCGAAGTCATAAAAACCAGTGCTGTAACAGGACAGGGCATTGAAGAACTCCTCGAACATCTTGACTTTGCCGCTGAACTGCTCGAATTGAAGGCTGACTCAACAATACCCGCCACAGGATGGGTCGTAGAGGCGAGAATCAGCCCAAACAGAGGTCCCATTGTAACACTTCTGATAAAGGAAGGCAGACTAAAAAAAGGAGACGTCGTTCTTGCCGGCACAGCCTACGGCAGAATCAGAACACTGCGAGACAGTTTCGGCAAATCCATCAACTCGGCAATCAGCTCTATGCCTGTTGAAATCTCAGGTTTAAACGATGTACCTCAGGCAGGCGATATATTCTACTGTCTTGAAGATATTAACCGTGCAAAGGCCGCTGCCAATGAGAAAAAAGCTTCTGACAGAAAAGCATCGTTGGGAACCCGCTCGGTCGTTACAATGGAGAACCTGTTTAGTCAGCTCGAAGCCGGCAAAACAAAAGACGTTAATATTATCATTCGTGCTGACGTTCAGGGTTCGGTGGACGTCCTGACAAAATACCTCACTGAATTGGGCACGGATGAAGTACATATAAAAATACTTCACGCTGCCGTCGGCGGTATAACCGAAGGTGATATTGTGCTCGCCGAGGCTTCCAATGCAATAATAATAGGATTCAATGTTGTGCCGGAGGACAAGGCCGCCAAACTGGCCGAAGCAAAAGGCATCGATATAAAACTATATAATATTATCTACAGGATAACAGAAGACCTTAAAAAGGCTATGGCCGGCATGCTCGAACCCGAAGAGCAGTTCAAAAGCATCGGAAGAGCCGTTGTACGAAACACATTCAAAATCTCCGGAACCGGAACCATTGCAGGCTGTTACGTCGAACAGGGCGAGGTCAGCAGAAATGCGAAAATCAGGCTTATTCGCAACAATATCATCATCAGGAACGACTGCCAGATTGAATCTCTCAAACATTTCAAAGACGACGTCAGACAGGTCAAAAACGGTCTTGAGTGCGGAATAAAAATCGCCGGATTCGACGACGTGAAAATAGGAGACGTATTCGAAGTTTACGAAATCGTCAAGGTCGAAAGAACACTTTAAATAACCAGAAAACATGTCGCAGAGAAGACAGGAAAAGATGGCACGCGTAATTAAGGAAGCGGTCAGTGATATAATCAACAATCACCTTGGCGACCCGCGAATTGAAGGCTTTATCAGCGTTACGGAAGTAAAAATCAAGCCAGATTTAAAAAATGCCGATGTTTTTTTAAGTATTATGGGAAAAACTCCCGAAAAACAAAACCTGGCCTTTATGACAATCCAGCACGCCTCAGGACGTATCCAGGCACTGCTCGGCGATTATGTCAAAAGCAGGTTCTGCCCGCATCTGTCTTTTCATATGGATGACAGACTTAAAAAAAACGCTGAAACGCTTAGGCTGATTGACGAAATCTCAAAAGAGTTTCCGGAAAAAAAAGAAAAATGAAAAGCAGCAGCCAATACATATTGAAGCTGAAAAAACTCTTCAGTATTCTTAAAAAAGGCGTCGAAAAGCCCAAAAAAACCGTATATCACGACCTTATCGAGGCAGTTGTTTTCGCCGTGCTATGCGAGGAATCGACCGAACCCTGTGCAAAGGCGGCATTTAGAAAAATCCAGTCGCATTTTGTCGATTTCAACGACCTGCGAGTAGCAAGAACAGAAGAAATAGCTGAAGTAATAGGCCAGGACATCAAGAATAGCGAAAAATGTGCCGCCAAACTTACTTCGCTGCTTAACGCCATCTTTCAGAAATACGATTGTCTGTCGCCTGAAGGCCTGACGAGCACCGGCAAAAAAGGCGTAAAGGAAATTCTTGAGAAATCAAACGGCAAGGCAAGCTTCATCAGCAGATATATTATGTTGACAGTTTTTAACTCTCACGCCGTCCCATTGACGGAAAAAATGATTCAACACCTTAAAACATACAATGCCGTTGAAAGTGAACTCGATAACGAGCAGATTTACACCTTTGTCGAAAAACAGATATCCGCAGCAAATGCTTATACCTTCTATGCTCTTGTGCGACACGACAGCGAACTTACCAATCCAAAAGCCGCACAGCTTCTTTCAGAAAAAAAAACAAAAACAGAAAAAAAACCAAAGGCAAAAAAATAATGTCATTCCCGTAAAACTTGCACTCGCAAAAGCAGCAAACGGGAAAAGGAGCAAAAATGTCAGAGAAAATTCTGAAACTTGGTATTCCAAAAGGAAGCCTTCAGAATGCAACTTTCGAGCTTTTTGAGAAAGCCGGCTTCCACATAACAGGGTACGAAAGAAGTTATTTCCCGCAAATCGACGACAAAGAAATTCAGCTGGCAATGCTTCATGCTCAGGAAATGAGCAGATATATCGAAGTCGGCGCGCTTGATGCCGGTTTTACGGGGCAGGACTGGATCCTTGAAAATAAATCTTCCATTCATGAAGTCTGCGAGCTTCTCTACAGCAAGGCTACCGCTAATCCTGTCAGGTGGGTTTTGGCAGTACCAAATGAATCAAAGATTAAAAAACCCGAAGACCTCGAAGGCGGCATAATCGCAACAGAACTGGTGGGCGTGACAAAAGAATACTTCAAGAAAAAAGGGGTCAACGTAAAAGTCGAATTCAGTTTTGGAGCGACTGAGATAAAAGCCAGATTATTCACTGAGTTAGCTAATGCTATTGTTGATCTTACTGAAACCGGTTCAAGTCTAAAGGCAAATAATTTACGAATTATTGATACACTGCTTACATCGACAACGAAATTTATCGCCAATAAAGAAGCATGGAAAGACAAATTCAAACGTGAAAAAATTGAAAATATCTCCATACTTTTAAATGCCGCCATCAATGCAAAGACAACCGTCGGACTAAAAATGAACGTAAGCAAAGACAGTCTTGACAAAGTGCTGAAAATTCTGCCTGCTGAAAAAAGCCCTACAATTTCTTCGCTGGCAGATAGTGACTTTGTCGCTATTGAGGTCGTCGTCGATGCAAAAGTGGAAAGGGTAATTGTGCCGCAGCTCAAGAGAGCTGGCGCTTCCGGTATTATTACTTATCCGCTGAATAAGGTTATACACTAATGTCTGGACATTCACACTGGTCCGGGATTAAGCATAAAAAGGCGGCAAACGACGCCAAAAGGGGCAAGGTCTGGAGCAAAATCGCAAGAATAATCATTGTCGCTGCCAAAAACGGCGGGCCGGACCCTGCAGCCAATCTTGCACTGCGTTACGCCATCGACAAGGCCAAACAGGCCAATATGCCGAAGGACACCATAGAAAAAGCCGTTAAAAAAGGCACCGGCGAAGGAGATACCGTCTCATTCACAGCCGTCCTCTATGAAGGCTATGCGCCGGGCGGCGTCGCCATTATGGCTGAAGCATTAACCGACAACAGGCACCGGACAGTACCGGAAGTCAAAAAAATCTTCGAACGGCACGGCGGCTCACTGGGCACAACAGGCTGTGTAAATTATATCTTCCACAAAAAAGGACTTATCACCGTTCCGGCAAAAGCCGTTAATGAAAATGACCTTATGGAAATCGCGCTGGCCAACGGCGCAGAAGATATGCAGAACACAGGCGAGATTTATGAAATAACCTGCGAGTCCTCTGCATACGAAAATTTGAAAAAAGCCCTTGATGAAAAACAAATACCTGTTCAGGTTGCCGAAATATCAATGATACCTGCCAACACCATCCCCATAAGCGATTTTGAAACAGCCCGGAAGATACTGGCAATGATGGACGAACTCGAAGAACACGATGATATCCAGAATGTTTATGCCAACTTCGACATCCCGGATGATATAATCGCAAAGACACAACAAGCCTGAGTTTTACTATTCTAGCAGAATTATGGGACTTTTAGCGCAACATTTCCGCTATCCTCCTGCTGTAAACAATACCATTTAACCGTTATAACCGTTCAAAACGCCGAAATCTGCCCCTTATCTCGTCAAATCAGCCCTTCAGTCTTTACCAACCACAAAGTTAACTTCAATAATTGCCGATATTTATGCGATGGTAGGCCGGAATGTGTGGCTGTAACCACAAAACAACTTAAAAAGTGGTACGACACATAAAGGAAAGGGTTTATACACTAAAGCAACAGTAGATAAACGGGCAAAATCACAGAGCGTGAAAATGAGATGGCGTATCAAAACAATTCGTCAGAGTCTGGTATTAGAAATCCTCATTTCTTTGCTCCTGATTTGTTCACCGGGATGGGCTGTTTATACCTGGGATGGCGGGGGCAGTTATTTTAACACCAATTTTGACTATGACGATAACTGGGACCCGAACGGGGCTCCGCCGTCTGCTGCGATTGACGATTCTATCGTCTTCGGACCAAGTGGCTTCTCTATAGCGACGAATAATATGGGCACCCTAACAGGCATTGAGAGCATCAGCTTCAATGCTAGTGTTGCAATCTTCAGTGGTTCCCTTTCACTTGTCTCCGGCGCTACGATTGGAGGCACTGCTACCGGTAGCAAATCAATATACTCAAACATTATTACTAACGGCCCGGGGGGCATAGAGCTTAATTCGAATGCATTTAATCTGTCATTATACGGCGTCATTAGCGAAGGTGTCGCCGGCGGCAGTCTAACTATGTCCAGCAATCGCACACTTACGCTTATGAGTAATAATACGTACACCGGCGGCACTTATATTACTGGTGGCGGAACCGTTATAATTAACACCAGCAATGCCTTTGGGATAGGGGGGGATGTAACAATTTCCGGTGGTAATGCTACTATTCAGGCAACCACTCCCGTCATAACTGTGAGCAACAATATCAGCATTGAAAATACAAGGACACTTACTTTTTCGGGGACGTATAATCCAACCATTAGCGGCGCGATATCCGGCGGCGGAGCGTTGACCAAGGCTGGAACACCTACACTTACTCTTTCGGGTACCAATACATATACCGGTACAACGACGATTTCGGCTGGTAAATTGGCAGTTTCAGGTGGTTCTGCTATCGCGGATGCCGGAGCAGTCAGTCTTGCAAATGTTGCAGGTGCAATTTTTGAATTATCAAGCAGCGAGACCATAGGCTCGCTTGCCGGCGGCGGAACCACAGGTGGTAATGTCGCCCTAAATGCCAATACTCTTACCGTTGGCGATGCCTCAAGCACTACTTACTCCGGCGCTATCAGCGGTACAGGCGCCTTGACCAAGCAGGGAACCGGCATACTTACGCTTGACGGTACGAACACTTATACCGGTACGACGACAATAAACGCAGGTACATTGAAGGTTTCAGGCGGCTCTGCTATCGCAGACACAGGGGCAGTCAGTCTTGCAGATGTTGCAGGTGCAATTTTTGAATTATCAAGCAGCGAGACCATAGGCTCGCTTGC
>CAZUEO010000025.1:0-927 GCA_964619675.1 uncultured Planctomycetaceae bacterium | reverse complement strand
TGACCAAGCAGGGAACCGGCATACTTACGCTTGACGGTACGAACACTTATACCGGCGGAACAACCCTAAGTGCTGGGACTATTATCCTGGGTAATGATTCTGCCTTAGGCTCAGGGGTATTGTCGGTAACGGGCAACAGCAACACGCGATCCAATGATGACAGCCGTTCTGTCGGCAACGCAATTAGCATTAACGGCGGCAGACAACTGACCATTACCGGAGCCAGGAACCTGACCCTGACAGGCGACATATCCGGCGGCGGCATACTGATCAAATCCAATTCAGGGTCGCTTACCCTGACCGGTACAAACTCCTATAACGGCCCTACATTTCTAAGTGCTGGAATCATCGTCCTCGGTAATGATTCCGCATTGGGCTCAAGCCGCTTATTGATAACGGGTGCCGGCACAATTCAATCAAACGACGACAGTCGCTCGCTAACAACTGCTATTACCCTTTATCCCTCTCAAACTCTAACGGTCTCAGGCGCAAGTAACCTGACACTTAGCGGGGTAATATCCGATCCAGGAACATTGATGATAAATATGACAACGGCGGCAGACACCCTTACTCTTTCAGGGAACAACACCTATTCGGGCGGCACGAACCTGACTTCCGGCACGATAATCCTCGGCCGTAACAATGCTCTTGGCACGGGAGGACTGACCCTCGGCGGCGCCGGCACACTTCAATCAAATAACGACAGCCGCTCAGTAAGTAACTTAATTGCCACAGGCGGCAATGCTCTGACCGTCTCGGGCGCAAGCAATTTAACTCTCAGCGGCGTCATATCAGGCACTGGCTCATTGACCAAATCCGGAGCCGGGACTCTTACACTTAGCGGTATAAACACCTACAACGGCGGTACAACTGTCAGTGCAGGCGGCCTGACAGGTACCACCAGCAGTCTGCAGGGTAATATCACCA
>CAZUEO010000024.1:0-38377 GCA_964619675.1 uncultured Planctomycetaceae bacterium | reverse complement strand
CGTTGCTTTGAGGCAGTTTATTATACAGTCCAGCAGGATATGTAGAGCTTATTGGGAGGATGGAGAAGAGGGTAGTCTGATACTACTCTGCGAAGCAGTTTTGCTGCGTAGTATGGGCTGCCAATAATAAATAGCTCAAGACCCCTGCTGGACTTTATGTTCCATCTTAATGACGATAGAGAGTTTGCCGGCGGCGCAGGCTTTGGCGTCGTCGTTGGCGGCAGGGCGGTTTTTTTATTTTTGGATATACGGCTTGCCTGATTTGTAAAATTATAGGTCGTAATTTTGAAAAATTAAGGGAAGAGTTTTATCTTCGTTTAGTTTTGTGTTCCATAATTATTTTTGGATATACGGTCGGCCTGTTTGTAAAGTTCTATCCGGCTCTGAATCTCACTAACCAAATTTTTTTGACCGCGGGCCTTTGCGGCGTTGATGGCTTGCTCATCTATTTTCACCGCATCACTAAACCTGCCCGCGGCGGCATAAGCTGTAGCCAAGGTATCCAGCGTAACGGGGTTTTTGTACTCTGTAAGTTCACAAGCACGCTGAGCAAGCTCAATGGCCTTGTTGGCGTCTTGAAGAGACACGTCGTTGACAGTAGCCGAAAGCCATGCCAGGTTGTTGAGAATATCAACTCTGTTTGGCTCTAATTCCATTGCCTTTGTCCAGCTCTGAATTGCCTGCTTATATTTGCCTGCTTTATGATAAGCTGCACCAAGAAGCGTATATGCCGTTGTCCGGTTATCGCCTGGCGACATCTCTAAAAGCTCATTAAAACAGGCAATAGCCTCGTTGAACTTTCCCTGTTTCAGGAGAACCTGACCGAGGTTGCCGCGAGCATCTAAATATATCGGACTGATTTTCACCGCCTTGCTAAGATGCAGCAGCGCCTCATCAGTCCTGCCTGCTTCAAACAAGGCGCAGCCATAACTGTTTTCCGCTATGGCGTTGTTTTTGGTCACCTTCAAAGTGTATTCAAACAGCGTCATACTGCTTTGCCAATGTTTTACCTGTATTCGTGTAAGAATAACCGCAGACAGCAGAACGACCGCAGCTAATACTGCCGAGACTATTTTCCAGCGAGGCCGATTAACGATGAAGTCTTTGACAGTCCAGGCAATGATAATGAGCAGACCAATTATCGGTATATACATATACCTGTTGGCCATTGCCTGAGCGCCGGCCTGAACAAGTCCTATCGTTGGGACAAGTATGCCGACATACCATAGCCAGCCCACAGCAGCGTACCTTCTGCGGCGGGCGATATAGATACAAAATACCAATATCAGGATAAACAGCAATGCACAGGCTGCCACTATGTTCTTTGGCAGGTTCGCCGGCAGAGACGGATAGAAAACGGCTAATCGGCTCGGCCATATTGTTCTGCTGATATACCTTGTATAGGAGATAAACATATTGGCGATTCGGAAATCCAACGGCCATTTTTCCAACGGGGCGACAGCTCCTCCCTGCCGCTGCGCAAAGAAAGTTATTACACTCAAAATTGCCGACAGCATAAACAAAGGAATTTTCTCGATTATCAGCCGCCAAACAGATACGTCCTGCTGATTTTTTTCCTTTGTAAGCCTTTCGGTTTGCCGGCCCCATTTGACTCGGCCGAGAGGCCAGTAATCCAGCAGAAGCAATGCGAACGGGAGGGTAACAACAATTGGCTTGGTCAAAATACAAATGCCGAAAACCAGCAGCAGCAATATGTATCGTCCTGTTGACGGTTTTTTTGCATATCGTATATAGGCGGCCATTGTCAGCAGCCAAAACAAACCGCTTAAAACAATCATTAGCTCAGATGCCCAAGCGACTGATTCTACTTGGAGGGGATGCAATGCGAAAACCGCTGCTACGAACGCGCTGGGCCATGTTGTTCCTGTCATATCTGCAAGTATCCAGAAAAGCAGCAGGGCACTAGCGATGTGAAGCAGCAAACTGACGAGGTGATGTCCGACGGGATTCAGTCCGAAAAGCTGATAGTTCAGCATATTTACAATCGTAGTAAGGGGATGCCACATATGGAAATGCGGCTGTGTGAATGCCCGGCCAAGCGATTGCCATGTTATTGGAACTTTTATATCAGGGTTTTCGGTAATGTTTTTAGGGTCGTCGTAACTGACAAAATCATTGTGCCGAATCGGCTCATAGGCAATAAGCGTTGCGATAACAATGCCAAGATATATGAGCAGCCTGATACGTAATTCCATTGCCGACCTTGAATTAAAAAATGGGCAGGGGCGGAGTTGAACCGCCGACACACGGATTTTCAGTCCGTTGCTCTACCAGCTGAGCTACCTACCCGTAAATAGAGCAATCGAGAATAGAAAATCGAGAAATATCCAATTCCCGACTCATAAACTAAATAATTTACAGTGGAAAAAGCGGTATTGCAAGGAAATTAAGGGTGATTTAGAACAGGTGGGCAGTGGAGCAGTTGAGAGAAGCGGTTGCGTATGAATTCGCTAAAGACAGATAAGTTTATTCGAGGGAAAAGGGCTGTTTTTGGGTTATTTCGGCTGTTTATAAATATGTTTGCGGTAAAATAGTATTTATTTGTTGCATTAATTGTTCTTCTCCAATAAAATAATGTCTTATATGGGGATATATTATTTCGTCTCTCAATAGTACTTCCCAAAACACAAAAGCAGAGATATAAGTTTTTTTATTAGGAGTAAAACAAGTGAGTACAGGAACAGTAAAATGGTTTAGTTCGGACAAAGGTTATGGTTTTATCACACCCGATGACGGCAGTGCTGATTTATTCGTGCATCATTCGGAGGTAAAAACCACAGGCTACGCATCCCTCAGTGACGGCCAAAAGGTCAATTTTGAGGCCGGCCAGGGCAAAAAAGGGCCCTGCGCAGTTAATGTAACGCCTGCCTAATCGGCAACATCGTTTGAACCTTAAAGGCCCGCTTAAAGCGGGCCTTTTTATTGCGCAGCCAGATAGCCACCAAGCCATCCGCCGTCGCTAAAGCTATGGCGGGACAGGCCAAGACACAAAGGTTATTTAAAATTGAAGATTTGTGGATTGCAACGGCCTTGCGGCCATAGAGCTTTATTGTATTTCGAATGCGATGAGGGTGATGTCGTCGGGCTCGGTGGTGTCTCTGGATGCCTTAACGAGATTTTCAAATTCTGCGGTAAGCTGCTTTGCAGGCAGGGCGGTGATGGCACTGAATACTTTTGTGAAGTTGAGAGAAGTTTCATTGTGTTCTGTGCCCATAAACGGCTCAGCGCCGTCTGAATAAAGGAGCAATTTGTCGCCGGGGTGCAATTGGACCGAGCCTTGTTCAAACTGGGCATCTTCGAAAACGCCAAGCAGCGAGCCTCGTGTCTGAAGCTGAACAGGACCCCCTCCTTCCCTGTTTTTGTTTATCAGAATCGGGTAGGGATGGCCTGCCCGGCAGTAGTCGAGCGTAAGCGTTTCGGTGTTGAGCAGGCAGTAGCAGCAGGTGGCAAACTGGCAGCCTCGCAGGTGCTGAGCAAACATTTTCTGATTGAGACTGCTTATAACTTCCAGCGGCGTGAAGATTCTATATTCGTTGCCGATGGTTTGCCGCATCTGGACGGCCTGTTTGAGGAACATTGTCAGCAGGGCGGCAGGCATTGAATGGCCTACGGCGTCGGCAAGATAAAAGCCTATGTGTTTTTCATCGATTCTCGCTATATCGTAGATATCGCCTGCGACCCAGTCTGCGGGCATAAAAGCGACGGCCCATTTGAATTGCGGGCTGTCCGGCAGGATTTGCGGAAGGAAATCTCTCTGAACGGTGCCGGCCATTTTTAACTGGGTCTCGAGCTGCACAGCGTGATTGTCTTTGGCTGTGCCGGCTGGATTCTTATTTTCAAGCTCGATGAAGTGTTTGCGATAGGCGTTGCTTATTTTTATTACGGGTATAATCTGCGAAGCGGATGTTTTCTCAATTACGTTGAGCATTTTGAAATGGTCTGTGTTGATGCTGTCCGCATTTCCGTAGAGCACTGTCGGGACATTGGCTTTGTCGAGCAGGGCAACAATTTCGAGCAGTTTCTTTTGATAAGAAACGGTTGTGGACTGTGCATCGATTACAGCAGTGCCGATAGTTTTAAAGTTGAATCCGGCTTCGAGAAGCTCGTCAAAGTCCGCGATTTCCCAGGTGAAATTTCCGCCAAGAATGACTTTCCGGATTTCAGGGTCGGCGATTCCTCCGACGGTTATCAATAAAGCGTCGTAAAAAGCCGCTGATGTTTTTTCTGTTTTTACGAGAGTTTCGGTCATTTTTTCACAAGCCGCAATTTAACATATTTTTATTTCGGCAGTTTTAGGCAGCGACTTAGTTTGGGATTTTTTTTGGTTGACAAATTGAGAGGCGTATTTTAGGATTTTATCGGTCTTTAGTAAAATTTTGGGAGTATTTACGATGTATTACAGTATTTGTCAAACGGGACTGGCCTGCGGAGCGTCAGCGGCGCCGCTGGTGGCGCTGCCGTTCATGATTATGTTTTTCCTGATAATCGGCCTGTCAACTACTGCGATTATGCTGTTCAAGCTTTTTCTGTGGTGGCGGGTCTTCTCGAAGACAGGCTACAGCGGAGCGTTCGGCCTGCTTATACTTGCGCCGTTCGGCACGCTGATAATGCTGTGCATTCTTGCGTTTTCCGACTGGCCGGCAGGCAAAAAAGCCCGGCAGCAGACTTAAAGCCGTCAGTTAAATATGGCTGAGCCGATTCGCAGGATTGTGGCGCCGCATTCGATAGCGGTTTCGTAATCCTGGCTCATTCCCATACTCAGGTGTTTGAAATCTGCGCCTGCGATTCTTTCTCCCTTTATTTCCTCGAATAATTCCTTTGCCCTGCTGAAAGCCGCTTTTACGATGGCCTTGTTCAGTGTCAGGGGAGCCATCGTCATAAGGCCTGCCAGTTTGATATTCGGCATTGTGGCGATTTGTTCGGCGAGATGAACGGCAGCTCCGACAGGCGCACCGTATTTCTGGGGTTCCTGTGAACAGTTGACCTGTATCAGGATTTGCGGGCTGATGTCGAGCTTGGCTGCGTATTTGCTGATTTCCTCTGCTAACCTGAGCGTGTCGACAGAGTGTATGAACTGTGAGATTTGAAGAAGCTGTCGCACCTTGTTTCGCTGGAGATGTCCTACCATATGCCAGTCGACCTGGCTGAGCTGCGGGTTTTCCCTGAGAAACCGGGCCAAATCATCGGCTGCAATTTTGAGGTGCTGCACCCTGTTTTCTCCGAGCCGGGTGCATCCTAATTTGATGACCTGTTTTATAGCGTCAATATTGGCGGCTTTTGTAACAACGACAAGGGTTATCTCTGAACTGTCGCGTTTTGCCTTGTCGGCGGCTTTCTGTATGTTATTTTTGACCTTTTCGAGATTTTCTGCGATTTTACTCATCGTTATTTTTGTTTACGGCAGGAATTGTGCCGTTTTTTTCAGCTTTCTCGGCAGATACCGGTTGACTACGAAATCAAGGCCGTGTTTTGCAAAGGCCTGCTGTTCGACGCGGACGCCCATCTTGAGCATCTGATTTATCGCGGCCTGCCAGGGCTTGTGGTGTTTTACAAATGGGTCGTTTTTCAGGGCGTCTTTCGCACGTTTTATATCGACGTCTTTTAACGGGTGCGTAGGCAGTTTATAGTCGATGATGTCCTGCGGCGTTACTCCGAGAAATGCTGTCTTTGGCACGCAGAAGAACCGGTTGAGATGCGCTGCATTTCCTGAGCCGACTTTTAAAGTTCGGTAAATATTGAAATAACCGTAAGGGTCGCCGTCGACAAAGGCATAAACGGGAATTTTTAATTTGTCTGCCAATCTCCTGATGAATCTCCGGCAGGCCCTTGTCGGCACGCCGCCCATACTGACGAGTATGCAGTTGTTTTTGTCCCAGTAATCGTATTTTACCAGCCTTTGAAACATTCCAGCGGTTTCGATGGCGAGTATGAATTTTGCATTGCTCCGGAATTCGAGGTTTTCGACGTCGATGGGTATTGAGTAGGAGCCTGAGCCGAATTTAGTGCAGTCGATTTTTAGTTTTTTTCCTTTCGCATCCGTATCGATAACAAAAAGCCTTCCCGCGACGTCTCCGCCTTTTTCTTCGGGTATGAATTTAAGCTGCTCACGGTTAACCGCGAACATCGCTTCAACGTCGTCCATAATAGTGTCCGATTCCGGCTGTTCGGCAAAGCCCGCTTTGCCCCAGTTTTTGGAGATGTAGTATGCCTCTCTTTTAGTGGCCATATCGTTTGTGTCGATAAGCTCCTTGGACAGCGACATCATCTTCAGTGTTTGTGCGAAGGTTTTGACGGTTCCTACGGTCAGTGTTCTTACCTTGTTTTTTCCTGCGATTTCGAAATACCCGCTTTTGGGCTGGTATTTAACGTTGCCCAGCGAGCGGACAGGCGTTGACATAGTGGGCTTTTGCTTTTTTAATATCTTTTCCTGTATGGACTTAGCGGTAGTTTTGATTTTTTCGCTGACGGCTGAATTGCTCTTTTTGGTCATAGATTTAAGCTTTCCTGGAAATTATATATGGGGAAAAATTTCGCAAATTAACGTATATAATCTAAGGTCTGAAAAAATGTAATTCAAGCCTAAAGTTTTCGTATTTTTGCACAAAAAAGGCTTGACATACTTTGATTTTTATGGTTTTATAGCCTTAATAGTGGAGGGAATTCCATTGACTTTGCTCTTTAAAACGGGTATAATAGTTTTGGTGTAGATAGGCTGCTGAAATAGCAGCCTAACGAACCTCGGCGAGGCAGTGTCAAACCCGTGGTTACCCCCCAACCACTTTGACCGTCTCGCCATTATTGGAGTCTTTATGGCTCCATAAGAGGCGGCGAGAATTTCCCCTATGACGTGGTCGCCCCCCAGCCACGTTAATCTCGCCGTAAAATTCTCGGCGAGGCAGGTGCAACGTGTGGTTTCCCCCCAAACCCTGTTGGCCTGCTCGCCTTTTTTATGCGCAGAACAGGGGATAGGGTATAAGGAATTACGATTTTTTTAACAAAAGAGGATTAAAATTTTAAATTTTCATTGCCCTGTTATCTGGACGTGAACGGTTCTTCTTCTCGGGCCGTCAAATTCGCAGAAGAACACCGCCTGCCAGGTGCCAAACTTCATTTTGCCGGCAGATAGCGGAATTGTTTTGCTGCATCCTACGATTGAGCTTTTGACGTGCGCATCCGAATTGCCTTCCGAATGCTGATAACCCTTATGTTTGTGCGGCACAAGCTCTGAAAGCATAAGCAGGATGTCGTGGACAACATCAGGGTCTGCGTTTTCATTTATGGTAATCGCCGCGGTCGTATGCGGGCAGTAAACTGTAATAATGCCTTCCGAAACGTCTGAATCCGCGATTATTTTCTCGATCCTGTCCGTAATATCAATCAATTCGCAGCGTCTGTTTGTGCCGACGGTAAATGAGTTATTAAAAACCTTCATTTTTCCTACATCCTTTCAATTGTTTTTATGCCGAGCAGGTTTTCAAGGCCGTGGCGGATTATTTTTGCGATTAAATCGCACAGTAATAACCTCGATGGCCTGATTTTCGCTTCCGCATCGAGAACGGGACAGGCATTGTAGAATGTGCTGAATTTCTGAGCCAGCTCGTATAAATAACTTGTTAGGAAATTAGGTTTGAAATCTGAAATTGCAGAATTAAAGGCTTCGCTATACCTGATAAGCTGTTTTGCAAGCTCAAGCTCGGCTTGTTCGTTAAAATGAATTTCTTTTACGCCTTTCAACTCCTTCTCTGTATCAATTCCTTTTTCCTGTCCTTTTCTGCCGATGGATTTAACTCTTGCATAGGCATACTGCATATAAGGAGCGGTATTACCATCCATTGCGAGCATCTTGTCAAAGCTGAATATATAATCGCTTGTGCGATTATTCGAGTAATCTGCGTATTTGACCGCCCCGATTCCAACGGCCTGTGCGATTTTGTCCTTTTCACCGGCTGGCAAATCAGGATTCTTTTCTTTAACGACGTTCATCGCTTTTTTTACGGCCTCATCGAGAAGCTCTTTGAGCTTTATACTTTCGCCTGAGCGGGTTTTTAAAGGTTTGCCATCTTCGCCTAAAACGCTGCCAAAGGTTATGTGCTGGAGTTTAACTCCTGTCTCAAGCCAGCCTGCCATTTTTGCTACTTTAAAGAGCATTTCAAAATGCAGTTTCTGCCTTGCATCGGTTACATAAATAATTCTGTCAGCTTTTAGCTCGTTTATGCGGTAACGCAATGCTGCCAAATCCGTTGTTGCATATAGATATGCGCCATCAGTCTTCTGAATAATAAAAGGCATTGGCTTGCCTTCTTTTGTTTTAAAATTTGGCGGGAAAACACAGATTGCTCCATCAGATTCAACCGCAATTCCGGTTTTCTTTAAATCACTAACAACATCGCCAAGCATGTCCTTATAAAAGCTTTCGCCTTTTTCGTCCTTGTCTGTCAGGGTTCCTTTAAGATATTTATATATTTCATTACATTCATCCAATGTCAATTTTCTAAATACCTGCCATTGTGTAATTGCTGTTGGGTCATGACTTTGAAGTTCATAGACGTGTTTTCTTGCTTTTTGCGCAAAGTTTTCATCTGTTTCAAAGCGTTTGTTGGCGTCTTTATATAGATTTTCAACATCGTGCAGAGTATTTAGTATTGAAGTATCATTTTGTTTAAATTCGTCAGCAATGGCCAGCAGCATTCCCATTTGCAAGCCCCAGTCGCCGATGTGGTTTTGGCGGATTACTTTATGGCCTGCAAGTTCGAGCATTCTGCAGATACAGTCGCCTATGATTGTGCTTCTTAGATGTCCGACGTGCATCTGTTTTGCGATATTCGGGCCTGAGAAATCAACAACAACGGTTTCGCTTTTTTTGGCCTTTTCAATGCCGAGCCGGGCTTTGTCGGCGTTTATATCAAACAGGTTTTTTGCGACAAATTCGGGTTTTAGTTTTAAATTTATAAAGCCAGCGCCTGCGATTTCAGGTTTTTCGCAAATATCGTCGATTTGTAGTTCAGCAATGATTTTTTCGGCAAGCTGTCTGGGGTTTGCTTTTAGTTGTTTGGCGAGGGCTAAAGCATCATTGCTCTGATAATCGCCAAATTTTGCATCGGTAGCAGGGGTTACGATTGCGGCAATATCTTTTAAACCCGTTGCCTTTTCAATGGCCTTGTTTATTCTTTCAGAGATTATTTCAATTGAAGTCTTCATACAATCTTCAATTTCTCTGCATCGCCCCACAGCAATTCGAGGTCGTAGTATTGTCTGAATTCGTCATCAAATATATGGACCACGACATCAACGAAATCCAATAGTACCCATTTTCCTTGTTCGTAGCCTGCCCGACCGAATGGCCGGAGATTATGCTGGTGAGCAAACTGAGTAATTTCGTCGGCGACGGTTTTTATTTGCCTGCCGCTTGTGCCGGTAGCGATTAGAAAATAATCGGTAGCAGGGCTTTTGCCTTTAAGGTCGAGCACTATAACGTCGGTGCAGTGCCTTTCGATGGCGATTCTGGCCGCCTCAGTGGCGAATTTTTTTGCGTTTAAAGCTTGTTTTTTTGCCAAATTTCCTTGTCCATCAGTATAAAAAAACGGGGTCGAGAATACTCGACCCCGATAGTTTACAATTATTTGCTTTTTAAGTCAACTATTGACCCATACCTAATGCCGCTGTGATAATTGAGCCGAACTTGACTACAACGCCTGAAAAGACGACGCTGACCATAGCCATAAGTTTAATCAGGATATTTATACTGGGGCCTGAGGTGTCTTTGAACGGGTCGCCTACTGTATCGCCGACGACTGCAGCCTTGTGGGCGGGTGAGCCTTTTCCGCCATGGGCGCCTTTTTCAATATATTTCTTGGCGTTGTCCCACGCGCCGCCTGCGTTGTTAAGCGTTACCGCAAGCACAAAGCCGCACGACATACTGCCGGCAAGCAGTCCCATCACGCCTTCGACGCCGAGTACAAGGCCCGTTGCGACAGGTGCGATTATGGCCAGCATAGCAGGCAGTATCATTTCACGCTGGGCGCCTACTGTTGAAATCTCAACGCATTCAGCGTAACCGGGCTTTTCTGTGCCTTCCATAATGCCGGGTTTTTCTCTGAACTGCCTGCGGACTTCGTTGACCATTTTTCCTGCAGCCCTGCCGACAGCCTTCATCGTCATTGCCACAAAGACAAACGCCATCATACAGCCGATGAACAGGCCTGCGATAAGTTTTGGATTTATGATATTCAAGTCGTAAGCGGCAACGAAGCTCATAATTGGCGCCGTTTTTACGTTTATGAACTGGGGCACCGCTTGTCCTGCCGCCTGTGCCTTTACCGCAAGTGCTGCAAAAGCTGCCTGTGCCTTGTCTGCTGTCAGCCAGGTATAGAAAGCTATGTCGCCGACCTGATAAATACCATCGGCTGACTGGATAGCCAATCTGCCTATCCAGATGCGCACTTCCTCGATATACGCAGCCAGAAGTGCAAGGGCTGTCAGTGCCGCTGAGCCGATTGCAAAGCCTTTGCCCGTTGCCGCTGTTGTATTGCCAAGTGAATCGAGGGCATCGGTTCTTTTTCTGACTTCCGGCCCGAGATGACTCATTTCCGCGTTGCCGCCTGCATTGTCGGCGATTGGGCCGTAGGCATCTGTCGCTAATGTGATACCCAATGTTGAGAGCATACCGACCGCGGCAAAACCAATGCCGTAAAGGCCCATCGGCATATTGGTAAAGCCGCCTGCAAAAGCAAACGCGCAAAGGATACCGATGGTAATAGTTAATACCGGCAGGCCTGATGAGTACATACCTGTCGCAAAGCCGTCGATTATTGTCGTAGCCGCGCCCATCGGGGCCTGGTCTGCAATGCCTCTGGTCGGTGCATAAGTGTCTGACGTATATAATTCGGTGAATTGACCGATTAGAACGCCTGCAATGAGTCCTGAGACTACCGACCAGAAAACGCCCCAGCTTATCCAGCCGGCCATAACAAGTCCGATTACCGCCGCTAGTATCATCGCTGAGCTGCTCAGCGTTCCTCTCAAGAGGGCACGCAACAGATTTTTCTGTGTGGCGTCTTCCCTGCAGCGGACGAGGAACATACCGATAATTGACAGGATAGTGCCGATGCCGGCGACAATCATAGGGGCCAGTACCGCTTTGAGCGGGTCCATTCCGTATTGGGACAGAATGCTCATTGGCAGCGCTGCGCCAAGTGCCGCTGTTGCGAGGATTGAGCCGCAGTAGCTTTCATAGAGGTCTGCACCCATACCCGCAACATCGCCCACGTTGTCGCCCACGTTATCTGCGATGGTGGCAGGGTTGCGAGGGTCGTCTTCAGGTATTCCAGCCTCGACTTTACCGACGAGGTCGGCGCCGACGTCAGCGGCTTTCGTAAATATACCGCCGCCGACACGTGCAAACAGGGCCTGAGTTGAAGCTCCCATTCCGAACGTAATCATTGTCGTCGTGATTTCGGCAAGTTTGGTATCCGGAACCATTCCGGCATGTACGAACGTTATTCCGAAAAGTTTAAGGCCTTCTGCCATATGTTGTGCGGTATAAACAAGCTTATCGAGAACCAGATACCATATTGCTATATCCAGCAGGCCGAAGCCTACGACAACCAGTCCCATTACGGAGCCTGAACGAAATGCGACCTTAAGGGCCCTGTTGAGGCTGATTGTCGCTCCCTGAGCGGTTCTGCTTGATGCATAAGTAGCGGTCTTCATACCTAAAAAGCCGCAAAGACCGCTGAAAAATCCGCCGGTAAGAAATGCCACCGGCACAAAGGGATTTTGTATTCCAAAATATGCCAGGACGACAAAAAATAGACATAAAACAAAAAATACAATCGTAACTATTTTATATTGTCTGAACAAATACGCATAAGCACCTTCGCGGACGTACGAAGCGATGGCCTCCATAGTCTCATTGCCTTTCGGTGATTTTATCATTTGCCTGTAGAAGAAGTATGCGAAGAATAACGCTGCGACGGAAGAGAGCGGCGCTATCCACCATATAAGCGGTGTTGTTTGTACGGCTGTTTGGGCGGCGATATCCTGTGCCGTCGCGGTCGCAGTGAGGGTTAGAACTGCTGCTGTCGTTCCTGCCTTCAAAATTGTATTTTTCACCCTAAGACTCCTTTAATGTAAGGAAAACAGACCGGTCAAGTGGCTGCGAAATTAGGGACAGTCTATAGAAAAAACGGCTGTTTTCAAGGATTATTCTCTGGAAAATCCCGCAGATAAGAATTTGCCGAATTTGCTATGTATGATAATCGGCGTTAATTCTTACATATTCGGCACTTAAATCGCAGCCAAAGCAGAAATCACTGTGTTTTCCTGCTCCTAAATTCACCGTAATTGTGTGCTCTTTTTGTCTTATGATTTTTGATGCTTTTTTAGCGTCAAATTTTACAGGCTGACCGTTTTTAAAGACGATAATATTACCGATTGAGCAGGAAAGTTTTTTAGGATTTAATGCCGCGTCACTGTCGCCGACTGCGCAGATAATCCTGCCCCAGTTGGCATCGCCGCCGTGAATGGCGCATTTTACGAGGTCATAATTTGCTACTGCTCTTGCTGCTTTTGCCGCATCGGCTTTCGATGCAGCGCCTTTTACGACAACAGTGAACATTCTTGTTGCACCTTCGGCGTCGAGCGTCATTTGTTTTGCCAAATCGGTACAGAGTTTTGATAAGGCTGCGGCAAATTTTTTATATTGTGCATCTGCTTTTGTTATGGGCTTGTTTTGTGCAAGGCCTGACGCGAGGATTATCGCAGTATCATTTGTGCTTTGATGGCCGTCAACGGTAAGTTTATTCAGTGAATTGCCGACAGCTTCTTTTAGTGCTTTTTGCAGCAGGGGTTTTGTTATAGCAGCATCTGTAGTAATAAAGCACAGGGTCGTAGCCATATTAGGCCCAATCATTCCTGCTCCTTTGGCGGTGCCTGCGATTGTAATTTTCACGCCGTCGATATTGACCGTTGCAAAAGCCTGTTTGCACTTGATATCGGTTGTCATTATAGCCTGTGCAAAGTCGTTTCCCGCTTTTGGACTATTTGATATTTGTGCGCCTGCCAGTATGATTCCTCTAACAACTTTTTCCATTGGCAGTTGATGGCCGATAATGCCGGTTGAGGCGACAAGCACTTTATCTGCTTTTGTATCGATAAGCTGGGCGGCAATTTTGCACATAATTTGAGCGTTTTTTAAACCCATTTTGCCAGTGCAGGTATTGGCATTGCCTGAATTGACTACGACCGCTTCGACGGTATTGCTTTTGATGTGTTTTTTGCAAACGGTTACAGCGGCAGATAGCACTTTATTTGTCGTAAAGACGCTGGCAGCTTTTGCTCCGGTCGGGCAGGCGATGATTCCCGCATCTTTTTTGCCTGAAGCCTTTATGCCGCAGCTTACTCCCGCTGTCAGAAATCCCTTTGGCGCCGTTATAGTGTTATTTTTCATTTTTTGTCCTCATAGATTTTTTGTGTCCCTGCTTCTCGGGTCGTTAAGTTCAGCATGGCCGTTTGTTAAAATTCCTCTCATCGCGAGGTCTCTGAATTCTGCAGAAGGGTCGTAAAATGATTGCGTCGTATCGACGGTATTTATCATTATGCCGGGTGAGTTTAATTTCAGTTGTTTGGCAATTACGCCATCCGGCTGGATAAAACAGGATGGATAAGGCGCGATATTACCGCAGGAATTAGCTAAACTTATCCAGAAGTAATTTGAAGCTGCATTTGCCTGCATCGTTTGTCTTATTATATATCTGTGTACGGATTGTTCTCTTTGCCGGGCGTTGTAGAACGACTGGAAAATGCACTGAACGTCTAATTTTTTCAGTTCTCTGTAAATTTCAGGAAAACGCAAATCAAAGCATATAAGCAGGGCGCATTTTACGCCGTTGATTTCAGATGTTACGAATCTGTTGCCTGGCGTGTAATAGTTTAAGTCTCTTTCAGTGCAAAACCGCTTGTCGTATCTGTTTTCAATTCGGCCCTGCGGATTTATAAGATACAGAGAGTTTGCCGGCTTATTTGGCTCTGTCAGGCGATGACTGCTGCCGAGTACGACCCACAATTGCAATTGGGCGGCAAGGGCCATAATCTTTTTAGTTTCTTCCATCAGCAGTTGCCAATCATATCCTTCAAAACTTTCAAAATCTATGCCGCCATAACCGCTTAGGGCACATTCAGAAAAATGAACAATATCGGCATCGAGTTTTTTTGCCTTTTTGAGAAATTTTTGAATATGTTTTGCATTTTGACTGACCGACTCGCTGACAGCAAACTGACACGTTGCAACTTTAATCATTTCCGGATTTGCCATAACTATAGAAGTCCTGCGGTTTCCTCAAAGCCGTACATTATGTTCATATTCTGGACGGCTTGGCCTGAGGCGCCTTTTATCAGGTTATCAATCACAGTAAAGACAACGATTTTGTCCTTGCTAATGGTTGCGTAAATATGGCAGTGATTCGTTCTGGCAACGTCTTTCAGCATCGGGGCGGTATTGAGTATTTGTATGAAGGGCTCATTTTTATAGAAGTTTTTGTAAATTTCAGCAAGTTTCTCATTTGTTATGTTTTTTTTCGGCTGACAGTAGATTGTTGACAGTATCCCGAGGTCAAACGGCCCTGCGTGCGGCTGGAACAGCACATCAACATTTGCATCTGCGATTTCAGTCGCGATTTGCTCCATCTCCGGCTGGTGGCGATGACTGCCGATGCCGTAAGCAAAAAAGTTCTCGTTCATATTCGGGAAGTGGAAGGTTTTGGATGGATTTTTTCCTGCTCCGCTTATGCCTGTAACGGCATTTACAATCATCGAAGGCTCAATGAGTTTATTTTTCAAAAGCGGTGCGGTGCCGAGTATAAAGCCTGTGGGAAAGCAGCCGGGGTTTGCAACTAATTCTGTGTTCTTGATTTTGTCGCGGTACAGTTCGCATAGGCCGTAAACAGCGTGTTTGAGATTCTCGGTGTCACTGTGGGGTTGGTAGTATTTTTCATAGATTTTGACGTCCTTGATGCGGTAATCGGCGCTGAAGTCGATAACTTTCAGGCCTGCCTTAAGAAGTTTCGGCACAAATTGCATCGAGACCTTGTGCGGCAGACAGCACAGGGCGACTTTTGCTTTGCCCGTGAGTTTGTTCAAATCAAGAGGTTCGATGTCAAGGCTGCAGCATCCTTTGAAGCGAGGGAAAACCTCAGCAACGTTGCCGCATTCGTCCGGCAGGGCGGTAAGGTAGGCAAGTTTTGCCTGTGGATGGCGCAGCAGGATTTCAATGGCTTCTGCGCCTGTGTATCCGCTTGCACCTATAATTGCCACTGGCAGCATTTTAATCTCCTAATAAATAAAAATGGCCGCGTTCTTGTATGCGGCCATTGTAATAATCCTGTGTGTAATTTGCAATCAGCGTTTTGAGAACTGGAATCTCTTTCGGGCGCCCGCCAGACCGGCTTTTTTCCTTTCGACCATCCTGCCGTCCCTTGTCAGGTATCCGCCGTCCCTGAGCTTGGCGGTCAGGTTAGGGTCATAGTTTTTCAATGCCCTTGCGATGCCGAGCATAACGGCGCCGCTTTGGCCTGTAATGCCTCCGCCTTTTACGTTGACCAGCACATCAATGCTTTTTTGAGTATCTGTCGCCTTTAGCGGTGCGACGACTGCGTTGATATCCTGCGGTCTCGTAAAGTATTTGGTTAAATCTTTGCTGTTGATTTTAAGTTCGCCTTTTCCCGCTTTGATTCTGACTCTTGCTATGGATGTTTTTCTTCTTCCTGTGCCCCAGAAGAAGGTGTTTTTCGAATCACTCTTTTGCGCACTTTGCTCGGCCGGTAAGTGTTGTTTCGCATCTGTTGGCTGGTTTGCAGGATTTTCTGCCATATTTATTTTTCCGTAATTTTTTTTACAGTTCCAGTATTTGCGGTTTCTGTGCCGCGTGTTTATGTTCGGTTCCGCGATAGATTTTAAGTTTTTTCATCATATGTTTGCCAAGCGTGTTTTTCGGCATCATTCGTTTTACGGCAAGTTCGATTACTTTTTGGGGTTTTTTCGCCATCATTTTCTGAAAGCTTATATATTTATGCCCGCCGGGATAGTGTGAATAGGTCTCATACTCTTTCGCTTCTTTTTTTCTTCCGGTAAGACGCACTTTTTCAGCATTTATAACGATGACGAAATCGCCTGTATCAACATTTGGCGTGTAAATTGGTTTATTTTTGCCCATCAGTATCGGTGCGATTTTGGCTGCCAGCCTGCCGAGAATAGCTCCCTCGGCGTCAACGATGAGCCATTTTCGCTGTATTTCTTCTTTTTTAGCCAGAAAACTCTTCATAATAGACCATTTTCCTGAAATTTTGAAAACAGCACATTATATCTGCCGAAAAAGGTCTGTCAACGCATTTTTTGGGGGTTTAGCTGCAGCCCATTGAGTTGCCGCAGTTGTAGCATTTGTAGCAGGAGCCGTTTCTTACGGTAATCGCGCCGCATATATCGCAGGCAGGGGCGTCATCCTGAAAATGCTCAAACTGCGAATTGAACTGCTGCATAGCGGCAGCTTCTGCCTGACAGTCGCCGTCGCCTTTGACAGCGCTTGTTACCATAGCAACAGCCTTGTCAGCGAACTCTGAGAATCTGCTTTTTTCTCCTTTGCCTGCGGCTCCCGTTTGCAGCTCAACAGGTTTTATCTGAGGTTTTGCCTGTGTAGCTTTTGCCTCGGCGATTTTCTTTGCAAGGTCTTTTGTCTTTTCAACAAGTGTCTTTGCGGTGGTTGCAGTCTTATTGTCCGGCGGGCCGACATGGGAGCGGTTAGGCGTATTCTTTTCCGCATAGCCGGGGATAAATTCACAGCCCAGCCAGCAGAAGATATAATCAATCAAGCTTTTCGCAAACGGGATGTTTTTATTGGAGGTCATTCCTGCAGGCTCAAATCTTGCGTACCTGAACTTATCGACCAGCGTAATAAGCGGCACTCCGTACTGCAGGGCCATTGAGACGCAGGTGCCCACGACGTCCATAAGGCCTCCGACGGTGCTGCCTTCCTTTGCCATTGTGATGAACAGCTCGCCCGGCTGGCCGTCATCGTAAAGTCCCACAGTCAGATAGCCTTCGTGCGCTGCGACAGAGAATTTATGTGTGATGCTCTTTCTGGTTTCCGGCAGTCTGCGCCTGTATGGTTTGGCAACGGTTACTGCAGCTGTTTTTGAATCGTCTTTATGTTCGTTCGTTTTGACCGGCTGGAGCATTTTCGAGCTGTCCCTGTAGATTGCAACGGCCTTTAATCCCATCTTCCAGCCTTCGATATAAGCCGACTTGATTTCATCGACGGTCGCTTCTTTCGGCATATTTATAGTCTTGCTGATGGCCCCGCTGATGAATGGCTGAACCGCTGCCATCATTTTTATATGGGCCATATAGTGTATGCTGCGCGAGCCTTTCTGCGGCTTGAAGGCGCAGTCAAAGATGTACAGATGTTCTTTGTTCAGTTTTTTGCTTGTTTCGATGGTGTCGTCCCTGTCGATATCATCGCAGATTTGTCCTATGTCTTCGACGCTGTATCCGAGCCTTTCTAAAGCCATAGGCACGGTTCTGTTGACGATTTTGAAGATTCCGCCGCCGGCCAGCAGTTTATATTTTACAAGGGCGATGTCCGGCTCGACTCCTGTGGTGTCGCAGTCCATCATAAAGCCGATGGTTCCGGTCGGCGCAAGCACGCTGACCTGAGCGTTTCTAAAACCGTATCTTGTCCCGGCATCGAGAGCATTGTCCCAGGCGTCCTTTGCAGCGGACAGCAGGTATTCGGGACAATGTACTTCCGAGATGTTTCTGCAATGCTGGCGATGCATTCCGATTACGTTCAGCATAGCCTGTGCATTCTCGCGGTATTTTTCAAACGGGCCTTTGATGGATGCGATTTCTGCGCTGACGGTGTAAGCGGTTCCTGTCAAAGTTGCGCTGATGGCTGACGCAAGTGTCCTTGCCTGCTCGCTGTCGTAGGGCATGGCAAGACTCATAGTAAGACTGCCGAGATTGGCATAGCCGAGCCCTAATGCCCTGAAGTTATGGCTGTTTTCCGTAATGGCCGCACTCGGGTAGCTGCCGTTGTCCACGAGAATTTCCTGGGCGATAATAAAGATTCGTACTGCGGCCTTTAAATTTTCAACATCGAATGAGCCGTCTTCATTTCTGAATTTCATCAGGTTAAGCGAGGCGAGGTTGCATGCCGAGTCATTGAGGAACATATATTCGCTGCACGGGTTGGATGCATGTATTGGGCCGGCGCCTGGGCAGGTGTGCCATCTGTTGATTGTGGAATGATATTGGATGCCCGGATCGCCGCAGACCCTCGTGGCCTGAGCAATTAGGTCAAACAGCTCACCAGCCTTATATTGCATAGACGGCTTGCCGGTGGTAACTTCACGGGTAGTCCAGGTCTCGTCTTTTTCAACGGCCTGCATAAATTCGTCCGTTACCCTTACCGACAGGTTGGAGTTCTGGAAAAGAACGCTGTTGTAAGCTTCGCTGTTGAAAGGACCTCCATATCCTGCCTTGATAAGGGCACGCGCCTTTTTTTCCTCTTCCATCTTGCAGGTAATGAAATCCTTTATATCGGGGTGCGTAACCATAAGCGACTGCATCTTGGCGGCTCTCCTGGTTTTTCCGCCTGATTTGACGACTGCTGCGATTTGGTCATAGACTCTCATAAAGCTCAGCGGGCCCGATGGTTTTCCGCCGCCGGCAAGTTTTTCTTTGCTGCTCCGCAGCGTTGACAAATCTGTGCCGGTGCCTGAGCCGTGTTTGAACAGCATTGCCTCGCTCGCAGCCAGTCTCATTATGTCATCCATTGTGTCTTTTACCGATTGGATAAAGCAGGCCGATGCCTGCGGATATTCGTAACTGTTTTTGCACGGCACAGCTTTATTTTGCTTGTGGTCCCAGTGCCAGTTATGTTTGCTGCCTTCGATATCATAGATATCCATCAGCCCGACGTTAAACCATACAGGTGAGTTGAATGCACCATATTGGTTGATGCACAGCCAGGTAAGCTCGTTGTAGAAGTTTTCGGCATCTGCCTGTGTAGCGAAGTATCCATCGCACTGGCCTCTGTCTGCGATGGTCCTGCATACCCGATGTATCAATTGTTTGACGGAATGTTCTCTATTGTCTGTTTCGATGTCTCCGTAGAAGTATTTGCTCACGACGACTTTTGTGGCGAGCTGGCTCCAGAAGGCGGGCACTTCGACACCATTTTGTTCGAAGATGACTTCTCCGCTGTCGCCTGTGATTTTAGCTTGTCTTGTTTCCCACTCGATTTCGTCGAAGGGATGCACCGTGGGCGTGGAGAAAACCTGATTTATCTTAAGCCCTTTCGATTTCTTCTCCTTCGGGCTTTGCCAGTCCCTCAGACCGTTTTTTTCATTACTTTCCACAGAACCGCTCGAGTTGTTTACCGTGGTCATTTAAGCCTCCCTGCAAAAGCAAGCATCCTTGCAGATAAATACACAATATGTTGTAAATACCGGGGTTAAACCCCAATATATTGGTGATTTCTACCACAAAATATACTACGTTTCATAAGGTATTTAATCAATGGAAAAAACGGGAAATTTCTTAAAATTTCGTTAGTCCTTGTCGAATATGAACCTGTGAAAGAATTTTTTTTATACCTGCCGGAATGCTATGGCATTTTCCTGAGATTTTCCCATCGCACAACCCATCCGCCGTCGTCGGGAAAGCCGGGAGTGTTTTTTTGTGGGCAGCCATCCCAGCCGGCAGCCATCATTGCAACAGCCGTCAGCAGTCCGCCATTGCCGGGCAGATAGCAGGGCAGTTGGGGGCTTTGGTAGTTATGGCCATTTGGCAGATAGGTGTTTTTATTGACATCCAGCAAAAGCGATTTAATCGCCAGATCACCGCGTCCCAACCGGGCTGCTGTCATTGCCATCATTGGATAATCCCAGCCCCACGTCTCATCCCATTGCCAATGAGCCAAAACATACTCCAGCGTCTTTTCCATTATTTTTTTGTCTAATTGCGGACTTGCCGGCAGGATGCCAAATGCTCCCAGCATACACGGATGGCCGCCATCATTAACATCAGTCTTTTCTTGTTCGATATATACACCCTTCTTTATCGGCCAGGGTGCAAGATGGTTGGCAACGTTTTCCCATTTCAACTCAGTCGGCATTCCCAGCCGTTTTTGCCATTCGTTGGCGGTCAGCAGTCCCCATCGCCAGTAGGCCAGTTCAAAAGCAGGATTTTTATTTTGTTCATAACTTTCGACGCCAAATTCACGTGCCGAAATCAGCGGCGGGGCGAGTTCAAAGCATTTACGGCTGTCGTTCCAGCTTGCGTAAGAAGCCATAAATTCTGCTGTCTGGAATACTATATCCTTATATTTTGCAAGGACTTGTGACGACAGATTGTCTCGATATAATAATTCAGCGTAATAGATTGGATGCGGCTGTTGCCAGATTAAAAGCGGTCCTATAGTTGAAGGACAGTCCTGACCTTGCGGGCCGACCATTTTCGGCCAGCGGGCGCCTTTGTAGCCCTGGCGTTTGGCGATTTTTTGCGCAACAGGCAGGATTTTCTTATACCATTCGAGGCCGGGCTTAAATAATTCCATCCGGTTCCATAGCACAAAATGAACGTTGTGCCACCAGTGCATCTCAAGGTGAAATTTGCCGAACCAGCTTGTGCAGGTCAGTCCGGTTTCCTGCGGTGGGTATTTCTGCACCGATTGAATCGCCGTCAGGTATTGCGAAAGCACAATCCGCCTTTCCAGTTCTTTCCAGCGAGGGTCACTGCTTGCCGACAAATCGATTGCCCCGCCGCTTGTCCAAAAACGCCTCCAGTGTTCGATGCTTTTTTGAACGGTTGAATTGTAATCAGCAATATTTTTCACTTTCCTGCCGAATGCGATACTGCAATCCCATTTATTTTTATTTATGGCAGGCTTTAAGATGTAACGATGTTTCTGCTTTTGTTCTATTTGTGTGCCTGCGGGAAATTGAACTTTGCAGTTATAGACGAGCAAGTCCATATTGTGCAGGATTTGGGCCTGTGTTGGGGACAGTTTTTTCAGTTTAGTGCGGTGTTTTTCGTCGGCAGTCCAGTCAGCAGGGTCTTTACCCCATTTGCCGTTGGCATAAGGAAAGGCAATTTCTGCCATCAGCCGGTTTTCTGCGATGAGGTCTGATTGCACTTCAAAGCTGATTTCGTCAAGTTCCGGATGACAGGCGGTCGTAACCAGCACCTTTTTTCCTTCCAGCTCAAAAGAACTTGTCAGCAGTCCCGTCCATAAATCCAATTCCTGATGAATATTGGTTATATCATTGGCCTTTGCCTGCGAGCCATCGGTTTTTTTCAGGACAAAAGCGATTTTCGCCGGGCTGGTTTGATGGGGATTAGCCCTGAGCCAGTTTGCCGCCTCGCAATTTTGATTTATGTTGTATGGCACTTTTCGGCCATCAGTTTGTACGTCAACAAAGGTATCTTTCTGTTTATAGCCTTTCGGATTTGGGAAACTATGCCAGCCCCACTCGGCCATCGTGGTCAGCGGTATCCCGTTTTCATACTCGGCAGGGAAGGTCTGGAGCCCCGTCACATCTGCACTGAAGGCAAACTTGCCGTTGCCGACCTGCAGCGGCGAGAGAGCATCTATTTTCGTAATAACAATTTTATGGCGCCCGACGAGAGCCTCACGGTCAATAGCCTGTACAGTGCCGTCAGCCGCAGTGGAAATTAATGCTAACACACAAAGCAGAGACCAGATGATTTGTTTATAGTTCTTCATAATAAGCCCGATTATAAGAAGGATTACTTATTTAACAAGGCCGTTTTGACAAATTGCTTATAAAGCGGATATCCGGTACAATAAAATATATGGCCGATAAGTTTGACAAAATTCGTCAGGAAATTCGCACATTTCCAGCGGGGCCGGGCCTGTATTTTATGAAGGATTTGAAAGGTACTGTCCTTTATATAGGCAAGGCCGGCAATCTTCGCTCTCGCGTCGCCAGTTATTTTCAGCCTTCTGCCGATATAATTTCCTCTCGCGGCCCGTGGATATCTGAAATGCTTGCTAAAGTCAGGTTAGTAGATTTCCTTGAGACAAAAAGCGAGGTTGATGCGGTTTTGCAGGAAGCCCGGCTGATTAAGGATATTCGTCCGCCTTATAATATGGAGCTTACGGATGACAAAACTTTTCCATATCTTGAAATAACTATTCGTGATGAATTTCCCGGCGTTTATACAACCCGCAGGCCAAAAGCCGGCAGTCGTTTATTTGGCCCGTTTGCAAATGCAGGCGATTTGCGTTTGGCGATTGCAGTTCTTCAGAAAATATTTAAATTCCGCACCTGCAGGCTCGATATAAAAAAGTCGAATGATAAACGCCGTTTCTTCAGGCCTTGCATTCTTTACAGCATAAAGCAATGCGCAGCGCCCTGCGCTGATTACATAAACAAAGCCGATTACCGTAAAATTATTAAGGATTTGATAGTCTTCCTTAACTCCAAACGGTCAAAGGTCTTACGGCAATTAAAGAAGCAGATGGATGAGGCGGCAGGGCGTATGGATTATGAAAAGGCGGCAATGTATCGCGACAGAATCCGCTTAATTGAAAATCTTGATAAGAGAGGAACTGTTGCGGAAAACGTTCAGCCTGAGGTTTTTGCAGTTGAACCCGCCCATGCCATTGAAAAACTGCAAAAGCTTCTCG
Source organism: uncultured Planctomycetaceae bacterium (assembly GCA_964619675.1). Classification (GTDB taxonomy): domain Bacteria; phylum Planctomycetota; class Phycisphaerae; order Sedimentisphaerales; family UBA12454; genus JAPLMW01. The sequence continues at coordinate 15,651 of CAZUEO010000024.1, read as the reverse complement.
CCAGCCCTCATCCCATCCGCATAATAGAAGGTTTTGATATAGCCCATATAGCGGGCCGGGAGACAGTCGGGTCGCTGGTAAGATTTATCGATGGCAGGCCTTTTAAGGCGGGCTATCGCCGCTACAAAATCAAGACAGTCAGCGGCATAGATGATTATGCCTGCCTGAAGGAGGTCTTGGTTCGCCGCTACCGCCGCGCTGCTGCAGGCGAGGAGCTTTGGCCTGACTTGGTATTGGTTGACGGTGGTATCGGCCAGCTTCACGCTGCACAGGATGCTTTTAAGGAATTAAATGTTGCTGAACCAAAGCTCGCAGCGCTGGCCAAACGTGAAGAGATTATTTACATCGCCGGCAAAGATGAGCCTTTGAAATTGCCCGCGACCAGTCCCGCCAAAAAGCTGCTGCAATATGTCCGCGATGAGGCCCATAGATTTGCCCAGCATTATCATCATATCCTGCGTAAAAAAAGGACCCTTGGCGGTTCTTAGCGGATAAGCCAGGAGCCGATGCGGAACATAATTTTTTCGAGGGTGCTGTCCACCGCATAAGAGGAATCCCTGAAGCTGTGCTTTAATATTTTCATAAAGCCCTTATGCCCGCCTTTGAAGTAAAGCATGTTTGCGATATTTTTCGTTTCGCTCACTTCGTAATTATAACCTTTTATTATAACGACCGGCACGCCCGCATTGCTTTGGCCGAACAGCAGGGCACAGGCTGCTGTTATTTCATGTGCGATTAGGTCAATGCCGCCGAATTTTGACCTTCCGAACCTGTCTTTTTTTCCGAAATTTGCCGAGCAGGGATTTATCCCTGCAGAGCCTACAGCCATATCAATAGTTCCAAGCGGAATTAGTTCTGTATCGGCGAGTATAACGGCAGTATTTTTTCCTGAAATTTTCCGGATTTCAGCCCTTATTTTTGCGGCCTCAGCATCTGGGTCAGCGGGTATAAGGCTGACGATTCCTGGCGGGTGGTTCGAGCCGTCGATGCCCGCGTCGCAGGTACAAATCCTGCCTGTCGGGCTTTTTGTTATGAATATGGTTTTTTCGTTATCACATAATTTTCGGCTGTCATCAGCCTGATGACTTGATGCGGTTATAAAATCCGTCAGCGCTCCTTTTAACGGGATAACGAGTACGATTTGGTGTCCTGCATCGAGAATCATCTGAACCCAGATGGGGTCTTTGCCGGTTTTCTTTGAGATTTTTAGTGCTTTTTTGCTTATTTTGACATCTGATTTTTTTCTTGTCAGGCCCAAGGCTTTTGAAACAATTTTACTTGTCAATACGACAATGTCTTTTTCATTTATGCCGATGTTTTCGCTTTTGGCGCAACTACATATAATTTCGGCAAGGTTGTCACCCGCCTGAATTTCCGGAATGGTCCGTAAGCATATAAGCTCGATTTTTTTCATACTGCTATTTTATAAGACCCTTCAAGCAAACATCTTTACCGAATCGTTTTTTATCTCTGTAATTTTTTCCGAGCCAATTGTAAAGATTTTTCATTGGTTGTGAAGTCTTTACTTTTCCTTTTTTTGCAAGTTTTTCATTTGAAGTGTATACGGCAATTTCATCAGCCAGTTTTTGCTTCAGGAACGCTGTTTCAACCTTTTCTCCGCCTTCGACGAGAACTTGCTGAATATCTCTTTTTCCAAGCTCGGCAAGCACCGCTTTGAGATTTACTTTACCTTTGTATTTTCCGACTTTTATGATTTCGACGCCTTTTTGTCTTATTTTTGTTTTGTTGGTGGTTGTAAATATACAGACAAGCGTTTTTTTTGCCGTTTTTATTAAATTGCAGTTTATCGGGATTCTTAACTGACTGTCGAGAACGACTCTTAATGGCTGTTTACTAGTATCTGGCCTTGCTGTGAGCATTGGGTCGTCGGCAAGGACTGTGTTTATGCCGACGAGAATTGCCTGGACTCTTTTTCGCAGTTTGTGGGCATCTTTTCTGCCTGCCGGGCTGGTTATCCATCGTTTTTTGTCGCTTCGAGCTAAAAAACCGTCTTTGCTTTGTGCCCATTTTACAATAATCCACGGCCTGTTTGTTTGAGAAAATTTAAAAAATGGGGCGTTCAGTAATTGAGCTTCTTTTTTACATACATCTGTTTTGACTTCGATGCCTGCTTTCTTGAGGATTTCAAATCCTTTGCTGTTGACTTTTTTTGTCGGGTCTTTTACCGCTGCTACGACTTTTTTAATGCCTGCTTTGATAATGGCGTCTGTGCAGGGCGGCGTTTTTCCGAAATGACAACACGGTTCGAGCGTTACGTACATTGTTGCCCCTGCGGGGGATTTTTTGCAGTTTTTAAGAGCATCTATTTCGGCGTGAGGCCCGCCGAATTTCTTATGAAAACCTTTGCCAATAATTTTGTTGTTTTTTACGATAACACATCCAACCGCCGGATTCGGCTCAACCGAACCTATGCCTTGCTGCGCCAGCCTCAGTGCCATCTGCATATACTTTTTATCGTTACTAATCATCTTTGCGCCAGCGCTGCCACTGAAAGGTTACCGAAGGGTTCTTGTCCCGACGCCTCGTTATATTGAAGTAACTTAATCTTAAAACCTGCCTTTTGTATTTCGGACAAAATACTTTTCCAATGCGGAACTTTGCGAGCGGGCATATAATCTTGGCCATTAATCGTAATAAAGCCCTCATATTCCCTGGCTTTATCATACGGTGAATAAATAGTATTGTTTATCAGCTTTTGCCCCTCGCACATATTCGAGAATATTCTTCTATCCGCCGGACTGCACATAGTCATTACGATAAAAATGCCCCCTTTTTTCAACAGCTTAAAGCTGTTTTTAAAAAACGCTTTTCTGTCCTTAGACCGGATAATACAATGCAAACAATGCCCGTCTACCGCCAAATCAAATTTCCCGGCTATTTTAACATCACCTCTGCATATATCCGCCCGCTTAAATCTGATTTTTAACCCCTTCGACTGCTCTTTCGCCATAGCAATTGCCGTTTTGCTGACATCGACACCCAATCCGCCAAAATCCCTTTTGCAAATCCACCTCAATATTGGGCCGGTGCCGCAGCCAAGCTCAATTACCCTGCCGCTTTTGGGCGTCCATGGTTGAGCAAGAGCATCGTTCAAGAATCGCTTAGTGTCCGCATCAACTGTTTTGCCTTTTATGCGTTGATTTTCGTTCCAGGAGCGAATGCCTTTCTCTTTCATCCTCTTATATATATTTTCATGTCTTTCATACGGCTTTTTCATTTCTATCTTTCGAGCATCGCCATAAATTGTTTTTCGTTTATCACCTTAACCCCCAATTTCAATGCCTTGTCGAGTTTGCTGCCTGCTTCTGCGCCTGCAAGGACGTAATCGGTATTTTTACTGACGTTCGATGAGACTTTCCCGCCGTGCTGTTTTATTGTCTGCTCGATTTTTGCTCTGCTGAAGTTTTCAAGCGTGCCTGTAACGACAAAGGTTTTGCCGGCCAGTTTTTTCGACGACGTTGCTTTTTCCGTTTGCGGATTCAGGTACTTGAGCAAGTCTTCAGTACGCTTGCGCCATTTTGTAAAATAGTCGTGTATGCTTTTTGCAATTACTGGTCCTATTTGCTCAATCTCAGCGAGTTCCTCTTGTTTTGCCTGCATTAACTGTCCAAGATAGCTGTATCTGTCAGCCAGTATTTCAGCGACCTGAATGCCCACGTGCTGTATGCCAAGCCCTGCAATAACTCTGGCCAGGTTTCTGGTTTTGCTTTTTGTAATGGCTTTAATTAGGTTATCAGCGCTCTTTTCGCCCATACGATCAAGTTTTAGTAAATCCTGTTTTGCGAGTTTATATAAGTCTGCCGGTTCTATAACTAATTTTTTTTCTACCAATTGGTCTATAATTGCAGGCCCTAATCCTTCAATGTCCAATTGGTCTCTGGCGGCAAAATACCTGATTTGTTCTTTTACTTTGGCCGGGCAATAATCATTCATACACCTTATATAAACGCCGTTTTCATCCTTTTCTGCTTTTGTGCCGCATTCGGGACATTTCACAGGCGGCTTAAACGATTTTGCACCTGCGGGTCTGAATTCTTTTTTTACTTCGACGACCTGCGGGATGATTTCGCCTGCCTTTTCTATAATTACCGTATCGCCGATGCGGACGTCAAGCCGGTCAATTTCGTCAAAGTTATGAAGACTTGCCCTTTTTACGGTTGTGCCTGCAAGTTGTACCGGCCCAAGATTTGCCACAGGCGTCAGGTTTCCTGTTTTGCCGACCTGCACGTCTATCGACAAAATTTTTGTCTGTGCCTGCTCGGCAGCGTATTTATATGACATACACCATCTTGGCGCTCTGCCGGTTGCGCCGAGGACATCACGCTGGTCAAATCGGTTAACTTTGATAACTATGCCGTCAATCTGGTAATCCAGCTTGAATCGTTTCTTTTCCCATTGATTGCATATTTCAATCACCTCGTCGATATCAGCCGCTTTTTTTATGTTTGGGTTGACAGGTAACCCGATTTTCTTGAATTTTTCAAGGCTTTCATAATGTGTTTTTGCAAAAGGTTTGTTTGTTTCGCCCAGTGCATAAGCAAAGAATGACAAATTTCTTTTCGCTGTGATTTTCGCGTCGAGCAGCTTTAATGAGCCTGCCGCTGCATTTCGCGGGTTTGCAAAGAGCGGCAGTTCCTGCTTTTCTCTTTCTTCGTTTAGTTTTTGAAATGCCTTTTTCGGCATATATACTTCGCCTCTGGCCTCCAGCACATCAGGCACATCGCCTTCGAGCGACAGCGGTATGGCTCTTATTGTTCTTATATTATTTGTAACATCATCTCCCGTTGTGCCGTCGCCTCTGGTGGCTGCCAGTGCAAGTATGCCTTTTTCATATCGCAGGCTCACGGCAAGACCGTCAATTTTCAGTTCGACAACATAGCCGTAGTTTTTTGTCCCCAGTCCTTTTGCGACTCTCTGGTCAAAGTCTCTCAGTTCTTCTTCGCTGTATGTGTTATCGATACTCAGCATTGGGATGGCATGCTTTACCTGTGTGAAGCCTTCTATAGGCTTGTCACTGACCCTCTGTGTGGGCGAGTCCGGTGTTATAAGCTGAGAATGTTGTTGTTCGAGCTTTTTGAGTTCATTAAATAATCGGTCGTATTCCTGGTCGGGTATTTGCGGCTGATTAAGTACGTAGTAGAGGTAATCGTGTTTTCTGATTTGCTGTCTTAGCGACTGGATTTTTTGTTCAATGGCCGATTTCATAACGGATAATGTTACGCTGTGGAGGGTTTTTTTGCAAGTTGCGATATAACATCAGGCTTGCAGGGGTTTGTAAACCTTTTTACCCAATTTGCCCGGTAGTTTATCCCCCAAGCCTTCCTTCCGTTGGCCGCTTGCGGCTTATGAAATTGGAATTATGTTCCTGCCGGCACAAGATATATCTCGACGCGTCTGTTCTTTGGATTTCCTTTTTTATTTGCTTTGTTGGCTTCGAACGGCCGGTATTCTCCAAAACCTCTGATGCTGATACGTGTCGGTTTTACGCCGCTTGTCTCCATCATTTTTTCCACTGCGATGGCCCTGTGTGCGGACAGATGCCAGTTTGTCGGATGCAGACGCATCGTTTCTGATTTTCTGATTGGTATGTCGTCGGTATGGCCTGCGATAATTATATCGAATCCTTCAGCCTCTCTGGAGTTGATTATTCCGCACAGTTTTTTAATGGGTCCTGCGGCTTTAGAAGCAACGATATCGCTTCCTTTTTCGAAGAGCAGGTCGCTTTTGAATTTGACCATTCCACTTGCCTCGTCAAAGGTAATCATATCGCTGTTTGCGGCGGCGAATTTTTCGAGCGCGCTTGCCAGTTCCGGCGGTAGGGCGACCCCGCCCCTGACGAGTTCGGCCTGCATCTTGGCTATAAGGGCGGTTTTCTTATCGATATCGTTTTGGAGCGCTTCGATTTTCTTATTCAAAGCATCGATATCCGCATCGCCGGTCTCCTGTGCTTCAGCAAGCTGTTTTTCGGTTTGTGCGAGTTTTAATTTTGTTACGTTGAGCTGGCTCTCGAGCTCGTCTATTCTCTGCTGCTGGCTGCGGTTTCGCAGTTTCAAATCGTCGTATTTTTCCTGTGATATACATCCGCTCAGGATAAGCGCGATTGTTACGAGAGCAATACATCTATAAGTGAATTTGGAGACCTGCATTTTTATGTCCTTTCCTGACAAGAAAAAAATCCCTTATTTCGGCAAAACAATTGAGTATGAATCTACCCCTGCACGGCAGTAAAAGCCAGAGAAAAATAGCTGAAATTGTTTGAATTTATCCTTCCTTGGCGGGTGTTTCTTTTTCTTTTTTAGCTTTTTTCTCTTTTTTAACCTTTTTTTCCTTTACCGGCTTTGGCTTTTTGGCTTTTGGCGGTTTTGTGCCGCTTCGGCCTATGAATGAGCCGATAAGTACGATGAGGATAACCAGTCCTGCTGTCCCGCCTACTACATACCAGATGATTGGTTCTATTGTGGACAGTATCTTCAGGTCTAATATGGGCTTATAGCCTGAGGCAATCACGATGGCAGTGTAAATCAGGACTATCAGCGGTATAAAAAGCGTTATACCAAAGGTATTGCTGGCAGCATCAGGCGGCGGCTCTGCGATGATTGCTGCGGCAGCCGGTGCAACCGCGGTTTCGGCTGTTACGGCCTGCTCCATCGGCTGGGATTCTTCAGCCTGTTCGAAGATTTTTTCGGCTTCCTGGGCCACAGCAGCGCCTGGTACGATGGGGGTTTGTTCAGCCGGTACGGCAGGACTTTCAGGGTATATGTCGTCAAGCACAGCTCCGAGTGAAGTGTCGTCTGCCTGGAGGGACAGGTCCAGCAGTCCGGAGCCGCTTCCGCTAACACCCTCAAGATTTACATCTTCGTCGAGTCTAGCCATGCTCATTTCATCCTGGCCCTTTTCGTCCAGCGATTTTGGTCCTTTTTCTACGAGTTTTGTCTCGCCGCTGGTATCCTCGCTTATCTTAAATTCGGTGTCTGAGTCCCCGAGCACATTTATGGAATCTCCGCTTAGCGAGATTTTAGTATCTTCGTCCGTTGTTTTCTGTTTTTCCGTCGGTTCTAAGAATATATCGGTGCTTTCGGCAGGTACAGCGTCCTGTTGCGGCTTGTCTGTATCTCCCTTTGAAATGGATTCAATACCCGATTTTCCGGATTTGTCCAAAACTTCGTCGGCCGGCAGTTCACCGGTTTCATCGAGTTTGAATTTCGATTCGTTTTTGCCGGTATCCTCTTTCATCAGCACATCGAGCTCTTCCGGTGCGAGGGATACTTCACCTGTTTCATCGATAGCTAATTGCAGCGAATCGTCGAGTACGGCTGTGTCTCCTTTTGGCGTGATTACAATCGCTTCTACATCTTCGACCTTGTAAAGTTGTTTTGCGCCGTCTCTGAATTCTCTGAGTTTTCCCTCTCTGACCAGGGCTTTAATTTCAGCCTCGGTTTTGCCGAGCTTGTCTATAACTTCCTGCAATGAGTAAAACATTCCGGGCATTGTACATTCCTGAATGAATAAGGTTATTACTATTCAAGTCTAAACTATTTATATTAACACAATCATACCTGCGATACAATGTTATTCAAGTTCTATCTCGTATCTTGCTTCGCAGTTAAGCGTCAAACTATATCCTTTTTATCATCTTTTCAAATAGTTCCATACTCAGGCCCATTACATTTGTTTTGCTGCCTTCGATGTGGTCGATGAATTTGTCACTACCTTGCTGAATTGCATAAGCGCCGGCCTTGTCTTTCCATAATTTTGACGCGATATGCTCGGTAATTTGGTTTTCGGTTAGTTTTTTTGGATAAACGGTTGTCGTGTCGTAATCGACAAGTTCAAGACCGATATTTTTTTTGACAATAGCAATAGCAGTGATGACTTTATGCGGTTTACTGAAAAGTTTTCTTGTTATCCGTTCGGCTTGTTTGGCGGTTTGGGCCTTTCCGATAATTTGGCCGTCAAAGTCGGCAATGGTGTCAGCAGCGACGATGGTTTTCTGAGGGAATTCTTCGGCTACATTGTTTGCTTTTGCAAGTGCCGCTGCGCAGGCGAATTGAGCCGGTGTTAATCCTTTAATTTTGATTTTTGATTCGTCAATAGTTGAGATAACAATGTCAAATTTATAGCCGGCTTTTTTGAGTAGTTCTTTTCTTCTTGGTGAAGCAGAGGCGAGAATAAAGGAATGTTTAGCAGCCGACATTTTTTCACTAACGATTATTTTGTTTTTACCCGGACGTGGTACACGATTTTTCTGCAGAATGCCTGGTATTCGGGTTCGATTTGTTCAATTTCCCGGCCTATATAGATGTTGAAAAGTTTCTGAGCTATGTGTTTGTTCCAGGCGATAGTGAGTGGAATGTTTCTGTCTGATGCGATTTTGGCCTCGTTTTCATCGAGCGGCCAGGTGCCGTTTAGTGCTCCGAGCATCATCTGATGATAATTTGAAAGTCTTTTTCCATAACCTTCTTCTCGTAAAAATCTTACGAGTGCGTAGGCCTGTGCGTAGAAAGCCATAACAGCTTTGTCTGATTCCTCCCACATTACGACTTCTCCGGGATTTAGAGATATCAGTTCGCGCAGGGGAATAAGCTGATTGTTCTGTAAAGTGAGCTTGAGGGCTCCGAGTCTTTGAAGGTTTTTTGCCGGCGTGAATACGAACCAGCCTTTGTCAAATTTACTCTGTTCGAAAAGCTGCGCGATACCTTCATCGAGCCAGCTCGGCAGCCTGTATTTAAGATGTCTGTTACAGAACTGGTGCCAGCCTTCATGTCCGATTACGCTGAATGTTCTGCTTCTGCCGATATTATACGTTACACAGGCACCGTTGAGAAAATATGCGCCCTTTTTAATTTTCAGATATACCGGCCACTGGTCGCCTGTGAATTGTTTTGTGAAATTTTCCCATTGCGAGCGGTCTTTGAAGAGGTACAGGATAAATTTATCCTTGCTTTCTACCGGCTCCGGAAGCTGGTTCTGGTATTGTTTCCACGCGGCTTCGACAAAAGCGGGAACTTGTTTGAGCATTAAAGGTTCGAGCATTGTTGTGTGAACTCGATAGTGTTGAGTTTCGATAATCAGGCCTTCGCCGTAAGGATTATCCCATTTTTCAACTTTCCTGACGGCCGGTATCGGCGAGATGTATTCAATCATACCTTCAACAGTTGATAGCGAAGCTGCAAGGCACTCGTATCCGCTTGTTAGGATTAGTATTGGAAGGGCTATTATTAAAAGTTTTTTTAACATATTTTATTTTTCTTCTTCTATAATCTCTGCGGTGAACAGGAAAACTTCGGTATTTTTGTCTTTCCACGCATCGGGCTTTAGCCCCGCCTTATGAGAGCAGCAATATGACAGAAATTCTTCTTTATTCCATCCTGTCTCGGTTGCCACCTGCGGCAGGAAACAGCCGCTTGCGAAGCCTTTTTTTATATATATACCGTCGATGCCGAGCCGAAGGTTCAGTGGATTATCAGTTTTTTTCAAAGGCGACAGGACTGATATTTCGATGTCGAGCTCGTCTATCTCCTTTACCATAATCGGGTTGTGCAGAAATCTCGGGTCGCCTGTTGCCGCTGCGACAGCCATATCGCTGACTAATTCTATCAGAGGTTTATCCGCAATAAATTGTCCTATGCAGCCGCGAAGTTCGCCTTCGTTTTTCAACGTAACAAAGCATCCGCAATGAGCGTTAAGCTGCGGCTCATCGCTGTGCGGCCTTTGCGGCTTTTGACCTGCAACGGCAGCCGTAACGGCATTTCTGGCAGTGATGAGCAATTGTTTTTTTTGTTCTTCTGTCATTTTGACTAAGTGGTGAACACCGCTCCGAGTTTTTTCATCAAAAATGCAATAATAGCGAGGAGTATTATAACAATTATGGTTGCAAGGTTGAAGTGTTTTTCGATGAAATGTTCTGCTCTTTTGCCGAAAAAGTAAAAGAGAACGCCTTCGCTGCCGAAACGCATAGTCCTGAATACAACGCTGACGAGGATAAATTTTGCGAGGGAGATATCAGCCATACCGCCCAGCCAGCTGAAAAGCATATATGGCACAGGTGTAAGTGCTGCGATAGCAACGGCCCAGAAGTCGTATTTCTGATATATTTCAAGTGCAAGACTGACCTTTGAGCCGAGATGAATTTTTTCAAATATGGCAACGATATTTTCTCCGCCTATAGCCAGCCCGAGCGAGAAAGCGAGCATGCCGCCGAGTATGGAGAACACGGAGCAGATAAGCCCGTATTTTATGCCGTTTTTCGGTTTGCTCAGGCACATTCCGATTACCAGCACATCGGCAGGTATCGGCACGCACACAGGTTCGGTGATGGCAAGGATTATCAGAGCGATGAGACCGAATTTTGTATCTGCCCAGTGGAGGACCCAGTTATAAAGGCGTTTATGTATCTGCCATTTGCTTGTCACCCGTTCCATTTCTCACCTGCCTGGCCGCTCTATTTGCCGATAAAAAAAGTGAGGGTGTTGGGGTTCGAACCCAAGACCTACGCATTAAAAGTGCGTTGCTCTACCAGCTGAGCTACACCCTCATCAACTCGTATTTCATCCAATAGTTATGCTGCCTGTTCGCTACACGGGACAAACCACTAATTCTAAATGTTTTGTTTTCAATTTTCAATCTTCAATTTTCAATTCTTTAACGCCCGATAATTCTGTCTGTTTTTTATCGGTTGTGGGTCTGTATGCGGCAAGTGAGGGTTTTAATTAAAGCTTCTATACCGGGTGGACTTCTATGTCGATAATTCTGTAAAGGATAATACTTTAGGGTTATTGTGCGCTATTGGAATGCCAAATACAAATATTAAATACGTTAAAGGAACAGGTGATTAAAATGAAACTAAGCAGGCAAATTTTGTTTCTAACGTTATTAGCTGTAGTTTGTGTATCTTTGAGCAGTTGCGGCAAAAAGGCACAAGAGCAAAAGGTGTATCGGGTGGGTATTCTGTCCGGCCTGGAATATATGGCCGGTGCAGCCGATGGCTTCAAGGCCAAGATGACCGAGCTGGGCTACATTGAGGGCGAGAACATTGTATATGACCTGCAGAAAACAGACTTTGACATGGCTGTATATAAGAATATCCTCAAGGAATTTGTGGCTGATAAGGTTGACCTGATTTTCGTATTTCCCACTGAGGCATCAATGGAGGCCAAGGCTGCCACTGAAGGAACTAACATCCCAGTGGTTTTTGCCATTGCCAACATAGAGGACACTAATTTGGTCAACAGTGTGCGCCAGCCAGGCGGGAATATCACCGGCGTACGCTACCCCGGCCCTGACCTTGCGGCCAAGCGTTTTGAGATTATGCGAGAGCTAATACCCCAGGCCAAACGAATGTGGATACCTTATCAAAAGGGTTATCCTATTGTAAAAAGCCAGTTGGAGATATTGCGGCCAATGGCTGCATCCGCAGAGGTAACGTTATTGGAAGCTCCCGCCTCAGATGCGGCTGAGCTGGAGGCTGAACTGCAGGCAAAAGCCAAATCAGCGGATATTGGTATGGATGTCATATTGTTTTTAGCAGAGCCTCTTGCTGTGACACCTGATGCCTTTGTGGTAATGGGTAAATTTGCCGCTGAGCATAAGATTCCGATTGGCGGCGCCTTAATGATGGTGGAAGGCTTCGGGTCTGTTTTTGGAGTGAATATCGACTCTGTCGGCACAGGCAAGCAGGCAGCGATTCTTGCTGACAAAATCCTCAAAGGTACTCCAGCCGGCACTATCCCGGTTGTTTCATCCGAAAGTTTCTTCCAGTTCAATTACAAGGCAGCTAAAGAACTGGGACTAAACGTGCCTGAAGGCCTGCTGAGCAGGGCAGATGAAATAATTCGTTAAATTTTACTAAAAGACAAAGGAAAATAACTATGTGCGAGAAAATAAGTTTTAAATGGCTGATATTACTTACAACTTTTTTAGTTGTGTTTTGCATAATTTTGAACGGTTGCGGTAAAAAAACGCAAAAGGTGTATCGGGTAGGCATTGTCTCTGGAGCGGAGCCTTTTGACGATATAGCAGATGGCTTCAAGACCGAAATGGTTAAGTTGGGATATGTCGAGGGCAAGAACATTGTTTATGACTTCCAGAAACTTAACGCCGACCCTGCCGGAGTAGAGCAAGTTGTCAGGAATTTTGTTGCTGACAAGGTTGACCTGATTTTTGCGTTTCCCACTGAGCCGGCCTTGGCGGCCAAGGCGGCTACTGGCGGAACAGATATTCCTGTGGTTTTTGCTCTGGCCGGCATAGAAGGGAATAATCTGGTAGAGAGTATACTGAAACCGGGTGGAAATATCACCGGTGTTCGTTTTCCCGGTCCTGAGATTACAGCCAAGCGTCTGGAGATTTTGCACGAGTTGGCGCCGCAGACCAAACGGGTTTACTTAATCTACGACCCCCATTACCCTAATGCATCTGTTGCACTTGACAGCCTGTATCGGACGGCACCGTCCTTAGGAATGACTTTTGTAGAAGATACTGTCAACAATACAAAAGAGCTTCAGGCTGCTCTGGATGCGCGGACCGCATTGGATGATATTGGGATTGATGCAATTTTTATTATGCCTGAGATTCTAACGCAGTCGCCGGAAGGCTGGGCGATGATAATCAGGTTTGCGAATGAACATAAATTGCCTGTCGCCGGCGGCATGGCCTATACGGCAGAAAATGGGGCTGCACTTATTGTTGTTCCAGATAATGTTGAAATGGGTATGCTGGCGGCGTCGTTGGCTGACAAAATCTTTAAGGGCACTCCTGCCGGCACAATAATGGTTGTTACGCCGCCTGCGCGCCTGTGGATTAATTACAAAGCGGCTCAGAAACTGGGATTGACTGTGCCTGAGGGTTTGTTAAACAGGGCGGATAGGATAATTCGTTAAATCTTAAAGCTTGCAATGAAAAAGACAAAATTTCGTAGTTTGACAGTTACTTTAGCTATTGTTTTTTTGGCTCTCAGTGCGGTGGTTCTGCTGATTGCCAATAGCCTGCAGATATATTTCAACTTCCAGGTCCAGCGCGATATTATTACCAGTCAGCAGCAGTTCATCGCTCAAAAGGCAGCCAATACGGTAAAGAGTTTCATTCAGGGGAAATTTGACGTATTGAAAACGGCGGCAAGTCTCGGCAATCTGGCAAATTCTTCCGCGCAGGAGCAAAAACTGATTCTGGAAAAGCTGCTGGGTTTTGAGCCGGCTTTTCGCCAATTGATTTTGCTGGATTCGCAAAAGCAGGAGTTAATGAGAGACTCGCGTTTATCGGATTTACTGTCACTTCAGTTAACGGAGCAAAAAGAAAAAAACCTGTTTTCTCAAACAAAGCTCGGGAGAGAATATATCAGCTCGGTATATATTGATGAAATAACAAACGAACCTATGATAATAATGGCCGTGCCGATTATGAATGTTTTCGGCGATTTTAAAGGGGTGCTGCTGTCCGAGGTAAACCTGAAATTTATGTGGGACTTGGTAGGCGGGATAAAAGTTGGTAATACAGGCCGGGCTTATGTGGTTGATAAACATGGTAATTTAATAGCTTTTGGTGATATCAGCCGTGTTTTAAAGGGAGAGAATTTAACGCATCTGGAAGAGGTGGAAGAGTTTGTAGAGGGAGATGCATTAATTCATAAAGACAGTGCTGATATATCAGAGGGTATCCAGGGAACGCTGGTTGTGGCCAATCATGCTCATCTTGTCGTTCCTGACTGGGCAGTTGTGGTTGAATTGCCGGTCTGGGAGGCATATAAACCTGTTCTTGCATCGCTTAAACTGACGATATGGACGATGCTTTTGAGTTTTGCTCTGGCGCTGGTGGCCGGCGTTTATCTGGCCAAAAGAATAACAAAACCGGTAATAGATTTACGGGATGCTGCCGGCCGAATCGGCCAGGGCAAGATGGATACGAGAATAGAAGTTAAATCGCGAGATGAAATAGGGCAGTTAGCTGCAAGCTTTAATCAGATGATTGAGGATTTAAACAGGACAACGGTTTCTCGTGACGCCTTGATGGAAGAAGTGGCTGAGCGTAAGCAGGCTGAAAAATCTCTCAAGAAAGCTGTGGAAGAGCTCGAACAAGCCAATAAAGAGCTTAAAGACTTTGTATATATAGCGTCTCATGACCTTCGGGAGCCTTTGCGCAAAATAGCCTCGTTCGGCAGGTTATTGGAAAATTCACTCATCGATAAAATTATGGGCGATGATTTGGAAAATCTCCAATTTATGATAGATGGTGCGACCCGTATGACACAGATGGTAGAGGGGTTATTGAGTTATTCCCGCATAAGTACGAAGGGACAGGAATTTGAGACAGTAGACCTTAACGAAGTAATCAGCGACCTCAAGAATATAGAGCTCGGAGTTCTGCTGGAGGACTCAAACGCGATACTGGATATACCTGAGGATTTGCCGCATGTTAAGGCAGACCCTGTTCAGATGAGAGAATTATTCCAGAATCTCATAGCCAACGGTATCAAATATCAGGCTAAGGATAATGTTCCTCATATTACGGTCAGGACCAGGGCTGTGTCGGATAGTGTGGTACGGATAGAAGTTGAGGATAACGGAATAGGGATAAAACAGGAAAATTTGCAGCTTCTGTTCACGATGTTTAAACGGCTGCATTCCCGCAGTGAGTACGACGGAACAGGCATAGGACTTGCAGTTTGCAAGAAGATAGTAGAGCATCATGGCGGCCAGATAGGAGTGGAATCGAAGTTCGGTGGAGGTTCTACATTCTGGTTTACATTGCCTGCAGTGCAATCACCCGTTTGTACCATCGCAGGCCGATAATCAGTCCCGTATCTGCCCTGACTTGTAGCTAAATCTTCAATGTCTAATTCATAACCTGTCTGCAACCGCTTTATCAGTACTGAAAACGCTGTTTTCGCGGATTCTTTAATATCGGATAGTGACTTTACCGCCAAAAACCGTTTTTATCGATAAAGTCATTAATAGACAACTATTCATTAAGTCCCGGATGTTATTTGCCGAAAATGGAATAAGGAACTCAGGAAAGAGGAGTATTGTCAGAAATAACTGGCAGTTTTTAAGGAGAAAAATATGGAAAAGAGTATACGGAAACTGTTAGCGATTTTTATTATTGTGGCTGTGGCAGCGTTTACGGTATTTGCCGCAGCAGAGGAACAAAAAACCGCAGCCCAGCCTGTTGATGATTCCGCTTCTGCTGCCGGCTCTTCTGGTGTGAAAGGCTTCAGGGACTGGTTCCATAACCCGACCGACTGGCTCAGTATGGAAGCCGATTTGAAATGGGAGTGGTTTTATGGATGGAATATCGATACGCTTCAGGATGATGCGGTAGGTCAAAGCAGCAAATGGCATTACACTCTCAACAGATTCAGATGGGGAACAAAGTCAAAAATCACGGATGATATCGAGTTCAATCACAGATGGGTATGGGAATTCAGAACGTGGGACGACCCTTACAATTATTATGACAAAAGCGTTGACTTTGATGAAATCGCATGGGACCGTTTTAATCTTACTTTAAGAAACGTGGCCGATGCACCGCTTACTGCGGTTATAGGTCGCCAGGACATCATCTTCGGAACAGGATGGCTTGTCCTCGACGGCACTCCGTTCGACGAAGGCAGGACGATTTATTTTGATGCCATACGTCTTA